>CAJFTU010000047.1 GCA_904420065.1 uncultured Emergencia sp.
ATTCCTCCCTCTTTAAATTTGTTTTTAAGATTATAGTTATACGCGTTTTTGCGCAAAACTGGTAAAACAAAGTATAGTTCACGGTGAGTATGAATTTCTGCCTTCCAAATTGCAACCGATTTCTACAAAATTATGGTAACGCTGCTGCCATAATATGGGCTTGAAGATGCCTTGAAAGCCTTTTTGTATCCATACAGGCACACAATCTGTTCAGAGAAACTCATGCATCATTATGCACTTATACTTCATTTGTCCACATTATACCATAAAATGTTTTCTTTTCCAATAGTAAATTATGGAATCCTAGTAAATTTTGAAAATTATTTTTAATTTGCCATTTTATCGGATCGACAAAACACGGAATCCGCGGTCTTTTACTCCGATCAAAACTCGATAATCTAATGCCAGCAAGGAAAAAAGCTGTATACTTCTCCCTGCGCTTATTCTCCCCAAAATCCGGAATTAAAACTTTTTCTACCTATTTATATATCCTTTTTATATTGTAATCTGATTTGCCATTTGCTGGCACTATCTCTCTACATGGTCAAGATCTTCGATATACCTTTTTATTTAGTGAACTTAAGATGACATTGCATTTTAGGTTCCTGCTTCAAATTCCAGATAAGAATCCAACCAGGGCAATAGATTCTAAACCTGATCTCTCCTTACCGTTTCATATTCCTTGCGATATAAGTCTCCTGCCTTTTATTTCAGCGTTCTGTAAAACAGACACGAAACGGCAAAGAAAAAAGAGCGGCTCTAAGACCCGCTTAAAACCGCTCTTTTCTTCCTTATTATATCTCCCACGGAGAAACGATTACATCATGCCGCCCATTCCGCCATTTGGCATAGCTGGAGCTGCCGGTGCTTCTTCCTTGATATCTACGATACCTGCTTCAGTAGTAAGCAGCATTGCCGATGCGGACGCCGCGTTCTGCAGAGCTGATCTGGTTACCTTTGCAGGATCCACGATGCCAGAAGCAATCATGTCAACGTACTCTTCCGTTGCCGCATTAAAACCGTATCCGGCTTTCTGATTCTTCACTTCTGCTACAACTACACTGCCTTCATAACCGGCATTTTCCGCAATCTGTCTAACCGGCTCTTCCAAAGCTCTCACGATGATCTTCGCACCGGTCTTTTCGTCGCCTTCGAGAGTATCGACATAGGCGTTTACTGCCGGAATAGCTCCGCAGAGAGCAACGCCGCCGCCGGCAACAATACCTTCTTCTACAGCTGCCTTAGTCGCATTGAGCGCATCCTCAATTCTCAGCTTTCTTTCTTTCAGCTCAGTCTCTGTAGCTGCGCCGACTTTGATTACTGCTACGCCGCCGGAAAGTTTAGCAAGTCTCTCCTGCAGTTTTTCCTTATCGAATTCGGACTCCGTCTCTTCGATCTGCTTTTTGATCGAATTAACTCTGGAAGTGATGTCGCTCTTTTCGCCGGCGCCATTGACGATAACAGTATTGTCCTTGTCAACTTTTACTGTTCCAGCCTGGCCGAGCATATCGATCGTTGCTTCTTTCAGATCGTAGCCCACTTCCTCACTGATAACCGTACCGCCGGTAAGGATTGCAATATCTTCCATCATTGCCTTTCTTCTGTCGCCGAAGCCAGGAGCCTTTACAGCGACAACATCGATAGTGCCTCTCAGCTTGTTGACTACCAGAGTTGCCAGAGCTTCACCCTCTACATCCTCAGCAATGATCAGGAGTTTTCTTCCCATCTTTACGATCTGTTCCAGAAGTGGAAGCAGATCCTGGATGTTGCTGATCTTCTTATCCGTCAACAGGATATACGGATTTTCCAAAACAGCTTCCATCTTATCGGTATCGCTTACCATGTATGCGGACAGATATCCTCTGTCAAACTGCATACCTTCTACTACGTCGAGCGTTGTTCCCAGAGATTTGGATTCCTCTACCGTGATGACGCCGTCTTTGCCGACCTTTTCCATAGCTTCAGCGATCAATCCGCCGATCGTCTCGTCTGCTGCGGAAACGGAAGCAACCTGAGCAATGCTCTCTTTTGTCTCCACTTTCTTCGCAATCTTTTCGATTTCTTTTACGGCTGTATCTACAGCGCCCTGAATACCTCTCTTAAGGACCATCGGATTAGCGCCGGCAGCAACATTCTTGAAGCCTTCTCTGATCATGATCTGCGCAAGCAGCGTTGCAGTTGTGGTTCCGTCGCCGGCAACATCGTTAGTCTTTGTGGCAACTTCCTTTACGAGCTGAGCGCCCATATTCTCAACGGAATCTTCCAGTTCAATTTCTCTTGCGATAGTAACGCCGTCATTGGTGATCAGCGGTGAACCAAAAGATTTGTTGATCAGCACGTTTCTGCCTTTTGGTCCCAATGTGATCTTAACGGTATCTGCCAATTTGTCTACGCCTGCCTGAAGCTTTCTTCTGGCGTCTTCACCATAATATAAATCTTTTGCCATTTTTCATTACCTCCTGATTACTCTGCTTATTCAACTGTCGCCAGTATGTCGGACTGGCTCATGATTGTATACTCTTCGCCGTCGTATTTAATCTCTGTACCTGCGTACTTCGAAAATACAACTTTATCGCCTGCTTTCAGCTCCATCGGTTCGTCTTTTGTCCCCGGTCCAACGGCAACGACTTCTGCCATCTGCGGTTTCTCTTTTGCGGAGCTGGTCAAAATAATTCCGCCCTGCGTCTTTTCCTCTGCCTCCAGCTTTTTGATTACAACTCTGTTTCCAAGTGGTTTAATTCCGAAACTCATTTTCTCTACCTCCTATATTTATATTGATTTATGGTTTTACTGTTCCGAAAGCGATTTCCTCCCGCTCCCTCCCGTGTTCTATCTATATAAAGGAAAGAGTGTTTCTGTTTTTCGCTTTGTTAGCACTCATTCAATTCGAGTGCTAATCATCTTCTTTATTGTAGGTCTTTATCGCTTCCTTGTCAATATATTTTTGAAAAATTTTAGAGTTTTTTCTCGACACTGACCGTGGGTTTCCCGAAAGCGGTTTCTTTGCCGGATGCACATTCGGAACAGCAGCAGCAACGGTAAAACGGTTTCTTTCCAGACAAAAACCGACGCGGAGCTGATGCGTATCTCATCTTCTCCGCGTTGGTTACATGTCTTAGCTTTTCTTTACTTTTTCACTTTTGCAAAAGCCTCGATAAAATCTGCGATATAATCGGCGACGGCATTCAACATGTCTTCGCCCCATTTCTGGGTAGCCTTCTCCGGGTGATCCGGTCCGATCCATCCGTTGGTCGTGTATTCATCCACATAACGCGGTACAGGAATACCGATCCCCTTGAACAGGATCCGGTCAAATCCCGCTGTAGGAAAATCCTCGCCGAAATCATTGATTAACTCCTGAGAGCGGATCTGATCCATATGTACCAGCTTTGGATCCACAGCCAGCATTGCCGCGGTTTCTTCTCCACCGCCGTGTCCGCCAGCCCAGTCCGGATTCAGCTGTCCGGCCATGATCCACCAGTTGAGTTGGACGCCGACCACGCCTTTTTTGCTGAGTTCAACACAAACCCTGTTCAACGTCGGAATATTGCCGCCGTGTCCGTTAAGGAAAAGGATTTTTTTTGCGCCATGGCTGATCAATCCATCCGTAATCCTGGTCAGCAGCATATACATGCACTCTTCTCCGATGGAAATGCTTCCCGAATAGCCGGTCATATCGTCGCACACGCCGTAAGGGATCCCCGGCGCAGCTGCGATCCGTACTTTTTCTTCAATCATGGACAGAAGTTTTTCCGGAACCAGCGTGTCAACGCCGAGAACATTGTGGCTGCCATGATTTTCCAGACAGCCCACGGTCAGCAGCGCCATATCCGATTCCTGGAAATACGTACGAACCTCTTCACAGGTCATTTGACTTAATCGCATTATTCTGTTACCTCAACATTCCGCAGACGGTGATATCCATTCGGATCTGCCGTAAAGTTCTTTACGTTCTTCGTTGCACCTACGTTGATGCTCTCATAGTAGAGCGGCACATACGGAGACAAGTCGCCCAGCAGAACCTCCAACTGGCCGTAGTAATCCAGTCTTTCGTCAAGATCCGCGGTTTCTCTTGCTGCAATAACCAGTTTGTCTACATCGTCATTCTTCAGGAAGGCGTCATTTCCTGCATAACCTACCTGGGTGGAGTGGAACAGGGAATAATAGGTATAGTCCGCATCTCCCGTTACACAAACCCAGCCGCTGAACGACATTTCGTGAGAACCGGTTCCCAGTTCGTCGATCCATGTACCATATTCTTTAACCTGAATCTCACATTCAATGCCGATTTCCTTCAGCTGGCTCTGGATAACCTGGCAGATTTCATTCTTTACCGGGTCATCGGTTACAGAAAGCGTACAGGTGAAGCCATCTTCGTATCCGGCTTCTGCCATCAGTTCTTTCGCCTTTTCGATATTATACTCATAAGCTACTACCTGATCACTGAATCCGATCGCGTTCGGCGGGATTACCGAATCAGCCGGTTCACCTGCGCCGTAAAGCATGGTTTCTACGATCGTCGGTTTGTCAATAGCATAGCGGATCGCCTGTCTGACTCTCTTGTCAGCGAATTTTTCATTGTTCTCATTAAGCGTCAGATACACTACGCTCTGTGAAGGCGTTTTGAACAGCTGCAAATTGCTGTCCTCTTCCACACGTCTGGAATCGTTGGCAGAGATACCGTAAGCCAGATCTGCTTCACCGGTCTCAATAGCGATAACTCTCTGAGAAGCTTCTGGAACGACGCGCATTTCCAGGTTCTTTGTCTTCGGCTCGCCAAGGAAGTAATCCGGGTTTGCCTCCAGCTTGGTGTACTCGCCCTGTTTCCATTCAACCAGTTTGTACGGACCGGTTCCGATCGGAGCAGTCTTGAAGCCTTCTTCATCCGCTTCTACTGCATGCTGCGGAACGATGGCGGTAAACGGAACAGTCAGGCTGGCCAGAAGCGGTGCATAAGGCTCCGCGGTTTTGATCACAACGGTGTAATCATCTTCTGCCGTTACTTCACTGATCGCGTCGACAACGTAGGATACATAGTTGGAATTTCTCGCTCTGTTCAGAGAAAAAACGACATCCTCAGCCGTCATCGGTTCACCGTCATGGAAAGTTACGTCCTCTCTGAGTTTGAACTTCCATGTCCGCTCGTCGATCTGCTCATAGCTCTCTGCCAGCAGCGGTGAAGGCTCGTTGTCTTCATTCATGGTCAGCAGCGTATCAAAGATCTGACAAGTTACGGTTACAGCCGGTGTCTCTTTTCCGATATGCGGGTCAAGAGAGGTGACGTCAGCGTTCTGTACCCAAACCAGGGTATCCTTTACGGCGCCTTCCGAGGAGTCTTCTCCTCCTCCGCCACAGCCGGCAGCGCTTAACACCAGACAGCAGATAAGCGCCAGGGTCAACATTTTTTTCATCACTTTTTCCTCCTTAGTGTTTTATCTTCATCGCAAGACCTGCCATGGTCAGCATCCAACTCTGTCATTGATCTCACGACTGCGAATACAAGAAACAAAATGACCGGGTTCTTCTTCGGTCAGCGGAATATCCTCTCCTCTGCACGCTTCTGTGGCGTAAACACACCGGCCTGCGAAACGGCAGCCAGGCTTCGGCTCAATCGGAGAACTGATCTCACCCTTGAGGATGATCCGATCCATCTGTATGTCCGGATCCGGAATCGGAATCGCGGACAGAAGTGCTTTCGTATACGGGTGAAGCGGTTTGGCAAAAAGCTGCTTCACGTCGCAATACTCTACCATCTTTCCCAGATACATAACCATGATCTTGTTTGCCAGATGCTTGACAACCGACAAATCATGGGTAATGAACATGTAGGTCAGTCCCATCTCCTTCTGCAGATCCTGCATCAGATTCAGAATCTGTGCCTGAATGGAAACATCCAGCGCCGATACCGGTTCATCACAGACGATGAACTGCGGATTCAGAGACAGTGCGCGGGCGATTCCGATTCTCTGTCGTCTTCCGCCATCCAGCTCATGAGGATAGGAATTGACGAAGCGCTGAGCCAGTCCGACCAGTTCCATCATTTCCTCTACCTTTTTATTGAGAGCTTCTTTATCCTTTTTCTTATATAAGCCCTGGATCAGCAGCGGAAAAGCGATAGCCTGGCTGACCGTCATACGCGGATTCAGAGAAGAAAACGGATCTTGGAAAATCAGCTGCATATCCTTTTTCAGCTCTTTCATCTGCGCTTTATTGTATTGTAAAATATTCTCTCCGTTGAAAATAACCTCACCGGCGGTCGGATCGTTGAGCCGCAGCACCGCTCTTCCCAGAGTGGACTTGCCGCAGCCCGATTCGCCTACGACTCCCAGAGTTTCACCTTTTGCAATAGAAAAAGTGACATCGTCTACCGCATGAAGCTCTCCCATGCTGGTCGGAAAATATTTTTTCAGATTCTTAACTTCAAGAAATTTTTTATCCATTGGCTTTGTCTCCTTCCGCCAGTCCGCATTTTCCTGTATAGCGATGGCAGCAGACCGTATGTCCTTCCTCGATTTCTACCATTTCCGGCTCTTCTTCACGGCATATAGCCTCTGCGTAGCGGCATCTCGGGTGGAACTTGCAGCCTTTCGGCAGATTTGCCGGATCCGGCATCAGACCATCGATCGGATGCAGCCGGTCTACCTCTTCGTTGAGCTTCGGAATGGACTCAAACAAGCCCACGGTATATGGATGAAGACTGTTCTTGAACACGTCGTGGATCTTGCCGTATTCGATAATCTCACCTGCATACATGATCGCTACATACTCGCAGTTCTGCGCTACTACGCCCAGATCGTGCGTGATCAGCAGCATCGAAGTTCCCAGCTGATCACGCAGCTGTCTGATCAGATCCAGTACCTGTGCCTGGATCGTCACATCCAGCGCCGTCGTCGGCTCGTCGGCAATCAGCAGATTTGGATTACATGCCAGAGCAATGGCGATGACCACACGCTGTTTCATACCGCCGGAAAACTGATGCGGATATTCCTCAGCCCGCTTCGGATCTATACCTACTGTAGCCAGGATCTGTCTCATCTTTTCATCCGCTTCTTCCTGGGTAATGTTCTGTTCGTGAGCGGAAATGACCTCCGAGATCTGCTTGCCTACGGTCAATACCGGGTTCAGCGCAGTCATCGGATCCTGGAAGATCATAGAAATATCATTTCCGCGGATCTTGCACATTTCCTCCTCGCTCAGCGACAGCAGATCGAGACCGTTATAGAGGATCTCTCCCTCAGCAATGCGTCCCGGTGGCCATTGGATCAGCCGGAGAATGGACTTTGCCAAAGTGGTTTTTCCCGCTCCGGTTTCGCCTACAAGCCCTACAGCTGCTCCCTGACCAATGGAAAGATTCACCGAATTGACCGCCCTGACGATCCCGTCTTCCGTTTCGTACCTCACCACGAGGTCTTTCACTTCCAATATATTCTTTTCCATCTGTACTTCCTTTTCTCTTCCTTTCGGCTTAGTCCTTCAGCTTTGGATCCAAAGCGTCACGAAGTCCGTCTCCGATGATATTCAACGCCAGAATCGTAATCAGAATGATCAATCCCGGAAATACGGTGATATGCCATGCATCGCGGATATACCCACGGGCATTGGTCAGCATTGCGCCCCACTCCGGAAGCGGCGGCTGTATTCCCAGGCCGAGGAACGAAAGGCCTGCAATGGAAAGAATCGCGCCAGCGATAGCCATCGTCACCTCTACAATGAGCGGAGCCGTAATATTAGGAAGCATCTGGCTGAAAATAATTTTTTTGTCTGATGCGCCGACAGCTCTGGCTGCTTCAATAAATTCTCTTTCCCTGATGGTCATTACCGACGCACGGGTGATACGGGCAAATTCCGGTACATAACCGATCGCGATGGAAATCAGTACGTTAACCAGTCCCGGTCCCAGTGCCGCAACGATAGCGATAGCTAAAAGCATGTACGGCAGGGAGAGAATAATATCCATACATCTCATGATGACGTTGTCCACCTTGCCGCCGTAATAACCCGCGGCCGCTCCGATCATGGTTCCGATGAAGCCGGCAGCCATGATCGCGGCAACGCTCATGAACAGGGAATAGCGTGTTCCCCAGATAATACGCAGAAGGATATCGCGACCAAACTCGTCAAGACCAAGAATATGCTCACTGTTTGGCGGAACAAACCGCTGCGTAAGATCCTGATTGATGACCAGGGTGTTATAGATCCTTTCATCCGTCACCGCGTCGATGATCAGCGTGCTGATACCGACCAGCGTAAGCAGCAGGAGGAAGATCAGACTGACCACCGCCATCTTGTTTTTCTTAAATCTTCTCCATGCGTCTGCAAAAAGCGATCTGCTTTTTACCGCCGCATTACTTTGCAAAGATTTTTCTTCCACGTTTCTTTCCTCCCATACTGCGATACTGCGCTTTGATTCTCGGATCTACATAGGCATACAGAATATCAACCAGCAGATTGACGACAGAATACATGATGGCCAGGAACAAAGCAGAACCCAGCACCATCGGCATGTCCTTCGCCTTGATCGACTCGATCATAAATCTTCCCAGTCCCGGCCAGGAGAAGATCGTTTCTGTCAGTGCGGATCCGCCAAGCAGCATACCGAACTGCAGTCCTGTAACCGTAACGATAGGAATCAGCGCATTTTTAAACATATGATAACGTGTGATGTATCTTTCTTTCAGACCTTTGGATCTGGCCGTATCGATGTAATCCTGACGCATCGCCTCCAGCATGCTGGAGCGGGTCATTCTCATGATACTGGCCGCACAGCTGGTGCCCAGCGTCAGTGCCGGCAGAACCAGGCTCGGCAGCAGTTCGATCCCCTGTCCCATTCCGGACGGCGGGAACCAGCCCAGATGCAGGGAAAACAGCATAACGAGCAGAAGTCCCAGCCAGAAGCTCGGCATGGCCACACCTACAAGACCCAGTACGCGAGTAACATTGTCGATCCAGGTATACTGTTTCTTCGCAGAAAGAATACCGATCGGCACGCCGATACAGATCGCTACGGTAATGCCGGAAGTCGACAGAATAACGGTATTCGGAAAATATCCCAGTATCTGCGGCAGAACCTCCAGTTGGGTTTTCCAGGATGTGCCCAGATCCCCGTGCAGAGCGCCAACAATGTAGTCAAAATAACGGACAAAGAGATTATCGTTGAGTCCCAGTTCTTCCCGCATGGCTTCTATACTTTCCTGTGAGGCCTGTTGTCCCAGGATCATTCGTGTCGGATCGCCTGGGGATATGGCCAGGATGAAAAATACCAGGAAAGTGACGCCGATCAATACGGGGATCATCATCAGCAGCCGCTTTATGATGTACTTATGCATCTATATATTCCTCCTTTATGCAATAGGAATCTCCTCAAATGTACTCTTGGCAAGCAGTTTTCCATTCTTCATCATCAGCTTGCCCTGAGCCATTACGGTGTCAATGGAAAGATCCTTGTCCAGCAGAACCATATCTGCGCTGCTGCCCGGAAGAAGCGCTCCCTTTTCCGGATAGATCTGCAGCGCCTTGGCTACGTTGGAGGTGATCAGGGAAAGTGCCGAATCAACCGGCATGTCATAGTCTCGGATCAGGTTTCGGATCAGTTGGAACAGCGGCTCCATACCGCCGACCTTGACGTCGACGATTTCCTGTTTGTCATTCCAGACCGGAATGCTGCCGTTGGAATCCGAGCTGACCGTCATTCTCTCCGTTCCGGCCTTCTGTATCGTTTCATAGAGCTCTCCGGCCTTATCCGGCTCTGCGGTAAAGTCCGCCCAGCCTCCCTTTTCCATAAACCGTATGGCCTCCTCGTGATGGCAGTCCATATGCGTCGGACGGAAATGGGTGATCGGAATATGCTCTTCTTCGACGATCTCCATAATTTCTTTCAGACCGTTGCCTGCTCGTCCCACGTGCAGATGAAGGACGCCCGGCTTTCCGGAAATCAGCGCAGCCATGCGGATGTCCGAAGCCAGACGGATCAGCTCCGCCTTTGTCGGTCTTGAACAGCGGTGATCCGAAATCGCCAGCTTGCAGCCGATAACTTCATCGATATACACGAGATCCTTATCCACAGCGCCTGTCAGCGTTACCGGCGGATACACATAAGCACCGGTAAGACAGTAGGCGCTTATTCCCTCGTTCTTCAGAGATTTCGTCTTTGCAACCAGATTCTCCACACTGCGGGTAAGGCTGTCTGTTCCCAGAAGCCCCACCAGGGTCGTCACCCCGGCTTTGATCACCGAGGAGAGCATCAGCTCCGGTGTGCGGGTGTGGAAACCGCCTTCGCCGCCGCCTCCGGTAACATGCACGTGCTGATCGATAAATCCCGGCACGGCTTTCATGCCTTCGCCGTCGATCACCTCCACATCCGGAAGATTCGGGCAAAGATCCTTGCCGATGGCAGCAATTCTGTCGTTGACGACCAGAATATCCTGTCTGCCTCTTGGCGACGGATCATACACCTCTGCATTTTTGATTAAATACATTACATTCCTCCTTTATCGCTTGATTTTTATATTTCATACCGGTATTCATACTTTAGATTTCCCGCGTCGCAGCCGCATCGCTGTTGAAAAAATATTCATTGTGGTAAGCGGGAATCTCTGACGATTTGAAAAATTTCTCTATGGCCTTCACCTTTTCGTTGTAGGCGCGGAACCTTTCTTTGTTGTGCAGGAAATAGAGAGAAGCGACCACATCGGATACTGCCGTCATAGACGCTATGGAGTTGTGAAAAACAAGATTTGTAGAATTGCACAGCAGAATATGTCTGGCATTTTTCACGATCGGGGATGAGATCTTGTCAGTCATCGCCAGAACTGTCGCGCCGATGCTCCCCAGATAATCGGAAATGACTACCGTCTGCGCCGAATAAAACGGCATGGTAATCAGCACAAACACGTCTCTTTCTCCTGCGCGGGACAGCATATCCAATACGTCGGAATAGTTGCTCACATCGATCAGTGAAGCGTTGGCGCTGCCGTTGCTCAGCTTGTGCTGCAGATTGGCGGCAATCAAAAACGAGGCTTCATGTCCGCAGATATAGATGTGATCGGCCTCCGATAGGGTTGCAACAAACTGACGAAGCTCCCCGTTGTGCAGATTGTCAAAGGTAGTCTCGATCAGATCTCGCTGATTCTTCTGCAGATCAGCAAACATGCTGTCGTCTTCGTCGTACTGCTCGGAAGAAGTTTCCAGTTTGTTGTTCCAGAAAATCCTCTCCTGCAAGTACTGAAACAATTCATTTTTCAGCTTTACAAAACTGTCAAATCCTGTTTTTTTACAAAAATTCAGTATGGTCAGCTCTGTAACGCCGATCTCCTCCGCCAGCTTATTCAGAGAAAGAAAGCAGACGGAATCCGGATTAGCCAGAATATAGTCGGCAATTTTTGCCTGCGTCTTCGTAAGCTCTGGCTGAAACGACTTGATCCTTTGCATGAAATCCATATCTTGCCTCCTGTCGTTTGTTTCGTTATCTTCTTTTTTAAGTAATCACTATAATTTTTGTCAATTTTTATATCTCTTACTAAATTTTCTCTATTATATCACTGTGCTTATGGACTTGCAACTCTTTTCTGACAATTTTCGTAAAGAAAAAACACGGCCGGCCGGTCGGGTATTCAGAATACTGGATACCCGGCCAGACAGCCGTGTTTTTCTATCTTTACATCAATTACAGATCCGTAAGATTCGGCGTTTCCCCGATAAATTCCGCTTCCAGTCCGCGCTCTTCAAAGAACCGGCACATCGCCATCAGCGCAAACTTCTCTGTGGAATAGTGACCTGCCGCGAGTATGCTGATCTTTTTCTCGCGAGCCACCGGATGAGAAGGAGCAAACCAGTCCAGCTGCGGTGAAGCTACGCCGGTAATGAAGAGTCTTACGCCTTCCTGCTCCAGTTCGTCGTACAGTTCCGTCCCTTCCGCACCTCCGGCACTGATGGCGATCTTTCCGTCAGGAAGTTCCTCACTGCCATAATCATACAGTTTGCACGGATGGCCTACTGCCTGCTGGATCCGCTCTATCACCTCTGTGCGGGTTTTCCAGTCTCCTGTACAGATAACGCCCATCACCGAGCCGCCTTCTTCAAAAAAGGAACCATAAGGCACCGCGTCTATCGCCCGGGCAAAACTGATCCCCGGAGAATAAGGACTGATCTGATCCAGCGGCAGATGATAATTAAAATGACTGATACGGTTTTTTCTGAGAAATTCCCGGTTCTCTGCCGAGAGCTCCCGCGTTCCGTTTTCTTCTATCTGCGTCACCGGATGATGCGTAAAGATCAGACAGTCAGATGCTTCGATCCGCCGCAGATAGTCGATGACCTCGCCGCTGATAAATGTCGCCGTATACACTTTCCCGATCATCTCCGCATTGTCTTCGAGAAGACCGTTAGGCAGCATATCGTTGTACAGCTGCGGCTTAAAAAAACGTTCCAGCTCTTCGTAGATTTCTTTGGCTTTTTTCATTTTGATCCTCCTTGTTGAAATCAGCACTAAACCTTTACATTCTCCCGCGCGTAGTAAAACAAGTACTGCTGAGCAAAACCGCTCAGCTCCCCGAAGTGCTCGCCGGCAAAACGCGCAATGCCGCTGCGATCTTTTTCTTCGAGACCGTACAACCGGTGCATCACTCTGGCAACCCATACGTCTACCGGAAAGGCATCGTACCTTCCCATTCCAAACAGACGCACGCAGCCGGCAACCTTTGGCCCGATACCGCAAAGAGCCCGCAGCTGTTCATCGTTTTCCGGCAGTCCCTGCTCTTTGATCGTCTTTGCTGAAGAGATCAGATATTTTGCCCGATATCCCAGTCTGACCGGCTCCAGATCGGCTTCGGATAGTTTCGACAGAACTTCAGCCTCCGGCAGAGCGTGCCAGACTTTTCCGCGGTACTCACCGATCTCTTTGCCGAACAAATCCGATAGCTTTTCGATACAGCCTTTGATCCTGGGTATATTGTTGTTTTGCGATATGATAAAAGAAAGAATGGTCTCCCACAGATCCTGTTTTAAAATTCTGATTCCGCTGCCGAACGCCACGGCTCTCTTCATCACCTCATCGTTTTGAACCAGTTTCTCCTTGATTTTACCGTAGTCCCTCTCCAAATCCAGATAGGGTTTCCAGATCTGCTCGAACTCTTCCTTCGAAGAGCAGTCTACAACCAGTTCCTTCTCTTTTTTCCGATAACGGATATTGGCAATTTTGCCCATGGCAGCTCCGGTAAACGATCCGTCTTCCTCCTCCGTCCAGCGAAAACACTGGCCGCACAGAAATATCTGCTGCGGATCAAAATCCGTTATATTTTCTGCGGTAAAACTCTGATACTTCATGCTCACTCAATTCCCCGAATTTCTACATTGACTTTTACTACGTTGAAGGCGGTCATATTTTCGACCACTTCCGCCAGTCTCTTTTGAAAATCCATAGCCGTTTCCCACAGCGGACTTCCGTCTCCTATGGAAATAGACACCTCCATGATCAGGTTGTCCGGCGATGTGTTTTCATACACCTTCATTACCCTGGATACGCCTTCACACTCTCGGGCCACGCATCGGGCAATATCGTTCATTACCGATTCCGAGATAAAAAACTCTCCCATATAGCTAAAAGTAGGTCGAACTACTGTTTTTTCCGAATATTGCACTTTTCCCGACACATTCATCTCTCGAAAGATGCGGAGAGGATCAAGAAAATAGCCGGCAAAATCCCTCTTAAGCTGCAGAGTTGGCACGGGTATAATATGCTTTCCCTGCAGATGACGCTGTTTGTCAGCGATATCCCGCTCTTCTTCTGTCGTAATATCCTCAATATAGATCCGTTCAGATACCGGCGGAAGCTGCAGGCGAGCGATAATTTTGTCGGTCATCCTGTCGCTCGTTCCGATAATTAAAAGCGATTCCGGATTCAGCTCTCTGATGCGGTTTGCCACCGATGAAGCGTGTTCATCGAGAGTAAAGAGAGCCGTTTTAATCGCTCCGACAAGGGTTTTCTGTCGTTTGGCGGAGATTCCCGCTTCTACCCGATTGCGATAGATAAACAGTCCGTCGTCTATGATGCTTTCAATGTTCTTCTCCTTGCACAGGTTGATAGCCTGGTAGGATTTCCCCGTTCCACTTTTACCCGTAAGAGTATAAACTTTCATCTTTACTTACTTTAGCCCTTCTGTTATAATATACACGAATCAAGACATGTCTTAAAGGAGGATATAAACTATGGCTTACAAAATTACAGATGCTTGCATCGGCTGCGAAGCCTGCGTAGGAGAATGTCCGGTTGAAGCAATCAGCATGAACGACGGCGTTGCTTCTATCGATGCGGACAAGTGCATCGACTGCGGCGCTTGTGCTGGCGCATGTCCGGTTGAAGCTCCTGTAGAAGGTTAATCAAAATACATAACCAAAAATAAGGCTGTTTCGGCAGCCTTATTTTTTATGCCGGAAAGCTTTAATGTCTCCCGTTATTGCTCTTCCTTCCCTTTGTTCAACTGTTCCCTCTTCTGTATATCGTTCATGTGATATGCCAGAGAATGAAGGCTGTCAGATAGATGAACATTCTCTAACGCAACGTGTTTTGGCACCTCGATATCTACCGGCGCAAAGTTCCATATGCCCTTTACTCCGGCGAAGGAAAGCTTATCAGCAACTTCCTGGGCGTTTTCCTGACTTACGCAGATAATTCCGATATCGATTTCTTCCTTTTCGACAAATTCCACTATATCTTCATAATCCATGATCTCTATACCGTCCAGTTTCTTTCCGATCAGATCCGGCTTTATTTCAAACACACCGTAGACTTTGAAGCCTTGCTTGTGAAAATGGGTGTATTTTGCAATCGCCTGCCCCAAATTTCCGGCTCCCATAATGACCATGCGGTATTCTTTATCCAATCCCAGTATAGCGCTGATTTCCTCATAGAGACCCTCTACACTATAACCGTATCCCTGCTGTCCGAAACCGCCGAAGTTGTTCAGATCCTGCCTGATCTGAGATGCGGTATAGCCGATAAGGTTGCTGAACTCCTTGGAGGAAATCTTTTCGACGCCCTTCTTTCTCAGCTCTATCAAATACCGCCTATATCGGGGCAGTCTCTTAATCACTGCGTTGGATATCTTAGCATTCTTCATCCGCTCTCACCTCTTCTACAAAAAAGCCCGTCAAAGCTGACGGGTTTTTATGCTACTCCTGCTCGCAATGCTCTTCTACATACTTAACTAAATCGCTCACCAACTGGAACTTTTCGGCTTCCTCATCAGGAATCTCGATGTCAAATTCTTCTTCAATAGCCATGATAATTTCTACAGCGTCGAGGGAGTCCGCTTCCAGATCCTTCATCATGTTTGTGTCCATTGTGACCATGGACTCTCCCACACTCAGCTGCTCCATAATAATCGATCTTATTTTATCAAAAGCCATAACAAACCTCCATCTATCTTGACTTAATTACAAAATTTATTATAGTTTACCGCTATATGTAATGCAAGGAAAAATTTAGTTTTTTGCCCATCCTTTATCTTGCCTGCGCGGAAAAAAACGTCTGACGGCTAATATTCCATCCACTTTTCGTAGGCCTCATCCAGCTCTTTTCGATACCGGCTGTTTTCCTCGTCCAATTCGGAAAGCAGCTGATGATCTGTCAGATTCTCCGGCATACACATCTTCTCTTCATTTTGAGAAATTTTGCGCTCCAGATTCTCGATCAGATTTTCCAGTTTTTCCTTTTCTCTTTTTCTTCGCCGTTCTTCCGCCTCCTGCTGTTTTTTCAGCGCCCGTTCCTGAGCCGGGCTCAAGGCTTCCGACGGCTGATCGGATGGCGCGGCTTCCGCGGCTCTGCTCTCGGCCATATCCTTTAAATATTTTCTGCCGGACTGAATTTCAGCCTTTTTCTCCACATAGTAATCGTATCCGCCCAGATACTCGGTAAGACCGTCCGCTTCCAGTTCCAAAATTCTGGTTGGAATTTTATTCAGAAAGTACCGGTCGTGGGAGACGACGATAACCGTTCCCGGATACGACAGAAGCGCTTCCTCAAACACTTCTTTGGAATCGATATCCAGATGGTTGGTGGGTTCGTCCAAAAGAAGGACGTTCGCACCGCTCATCATCAGCTTCAGCAGAGAAAGCCTGGCCTTCTCGCCGCCGGAAAGGGAACCGACCTTCAGGAATACCTGATCGTCCTTAAACAGGAAACATCCCAAAATCGAACGGATTTCACTTTCCTTATACAGACGGTAAGCGTCGTGCACCTCGTCCAAAACCGTAGCCTGATCGTTGAGCAAAAGCTGTCCCTGATCGTAGTAACCGAATTTCACATTGTAGCCGATCTTGAGGAAGCCTTCGCTGGGCGTTAACTCTTCCATCATGATCCGCAAAAGCGTCGTTTTTCCGATTCCATTGGGACCGACAATACAAATCCGCTCTCCCCGCTTTATATCGAAATTCACATGGGAAAACAAATCTCGCCGTTCTGTGCCAATGCCGAAGGACTTGGCCAGATTCTCTCCATAGAGAACATCGTTCCCGCTTTGGTAGTCCTGATAAAACCGTATCTTTATCTTTCCGATATCAGCCTCGGGCTTTTCCAGTCTGTCCAGATGTGCAAGCCGTTTTTCCCGGGACGCAGCCCGTTTCGCCAGTTTTTCCGTCCCCCGTTCCTTGAACCTCCGGATCATTTCTTCCTGGCGCTTTATTTCTGTCTGCTGCTTGTCGTACGCTCTGCGCTCTGCTTCTCTGCGCGCCCGCTTTTTCTCGGCGTATTCGGTATAATTTCCGTCATAACATTGAATCCGGTGGTGCTCCACCTCAAAAATGCGGTTCACGATCTGATTCAGGAAGTAACGGTCGTGGGACACGATAACAATCGTTCCCTTGTACCCTTTCAAATACTGCTCAAGCCATTTCAGTGTTCCGATATCCAGGTGGTTGGTCGGTTCATCCAGAAAAAGCACGTCCGGCTTTTTCAAAAGGAGACAGGCCAAAGCAAGCCGCGTCTTCTCCCCGCCGGAAAGCGTGTCGATTTTCTTCTCGTAGTATTCTTCGCCAAAAGCCATGCTGTTCAGGATTCCCAGAATCTCACTCTTATACCCGTATCCGCCCCGATTTCTGAAATCGTCCTGCAGCTGCGCATATTTATTCATCAGACAGCCGGCTTCCGCTCCCAGCTCGCCAATCTTCAGCGAAAGATCGTTCATTTCCCGTTCCATATTTAAAAGAGGCGTAAATATCTTCTCCACCTCTTCCATCACGGTGCTGTCCGAATCAAAATCACTCTTCTGTTTTAAGTAACCTACGGTAGTATTCTGCGAAATGTAAAAACTGCCGGAATCATTCTGCAAATCTCCGGCAAGAATGTTCAGAAGGGTTGTTTTTCCGGCTCCATTAGCTCCGACTATTCCGACCCGGTCCCCCGCGTTTATATGAAAAGATATGTTTTCCAGAATTACATCCGTCCCGTAGGTTTTTCCGATATCCTTTGCTGATAAAACAATCATCATTCACTCCACTATATCGCCAGATCCGGATAAGCATCCAGATAAAGATCATCCGGACCGAAAGCTTTGTATTTGTAATATGCCGCACAGCCGATCATCGCCGCATTATCCGTACACAGAATCGGCTGAGGAACGTAAAGATCGATTCCACGCAAACTGCATTCCCGCTGAAGATCTCTGCGCAGCCTGGAATTGGCCGCTACGCCGCCGGCAAGCACCAGCTTGCTCTGTCCCGTCATTTCTGCAGCTTCCATGGATTTATCCACGATGACATCTACTACCGCTGCCTGAAAGCTTGCGGCCACATCGGCCGTATTTATGGAACGGCCCGCCTGCCTTTCGGTATTCAAATAATTGAGCACTGCTGTTTTCAGCCCGCTGAAACTGAAATCCAGACTGCCCTTTTCCAGATAAACGCGCTTAAACGCGATCGCATCCGGATTTCCTTCCGCGGCAATCTTGTCGATTTTCGGGCCGCCCGGATAGCCCAGTCCGATAACGCGCGCAACCTTATCGTAAGCTTCGCCCACGGCGTCGTCCCTCGTGGAACCGAGCACGCGGCACTGATTGTAATCGGTCATCTGTACCAAATTGGTATGTCCGCCTGAAACAATCAGACACAAGAACGGCGGCTCCAGCTCCGGATAAGCGATAAAGTTTGCGCTGATATGACCGTGCATGTGGTTGACGCCTACGAGGGGAATTCCCCTGGCAAAAGAAAGAGCCTTTGCCGTCGCTACCCCCATCAGAAGCGCACCGATCAACCCCGGTCCGTTAGTTACGCCGATCAGGTCAATTTCAGAAAAAGAAACTTCTGCCTCCTCCATAGCCTGCTTTACAACGCCGTTCATATTCTGCAGGTGGTGTCTGGAGGCAATTTCCGGCACTACGCCGCCAAAGGCTGTATGTACGGCGATTTGTGAGGAAATCACGTTGCTGAGCACCGTTCTCCCCTCAGCCAAAACTGCCGCCGAAGTCTCGTCACAACTGGATTCAATTGCTAAAGTTAAAAATTTCCCGTCTTTCATCTTTTCCCTCTGATGCCGCCGTCTGCCAGACACTGGTCATCCGGCCCTAAATGCCTGCAGTTTTCGCAGGACTGATAATCCGACATAGAAAAAGCGTCAAAGTCGTACCGCCGCTCAAAGCGATTGCAGTGAGTGCAGATTTCCATCATTCCTCCAAACCGGTCTATGTCGTCATACGGTCTTTTTTCTTCCATGAAACATTCCTCCCTGTGCCTATTTTGGCCTTCATACAGGGGGAATATTCAAACTTATTTGCTGTTTGCCAACCTCTTTCAGGCTTTTCGCCGCAGTGCGGTCCTGCCGCTCAGCCGCGCCACATGATTACCGCGTCTTCGCCGTTATCCTCATAATATCCCTTTCTGACGCCTGCTTCCTGAAATCCGAATTTCTCGTAAAGGGCTCTGGCTGCCTGGTTTCCGGCCCGTACCTCGAGGGTATGCCGCTTGACTCCTGCGGATTCTGTCCATCTCAGCATTTTGTCAATCAGTCGGGAAGCGATATGTTGTCTCCGATACTGCGGTGAAACGGCGACGTTGTTGATATGTCCCTCGTCTATGATGATCCAGAGGCCGACATAACCGACAATCTGCTCTTCATACTCAGCTACAACATAGGCCGCCATCTCATTTTCCGTCATATCGCGGATTAAAGCCTCCTCGGACCACGGCGCAGCGAAGCAGATCTGTTCCAGTTTTGCGACAGCTTCAGCGTCTCCGCGCTCTGCCTTTCTTACGATCAATTCCGCCATGATTCTACCTCGATCTGAAGCGTTCCATTTTAGCCGCTCTCTCTTTAGCCAACGTTCCGTCCTTCAACTTCTGTTCGGCTTCCGTCGTTCGCATGTAATCCGGCAGCAGTTCATCTACAGATAAAATTTCCCCTCTGCGGAATTTTTCAAGAGCGACTCTGGCCGTCATTTCCGCGGTCTGATACCGCGCCGCTTTATCCGCAAACCCGATATTCGCCGCCGCATGCTGCCCTTTAAATTCCGTCAGCTCCTGTTCATAGGCGTCAACCCCGTCTCCATAGAAGTTGACATTAATTCCCGGATGCACTGATAAATAAGAAGAAATCGAAGAAAGCACATCTGTCAGCATATACGGACCGCTTTTTAAAACATCTTCTGCTTTTTCATCGAATACGCCGCCGTACACCTGACCTCTTCTTGCATTAAAAATGGGTACGGTCAGAGATCTGTCGGCGCACATCAGCTTAAAGCTGTCCAGTGTAGGGACAGCGATAACAGGGATGTCCAAAGCCTGGGCCACAGCCCGTGCCGAAGCCACCCCAATTCGAATTCCCGTAAAGGAACCCGGACCTATGGACGCCGCCGCCGCAGTCAAATCACGCGCCTGAATGTTCAACCGGCTCAGCAGCCTTTCCGCCATGGGCATCAAATCCTTCAGGTGATTCATTTCCTCTGAAGAAATTTCCACGGATACGGCGCCCTGATCGTCTATGATCGCTGCAGAACCAACGGGTCCTGTGGTTTCAACTGCTAAAATGTACATCTGTAGATCCTCTCTCCTTCATTTTTCCCGTATTCAAGAAAGATACACAGCGTCTCATCGGGCAGGATTTCCGCCACCTGATCCGCCCATTCCACCACGGAAACGCCGCCTGCATAAAAATACTCCTCTGCGCCGATCTCAAAGAGATCTTCTGCCGACTCCAACCGATAGACATCAAAATGAAACAGAGGAAGCCTGCCGGACCGGTACTCGTGCACAATGGTAAAGGTGGGACTGACGATCCGCTCTTTTATGCCCAGTCCTTCTGCAATGTACTTTGTCAGAGTGGTTTTTCCGGTGCCCAGATCGCCGATCAGCGCCAGAACCGCATTGGGTTCTAACTGCTTCCCCAGAGTTGTTCCAAACTTCCTGACTTCATCTTCACTTTTTATCAAAATCTCTCGCAACGGCTGTCACACTTCCCTTTCGATCAATAAGCCCCGCGGTGAAGGAACTTGGAGATACGCTTGTATACCAAAAAAGTAATAATGCCGTTTATTCCGCCTTTCAGCAGGTTGAAGGGGATGATCGCCGGTATGATGAGCGCAGCTACGGCTTCTCTCGGAGTTCCCATGTACAATGGTGTCACAATATAGTTAAAGAGGCACATCATCGCAGTCATCACAATGACTCCTGCCGCTATAGCGATAATGGCTTCTTTTTTTTGTCTTTTTGTGTCTGTAGATATTTCCCGCAACGATGGCAAAGAGTCCCGTCGCCAGGAAGTGCATGATAAATCCATAAATACCGTCTCCGCCCAGTACAAAAGCCTGTATGAGACTTACAATCAGGGTAACAATCAGGCCGGAGATCGGGCCAAAGGCGAAAGTCGTAATATAAATCGGAATGTCCGCCGGGTCGTACACCAGGAACGGCATAGGCGGAAATGGTATTCTGATCAAGAGCACGAGGGCGCAGGAAATTGCCGCCATCATCGCCATCTTTGCCAGTCTGGCAGTGCTCGCTTTACGATTGGTCATTTGTTTGTTCCTCCTGCATAAGATGAAATTCCGGCTGCGACAGGCTGTATATCGCGTCGGCGTAAATTCTCGTCATCGTCATGAAGCGTTCAAGCGAAAGACGCTCGTCTTTCTGATGCATCAAATCCGGATCTCCCGGAAATAAAGCGCCGAAGGCGACAATATTCGCAGAAGCCCGGGCATACGTGCCGATTCCGGTAACCTGAGGCAAACTCTTTTCATCGCCTGTATGCTTCCGATAAATTTCCGTCAGAGTACGGATCATGGTTCCCTCGGGATCCATAAAAACCGGTCGGTGGCCGGTGCCTTTTATCAGTCCTAAATCATAGCGATCAATAATGGGCAGAATGGCCTCGTAAACCTGTTCTTCTGTAAACGTTACGGGGTATCTAACGTTGACGGTAAGCGTCACAGCCCTGCGATCGTAACTGATTTTCCCCACATTGAAGGTCAATTTTCCGGAATAGTCGTCTTCAAATCCGCAGCCCATCTGCGTCCCGTAGAAATCAAAACCGATATATCTATTATAAAAGTCAAAAAAAACGTTGAGATCGTCATCAGAAAAATTAAGACCGCCCAGAAAATCCATCAGTATCGAAATCGCGTTGAGCCCTGCTTCAGGCTCCGCTCCGTGGGCAGGTTTTCCTTCCGTGGTAATCTCCAGCGATTTTCCTACGCCTCTTACGTTGAGCCTGTATCCGCTCCGCTCTCTATACTCAGCCGCGGACTGCCTGATCAGTTCATAAACCTGCGTATCTTCCGCTTTGACTACTGCTCTGGCTTTTTCCGGCACAATATTCGGCGCCAGCCCGCCGGACAGACTTCGGAGTTCGAGACCTCCAGACGGTTTTCTTTCAAATTTTCTGGCGATCTCAAAGTTTACAATTCCCTTTTCTCCATAGAGCGCAGGAAACACCCCATCGGGAGTAAATCCGTAATCCGGCATCTTCTCCTGCTGCGCGTAATATTTCATGCCGTCCCATTTAAAATTCTCTTCGTCTAGTCCTAAGATCAGACGAATTCGTTTCCGGGGTTCATAGCCGGCGTCTTTCAGCGCCTTCATCGCAAAGAGAACTGCAACCGCAGGCCCCTTATCATCGAGAACGCCTCTCCCATATATATACCCTTCAGATACAGCTCCGCTAAAAGGAGGGAAGCTCCATTTGTCCCCTTCCGATACGACATCGAGGTGACAGATTATACCTACGATGTCGTCGCCTTTTCCAAATTCGATGTGGCCGCCGTAGTTGTCCGTATTTCTGGTCTTAAAGCCCATTTCTGCGGCTTTCTCCAACGTGTACACAAAAGCATCCTGTACGCCTCTGCCGAAGGGATAAAACTCTCCGTCTCGGGTCGTTACAGGATTTTCCACTACGCTTCTGATAGAAACAAGGTCTTGCAGCGTTTTTATCTGCAAGCCCTCGTTTTCTTCTATGTTTTTAATATAGTCCATTAATTTACGGCTTCTACCCCTTTAATCTCCGGATAGCTTTCCTTTATGATCTTTTCTACAATGCCCTTCAGCGTCATGATCGCGCCAGGGCAGCCTGCACAGTGACCCTGAAGTCTTACTTTAACCACGTTATCGTCGGTCAGTTCAACGAATTCGATATCTCCTCCGTCTCTCTGCAGTACAGGTCTGATCTGTTCTAAAGCTTCTCTAATCTTCTGTTCCATTTTATCTTTCTCCTTTATTTTCTATTTTTTAATTAACAGTGTAAACGGAAACGAATTTCCCATTTTGAATGACGTCAATGTTTATCGTCTTCGTCGGCTCGCCATTGTCATTAAAAGAAATTTCTCCGGAAACTCCGGCAAAGTTGGACGTAGCTTTCAACGCCTCCTTCACCGCTTGTCCTTCAGTTGAACCCGCTTTTTCTATAGCGCTTACCGCAATCATATAAGCGTCAAAGGCCAAAGCCGCAGCCTCTTCCGGATCATCACCACCGTATTTTTTCTCATAGGCGGAAAGGAACTGTTCATAAAGATCAGTGGTCTCTGCCTCAGAGGTGGTTGTACTGGCAAATTCCGACGCCGCTGCTATTTTTATACCCGGAAATTTCGCTTGTAATTCAACTAAATCCTGGTTATGCCAATCTTTTGGTCCAATGAAGGTGACATCGGTCATATTCATCTTCTGCGCCTGAGCGAATATATTCTCTGCGGTCTTCAGCGACACGGCCATGAATACCGCTCTTATCTTGGAGTCTTTAATCTCCTGCAGATATTCTTTGTAATCCGCATCACTGGCGTCGGCTGAAATGTCCACAATTGTATTGACACTGTCTGCATCCTTTGTTAATCTCTCCATTCGGTTGGTGAACTGACTTACCATTTCTGTAACTGCATCGTCGTCTTTCATTCTGACGACGCCCGCTTTGCTTAAGCCTAAGCCGCTGTAGACGTAATCCGCAATAGCTCTTCCCTGACTTGCATCGGAGAAGGTCACTCGAAAGTAGAAATCGTTGTTATCCGTAATCAGAGGATTTGTCGCGGTAATGGTAATCGCCGGTATCTCCGCCTCTTCCAGAGGTTTGCTGGCAGCCAGGGTAACTGCGTCGCCATAACTTCCCAGTACTACAGCCGGAGCTTTATCGATCAGGTCTGATACGGCGCTTTCCGCAACGTAAATACTGCTCTGTGTATCCGCATAGACCAATTCTATTTTCTTTCCTAAAACTTCGGGAACAAGTTCGTTGGCCAACTGTATGCCGCGTATCTCCATCTCACCTTTTTGGCTGTCATTGCCGGTCTGCGGCTCCAGCACGCCAATTTTTATGGTATCCGAATTATTTCCACCATCGGAGAAAAAGGCTTCTTTAAAATTGTTAAAGGTTGTGCAGCCTGTCAGCACTGCGACGACAAGAACGAGAAGAAGAGCTGTTTTCAGTTTTTTCATATATTCTCCTTCTAACTTCACACCTACATACGTACATTTAATTATACTTTTATCCGGCGTAAAAGTAAACCTTTTTCTGCTGCGGTGCAACCGGGCAGATGTAGGTTTACAATACATGTGTTACAAGTGAATAAATAAAAAGCGAGGATAGACTCACTTTGTGTTATATTTGAATCAGCATAAA
>CAJFTU010000048.1 GCA_904420065.1 uncultured Emergencia sp.
AGGCAATCAGTTATTGCTGCATAAAAACAGCGTAGCAGCTTGAATAACTGCTACGCTAAAAAGTCTAACTTTTGGGGGTCACCTCATATCTCATGTGAACGCGTGGCTTTTTGATCATGTTTATTTCCTATTTGGTCCGCTGTAATCTTCAGCCTTTCTTCGATTTACTTTCCGAAAGAAGAAGCCTCCTCAGGAGATTGAACGAATTGGCAAATTTGCTGAAATTCCACACAGGGATCATAAATAGTATTTCGTACAAAGCGGTTGACGGTCATGATAAAATACTGACCAGCTGCCTAACATATACCTATAGAGATGATACGCCCTCAGGTATCGCGCCATATATGGGCGTATCTGAAACTTTATCAAGGGTCGTGTATGTGTTTTTCACAATGTCCAGTACTCCAATCGTAACGCTGTCTTCGTAAATTACGTAGTAATCGCCGTACTTTCCCTGTAATCTGCATATTGCTTCCGTTAATTTATGAGAACTGCCTCTATCTTTTACCTTTAATCCGCTTGGACCATATGACTCAATGGTAAACTCTGTTGATTGATCGCCTTCTCCAGCCTTAATCAAAAGGATTAGTGATGTAGCTTCATCTACATATGTACCCTGTAGAGTTATATTTTTAGGGTTTTCGCTGTTTTCTCGCAACACTTTAGGAAAAAGCAGTGTTAAATTAAGAACAACAGAGATGATTAGTAATAACAGCAGTATTTTATTTGTTTTTGATTTTATATTCATTTCACTATATATGCTTTATAACTTAAATCGACAACATCTTTTGCTATCGCTCCTTTTGTATATACCTCCCATTTTGTAGTTCCTTTTGCTTTTCTATATGTAATATATGGTTGATATTTTACGGTTTTTTTAACCTTTACCTTATAAAATGAAGGTCCTGTAGTTATTGGCACTGCTGCTCCAGAGTTCGCTTGCTTTCCTAAGTTCGTACTTATGGAGATACTGCCAAATTCTCCACCAATGGCTACAGACACACTAACAGTGGGTCCTCCAACATCTGAAAAATATAAGTATGCGGTAGTTGGTTTACCATCATGTGAAAGGATCCGCGTACCTTCAGTTGGTTGATTTCCCGGTAATCCAGTAAATGTTTTCGTGAAAGTTTTCCGTACTCCGTTTTGAAATCATATCTTGGTCCTTTCATTGGTGAATCAATCTTATCAGTTGCATAAACTGACGAGATCGATAACACAAAAATTGTTATCATACATAATGCAATAATCCTACTCCTACGGTTCTTTTTCATTAAAGTGCACCTCCTAATATCATTTCGTGATATCTTTTTATTTTAGAGTTAATTTTATACACTTATATTGTTTTGTAATAATCAGTATATTTAAATTATTCTTTATTTTAAATTAACATATTTTTATATATATGTCAATAAAAATATATTATAAAAACATTTTAAGATAATAGCTCTTTTGTATTTTTCTTCTCCTTTTTTATCCTCAAGGCTTCACTTATTCTTAAAGGTGAGCTCTTTTTGCTTCCCTCGCAGATCTCCTATGTCTTTTGCTATATACTTTCTTTTGGATTATTCGTCTATTTATTATTATATTTTTTCTTTATTTTAGTTAGATACTTAATGCTAAAATATTATAATGTAATTCCGTTAAAATCAGGAACTGATTTTATAAAATGTTTTCAGGAAAACGACAATAAAATCCAATAGTATGAGGTGAAGAAATGAACAACATTGAAAAGGATAAGCCAAAAGATAACAGTAGATCAAAAAATATAGCGATAATTATTCTGTCCATATTACTCATTGCAGCAATTGGCTCGTGTGCAGCAATACTTATTGATAATCACCAGAAAGAACTTACTCGTGAAGCTGGGCTGGCTACAACGGTTATGATGACGGCTATTCCGTTGATTACAGTGAAGGAAAAGAATCTTTATATGACTCAGCCTATAAGGCAGGATATGATGAAGGGTACGATATAGGGTATGACGCGGCCTATAAAGACGGATACTCTAAAGGGCGTTCCGTTGGATATGACAAAGGATACAGTAAGGGATACGATGAAGGATATGACGAGGGAGATAATGAAAGCCAATATGTAAGCAGCCCCGGCAGGAGCAGTAATTCAAATTATAACACAGGTGATACATCAGGCTATAGTGATATATACGTCTATATTACTGATACCGGCAGCAAATATCACCGAGAGTTTTGTCGTTATTTATCACAGAGCAAGCATAAGATCTCACTGTCAAGCGCCGAAAGCTCTGGTTATACACCTTGCAGCGCATGTTTTTAACAAAACGAAAAGAAAAGCTGATAGATTGTCTTCCTGGATTTCCGACCATATACGACTATCAAAGAAAGTGGAACATAAGTAGAGCAAAGATTAATATAACGTTCTATTATTGTATTAACTGCACATATTGATAATCATGATTTAATCAGTATGGCGAGAATTTAAAAACCGAGCCCCTGAAATGGGTGCAACCACAAAAGAGTAAAAAAACGACAAATCTGGGCAAAAGATTTCTCCATCGCAAAAACCAAAACACCGCCGAAAGGCTTGAAATCAAGCGTTTTCAGCGGTGTTTTTTCTGGTGGACCCGAAGAGGCTCGAACTCTCGACCTCTGCGTTGCGAACGCAGCGCTCTCCCAGCTGAGCTACGAGCCCACATTTTTCTGACAGCATATATTATAGTACGAATCCTCTGGACTGACAATATCTTTTTTCAATTTCCGCATGAAAAGTTGCGCAGGCTCTCCGCCTTTAGAAAAAGATTTCCGAATGCCTTCTGGTCTCCGCGTAGTTTTCCTTCAGCATCTTTTTATGGCTCAAAAACGCCGCATCGTCAAAGTATCTGGCTCCTGAAGGACATTTCTGTATACACGCCTGACACTTAATGCATATACCGGTGGTTTCAAAATCCTCGGCGCTTATACTTCCCATCGGACAGCAGACGGCGCATCTTCCGCAGCCAAGACACTTTTTCTCATCTCTTTTAGGCGTGGCCTTCAGAAAAACCGCCGGCTTTCCATCGATCCCCTTAGGCACATAGTACGGTCCAACCGGATTGTTTCCCGGAAAGCTCACATCGCCAAACTGTTCTCGTTCCGCCTTCTCCGCAATTTTCCGGCCCAGTTCCTCGGCTTTTGCCAGATCCTCACTGTCGGGTCTCCCTGCCGCCAGAACCTCGGCAAAAGCGTGCTGACAGACGAAAGCCCCGCCGCCCAGTATGCGAAAACCATTTACGCGCAGCAGCAGGTTTAGTTCCATCAACGAATCATCGGCGCTTCGATTGCCATAGGTTACCACAGGTACGGCCAAAGCGCCTTCACCCTGCACCCGATCCCGAACAAACGGCATAATCTTATTTGGCAGTCTTCCCGCATAAGTAGGCATAGCGAAAACCACCAGATCCTCACTGCAAAAGGACAGAGTTTTTTCTCTTTCAGGAGGCAGAGTGATATCTCTGCGGCGTATTTTTTCAAACTGGCCGCTGCTCTCCGCACATCCTCTGGCAACGGCCTCCGCAATTTTCTCAGTGTTTCCCGTAGGGCTGAAATATACCGCCCAGATATTTCTGATCTTCATCTTTTTTCTCCTCTGACTGCAGAAAGCAGGGACTCTTTCTGATTTTCCAATTCTCCCGCGATAACCCGATCCAAAAGACAGTCAAGTGTTCTGCCGATTTCCGGTCCCGGCGAGAAACCATTGTCAATAAGATCTTTCCCTGTCACGGACAGCTGCGAAACAGACCAGCACTCTCCCGAAGACAAAATTTCCGCAAGTTCGGAAGATCTTCCCTCCGCAGCAAAGTACAGCTTTGCTGTTTCTTTGCCTTCACTCCGCAGAAACGCCTTTATCTCTCTCTTTCCTTCCGGAGCGGTCAGTCCGTTTAGCCGAGCCAACGCTGAAGAAAGCCTGATCGTTTCTCTGTCGTATCTGAGACGCCGCAGAACGGCTTCCGTTCCTTTTGGAAACAGTCTGGACAGCCGTATGGGAAGATTGGCCGGAAGTTTCTTCAGCTCCGTCTCCTCCATTTCCGGGAAAACAATCCTGAGAACCGGAGAAAATCTGCACAGTACTTCATCCGCGCTATCTCCCATGATCAGACGGGTAAATTCTCCATTCACCCTCTCCGCTGAAAGCAGCAGCAACCTGTTCTTTTCTGCCTCTATGCCCTCCATAGTCTTCTCATCTATGGTGAAACCCAGCACAGAAGCGAAGCGAAGCGCTCTCAGTATGCGCAGTCCGTCTTCCGTAAAACGCCTCTTTGGGTCTCCAACGGTGGAAATTCTGCGCTCTGCAATGGCATTCCGGCCTCTAAAAGGGTCCACTAATCCCGTCGACGGATGCCAGGCCATTGCGTTCATCGTAAAATCCCTTCTTGCCAGATCTGCACGCAGATCCTCCGTAAATACCACCCGCTCAGGATGCCGCCCATCCCGATACTCCCCGTCTATGCGGTAAGTGGTAACCTCTACCCATGCATCATCCCAAAGGACGCCAACGGTACCGTGACGTATTCCCACATCAGATGTTTTTCGGTCCGCAAAACAATCCCTTATCTGTTCAGGCTTTGCAGAAGTGCAGATATCCCAGTCCTGAGGCGTCCTGTCCATCAGAATATCCCTGAGACAGCCCCCCACAATAAAGCATCCAAATCCTTGAGCATTCAGCCTGTTCATTACCGCTTTCGCATAATCCGGAATATGGATTTCCATAGATTAACCCTCTTTATTTCTCTGCTTCCCCGCGCTTTTATCCGCGTCAGAAGACAAGCTGACGGTTTTCCCCGCCGCAGTGCTGTTTTAATTTATTATAGTGCTTTCGGTTTTAATTTACAAGAATTTCTGTTAGCGGAGCCAGACAGGCAATGCTGCCGAAACCGGCGCCAGTTCCGCTGCAACCGCAAAAAAGCCCGGCATAGCCGCCGGGCTCCTTCTACATCAGTTCCAGATGATATTCACTTTCCGTTTCTAAATCGTTTTCCCGAATAAAGACCCGCACCTTATCTTCCTCTTCAGTTCTGCAGACCCAACAGAGACCGCAGCTGGCGCTGATGCTCCTCGGAACGGGAATCAGTCTTCCGGGAATTTGATTTTCCTTACATTTCCGTTCCATGGCTATAGCTCCGGTAGTATTCTTGAAGGTGATGACCAGCTTTTCCTCTCTTGCCATGTCAGCCTCACGGTTTTACAATTTTAGTCGCGGCGTTGAGGGTTTCCACGATGGTGTACATGTTGGTTACGGTTCCCACTTTGATCTTATCTTTAACCTGGAAAAAATCGGCGCAGGTTCCACAGGTCAAAATTTCCACGCCCTTTTCTTCCATCGCTTTTATATCTGCAAGGGAATCTGAACCTTCTGCCGTCAGTTTAGCGCCGCTGTTGTAAAAGATGCAGGTTTTCGGCAGCTTTTCCAGCTGACTTACGGCATAAATGCAACCCTTCATCAGAACCCGGCCCAGTTCCTCGCTTCCGCGTCCCATGGTATCTCCGTCAAAGACGTACACAGTATTCTCCGGGGCAAAGGTCATCGTCTCACATCCGCATCCTGGCGCCGTCTTCGCCTGTTCTCCGCTTCGGGAAATCTCAACCACATAGTGGGCTTCCCCTTCTTCCCGCTGGGAAACGCTGCAGCCGCTCTGTCCGGCCAATCGTTTTAAATTTTCAACGGCAGTCGTATTGTCCACATGAACTTCTACGATGCCCTCTCCTTCAAAGTTTCCCAGTGCTTTCTTCGCTTCCACGACTGGAATAGGACACTGTTTTCCTCTCGCATCCACGACAATTTTCTCCATATGACATCAGCCTTCCTTTCTGTTTAATATTTCCCTTATGCTTTCCACCGCATAAATGATATCTTCTTCTTTTGTCCAATAGCCAAAGGCAAAACGCACCGTGCCGTGGGGATAAGTCCCCAGGGCCTGATGGGCCAGAGGCGCACAGTGCAGACCGCATCTGGTCATAATTCCATACTCTGCGTCGAGGAGATAGGCCATTTCGGCATTATCCACCGTTTCAAAATCCAGAGACACCGTGCCCACTCTGCCTGCGGCTCCCGGAAGTCCGATGAGACGAGTACCTGGAAGTCCCTTCACCTTTTCGATAAACAGCTCTGTCATCTCCTGTTCGTGAGCATAGATCTTCTCGATTCCGGTCTCCTCGATAAACTGCAGCGCTCGATTCAGCCCGATAATTCCCGGCAGATTCAAGGTGCCGGCTTCAAACTTGTCCGGCATGAACTCCGGCATGGCAAGCAGATGGGACGCGCTGCCTGTACCTCCACTGATCACGGGCGTCAGCCTTTCTGCCAGATCATCGTTGATCAGCATGGCGCCAATTCCCTGAGGCCCCAGAAGACCTTTGTGTCCGGTCACACAAAGGCCTGAAAGGCAAAATTTCTGAAAGTCCACCGGTACAACACCGGCGGTCTGCGCCGCATCAAGCACAAAGGGAACCGATCTTGCTTCACAGATTTTTCCGATCTCTTCGGCATCCTGCAGTGTTCCGCAGACGTTGGACCCGTGAGACATGACGACAAGAGCAGTGTTCTCCCTGAACAGTTCTTGAAAAGCGGCCATATCCAGACGTCCCTCTCTATCACAAGGCGCTGCGGATACCTCCACGTTTCTCTGCTTTGCCGCTTCGCACGGTCTGGCTACCGCATTGTGATCCATCGAGGACAGAATGACGTGGTCCCCCTCTTTCAACAGTCCAGCGATAATAAAATTCAGACTGTACGTCACGCTGGGAGTGAAGACCGTATTCTTCTCGCTGTTGAAATGAAACATACGGCAAAGCTGACTTCTGGTTTCATATACCTTTTCCCCCAGATCGTAAGCCGTCTCATAACCACCCCGTCCCACATTGCATCCCACTTCAGTGATAAAATCGCTCATCGCCTCGCCTACTCCGGGCGCTTTTGGGAAAGAAGTGCTTCCGTTATCCAAATATACTTTTCTCATTCTTTTCTCTTCCGATTCCCTGAAAACAGCTGTATTCCGTCATTTTACGGCTTTAAGTTTACTAATTAAATTATATTCCCTGACCTTTTTCTTGTACAATTCATATTCCTTATATGCCCGATCATTTTATCGTTTATTTCTATATTCACAGACGAAATTTCATCATTTTTAATCCCGGAAAAATCCGCCAAAAACCCGCCGGTCAGCTAATTGAAAATGCGCCCCTTCTATTTACTGAAAACTGCAGATTCATAAACACAATTTTACTTTTTTATGCCGGCTGTTTATCATAATAGTATATTTATTAAATCTTAAGAAAGGAGTTCGCCGTATTTGCGGACTCACCCTATTGTCCGCATACAGCATACGCATCACATGAAAGATAACAAACTCACCATCGTTTTGACCGGTGGAATCATCGGTGTCATCGCCGTGCTCCTGGTCAAATTCGGAAATCCAGCTAACATGGGATTCTGCATAGCCTGCTTTATTCGTGACACGGCAGGTGCGCTGAAGCTGCACAATGCTGAAATCGTGCAGTACCTTCGTCCGGAGATCATCGGTCTTGTTCTCGGTTCAACAATCATCGCCGCCTGCAGAAAAGAATTTGCCGCCAGAACCGGCTCCAATCCGATGATCCGCTTTATTCTTGGATTTTTTGTCATGGTCGGTGCGCTGATGTTCCTCGGCTGCCCTCTGCGCATGATGCTCCGTATCGGAGGAGGCGATTTTAACGCACTGATCGGGCTGGTTGGATTCGTTGCCGGTATCGGAGTCGGCATCATCGCGCTGAACAAGGGTTTTTCGCTCAACCGCGCCTACAAAGTGGCCTCCTCTGAAGGTTACGTCTTCCCGGCAGTTCAAATCGTTTTTCTGCTTCTTCTCGTCGCTGTTCCATCTCTTCTGGTCTTCAGCGCAGAAGGTCCCGGTTCCATGCATGCCCCTGTCCTGCTCTCTCTATCAGCCGGACTGATTGGCGGTGCATTGGCCCAGAGGGCAAGATTTTGCACAGTAGCAGGAATTCGCGATTCTATTCTGTTCAGAGATTTTTCCATGCTCTACGGATTTATCGCATTGATCATCGTGACAATTGTCGTCAACCTGATCTTTGGTTACTTCAATCCGGGATTTGAAGCTCAGCCCGTAGCTCATACCGACGGACTTTGGAATTTCCTCGGCATGGTGCTGGTCGGATTCGGTTCCGTTCTCCTTGGCGGCTGTCCTCTGCGCCAGCTGATTCTGTCCGGCGAGGGGAACATCGATTCGGTAATCACCGTCATCGGAATGTTCCTTGGCGCAGCTTTCTGTCACAATCTGGGACTTGCGTCCTCTACAGAGGGGCCGACGCTGAACGGCCAGATCGCCGTAATCTTAGGTCTGATCGTCACTGCATTCATCGCTGTAATTAATATTTTGGGAAATCGAAAGAAAGGAAATATCTGATGAAAACTGTCGACGCAAGGGGCTGTTCGTGCCCACAGCCTGTTCTAATGACAAAAAAGGCACTGGAAAAAGAGGAGAAGATTAAAGTACTCGTAGACAATAATACTGCCAAAGAAAATGTCAGCCGATTCGCACGCAACAAAAAATATTCTCTTTCAGTAGAGGACGGCGATGCAGAAGGCGAATACAATATCATTATCGCCAAGTAGACGCTATGACAACATATCTGTTTACTTTTCACACGCATTTCGATGCGCTCTCATTTATGAAATTCGCAAAAGATTTTGGCGCGGCTAAAATGACACCGGTACCGCGTCAACTCAGTTCTTCCTGTGGAACATGCGTCGTCTTTACACCCACGCACCCCGACGCGCTGCAGGAAATCAATTGCAAGAGCTTTGATAAGATGTACCGTCTCACAGAAACCGATTATGAACTTGTCTGTGAAAATGAATAGCTGAGACATAGCACAAAACAACTCAGTACTCTAACCTTTCTTCAGGAACAAAAGAGCCATTACACTGCAGATACAGAACGTATCTGCTTTGCAGCGGCTCTTTTTTCGTCCAGACGGTGCTGGTTATCGTTTAACTTTAGTACGAGATATTCTTTATTATTCTATACTTGACTGCAATGAACCCATATCTTGCCGTACACCAATCTTGTCCTTCCAGCACCATCGCAAATTTTGCGCACGAAAAAAGCAAGCTGAAACAGCTTGCTTCTCGGAAAACCGGCAACGACCTACTTTCCCAGGCAGTCTCCCGCCAAG
>CAJFTU010000049.1 GCA_904420065.1 uncultured Emergencia sp.
TAGATATCCTCGCCGTCCTGCTTCTTCAATCAATTTGGGCTGGATTAGCGGATATGTCCATTCTGACGGGAGTTCGTCAAATACGAACACCTTTTCTATCTCACTATGCAATTCTGCCTCAAATTTTGCTATTTTCGCAAAATACAACATCCCATACATTTCTTCGCCCGTATCATTTACCCGATTCTTTCCAATGACAGAATATACGCACACAGGCTCTATCGTAAAGTCCACTGCTCCCGTTTCCTCGTGCAATTCTCTTTTTGCCGTATCAATAATGGACTCTCCAATCTCTCTGTGGCCACCCGGCACTTCAAAGGTCTCTCTTTCCTTGTGTTTACAAAATACCCATTTATCTTCGAACTTCGAAATGATAACTGCAAATTTAAGCAAGGCATCATCCACGGTATCGTAGAATTTAACTTCCATCATCGTATTACCTCCATAATCTCCGAGTTACATCCATCTTGGGGCTTCGGGGAAACAGCAAGCGCCTGCGCCAGTGCAGCCGTTAAATCCGCCTTCGCTGGTAGTATTTTCCGCAAAAATCTCCACGCTTTCCTGCTGAACGGAACCTTGCAGTGATTGCAGATGTATTCTGCAATCAGTATAGCAGATAGGTTTAGTATATGTTAAGAGAAAATAAAACAAAAGGCTAATATTCTTTTTCAAGTATATCGGGCCTGTCTCCGTCGACTATTAATCTTTAGGCAGTTGCAGAATAGGAAATCGAATAATCCCATAGCAGAGGGAGAGCCTGAAAGTAACTTGCCTTTTACTTTACACTGGATTTGTTTAGTATATAATTGAATTAAAGAGACAAACTGAAACTCCCGGAGGTTCGAGATGGCAAAACAAAATATCTATGATAACGAAATCTTTTTTGCAGGATATAAGGGAATTAGAGATAATGAGGCGAACGCCAATAATCTGTTTGAAATGCCGGCTTTGTTTTCCATGATGCCCCAATTAAAAGGAAAAAGGGTTTTAGATCTGGGATGCGGCTTTGGAGAACATTGCAGAAAGTTTGTCGATTATGGAGCAGAAGAGGTAGTCGGAATCGATATATCCGAAAAGATGCTGAAAGTGGCCATGGCTGAGAACTGCCACCCTAAGATACAGTATATCAATATGCCGATGGAAGATATTTCCCAATTACAGGGACGGTTTGATATTGTAGTTAGTTCTTTAGCCTTTCACTATATTGAAGACTTCAAAGGCGTGATAGGGAATGTGTACAAACTGCTTGACGAGGATGGAATATTTATTTTTTCACAGGAAAACCCGTTATGTACATGTCATTCAGGAGGCGACAGGTGGACAAGAGATGAAAACGGAGCCAAATTATTCGCAAATCTTTCCTGTTATGGCGTAGAAGGTGAAAGAGAATCCGCTTGGTTTGTCGATAATGTCAAAAAATATCATAGAACATTTTCTACTATCATAAATACCTTGATAGAAGCGGGATTTTCCATTGAGAAGATGCTTGAGCCTGTGCCGACGGCTGAGTTGCTTGAGAAGTATCCTGAATATAAGGACTTACTTCATAAACCGGATTTTTTTTTAATAAAAGCAAAAAAATAACACGCTGCCTTCCACGGCGCAGAAAAACAGCCGAATCATCTTTTCTGAAAAAAGATGGAAGGAAGCAGCGGCGTCTGGTAGAATAAACGTAGGTTAAATTTCAGCATAGAAATTATTTTGCAGAATGGGAGAGGTGCAGAGAGTGAAGCTTAAAAATCCGATGATCGTTGTAACGGATATGGATAAGTCCGTTGAGTTTTATAAAAAGACACTCGGACTTCACGTCATAATGGATTTTGGTGCAAATAAGACGCTGACCGGGGGTCTGGCCCTGCAGACGGCAGAGACTTACGAGAACTTTATCGATTCGGGAAAGATCGCTTTTGGCGGCAACAATTTTGAGATTTACTTTGAGGAAGATGACTTCGATAAGTTTCTATCCCGTTTGGCAGAGTGCGGCGTGGAATACGTACATCCAGTTAAAGAGCATTCGTGGGGGCAGAGGGTCGTTCGCTTCTATGACCCGGACAGGCACATTATAGAAGTGGGTGAGAATCTGAAGGTGGTCTGCAGGCGCTTTTTGGACGACGGAATGACGCCGGAACAGGTCGCCCAGCGTATGGATGTACCGATGAAATTGGTGAAAGCGTGTATTCGTTAGGCGGGAACTGAAGGATAAAAGAGCGGCGTCCTAAAACCGAACATTACGACACGGAATTGGGGATTTGCATTGGGGATTTGCGGTGTTTGATTCCCAAGGAAATCCCATTTCAAATTGACAGGCGAAATGACGAACTCAGTCGAGTAACCGTCATTTTTTCTTTAAGAAAGATATAGATTGGATCGGATCGCAGCTTATCCTGTGTATCCACAATAGAAAAAAGAGACAAATCCGAGAAAAATTTATGGGGAGGAAGGTTGTATGAAGCTTACAAAAGAAATTATAGAGATGTTTGAAAAGGATCGTTTTGCCACCGGAAACGGAGCGATTATTGAAGAGGTTGCCGATCGCTACGCCAAGTGCAGCTTGAAGCTGGAGGAAATCCATCGCAACGCGATCGGAGCGGTAATGGGCGGAGTGTACTTTACTCTCGCTGATTTTGCCTTTGCAGTTGCCGTAAATTGGAAGCAGCTCGATACCGTTTCACTCCATTCGGATATCGCTTATCTTGGGGCGGCAAGGGGAGATCGCCTGACAGCAGAAGCGATCTGCATCAAAGAGGGAAAGACGACCAGTTATTACCGTATTGAAGTGAAAGACGCGGAAGATCGGCTGGTTGCAGTTGTAAACACTACGGGCTACAGACAGTCTGCCGGTACGGCTGTCAGCGGCGCAGGAGAAAGGTGACTTTCCTGTGCCTGTTCGCCTCCTGCTTACAATCTGTTTTTATCTCCCCATTCGCACATGCCGTCTAAAATGGGGATCAGGGATTTTCCGCGTTCTGTAAGACTGTATTCCACTTTAGGAGGAATCTGAGGGTATTCTTTCCGGTGAACCAGCTGATCCGCTTCCAGCTCCTTCAAAGCGGAAGGAAACGGATTCGAAGACGTGCTCGTCTATTACAATCATCTCATGGAGCATCTTCAATGGAAGAATCTGGGTCATGTACTGGCCGGAGGAAACATGGACGCAGGCGATATTGAAGGAAAGCCTGAAATTCAGCAAGCCTGTCAGTTAGGGAAATCTATACGGTAAGCGCAGAAAGCTCGGATAGAGATACAAATTGAATTTTTGAAGAAAATTCTGTCTATTCGCTCTAAAGTTTGAAAATCAACGCCTTTTATGTTAGACTAATAGCAGACGGCAGCGATGGAGGTGGAACCGATAGATTTTACTGTGTTAATTGCGGCAGTCGGCTGTATTACTGGATTAGTGTCTCTGGGCATAGAAGCCGCCAGATTTTTCTCCGAGCGGCCTCACGTAAAACTCCGCACGTTCGATGAGCTGAACAATTATATCTGTGGAACAGATCAGGGCGAAGTCGTTCGGTGCTATCTAAATCTGCAGATTCTGGATACCGGTGATAAGCATCTTCTGCTGCAGGATGTGTATATGAAGAGACCCGGGACAAAGAAAAAGACGGGCACGTTAGTCCATTACAGCAGGGCTTTTACAGGGATGCCGTGGAAATACTGTGACGGACAGGAAATAGAAGAACCCGGGCAGCTGCGCCTTCCGGCCAGCATCCCGCCAGGCGGGATCTTCGAAGCTTCTCTGTTGTTCGTCGATGTACCTGAAGAATGTTATCATACGGAAGATTCTTTCCTCTATCCGGTTCTTTGCGCCGTATTTGCCTCCGGACGCATAAGGGAACTTGAGATTCAGGGGATCTGCACTTATCCGGACAGTGATCTGGTTTACTGTGATAAAAACGGAAAACAGTACAGCATGCAGCCCGAAAAACTGTAGGCTGAAAGTCCGGACATTTTGACGGTTGTTTGATTCGGCATAAACTTCTGCAGAGCCGGTTAAAGGCAGGGCACACTTGACCGCAGAGCGTCTGCAGGATTTAAATGAAATATGGGCGGGGCCCGGAATGGAGGAAAAATGAAAGTTTATATCAGTGCAGACATTGAAGGCGTAACAGGTGTTACTTCCTGGAACGAAACAGAGTTAGGCCACCATGAGCACAGAGCGGCGGCACTGCAGATGACGAAAGAGGTTTTAGCGGCTTGCCAGGCTGCTGCCCAGTGCGGCGCCGACGAGATCGTGGTTAAGGACGCTCACGATTCGGCGAGGAATATGATTGCGGATATGTTTCCGGATAATGTGACCCTTGTTCGCGGCTGGACCAACACACCAGAGTCCATGATGGCGGGAATAGACGAGACCTTTGACGCGGCAATTTTCATCGGCTATCACAGTGGAGCGGGCTATAACGGGAACCCTCTTGCGCATACGATGAATACGATCAACAATTACGTAAAGATTAATGGCAAAAGGGCTGCGGAGTTCGATATGAACGCTTATGTGGCCGCCTATTATCACGTTCCTGTTGTCTTTGTCAGCGGCGATAAGGAACTCTGTGATCACGCCGCAGAGCTGGTGCCGGAAATACGGTCTGTAGGGGTAAAAAGCGGAGTGGGCAACGCAACGTTCAGCATGTCCTGTGAAAAAGCCTGCAGGCTGATCGGCGAGGGAGTTAAAGAGGGTCTTCAGCACCTGAAGGAATGTCAGATCCAGTCGCCGGAGAAATTCGAAATGGAAATCAACTTCAAAGACTGTGTCAACGCTCTTCGCGCCTCCTTCTATCCGGGAGTCAGACAGCTTGACGAGAGAACAGTAACTTACACGGGAAAGGATATTCAGGATATGATGACGGCCAGGATGTTTATCCTGTAGATCACAAGGTGCTCCTTATTTGAAGACGGAGGGGAAGAGACTCTCCGCGCTGTAAAGATAAAACAACATAATCGGGCGGTAGGTTGTTCGCGCCGCCTGATCACAAAAACGCTCCGATGGGGGCGTTTTTTGTGTGAAAGGTAAAGATAAAATTGTGGTTTGCGTCTTGACATTTATATCGCAGTTCGATATAATTTATATATCGAACTGCGATGCATCGCAGCAAAGAGGAAGTGGAAGAAGATATGGATGCACATATAAAAAGAGTATACGTACCCATGACGGAAACCGGATTTTACATCCTGCTGTGCCTGAGGGAACCCAATCACGGCTATGGCATTGTCCAGCGGGTAAAGTCGCTGACAGAAGGTGAAATCCTGCTGAGTCCGGGGACTATGTACGGCAGCCTGTCAAAGATGGAAAAAGACGGTCTGATTCGATTTATCCAAGAAGAGGAGAAGCGAAAAATCTATCAGATTACGGAACTGGGGCAGGAGGTCCTGAATCTGGAGCTAAAGAGAATCCGGCGCCTGTATCGGAATGCAGAGGAGGTAACCCGATGAAAGAACGTAAAACCGAATTTCATTTTTTTACCATTATGGAATACGAAGAAGAAGCCGCTTATCTGCAGGATATGCGCAGAAGCGGCTGGAAATTGGAAAAGGTTACTTTCCCCGGAATTTATCGATTTACCCGCTGTCAGCCGGAGGAAGTGGTTTATCAGTTGGACTATAATCAGGACGGGATCGCCAACAAGGAAGAATATGTTCAGATGTTCAGCGATTGCGGCTGGGAATACCTGTTTGACTTTATGGGATACAGCTATTTCTGCAAATCCAGAGAGTTGATGACAGGCAGAGAAGAGATCTTTTGCGACGACCAGTCCAGACTGGACATGATAAAGCGCATCTTTTGCGGAAGAATTCTCCCTCTGCTCGTCATCTTTCTCTGTGTTGTTATTCCTTCATTTTACCACTATGCTTTTCAGGAGGAGCAAGGAGTGTGGGCGATTGCCTTCGGCGTCTTTTGTTTTCTGTATCTGGCTCTGTTTGTTCACTTTGCCCTTCAATTTTATCGGATAAGACAAAGGCTAAAGCGTTAAATCTGTTTATGCCCAGGAGAAGTTTTCTTTGCCTGCGCCCAGTTCGAAGTGGTATTTTACAATGCCCAGATCGACTTTGGCGTAGAATCCCAGTCCCGCTTTTGCGGTGACTGTTCCATCCCTATAGGTCAGGGAGAACTTCTGCTGGTTCATCGCGGTAGGGGCAAGAAGAGCGGCCTCCACACCGGCTTTAAACCAATCGGGAGTATCGGCGCTGATATTGCTGACTGCTCCCGCATCTTTTGATTTGTGGGCCGAGCCCTGTGTTTTTCCGTAGCCCAGCGCAATGACGACAGTCACTTTTTCGTCTGCGGCCGTGGAAAACGTACCGGGGATTTTCTTGTAGGTCATTGCGACCCAGCAGGTGTTAAGTCCTAACTGCTGCGCTTTCAGAACGAGCCTTTCGCCGTAATAACCGCACTGCTCATCCAGCTGGCGGCCCTTCTTTCCCACGAGCGCAATGTAATTTCTTACGCCGCTGAATTTACCGTAGTGAGCCATAAAACTGTCGAAGGCCTTCGGCTCATCGGTTATCAGCTGAATGTGCAGGCCGCTCTCTTTGTTGCAGGCGTCAATTTCCTGCTGCAGAGCGTCTAAAATCTCTTTTCCTAAGGGTTTATCGGTGTACTGGCGGACGCTGTGCCGCATTTTCATCACTTCCATGAGTTCCATAATTTTTTCCTCCGTTATTCTTTTTCCCCGCTTCTGTCGGGAAGATTTTCCATAATCGCCTTGGCGTGGGTCAACATCTGAAGCAGTTGATTCATCGCCTCCGCGTCGGCGTCGAAATAATAATAGTTCTTTGTGCCTTCACGGCGCATTTTGACCAGTCCGGCATTTTTTAGAATCTGCAGATGGTGAGAGACTGCAGGACGGGAAAGGTTGGTTTTTTGTGTGATTTCTCCTACGCGGACACCCGTGCATTCTCCCATCTGCATCATCTCTATGATCAGATGCTGGCGGGTTTCATCGCCGAGGGCGGTCAGGATTTTTTGGCAGGCTGCAAACTCAGCCGCCAGTTCCATGATATCTTTCAATGTCTTTATCGCCTTTCGTTTATTTGTTTAAACCATCATATCATATAATTTCGCCGATAATTCATTGGTAAAGAAAATCGAGATCATAGATGTTCGGCATGACCGGTACGAATTTTTTTCTCTCCCTGCAGAGGATAGCGCTGCGCTTTTGTTTATGCTATACTGTTTTTGGAAAGTGCTGCATTTCAGCAGGTAAAGATGAAGGGTGAAAGAGGAGGAAGAAGCATATGAAATTAGCGACAGTTCGTTATCGGGACAGCGTTTATTCCGGTGTGGTAAAAGACGGAAACTTTTATCGCTTTTCGGGAATTCACAGCAGTCTGCCGGAAGAGATGATTGATTTTATCCAAGGTTACGATCGGTATAAGGAAGTGGTTCAGGAACATATCGATCAGGCCGAAGCAACCTGTAAAACCGAAGAGGCGGCGTTTCTGTCGCCGCTGCAGAGACCGAGGACGTTCCGGGATTTCATGAGCTTTGAGGAGCACGTGGTCAACAGCGGAAAGGCGCTTAAATACGATGAAGCGACTATGGAACGTATGCTTGCCGTTTGGAGAAAACTGCCGGCCTTCTATTTTTCCAATACCAATGTATTCTTTGGCCCTGACGAGCCGATCAGGATGCATCCGACTTCACAGCGCTTTGATATCGAATTCGAAATAGCCGTGATTATCGGAAAGGAAGGGGAAAATATCGATAGAGAAGACGCGTCGGATTACATTTTCGGCATGACGATCCTGAACGACTGGAGCGCGAGAGATATTCAGGCTGAAGAGATGCAGATGCAGCTGGGACCTGCCAAGGGAAAGGATTACGCCAACTCCATGGGGCCGGTTATCGTGACCATGGATGAGCTGTCTCAGTACGCCGTGGACGGCGATCCCCAGCGGTTTGATATGACCACCAGGCTGTACCGCAACGGCAGTCTGCTTCGGGAAAACAATACCAAGTCGATCTATCATACTTACAACGAGCTCATCGAATACTCCTCGAGGGGAACAAAAGTATATCCGGGCGATGTTCTCGGATCGGGTACAATCGGCGGAGGCGCCCTGTTGGAATATCTGGGCGGTCAGCCGTTTATCGGTCGGGGCGATGAGATCGTCATGGAAGTCGAGGGTATCGGTTCCATGAAGATGAACGTAATTTAAAACCGTATAGAAAAGGAGATCGCTGATTGATCAGCTGTGAGCAGCGGTCTCCTTTTCTTTGTTTATGCCTGGGCTTCGGCATCTTCTATGCTGTTGTAGCCGTATAGTCTGACCATGGTGTCTTCGATCATGACGGAAAGGGATTTTCCCTCGGCTTTCAGCTCTTTAACGTAATCCAGGTAGAGCTGAAGCAGCGCTGTTGGGTAGGTCAGGAGCTCTCCCCGTGCATAGGTCTCTACGGAAGTAAAGCCGTCTGCATCCGCTTCGGAGGTTACGGGGCGGCTTCGCGCGGCTAACCGGGGATACTTGACGACAAAATCCTGTTCCCAGGCAATTTGCTGTTCTACGATCTGATTGACCAGCCGGTAGTTGATGTTTGGCACGGTGGGAAGGGCAGGAGCAAGATATTCGTCGTAGTAACGGGTGTCGGTATATTCCATCATCCGCGCGTATTTTTCCGTTACCAGATTTCTTCCCCGGTCGCGGCACTGACGCAGGTAATCGAGATAACTTTCAATCATGGCGTCGGACCAGTTTTCGTACTGACTGCGTCGCATGATCTGAAAAGTTTCCGGATCATCCTGGCATTCTGCCCGACCGCCGATGTTCTGTACCTGTTGGAACATATCCCACTCTATGGAGATGATTTCACTGATGCTGAGCTGTTTGTTTATCATGAATTAATCCTTTCTGCATCCCGCTGTATTTTCGGATTCTGCGGCGTACGTATGCCGATTTAATTGAAGTCGGCCATGGGCGGCATATTGCTGATCTGAGGGTCGGCTATTCCGGCCATGATGTCCGCAAGGTGATCCTGGAGAAAATCGCTCTGTACGGAGGAAAATCCCTGTCTGCGCAGTTCGGCTGCCAAAGCGGCGCAGATTTCCTCCGTGATGGAAAACGCTTGATCATAGGCGTATTTTGCTTTTCCCGATTGGAGCCGGGAAAAGACTTCCGGGAACTTTTCCAGCTTCCGGCCGATGTCAGACAGAAGCTCCAGATCGGATAGGCCGTGGTATGCCCACTTGTAAAAAGGCATGTAGCGCCTGTTCAGCAGATAGATCATAGATAGGGCGGCTTCGGTAAACCGGCTGGCGGACAGCATGGCGGCCACCTCATCCTCACGCCTGATCACTCTGAGCAGATTGTATTGTCCGGCCTGGGAGAGCACTGCGGCTCGCGCCGCAATTTTTTTTCGCAGCACATCGGGAGGATAAAAATCCAGCAAAGACTGGCGGACCCGGGAAAAGACGCCGCTGTCGTCGCGAAAGATACGGCCGTTGGTGGCCGCGGCCAGACAGTGTTCGGGCGCCATCAACCACTGAAGATTGTTCTGGGGTAGTCCCGGCTGCGAGACTGTCCCGCTGCATCCGGTAAACTGGCTGTAAAACCGGCTTATGGTCGTGACGCCCAGGCGCCCTTTGGCGATCATATTCTCTCTGCTGATATCCAGAAAACGATCAGGGAGACGATCGTAAGCGGCCTGAAGTTCGGCTCCTGCCGAAGAGAAATCCTCGTCGCTGAGCCATATGCAAAAGCCGGGAGCAAAATCGTGATCCCGTGAAAGTTGATCGTCGTAGCCGAAGCACTGCGAGCCTTCTCCGGCCAGACCAGCGGCGATACTGATCTGGGGATGGGAGGCGAGGAACTGCTCGATGGCATCTTTTCCGAATTGCTCGTAATACTGCTTCGCAAGCTCTAATCCTTTCAGCATGACGGCGCTTCCTCTCCAAGGCGCTGACGGCACAGCTCCAGATTCTTTTTGATCGTGCGGCAGCTGTCGGTATCTTCGCCTAAATCGCGTATGTTCAGCTTTAGCGCCTCTTCAAATTGGCGGGCGGCGGACGCGTAGTCGCCTTGACAGAAGTATACTTCGCCCAACGCGTTTATCGCGGCGGCATAGTGGATATCCTGACCGTCGCTTTCCCGAAGGAAGATGTCTATTGCCTGCTCGAGGAGGTCTTTGGCTTCAGAGAAACGCTCCGTAGCCGAGCAGATATTGGCCAGATTCGTGTAAGTGATAGCGATTTCGATCCGGCTGTCCTGAAGCGTTTCTAAAATTCGAAGAGCCCGTTTCAGGTAATCCTCGGCCTGGGAAAAATTGTTCATGGACTGACAGACCAGACTCATGTTGTTGTACAGGGTCGCCAGATTGAAATCGGGCGTATAGCCGGGTCCGCTGAAGATTTCAGCGGCTTTGCCGTAAAGCTCCAATGCCTTTTCCTGCTGGCCGTTCATGGTGCAGTTGGTGGCATAATTGATCAGCGTGGTGCCGTGAGCGGGAGTTCCGTTCTGGCCTAAAGCGCCGATAATGTTCAGGGCCTTTTCGTAGAGCGGCGTCCCTTCGTCGTAGCGGGAAAGGGTTCGGTAATACCCGCCCAACTCGTTGCATACGGTAACGATTCCGGTCGGATCGTTCCCGGCTTCAGCCTGAGCGAGACAGCTCTTCATATAAATTTCTGCTTCGGCGATTCTCTTTTCCGCATAGCAGCGATCCAGTTCGGTAAAGAATTTTGTCGTATCCATATTTTATCTCCTTTTCAATTTTACTTTTATACACAGAACAACCTGGTTTAAAACTGAACCTGAAGCGGATTTGCTTTTAAAGTTTCGTCCATTCGGTTGAACTGGGGGAATAATAGAGCTATACTAAAAAAATAAGGCTTTATTTCCGTCCCGGCCCTGCAACAGGCTGCGACGGCTGGCATACAGAAAGGACCCAGAGAATATGTTGACAAGAAGCAAGATACAGCAGCTCTCTATGGCGGCTGCTTATCGAAAGGGACAGGAGATATACAGCAGTTCCTATAAAATCGTTCGCCTGGATATCGATCACGACAAAAGCGGGCGCGATAAAATTTCCGCCGTGGTGAAGGGAAGCGGCAGCGAAAGGTATTCGGTTTCCGGCGTCTACGATAACGAAGCGGAAGAACTGGAGGAAATGAGCTGTCAGTGTCTTGCGTGGGAAAACTATCCAGGACTCTGCAAACACTGCGTGGCTGTGCTTCTCCGATATATGGATTACGGGACGATGATGGAGAGGAAATCCAAAAAGGAAAAACCGTCGCTTTCGGCGGTGCAGAGAAAGCAACAGATACCCGTCGTTTCCCGCAGAAGAACCAATCACATCATCAGAGATATTTTGGAAAAGGAGAGCCGCAAAAGTATCGAAAAGGCGAGGGAAACAGATATCTTGGGAAAGGTGAGAATCGAACCCCATCTGAACCTGTCCGGCAGGGAGTTGAAGGTTCAGTTTACTGTCGGCGTAGATCACATGTATGTACTCAGGGATGTTCTTGAATTTGCGGAAAACCTGCAGCATTCCAGCGACTTCGCTTATGGGAAAAAGCTCCGTTTTGTTCACAGCATGGACAGCTTTGCGCCGGATTCCCGGGATTTGGCCCGGTTTCTGCAGAGCTGGGTGAATAACCGCAGACAGCTCAGACAGATAAGCAGATATTATTTACAGGGAGTCATGCCTAAAATGAGAGAACTCATCCTGTCTGACCGGGAATTTCAGAGCCTGATGGATATCATCGGAGATCGGGCCTTTGAAGCGCGGGTAGAGGGCTTTTCCAATCAGCGATGGCATGCGATACCCGGAGGCAGACTGCGACAGCTTTGGATCAGAGGAACGATAGACGGTATAGAAGTGAAAGCCGACGGTCTGTTTATGGCCAGGGGACGGAAGGATTATTTTGTCTTTGACAGCGGGGAGGTTTTCCGGATACCGGCGGAGGGAACAGAGGAGTTGGAAGAGCTTTTATCCTACATCAGGCATTATCCGGATGAAGTCCTGTACATCAGCAGAGAAGATGTTCCCGGCTTCTGCAGAGAACTTTTACCGCGGCTGCGCAGGATCTTTGTGGTTAAGGCGGAAAACTTCAACGAAGAAGATTTTATCTTTCATCCGGACAGCGTTCGTCTCTATCTGGATATGAATCAAAGCGGCGAGATCACCTGTCGGGCAAGCGTAACTTATGGTCAGGAGGAGTACGGGCTGTGTGACCGTCAGAAAGATACCGGCAGAAGAGATCTGATCGAAGAAAATTACCTTTATGGCAGAATTCTTTCCCTGTTTGACGGATTTGACCAATCCACACAGCGGTTCCTTCTTTCCGGCGGCGATGATAAGATCTATTCTCTGCTGACAGAAGGAATCGGGCGGCTTCAGGAGATCGGGGAAGTCTATATCTCCGAACGGCTGAAGCGAATTAAGGTGAAGCCTCTGCCGAAGGTGTCGGCGGGCCTTTCCCTCTCGGGAGATCTGCTGGAGTTTACGGTAAGTGCGGAAGGAATGAGCGGAGAGGAGCTGGCCGAAATTCTCGGCCGGTATGAACGGAAAAAGAAATATTTCCGCCTGAAAAACGGCGATTTTATTCAGCCCGATGAAGGTCTGGAGACTCTCGCCGAGATCATGGAGCGATTTGACCTTTCGGCGGAAATGATGACGGCAGATTCCGTTAAGCTGCCGAAGTTTCGCGCCATGGAGCTGGACGGAATGCTGAAGGAGGACGAATCCGTAGCGGTAGACCGGGCGCGTAGTTTTAAGAGCCTGATTCGGGATATGAAAAACGTTGAGGACAACGACTACGATGTACCGAAGTCTCTGAAAGGCGTCCTCCGAGGTTATCAGACCAGGGGATTTCTATGGTTGAAAACCCTGAACGCCTGCGGATTTGGAGGAATTCTGGCCGACGATATGGGCTTGGGGAAAACTCTGCAGGTTATCGCTTTTCTCCTTTCTTCTTATCAAGAGGGAATTTATCAGAAACCGACTCTGATCGTCTGCCCGGCATCCCTGATTTACAACTGGGAGAGCGAGATTCGCCGGTTCGCTCCGGAATTGAAGACGCGTATGATTTTGGGAACGGCAAAGGAGCGAGAGGAACAGATTGCCGGTATCGACGGCGGAGATGTCTGCATCACTTCTTATGATCTGCTGCGGAGAGATATGCAGGCGTACGAAAATACGAAATTTGCCTGCCAGGTCATCGATGAAGCGCAGCATATTAAAAATCATTCGACGAAGGCCGCCAAAGCGGTGAAATCTATTCAAGCCGGTTTTCATCTGGCTCTCACCGGAACGCCGGTAGAAAATCGGCTCAGTGAACTGTGGAGTATTTTCGATTATCTGATGCCGGGCTTGCTGTTTACCTATAAGCGTTTTCGGCAGGAGGTGGAGACGCCGGTGATCAGCAAGGGAGACGAGAAGGTGATGGAACAGCTGAAAAAGACCATTGCTCCTTTTGTTCTCCGCCGGCTGAAAAAAGATGTGCTTCGGGATTTGCCGGATAAGATCGAAGAGAATCTGGTGACAGCCATGACGGAGGAACAGCAGGAACTCTACGATGCCAACCTGAAGCAGCTTCGCCAGTTCCTCCACGGGCAAAATGACCGTGAGTTCAGAACTTCTAAGATTCAGATCCTGTCAGGGTTGACCCGGCTGCGCCAGATATGCTGTGATCCGGCCCTGATCTATGAGAATTACAGCGGGGGAGCCAGTAAGGCGGAGATCTGTATGGAACTGGTGGAAAACGGAGCGGACAGCGGACACAAGATTTTGATCTTTTCTCAGTTTACTTCCATGTTGGATATTTTGGCAAATAACTTGAAGAGGAAAGATATTCCGTTTTATATGCTGACCGGATCGACGGAGAAGGAAGAACGGCTGAAGATGACGGAGGCTTTCAATCAAAATGAAGTGCCCGTCTTCTTGATTTCCCTGAAGGCCGGCGGCACCGGACTGAACCTGACTGCGGCAGACATGGTCATCCACTTTGACCCGTGGTGGAACCTGGCCGTGCAGAATCAGGCTACCGACAGAGCTCACCGGATCGGACAGAAAAATGTGGTCAATGTCTACAAGCTTATCGCTAAAGACACCATTGAAGAAAAGATCATCAAGCTGCAGGAGCGGAAGAAAGATCTGGCAGATGAGCTTCTCTCCGGAAGCGGTATGAGCAGTATCGTTCTCGATCGGGAAGAACTGATGGAACTTTTGAATCAGCGATGAAGGAAGATGAAAGAACATGCAGAAAAACTGCCGCAGGGCTCTAAGACTGAGCTTTACGGCAGTTTTGCATTTTGTAGTTCTGTTTTAAATTATGCGTCGAACTGCATTTCGTAGTAATGGGCGTAAATACCGTTCTGTTTGATCAGCTCATCGTGGGAGCCTCTTTCGGCGATACCGCTGTCGGAGACGACCAGAATCTCGTCGGCACCTCTGATCGTCGACAGGCGATGAGCGATCGTTATGGTCGTTCTGCTCTTTGCCAGTTCCTCCAGGCTCTGCTGGATCCAACGTTCGCTTTCGTTGTCCAGCGCGCTGGTGGCCTCGTCGAGGATGAGAATCGGAGGATTCTTGAGGAAGACTCTCGCGATAGATATTCTCTGCTTCTGTCCGCCGGACAGACGGGTTCCCCGTTCGCCGACAAAGGTGTCGTAACCGTCGGGGAGCGCTTCGATAAAATCGTGGATGTTGGCTTTTTTCGCGGCCTCTATGATTTCCTCCATTGTGGCTTCGGGCTTTCCGTAGGATATATTTTCCCTTATGCTGCCGCAGAACAGATAGACATCCTGCTGGACGATACCGATCTGGCTGCGGAGAGATTCCAGGGTCAGATCCCGAACATCCTTTCCATCTATGGTGATTCTGCCTCCGGTTACATCGTAGAAACGGGGCAGAAGAGAACAGATCGTCGTCTTTCCGCTTCCCGACGGACCGACCAGGGCGATAGAGCGGCCTGCCGGAATGTCGAAGGAAACCTGGTCCAGCACCAACTCATCGTCGTCGCTGTAGTGAAAGGATACGTTCTCGTAGGATACGCTGCCTTTGACATCTTCGAGGGGTTTTGCATCCGGCGAATTCTGAATTTCCGGTTCCGTCTCCATCACGGCGGTAAAGCGCTTAAATCCGGAAAGTCCTTTTTGCATCATTTCTGTCAGCTCTACCAGGATCTGGACCGGACTGATGAATATACCGATATAGAGAGCGTACATGGCCAGATCTCCGGCGTTCATCTTTCCGTGGGCGATCAGAAATCCGCCGAATACCAGCGTAACCAGGTACATCATGCCCTGGAAGAACAGATTTCCGCTCATAAAGGTGCCCATGCACTTGTAGTTTGCATCTTTGGAGAGCAGAAAGCCGTGATTGCTTTTTCTGAATTTCTTTCTCTCCACATCTTCGTTGGCGAAGGACTGTACTACGCGGATTCCTGCCAGCGTGTCCTGAAGACTGGCGTTGACGTCGCCAATCTTGCGGCGGTTTTCCATGAAGGTGGTCTGCATCCGCTTATTTTGACTCAGGGAAAAGATGAGCATGCAGATGACCAGGATAACCAGAGGTATGGCCAGATACCAGTTGATCAGGAACAGGAAGACGAACGATCCGATGATTTTGATCAGCGAAATGAACAGGTTTTCCGGACCGTGGTGGGCGAATTCGGCGATATCGAACAGATCGGAAACCAGCTTGCTCATCATCTGACCGGAGTTGTTCTGATCGTAGTAGGAAAAGGAAAGCTTTTCGTAGTGGTCGAACAGCTGCTGACGCATGTCCCTTTCCATGTTGGCGCCCATCATGTGGCCCTGGTAGCTGACATAGTACTTGCACAGGCTCTGCACGATGTACATGATCAGGAGGGCTGCGAAAATAGGCAGAAGAGCATTGAGAATGACCGAACTTTCCTCTGTGAACAGGGTTGCCGTCAACGTTCTGAGGATCTGCGGATAAGCCAGGTCTACAAGGCTGATCACGGTCGCGCAGATCAAATCCAGAAAGAAGACCGCCTTGTACGGTGAGTAATATCGGATAAATTTTTTCATTGTCTGCATTTTACTTCTCCTTTCTGTTTTCTGTCTCAGATTATACTAACATAACCGGAAAGCCGGTACAAGGACGGTTTTTATGCAAAAAACGCGGCGGCTGCCCGGATCAGATAAGCGGTGTCTTTGATGCCGGCCGTTTCGTAGGCGGAATGCATGGATAGCTGAGGAAGGCCGATATCGATGGTGTTGAGCGCGACCTGGGCGCTGGAAATGTTCCCCAGGGTAGATCCGCCGCTCATGTCCGAGCGGTTGGTAAAGGTCTGCAACGGCACATCGGCTTCGGCGCAGAGATCCTTGAAAAAGGCTGCGGAAACCCCGTCAGTGCAGTATTTCTGATCCGCGTTGTATTTAATGACGATCCCTTCGTTTACATAAGGCCGGTTGACCGGATCGGCTTTTTCCATGTGGCTCGGATGAACGGCATGGGCGTTGTCTGCGGAAATCATGAAGCTTTCTGCGATGGCGATCAGCTGCTCTTCTCTGGTCATGGACAGGCATTCGCATATCCGACTCAGTACGTCTTTGAGAAAAGTGGATGCTGCGCCCTGTTTTGTTCCGCTTCCCACTTCTTCGTTGTCAAACACGCAGTGAACAGCCGCCTGGGATTCTTTACGGCCCTGCAGAAAACCCTGAAGGGATGCGAAAGCGCACTGAAGGTCGTCCAGACGGCCGCTGGATATATATTCGTCCGATGCGCCCCAGATACAGCCTTTCTGCCTGTTGTAGAGAAACAGATCATGGCCCAGAATCTGTTCTTCTTCGATCTGAGCGGCTTGTGCGATCAGTTTCATGAAGGAACCCTTTGCGTTGATATCCCCGTAAAGAGGAAGGAGCTCCTTCTGGGGATCGTATTTATACCCGCTGTTGATCTCCCGATTCATGTGGATAGACAGATTGGGAATCATCAGCAGATCACGATCGATATTGATCAGCCGGGATACGAGACGGCTGTCTTCTTTGAAGATTACCCTTCCGGCAACGGAAAGAGGCCGGTCGAGCCAGGAACTGTGAATCATCCCTCCATAGCGTTCGGTGTTCAGTTGAATGTAGTGATCGGCCGAGGTGATTTCAGGATTCTCCTTTATTTTAAATCCGGGAGAGTCGCTGTGGCTGGCGATGATTCTGAAACTGCGGATTCCGGTCTTGGGAATGGTAAAGGCGATCAGCGCCGAGTCGTTTCGCGTAACAAAGCAGCTTTCTCCCGGCGAAAGTTCCCACTTTTCGTTTTCTCTGAGACGCGTAAAACCGTGTGAGTGCAGGATTTCCGCCATCTGTGCTACAGCGTGAAAGCAGGTAGGGCTGCTGTCCAGAAAAGTCAGCAGTTCTTTTGACGTTTTTTGGTCCATAGATGTTCCTCCTTGAATTTGTTCTCGTTTTATCTGTTAGATTAATCTGTCCAAAATAAAGGGACGCAGACGGACAAATTTCGGAAAAAATGTCCCTGCGGCCACAGGCATCCCCATTTTACTTTAATATGGGAAAACTTTCAAATCGATTCTTTGAAATTCCCTGCATAATCATGACATACCGTTGTCCTGTCGGGTGTGATATAATCAGAAAAAAGGATTCAAAAAGGGGGGAAGTAAAAGTGGCCAGCAGATTGGAATTTGTCCGATATGTGACCGATCAGCTGAGCGGGGCCGGCGACGTGGTCTTTCGGCGGATGTTTGGAGAATACGGTCTTTTTTGCAACGGCGTTTTTTTCGCGGTGATTTGCGATGATCAGCTGTTCATCAAAATTACCGAGGCGGGCAGGAAGTTTGCGCCTGACCTTGAGGAAGCGCCGCCTTATGAAGGAGCGAAGGACTATTTTCTGATCGACGATATCGATAACAGCGACTTTTTAGTAAAACTTGCAGAGGTGACGCTGAGCCATCTGCCGCCTCCGCGGAAAAGAAAGAAGAAAGACGGCAATTCGAATCCCGGTAAAACCCGTTGAGCCATAGCGGGGAGGTCTCTGCATACCGGCAGTGCTTCGAGATCGTTTCTGATTCGCAAAGTCTTAGGCGGCGGTACTTTACAGCGGGTGCGAAAGGGCATATAATTTTAAAGCAAATTACTTCAGAAAGGAATCGGTTATGGATGAGATAAGAGACGCACTCAGGAAGTTTAACGACGACAGAGACTGGGAACAGTTTCACACGCCGGAAAACCTGGCTAAATCCATTTCCATTGAAGCGGCGGAACTCCTCGAATGTTTTCAGTGGAACAGCGATTACGACAGAGAGGCGCTCTGCGACGAAATCGCAGATGTGATGATGTACTGCATCATGCTGTCCGATAAGATTGGCGCGGATATCAAAGAAGAGATATTTCGAAAGATGAAAAAGAACGCAGAGAAATACCCGGTAGAAAAAAGCCGGGGAAACAGCTGTAAATACGATAAATGGGAATAGAGAGGAAAGAGAAATGGAACAGAAAATTGCCGTGGTGACCGGCGCTTCGAAGGGGATTGGCCTGGAAATCGCAAAGATGCTCTTGGGACGGGATTATACTGTCTACGGCCTGGCGAGACGTCCGGGCGCCGATGATAGAGTTTGCTGGATTTCCTGCGATGTGACAGACCGGCAGAGTGTAGAGAAAGTCTTTTCACGGATTTTAGAAAAGGAAGATCGGATTGATCTTCTGGTGTGCAACGCCGGAATCGGTATTTCGGGAGCCGCAGAATTTGCGCCTGAAGCAGATTACCGCAGACAGATGGAGGTGAATTTTGACGGCGCCGTGGCCTGTGTTCAGCAGACCGCTTCTGCGATGCGCAGTCAGGGCGGCGGAAAAATCGTCTTTATTTCGTCTCTGGCCGCAATCTTCCCTCTTCCTTTTCAGGGATTTTATTCGGCCAGCAAAGCGGCCCTCAATGCATTCAGTGATTCACTGGGCATTGAAATGGCGCCCTTCGGCGTGCAGACCTGCACGATGATGTTAAACGATGTGAAGACAGAGTTTACCGATAATAGAAGAAAGACGGCTGTCGGCGACGATATTTACGGCGGAAGAATCAGCGCGTCAGTGGAGAAAATGGAGAAGTCTGAACGCAGCGGCATGGCGCCTTCAGACGTGGCAAAAACATTGGGAAAGCTGCTGGATCGGAGAAAGCTGCCCTCCCACAAGATCGTGGGAGCGTCCAATGAATTTCTTGGACTTTTGTTCAGAATTCTGCCTGCCGATGTAATGCTGAAGCTTTTGAGCAAAATATACGGATAATCCAAAACACAGCCGAAATGTTTGAAAGGATCGCGCTATGTTTTCCTGTTTTTACTTTTAGAAATTAGAGGTATGGCGAAATCAAGACAGTCGGTTGAAATGAGGAGATGAGTGAAATGAAGAAACAAGTTCTGCTTTTTAACTTGAACGGTCAACGGAGACAGAACGTGGAAGCGGTTTGCCGGAAGCTGTCCCTTGACGTTCATGTGGTGGAGAGAGAACATTTCAAAAGTCCTCTCGGAAGTCTGGTGGGCATCAGAGGCCTGTCCCTTTCTCCAGGAGGAACAGGGAATGCCGCAGGCGAGATGTTGATTTTTTACGGACTGAGTTCCGATGACCTGGATCGATTTTTAGAAAGTTACAGAGAGGAAGAAACGAATCCGGTGAAGCTGAAGGCAGTGCTGACGCCTCACAATATGTCCTGGGACGCCGGCAGACTGTACGAGGAACTGGAAAAGGAGCGAAAGGAGATCGGATAGGCGCGGATAAACCGGCAGGATCCCGGAATTTTAGAGCGGGATTTTCCCGGGCGGGCCTTCCTGCCTTGCGAACAAATGTTCATGCGTGGTATAATAGACGAAGAGCACATCGCTATGAGGAGGTAATTATGGAGCAGCTATCCTTTTTTGACGATCGGCGGCAGAACATGCCCCTTGCCAGCAGGCTGCGCCCGGATTCTCTCGAAGAATTTGTCGGACAGCAGCATCTGATCGGTCCGGGGAAGATTCTCAGGCAGCTTATCGAGAGAGATCAGATCTCTTCGATGATCTTCTGGGGACCGCCGGGCGTGGGGAAAACCACCCTGGCGAGGATCATCGCCAAAAAGACCAAGTCCGCTTTTGTCGAGTTCAGTGCAGTGACCAGCGGAATCCGAGAAGTCAAGGAAGTGATGAAAAAGGCGGAGGAGAATCGGAGAATCGGTATCCGCACGCTGTTGTTTGCCGACGAGATTCATCGTTTTAACAAGGCCCAGCAGGATGCCTTTCTCCCTTACGTGGAGAAGGGAAGTATCGTTTTGGTCGGAGCGACGACGGAAAATCCGTCCTTTGAGATCAATTCCGCCCTCCTCTCCCGCTGCAAGGTTTTTGTCCTCAAGGCGCTGAGCGAGGAGGATCTGACCGGGCTTCTTCGTCACGCCATAGAGAGTCCCAAGGGCCTTGGAGATATGGAGGTGACCGTCGAAGAGGAGATACTTTCTGCCATAGCCAGATTTGCCAACGGTGACGGAAGAACAGCGCTGAATACCTTGGAAATGGCTGTTTTAAACGGAAAAACCGACGAAAACGGAGCGGTACTCGTCGATGAAGAAGTGCTGGAACAATGCACGAATCGCAGATCGCTTTTATACGATAAAAATGGGGAGGAGCACTACAATTTGATTTCGGCTCTCCACAAGTCCATGCGCAACAGCGATCCCGACGCGGCCGTCTACTATCTCTGCCGGATGTTGGACGGAGGGGAGGATCCTCTGTACATAGCCAGAAGGTTGGTCAGGTTCGCCAGTGAGGACGTGGGCATGGCGGATTCTCAGGCTTTACAGATAGCAGTGGCGGCCTATCAGGCCTGTCATTTTCTCGGAATGCCCGAATGCGATGTTCATTTAACCCACGCAGTCGTCTATCTGTCCATGGCAGCCAAATCCAACGCCCTGTATCGGGCCTGCGAGGCCTGTAAGAAGGACGTCCGCCAAATGCCGGCGGAGCCGGTTCCCCTTCATCTGTGCAATGCGCCGACCAGCCTGATGAAAGATCTTCACTATGGCGAAGGCTATCAGTACGCTCACGATACGGAAGAAAAGCTGACTGCAATGGAGTGTATGCCGGAATCCCTGAAGGGCAGAAGGTACTATTATCCCACTTCACAGGGGCGGGAAAAGCTGGTGCGGGAAAGACTGCAGCAGATCACGGAATGGAAACGCTCACGGGGGAAATAGGCGGAGTCAGCGCTGACATAACAAACTCTTTACGCACTGCGCAGGCAGCGTTATAATAAATGCAGAATAAAAAGATGCCGCCCGGGTTAACTTTGCGGCAAAACAGAAAGGAAAAAAGATGATACAAATTGAAATGCTCAATGTGGGCGGACAGGCGGTACAGGGACTGGCCATTCAGCATCCAGGCGGAGAGGGTCATCCCAATATGCTGATCCTGCTCTGCAAAAAGGGTTACATCATGTGCGGCTACCTCAACACAGAAGGAGCGAAAAGTTTCGAAGATGCGGCCGCAGTAGTCGGCGGAAGCTGCTTTGAGGAAATTCTGGCCAATCCGGTAAAGGCTGTTACGCCGAAAGCGGCGGAAATGGGTGTGGAAGTCGGAATGACAGGCGCTGAAGCTGCGGAGAAACTCAGTAAGTAAATAAAAAAATTATACGGAAAATGCCTGCTGAAAGAATTTCAACCGGCATTTTCTGTATTGGCGGAAAGATCGCATAAGGAACAAAAGAAAAAGATGAATTTTTACGAACGTGTTTATGAAATTGTTCGCCGTATCCCTGAAGGGAAAGTGATGAGTTACGGACGTATAGCCGCTCTGGCGGGGAATCCGCGGATGGCCAGGCAGGTCGGCTGGGCGCTTCACTCGCTCAGCGAAGACGACGTGCCCTGGCACAGAGTCGTGAGAAAAGACGGCAGTGTGGCAGAAAGGCTTTCTTCGGCGAGCGGCGGCCTGCAGCAGGAGCTGCTGCAGGCCGAAGGGGTGGAGTTCGATCTGTCCGGACGGATTTTAAAAGAATATTTTTGTCAGGAAGTGTGATGCTTCCATCGCTTCGCAGACAGGGGAAGGACGAAGTGTTTCTATGGCTGATCCTATGTGATCTGTTTCAGCCTTTCTGCGATATGACGGAAGTCTCTCCTCGTTTCCTCCATTTTAGCGGGATCGCGAAGAAGAGCCGACGGGTGGTAGACGGCAGTCATGCTGTACCCCATCCGGTCGGTCCAGGTACCGTGCTGGCGGGTAATGCGAAAGTCGGCAGAGATGATCTGCTGAGCGGCGACTCTTCCCAGGCAGACGATGATTTTAGGGTGAATAAGCACCGTTTCGTAGCGGAGATAGGGTAGACACTGTTCTTTCTCCGCAGGGAGCGGATCCCGGTTTCCGGGCGGATGACATTTGAGAATATTGGTCATGTAGATATCGTCCCAGGTCAGTCCGGAATCGGCAAGAAGCCGGTCAAAGACCTTGCCGGCAGGACCTACGAACGGTATGCCGGCCTTGTCTTCATTGGCGCCGGGAGCTTCGGCTACAAACATGAGTTTCGCCTGCCGGTTTCCTCTTCCTGTTACGGCCTGCAGTCTGCTGTGGCAGAGGGGACATCGGCTGCAGCTGCGAATAAAATTATCCAGCTCGTTCCATGTATACACGTTGAGACTCTCCTTTCCGGGCGGGAATAATCCGCCCGTTGAGTACAATTATACATCTTCGGTAGAAATATGGGCAAGCGGAGTCAGAACGTTCCCGAAAGAAATGAGGATTTCTTTTGGTTCAATTGCCGACAGGCGGGAAACGAGACTTTTGTGCGATGAAATCAGGGGAGATATCCTATATCGACTGCAGGTGGATTTTCCGTCGACAGCGGCGGGATACAAAGCTTTAATTTCTGCGGAAAATTTTTCACTTAGAGGTGGAGGTTCTTTGACAAATATCGTTTAAATTCACCGGAAAATGGTATAAAACACAAGGCAGCCGCTTTGCAGACGGCCCACAGGGCAGCGGCGGCGTCAATGGAAAATCATTAGGGAGGTTAGGCAGATATGCTCACATTGAAGAACGTGTGCTGGAAACCAGAAGACGGGGAAGCTGTCCTCAGAGGAATAGACCTGCAGGTACAGACCGGCAAACTCACCGTGGTCACCGGACCAAACGGCGGAGGAAAAACGTCTCTGGCCAAAGTCATCGCAGGATTAAATCAGATAACAGAAGGCAGTATTCTGCTGGATGGAATAGATATTACGGATATGGATATAACAGAACGGGCGAAGTTTGGAATCAGCTATGCTTTTCAGCAGCCGGTAAGGTTCAAGGGCATAACCGTCAGAGATCTTTTGGAACTGGCTTCCGGCGGGCAGATGAAGGAGGAGACGATCTGTGAAATTCTGGCCAAGGTAGGACTGTGTACCAAGGATTACATAGACAGGGAAGTCAACGCCAGCCTGTCCGGCGGCGAGATTAAGCGCATAGAGATCGCGACGGTTTTGGCCCGGCGAAACAGTCGGCTGATCATCTTCGACGAGCCGGAGGCAGGCATCGATCTGTGGAGTTTTTCCGGTCTGATCGATACTTTCGGCGAACTGAAAAAGGACAGCGACAAAGCGCTGCTGGTGATTTCACACCAGGAGAGACTCCTTGAAATCGCCGACGAGATTGCCGTCATCGTTGACGGAAAGGTCCGCATATCCGGACCGGGGAAAGAGATCATGCCTCAGCTGATGGAAGGCGAGAAATCCGGCGCCTGTCCGATAGGAAAGGAGTGGTAATCCATGGACAAGCTGACAGAAGAACTTTTGAAAGCGGTATCCGAATACACGGAAGGCGGTTATCAGGGCGCCTACAACATCAGAGAAAACGGCGGCTGCGCGGGAAGGCAGTCCACGGAAAATATACGGATAGAAGGCAAGGCCGACGGAAGCGGTCTGGACATCTATATCAGGCCGGGAACCAAAGGGGAAAAAGTATTTATACCGGCCTGCGTAACCAGAGGAAACGTAAACGATTTGGTTTACAACGATTTCCACGTAGGAGAGAATGCGGACGTAACGATCATCGCCGGCTGCGGCGTGCATACCGATGACGAAGGGGAAGCGGCCCATAACGGCATACATAGCTTTTACCTGGAAAAAGGCGCCCGCGTGCTGTACGAGGAAAAACATCTGGGCACGGGAGAGGGAAGCGGACAGAAAAAGATCGATCCGGTGACTCACGTAGAACTTGCAGAGGACTCCGTGCTGGAGATGAATACCATTCAGCTGGGCGGAGTGGATCACTCCGTGAGAACCACCAACGGAACACTGTCCGACCGGGCAAAGCTGATCATTCACGAGAGCATACAGACATCCGGCAGCGAATACGCGAAGACGGATTTTGACGTGGATATGAACGGAGAGGACAGCGCCGTGGATCTGATTTCCAGATCCGTGGCCAAGGACGATTCCTATCAGGAATACCATTCCAGAATAAAAGGGAATAACCGGTGTACCGGACATTCGGAGTGCGATGCGATTCTGGTAGGCAACGGAAAAGTCAACGCTGCGCCGGAGCTTTTCGCCGGGAATCTGGATGCTTCGCTGATCCACGAGGCTGCCATCGGAAAGGTAGCCGGGGAACAGATCCTGAAGCTGCAGACCCTCGGTCTGACAGAAGAAGAAGCGGAAAAACAGATTATAGAAGGGTTTCTCAGAGGCTGATGGCAAAGGAAATCAATTGGGATTTTACGCGGGAGATGATGAGCTGGTATCGACAGAATCGAAGAGATCTTCCGTGGCGGAAAGATAGGGATCCTTATCACGTTTGGGTCTCGGAGATTATGCTGCAGCAGACGCGGGTTGAGGCAGTCAAAGGCTACTATCAGCGGTTTATGACCCGGCTTCCCGATATCGCAGCCCTTGCTTCGGCCGACGAACAGACGCTGCTGAAGCTGTGGGAAGGCCTTGGCTATTACAACCGAGTCAGGAATATGCGCCGGGCGGCGGAGCTGATCGTGAAAGAACGCTCGGGAAGGTTTCCCGAGCGCTACGAGGACATCCTTTCTCTTCCTGGAATCGGGGAGTATACTGCCGGCGCCATTGCTTCGATTTGCTTCGAGCAGAAAACGGCGGCCGTAGACGGAAACGTTCTGCGGGTGATCAGCCGTTTGCTTGAAGATCGTTCGGATATGAAAAGCGCTTCCGTCAAGAAACGGATCAGAGCTTATCTGGAAGGATTGTATCCGGACAGCGGCTGCGGTGATTTTACGCAGAGTCTGATCGAGCTGGGCGCTTTGATATGCGTTCCTAAGGGCGAGCCCAAATGCGGGATTTGTCCGGCGGCGGATTTCTGCAGGAGTCGGGAGCGCGGAACCACTATGGAGCTTCCGGTCAGGCCGGCAAAGAAAGAGCGAAAAAAGGTGATAAAGACGGTCCTGATTCTTTCCTGTGACGGCAGAACCGCCGTGAGAAAAAGGGGGAAGAATTGCCTGCTTGCAGGTATGTATGAATTCCCCAACGTTGATGAGCCTTTGAATGCCGAGCAGGCCATAGCTGTAGCCGAGGAGTGGGGATGCAGCCCTGCTGATTTGCTGAGAGAGACGGCCTGTACCCACGTTTTCAGTCACGTGGAATGGGAAATGACCGGATATTATATCTCCTGCGCAGCAGAGAGCGACAGGTTTAAATGGGTCGACAAGAAGGAGATGGAAGAAAAAATTCCTCTTCCTTCCGCGTTTTTGTACTTTGTTTGAGTGGATATTTCCGCAGCTTCCAAGTCCTAAAGCAGACAGACTCCTGCGGGCAAGGAGAAATAAACAGAAGGAAACTGCTGTAAAAATCGCGATAGAGAATTTCTTTTCGGTTTGTACGGCAGTTTTTTCATGGAGCGCTATTCTCATTGGGAGCGGTTTGAGATACAATAGAAATGATATATTCAATTGGAGGTATATGGTGAATAAAAAGACAGCAGTATGCCTGTGTCTCGGAGCGGGACTGCTTGCGGCGGCAGCCTGGCAGGTTCACCGCATAGAGCAGTACGGGAGCCGCTATTTTCTCGACAACACCATAATCAACGGCGTGGACTGTTCGGCGATGACGGTTGAGGAAGCGGCAGATGAGCTGACCGGGAGATGGAATGAGCACACTTTCGTGATAGAACAAGATGGAGAGCAGATCGGCGAAATAGACAATTTGGATTTTAGCTATTCTGTTGAGAAGCAGCTGAAGGCCGAACAGGAAATTCCTCTGTATCAGATGGTCTGGCGTTACATTACCGGAAAAGAAGAACGGATCAATGTGAAGATGAAAATTGAAAAAAACACTCAATCCTTTACAGATCAGATCAACAGTCTGAAGTTCCTGAATAAGAAGTACACGGTCAAGACAAAAGACGCCTACATAGATCTTTCCGACCGAAATTTTACGATTGTCAAAGAAGTCCAGGGCGATAACATAGATAAATCCAAGTTTGAAAGCGAAGTGATGAGCCGTATCGAAGACGGAGAATTCACTTTGGATTATCGGGAAGAGGATTACTATGCGGTGCCGGAAGTGACCAGCAGTGACGAGGAGCTGTTGGAATACAGGGAATACTGTCAAACCTGGCTTTCTCAGAAGATCACCTATCAGTTTTACGACGGAACTTATCAGCTTACGCCAAAGCAGCTCAATCGAATGATTTCGGTAGAAGACGGTGAACGCAAGGTAAACAGAAAAGCGGTAAAGCGTTTCGTAGAGGAGCTCGCCGCCTCCCACAACACGGTGGGAAGAGTGCGGAGCTTTCGTTCTGTGGAAAAGGGATACATTCGTGTAAGCGGGGGAAACTACGGCTATATCATCGATGAAGACGCCGAAATCAAGGCACTGACAAAGGATCTGCAGAGCGGAGAGGATGTGACGCGAAAGCCCGAGTACAGCCAGCAGCCGTATTACACCGGCGAAGGCAGCAGCGATATCGGTTATAGCTATGTGGAAATCGATCTGAGCAGCCAGAAGCTGTGGATGTTCAAAGGAGGAAAGAAAATCGTAAGCTGTCGGGTAGTTACGGGCAATGTGGCCGACGGGTTTGCCACGCCGGCAGGCGTGTACTATCTGTCCTACAAGAGCAGAGACGCGGTGCTGCGGGGAAGCAACAAGGACGGATCGAAGTATGAAACGCCGGTAGAATATTGGATGCCGTTCAATCAGGGAATTGGCATGCACGACGCTTACTGGCGAAGCGATTTCGGCGGAAAGATATACAGAAAGAGCGGATCTCACGGCTGTATCAATATGCCTCCGGACTCGGCTGCAGCTGTATACGAAAATATAACCGCAGGATACCCGATTGTGGTGCATCATTGAGCCGTAGAATCGGACGGAGCCCGGACCTTTGAGGACGGTCAATGTTAACTGTAGGTTAAACCGTGGAAACAGTTAGTTTGGCCTATTGACAAAGAGGACGGAGAACAGTAAAATTGATAAAAAAATAACGAGTAAAAAGGAGGTAACAAAGTGGCTAAGATATTGTACAGTCCAAGTCGTTATGTACAGGGAGCAGGAGAACTGAAAAAAATCGGGGAATACGCCCAATCGTATGGAAAAAAAGCCCTGGTTCTGATCAGCAGGGGAGGCTATGAGAGAAACGGGAAGAATGTCGAAGAGAGCTTTTCACGGTCAGAATGCCAGGTTGAATTTGACTTTTTCGGAGGAGAGTGCTCCAAGACGGAGATAAAAAGACTGACTGGCGTGATGGAGGAGAAGCAGTGCGATCTGATCGTGGGCATAGGCGGAGGAAAAATATTTGATACGGCCAAGGCAGCGGCGTATTACAAGAAAACGCCGGTGATCATCTGCCCGACTATCGCTTCAACCGACGCGCCATGCAGCGCATTGTCCGTACTCTATACGGACGAAGGCGTATTTGAGGAATACCTGTTTCTTCCGTCCAATCCGGACATGGTCATCATGGATACCGACATCATTGCCAAGTCTCCGGTCCGACTGACCGTTGCGGGAATAGGCGACGCCCTGGCCACTTATTTTGAGGCCCGCGCCTGCAGAAACAGCGATGCGGTGACCTGTGCAGGCGGAAAGTCCACGGAAGCGGCCATGGCGTTGGCGAAACTGTGTTTTGATACGCTGATGGAAGAAGGAGTAAAGGCCAAGCTGGCGTTGGAAGCCGGAGCTTGCACGCCTGCGGTGGAGAAGATTATCGAAGCCAACACGCTGCTTTCGGGAATCGGTTTTGAAAGCGGCGGTCTTGCCGGCGCTCACGCTATACACAATGGCCTGACCGTTCTTGAAGAGTGCCACCACATGTATCACGGAGAAAAGGTTGCTTTCGGTACCATTGCGCAGCTGGTATTAGAAGATGTCAGCGAGGACGAACTGGCTGAAATCATCGGTTTCTGCATTGAGGTAGGTCTTCCGGTAACGCTGAAACAGCTGGGCGTGGAAAAGGTGACCAGGGAGAAAATTATGGCAGTGGCGGAAGCCGCATGCGCGGAAAACGATACGCTGCACAATATGCCGTTTGAAGTTACGCCGGAGACAGCGTGCGCGGCAATTCTGGCGGCAGACGCATACGGACGCTATTATCTGGGAGAGTAATCCGTACAGAAGCTTTGAAAAATAAAAGGGAAAAATGTCGAATCTTACATTTTTGTAAGATTGCTGTAAGTCATTTCTATGGCAGCAGATTTTCCGCCGGGGTATAATCTTTCTTGTAAAAGGGGTAAGAAAAGGAGATGAGATTGATGAGAAAAGGCGGGAAGCTTGCATGTTTTTCGCTGGCGGTTACGCTCGTCAGCGGCTTATTGGGATTAGTGTATCTGGTTTCCCTGGGGGTAAGGGAGATCACGTCGACAGATACCGCGGGTTTTGACGATATGACGTGGATATTATATCTGGTATTGGCGATCATGTTTGTTTCAACTGTGGTGATGATTGCCGCATTTTCAAAGAAAAAATGACAGAGCCGTCCGATTTCGGACGGCCTTGTCATTTTTTGTAGTGTCATTATGCGGAGTTTCTATGGTTTTTCTGTATTTTCGTCTTTTTTCTTCTTTTCCCGTCGTTCCATATCCAGAAGCATTTCAGCTCTTTCATACAGGCAGCCCTGCGCAAACGGGGAAAGCTTGTAGTAAAGATCCATCAATTCGATCACAGCGCCGTCATTGCTCTGCATGAAAGTTACTTCATGTATGAATTTTTGCTTGTCTGTTTCAAGGAGTACATCGATTCTGACATGGTAGATCTGCGACAGACCGATGAGGAGATCAGCTCGCGGAATCTTTCTTCCCAATTCAAGCACCACATAAGAACTGCGTGAAATGTGAAGGAAGTCAGCTACCTGATCCTGTGTGTAGCCGTAGAAATTCCTCAGATACTTTAGATTTTCTGCTATACATTGCTGCGTCTCTAAGTTCATGTTGTATAGTCTCCTCCTGTTGCTTCAGATTCGGCATAAATTCCACTACATTATATATAGAGGGAAATTGTCTGAAAAAAGTTTCATATTTTTCCTAATTTTTTCAAAAAAGATTAAAATAATGGGGAATTTTCCAAAGTTCCCTTGTTAGTTGAATAAAATTCCCCTGTCAGTTTATTTAAAAGAGCGGAAAGTATCAATAAACTATTACTATCAAAGTAACTTGTGAGAGTAGGGGGAAACCAGTTGAAAGGTTATACAGAATTGAATCAGCTAGACTACATAGAAATGGGACGAAGAATCAGAGAACGAAGAGAATCCTTGAAGCTTACAAGGGAAGATCTGGCAGGGCAGATCGGAGTGTCCAGCAAGTTTATCGCTGATGTTGAATACGGAGAAAAAGGCGTATCGCTAAAGAATCTGTATTTCTTAACTCAGGTTCTCGACACGTCAGCAGATTATATTCTCGCAGGCGAAGGGGAAAATTTAGATGCGGATATTGAGAAGAACAGGATGAAAGAGCACATCGTAAGACCGCTGAGCAGCTGCAGCGTAAATCAGCTTCGCTGTCTGGAACAGATCGTTAAGTTTTATATAGAGGCCGTCAAACAGAAGTAATGAAGACAACAGGTACAGAGGATATTGATTTAGGCGAACTCCTCTGCAGCAAGTTGGGATTGATAAAGAGATTTCTCGTATATTTTAACGTGCCGTCCGAATATCGGGACGATCTGATACAGGAAATTTTTCTTACAGCCATCCATGGAATTGGAAAAGTCAAGGATTTGGACAAGCTGAATTCATGGCTGTATAAAGTGTCTTACCGAAAGATGATTCATTATGTAAATAAAGAACGCATGATCAAGGGATTGGAGATTCCGTTCACACAGATGAGTAAAGAAGACGAGGAGGCGTTTGAGAAGAGAAATTACATAATCTGGGATATTCTGGACCGTATTGTAGACAATCAGCAGTTATATGCGTTTATCAGCAGACTGAAACCTTCCGCTCAGGAAATTCTGAAGCTTCGCTTTGGATATGGATTTACGCTGAAGGAAATCGCTGAAATGAAACAGATGAATTATAATACGGTGAAAACGATTGAGCACAGATCCCTCCAATTTCTGAAGAAATGTATCAGAGAAGAAGAGCGAGCAGAGTAAGACGCCGGCAGCGTTCCTTCTGCTCGCTTTTATCATCGGGCGGCGTCTGATAAAAAGGGCCGATTGTGGGAATAAATAGTATGTGGAGTTTCCGCGTCAGAATAGGAGAATTTGAAATATTTTGACTAAACGTGTTTAACTGTGAGTAAATACGTGCTATTATACAGATATGTGAAAATACGTATCATGCTGCAGCAGAAGAGAGTTAAACAGTTTCTGCCAGAGGCGGTAAAAAGAGACGGGAGGAGAAAGATGAGTGTAAAAGTAGCAATTAACGGATTCGGGAGAATAGGAAGATTGGCGTTCCGTAAGATGTTCGGCGATCCCGAATTTGAGATAGCGGCCATAAATGATCTGACGAAGGCAGAGATGCTCTGCTATTTACTCAAATATGACAGTGTCCAGGGAGCCTACCGGGATCACCGCATAGAGTGCGGAGAAGCCTTCCTTTCCGTTGACGGAAAGGAAATTCCTGTGTTTGCAGAACCGGATCCGGGAAAACTGCCGTGGAAGGAACTGGGGATAGACGTGGTTTTGGAATGTACCGGTTTCTTTGCGTCGAAGGAAAAAGCCTCGGCACATCTGAAAGCGGGAGCGGGGAAGGTACTGATTTCGGCTCCTGCCGGAAACGATCTGCCGACCATCGTCTACGGCGTCAACCATCAATCTCTGAAAAAAGAAGACCGGATCGTATCCGGAGCAAGCTGTACCACAAACTGCCTCGCTCCGATGGCCAAGGCGCTCAACGAATACAGAGAGCTGCGGACTGGATTCATGACGACGATACACGCGTATACGGGCGATCAGATGATTCTGGACGGGCCACACAGAAAAGGAGATTTTCGCAGAGCCAGAGCGGGAGCGGTGAATATCGTACCTAACAGTACGGGGGCGGCGAAAGCCATAGGACTGGTCATACCTGAGCTTGCCGGAAAACTGATCGGTTCCGCCCAGAGAGTCCCTGTTCCGTCTGGTTCTATTACTATCCTCGATGCGACGCTGAAGGACGACAGCGAGACGGTCAGCGCCGAAGGCATCAATGCGGCGATGAAAGCCGCGGCGGATGAATCCTTCGGATACACGGAGGAGGAACTGGTATCCAGCGATATCATAGGTATGTCGTACGGCTCTCTGTTCGATGCAACGCAGACCTTGGCACAGAGGTGCGGAACCAAGATTTACGAAGTCAGGGTTGTGGCCTGGTATGACAACGAAATGAGCTATACCAGCCAGCTGATCAGGACGCTGAGACACATGGGGCGTATGGGGATGTAGCAGAAAAGAATATTTTGGTATAACTTTTAAATTTTTACCAAAATATTTCTGAATTTTCTTTGACAACAGCAGTAACTTGTAGTAGAATATATATGAAAATAATCTGAGAATCTCGGAATTAGTTTCTAAGATTATAGTTAATACTATGCACCAGAAATATAATCAAAGAAAAACACATTGGGCCTTGCCCAATGTGTTTTTTGTAACGAAAAAATTACAGGCAGGATTGTGCTGAGACAGCGCGAATAAATTAAACAGAGCAGCAAACGGGCAATTCTTCACCGGAGACAAGGAAGAACAGCCCGGATCTATCGTAGTAGAAAGAGAGAGCAGGATGAAAAAAACAGTGTTAATCACAGGCGGTTCGAGAGGGATAGGTGCGGAGACCGTCCGTCTGTTTATAAAAGGCGGGTACGAAACGGCCTTTTTTTACCGGAACAGCGAAGAGGAAGCTCGACGGCTCAGCGAGGAGACCGGAGCCGTTTCGATCAAGTGTGACGTTTCAGATCCGGGGCAGGTGAAGGAAAGCGTAAAAAACGCCAGAATCTGTCTGGGAACGGCGGCCTTTGATGCGGTGGTCTGCAATGCGGGAATCAGTGTAAACGGTTTGTTTACCGAACTTACCGACGTCCAGTGGGAGGAAATTCTTGGCGTGAACCTGAACGGAGCGGTTTACGTGGCCAGGGAGACGCTTCCGCGGATGATCAGCCGAAAGGCGGGAAGCCTTATTTTTGTCTCTTCTGTCTGGGGCGAGACAGGCGCTTCCTGCGAGGCTGCCTACTCGGCTACCAAAGCTGCGGTAATCGGTTTGACCAAAGGACTGGCCAAAGAAGTCGGACCGTCGGGAGTGAGAGTCAATGCGGTCTCCCCCGGAGTGATCGATACCGAGATGAACCGGGAACATTCGGCGGAGACCATGGATGTCCTGAAGCAGGATACGCCGCTGAACAGGATAGGCCGAGGGGAAGAGGTCGCCAGAGCCATCTATTTTCTCGCTTCCGACGACGCTTCGTTTATCACGGGCCAGGTGCTCAGAGTAAACGGCGGCTTTTATATTTAGCGATGAATATGTCAGGCGAAGCCCGTTTCGCAGTGGAATACCGGGACAAAAAGAAAATGACAACTGTGCGGCGCCGGTGTATAATATGAACAGAAAAATACTAGAACAGGGGGGATAACTGTGGAGAGCTTTGAAGCCGACAACGGCGTAAAGTCGGAGATAACCATGAAGGATCTGGATAAGATCGATATACGGACGGGAAGAATTCTGTCTGTAGAAGATGTGGCAGCTTCGGACAAGCTGGTGAAACTGACCGTAGATTTCGGGTCTTTTCAGAGAACTATTCTGGTCGGAATGAAGAAAGAACGTGAAAACCCGGCAGAAATAGAAGGAAAGCAGGCGTTGTTTGTCGTCAATCTGGCGCCGAGAGAGATGTTTGGCATCGTGTCTCACGGAATGCTTTTCGATATCGGATACGAAGACGGTATCATTCCTGTGCTTGCGGTGCCCGAAAGAGAGGTTCCTGACGGAACGCGAGCGGGTTGATTGGCGGGAGCATAGATGAACTACTTAGGAGGGGTTATGGAGACAGTAATCAATATAGCACAAGGTATTTTCAGCGGTATTGCGGATTTTTTCTCCGGACTGTTCGAAGGTATAACCGGAGTTTTCGGCGCTGAGAACAGCGCGGGGCTGATTTACACGGCAGTTGCAAGGTGGGTTTTTATCTTCCTCGCTGTGTTCATTCTGCTTAAATCCATATTGTCCCTGCTGAAATCAAAGAACCCGTCGGAGGTATGGGCTTATCTGCATTTGAGCACTGGAGAGAACGTTCCGGTGACCCATTGGGAGAATGTAATCGGAAGGGCAAAGAGTTGTGACATCCGAGTGGATGATCCAAGAGTCTCCCGTAATCACGGCACGTTGTCCCGAGACAACGACGGTGTTTGGATCTATGAAGATCTGGGATCGAAAAACGGCGCGTTCATCAACGGTAAAAGAGCTGAGCCCGACGAACCGGTGGAGATCCGGCCGGGAGACAGCATCAGTATCGGACTGACGGAATGTACTCTGTTTCCCATAAGCCTGGAGGAACGGAGAAACAACATTCAGCTTCGGAAATCGGATACGATTTTGCTTTCACCGTGGCCTTCGCTGATCGCGCTGACCATATTTCAGATGATGACGCTGGTACAGCTTCATTTCGCTCTGGGCGAAAGGTTTGTTTCCTCTATTGTGGTTTCTTTCTTCGGTATATGTGTCCTGATGTGGATCTATGTGATCTTTCTGCGGTCCATGAAGCGCAAGGGCTTCGAGATGGAGACCATCGCTTTCTTTTTATCTACGCTGAGTTTGGCCGTTACCGCGTCAAAATATCCGGAATCGGTTTTCAAACAATTTGTCGCCGTCGTTATAGGCGTGACGCTTTTTATCTTTATGTGCGCTTATCTGCGCAATCTCGACCGGGCCAAAGCCATAAGAAAGCTGATGTACATCGGAGCAGCCGCGCTGCTTGTTTTTAACTTGCTTTTTGCGACGACCAAGTTCGGCGCTTCCAACTGGGTACAGATCGGCGGACTTTCCTTTCAGCCGTCGGAAATCGTCAAACTGGCGTTTATCTGGGTAGGCGCGGCGTCGCTTGATGAACTGTTTGAAAAGAAAAACTCGCTGATCTTTATGATTTTTTCCGGATTCTGCTTCTGCTGTCTGGCGCTGATGGGCGATTTTGGAACGGCAATCATTTTCTTTGTGACCTTCCTCGTCATCTCCTTCCTCAGAAGCGGAGATTTTACCAAACTGATTCTGATCCTGGGAGTCGCTTTTGTCGGCGGCCTCATGGTACTGAAATTCAAGTCGTATATTGCCGAAAGGTTTTCCGTGTGGGGTCATGTATGGGAATTTGCTGATTCTACCGGATTTCAGCAGACCCGTACGATGTCGGCAGCCGCAAGCGGAGGTCTTGTGGGCGTGGGAGCAGGAAAGGGATGGCTCAACAGCGTAGGCGCTGCGGATACGGATCTGGTTTTCGGTCTGCTCATTGAAGAATGGGGGCTGATCGTAGCCCTTCTTGCCGTGCTGTCCATTATCACCCTGTCCATCTTTGCCGTCAGATCCATATGGGCCGGCAGATCGACTTACTATACTATTGCGGCATGTTCGGCTATGTCCATGTTCCTCTTTCAGACCATACTGAACGTGTTCGGATCTGTAGACCTGTTCCCGCTGACTGGTGTGACCTTCCCATTTGTTTCCAACGGAGGCACCAGCATGATCGCCTCGTGGGGGCTCCTGTCGTTTCTGAAAGCGGCGGATACGAGGCAAAATGCCAGTATTGCGATCAGCCTTTCCGAGAAAGGCTTTAAAATAGAAGGGGGTGACGATGCATGAAAAAGCTGGAGAAGAGAGCGATTATCTGTCTAACCTTGGCCGCGGTTCTATTCCTGGGAATTTGCGTCTTTGTTTACCGCTATGTCGCTCACGGCGCAGACTGGGCCACGTTTTATGCCAACCAGAGCATTTACAAGGATGGAAGGTTGGCTATCGGCAGAATTTATGACGTCAACGGAACGCTGTTAGCCGAAAATAAAGGCGGAACGGTGGAGTACAGCGAAGATGAATCTATACGCAGGGCAACACTCCATGCTGTGGGGGATATGGACGGCAATATCGCCACATCGGCGGAAAGCGCCTTTAAAAGTCAGCTTGTGGGTTACAATCTCCTCACCGGAACCTATAGCGTAACCGGAAGAGGGAATGATATCACTCTGACGATTGACGCGGATGTCTGCAAGGCGGCATATGAGGCTCTCGGCGGACGGGATGGACTCGTAGGTGTATACAATTATGAGACGGGAGAGATCATTTGCATGGTAAGCTCACCCGGGTTTGATCCGGCCAATCCGCCGGAGGTGAATCCGGATGATACGTCAGGAATCTACATCAATAAGTTTCTGTCTGCCAATCTGATTCCGGGGTCGATCTTTAAACTGGTCACCTCTGCGGCGGCCATCGAAAATGTTCAGGGTATGGATTCCTATTCTTACACCTGTTCGGGCGTGAGCTATATAAACGGAGAGAAGGTTACCTGCACTTCTGCCCACGGTACTGTGGATTTCGAGAGCGCTCTTGCAAAATCCTGCAACTGCGCCTTTGCGGATATTACCCAGAGAGTAGGCTCGACACTGATGAGCGAATATGTAGAGAAGCTGGGTCTGACCTCTTCCTACGATATTGACGGAATCAGGACTTCAAAAGGTTCCTTTGAATTTCCGGACAATGCGCCGCTGAATCTGGCGTGGGCGGGAATCGGACAGTACAATGATGAGCTGAATCCTTGTTCCATGATGGTATATATGGGGGCCATTGCCAACGGCGGAACATCAACTGTTCCCAAACTGCTTCACTCCGCCCTTTCTTCAGCGGAAGAAACAGATCGCATGATCGAAGAGTCGACGGCGGAAAAGCTGACTTCTATGATGAAGAATAATGTAGTTTCTAACTATGGCGAGAGCAATTTCCCCGGGTTGGATATCTACGCTAAATCAGGTACCGCGGAAGTATACGGCAAACAGCCTAACGCATGGTTTGCGGGATTTATTAAAAACGAAGACAATCCTTACGCTTTCGTCGTCTGCGTCGAAAACGGAGGTTACGGAAGCAGCGTAGCGGGGCCGGTTGCCAATCAGGTTCTTCAGGCCATCGTGAACAGATAGCGATTTTGTCATTAAGTAACGAGAACGCGGTGGAAACGGAGGTTACCTTTCTGCCGCGTATTTTTTATGCTGTCTTCCGCGTAATGATCCCTGCTGTGAAGAGATGGGAGAGCCGATTTGTCGGAATGTCTATCTTGGAAATGGATGAAGCGGCCATCGTTTGATCAGAGAGGACAGCTGTGTTAAAATTTATTAAGAATTTTGTAAGAAACACAATGACTGCTTTGTAATAATTTGCGGATATTCTATAACTGTAAGCGAAAGGAGAGAGGACGAATGAATATTCTGGTTTGCGATGATGATAAGGAGATAGCCGGCGCGGTAGAGATCTATCTGCGCAACGAGGGGTACACGGTTTTCAAGGCTTATGATGGGGTAGAGGCTTTGAATGCGGTGAGGGATCGGCAGATTCACCTGATCATCATGGATGTAATGATGCCGAAGATGGATGGTGTGCAGGCAACGATGAAGATCAGAGAAGAGAAAAACATTCCCATCATTATGCTTTCGGCTAAATCAGAGGACTACGATAAAATTACAGGCCTGAACGTAGGCGCCGACGATTACATTACAAAGCCTTTCAATCCTTTGGAGCTGATCGCCCGGGTCAAATCCCAGCTGAGGAGGTACGTGGACCTGGGCAGCATGGAAAAGAAGAGCGGGGTTTATAAAACAGGGGGACTTGAGATCGACGATGACGAAAAGACGGTAAGAGTGGACGGCGAGTACGTGACAGTGACGCCTACGGAGTTTGGCATATTGAAACTGCTCACCGAAAACGCAGGCAAAGTTTTTTCCATGGAGCAGATCTACGAGATCGTGTGGAACGAACCGGCGTACAATCCGGAAAACACGGTAGCCGTCCACATTCGAAGGATCAGGGAAAAAATCGAAATAAACCCGAAGAATCCGAAATATTTGAAGGTGGTGTGGGGAATTGGATACAAAATCGAGAAGCTTTAGAAAAAAACTGGTTGCGGGAGGCAGCGTGGTCTTTGTTGCCGCGGCGGGCATAGCCTTCGTGACCGGCTGTATGTTGGCGCTGTGTTACAGCCTGGATTATTGGGAAACGCGAATTCCCACTGTGCAGGATAACATTTCCATCCTATGGATGGTAGAGATGGCGGTATTCTTTATCGCGCTGCTTGCGCTAATCATCGCTCTGTGGAAAACAGGGGAAAAAGATGAAAACGGCAAGATAAAGCTCAACTGGTTTGACCGGCTTTTTACCGATCTGCAGATCGTGGCCGGCGGATTAGCTGTTTTCGGTATTGGGCTCATGTCCTATATTTATTTTGATATTCTGGTTGGAGGACAGTGGTACGCTGGTCTGCTCGGGGAGCTGTCGGAAACCCAACTCAGAGAGTACAATGAATGGTACGCCTTTAATCCGTCCCAGTTTGAGCCCAGATGGCTGGAGATCTTTTTCGCCGTTTTAGCGACGGCCTTTCTTTTCTCCTTTGCGCTGATCACGGTGCTGTCCCTGTGCAGAAAGCTGAAGGCCGGCGCGTTCTGGCGGCATACGATTATCGGAAAGATCGTATATTACCTCTACGAGGCCGCTAAGGCCAGCGATGAAATTTTCTGGAAAGTGATGGTGGTGCTTGTCGCAGGCTGTCTGCTTTCGGCTACCTGGTTCGGTATTATCCCGGTACTGATTCTGATTTTCATCTTTGTGCCGAAATGGCTGAGGAAGTATCAGGCGATAAAGACGGGAGTTGCGGAAATCAGAAGGGGGAATCTGGACTATCGGATACCTGTCAGCGACAATGGTGAGCTTGATCGCCTGGCGATGAACATAAACGATATTTCCGCAGCGGCAGGGGTTGCGGTTCAGAATGAGCTGAAAAATCAACGGATGAAAACGGACTTGATTTCCAACGTATCTCACGATTTGAAGACGCCGTTGACGTCTATGGTTTCTTACATCGATCTGCTGAAGACAGAAGGGCTGGACAGTCCGAGAGCAGGGGAGTATCTGCAGATTCTCGATGAAAAGACCAAGCGGCTTCAAAAACTGACGGAGGATCTATTTGAAGCCGCCAAGGCTTCGAGCGGGGCAATTCCGGTGGAACTGGGGCGGATAGAGATGACTTCCATCGTCAGTCAGGCTCTTGCTGAGCTGGAAGAGCGTCTGAACGCCAACAATCTGGAGGTGATTTTCACCAATAAGGCCGACAGTGTGTACGTGATGGCCGACGGTCAACTGCTCTGGCGGGTGATAGAAAACCTGCTGGTCAACGTCTGCAAGTACGCCCTTTGCGGAAGCCGGGTGTACATGGATATTCTAACCAGAGAAGATAAGGTCGTCCTGGAGATAAAGAATATGTCGAGAGATCGATTGAACATCAGTGCGGATGAATTGATGGAAAGATTTACCCGAGGGGATGAATCGCGTAATACCGAAGGAAGCGGTTTGGGTCTTTCCATTGCAAAGGACCTGACCAAGCTGATGAACGGCACCTTTAGTATCAGTATAGACGGAGATCTGTTCAAAGCAAGCGTCGCGTTGAAATCGGCCGAGGGGGGGCCGAAAGAAAAAGCTGTATAGATGGAGAAGTCCCGTCAGAACGGGCGGCGCTGCCGGAAGAGCCGCAGCGCCGCCCGTTTTGTATGGTTATATAGTTTTCAAGCGGGCTGTCTCCTATGAGACGAGAGTTTGAGAACAAAGGACAAACCTTCGCCCGGATTGCCTTTTTGCCTTTTTTGTCGAAGGCGTGTCCCTGCCCGGCAAGAAATGATTCTTTTCAATCCACCCGCTTTATGGTATCATTTAACATAAGCGAAGTTTGAAGAATCAATGAAAACGGCAGAGAATGGGGATCGGGAAACAGCTGCCCGGTCCGTTCTCTGCTTTACGGAGATGAGAGAATGAAACAGTATTATGCGGAAGATCTGAAGAATCGATTGGACAGTGAAATCACGGATTTTTTTATGGTAAAGGGCGCGGGAATCAAAGTAGGAGCTAACAAGAAGCCCTATTTTGATGTTCTGCTTGGAGACAAGACCGGCGAAGTGAATTCGAAAAAATGGGATATTGCAGAGAGCGAGACGGATATGCTCAGCGGGATCAAAGAAGGCGATATCGTCAAGGTAAGAGCCCAGGTAACGCAGTGGCAGAATCAGACGCAGCTTAGGATCGGCAGAATTCGGATGAGCAACGAGGAAGATCAGCTGGATATTTCCGATTTTATCAAGGCGGCCCCTGAAAAGTCGGAGGAAATGTACAGTTTCATCTGCGGTGCGGCAGAAGACATGAAAGACGAGCATCTGCGAAAGCTGTGCGGAAAAATACTGACTGACAATCGCGAAAAACTGATGTACTATCCGGCTGCTTCGAAGAATCACCACGCCGAATACGGAGGTCTTTTATATCACATGAAGCGGATGCTGATGACAGGACTCAGGGTCTGCGAGGTGTACCCTATACTCGACAGGGATCTGGTGGCTGCGGGGGTCATCATCCATGATATAGAAAAACTGAACGAGATTGAATCTAATAAGTACGGTGTGTCCCCGGGGTATTCCTTTGAAGGACAGATGCTGGGTCACATCGTACAGGGCATCAAGTATATCGACAGATTGGCCGCTGAGTTGGGCATTCCTGATGAAAAAGCCGTCATGCTGGAGCACATGATTCTGTCCCATCACTATGAACCGGAATTCGGCAGTCCGAAAAAGCCGCTCTTCCCGGAGGCAGAAGTGCTGCACTATCTGGATATTCTCGACGCCAGGATGTTCGATATGGAAGAAGCACTGCGGGGATTGGAACCAGGAGAATTTTCTGACCGCATATGGATCTTGGATAACCGTCGGATCTACAAATCGACGGAACAATAAAGACGGAGGTTTTACCAGTGATCAAATTTGACAGAGATGTTCATTCGGTGCTGAAAACGTTGGAAAAAGAAGGATTTGAGACTTATGCCGCCGGCGAGTGTGTAAGGGATACGTTGAGAGGCGCAACATGCCTGGACTGGGATTTGGTGTCCCGGGCCAATGCGGATGACGTCTGCCGCCTTTTTCCCGATGGCGTAGTTATAGATGAAGAGAAACAGATCGTGAGGATTGATTTAACGCATCAGGTGAAAGGCGATGAGGGAGAGCCGGACAGGATGGAGGGCGTAATCCTCGACGTACGCCGCTTTGAAGGGGATATTGAAGATTTCCTGCGTAAAGGAGAATTTACCATAAACGCTATGGCGGACAATCCGGAGAGAACCTTTGCGGATCCCTTCGGAGGCAGGGAGGACATCAGGAAAAAACTGATTCGCACCGTCGACGACCCTGGAAAAATGTTTAAGGAAGAGCCGATCAGAATGATGCGCGCTGTCAGAATTGCTTCTGAAGTGGGTTTTGATCTGCACCAGGAGGTCTTTGACGCGATTTTGTCCAATTGGAGACTTCTCCTTGAAAGCAGCATCGGCCTGATTCGGGAGGAACTGGAAAAGCTGTTGGTTACAGAAAACGCAGGAAAAGGATTGAAGACCATGGCGGAAAGCGGCCTTATGGCGGTGGTCTTCGGTGAAGAGGTGTCACGAAAGATGAACCACACGGATATGCAGGCGTTCAACACCGTGTGCGAAAATATAGACAAGACGAAGCCGGTGAAGACGAGAAGACTGGGGCTGTTGTTTACCACGCTGTCCAGGAGAAAGGCCAGGGCGGCCATCGAACGGATGGAATTCGATCCGAAGACGGAGCAGCATCTGAAAGACGGGGTGGATGAGATAGTCAATCTCACCTTCCTCAACGATGGGAAGACGTTTAAGAGATATCTCTTCGAACACGGACTTGAGCGCTATGAGTATCTCCACAATCTGTCAAAAGCCATGCGCATCGTCTACGACCAGCCGGCGGTGAAGATCGAATCCAGAAACTATATGATGAAAGAGATACGCAATAATAAAGAGCCGGTCTTTGTGGAAGATCTGGTCATCGACGCCAACGATATCCTGGAGGCCGGGATCGTCGATTCCGCAGAGAGAGCGGAAGAACTGCTGGATCTTGTCATCGCCGTAGTGCACAGTAATCCGAAGAATAACCAGCGCGACGTGCTGCTGAAGATGGCCAAGAAATATTCGAGGAACAAGATAGCGGCCAAGACCCGATACGTCAGATGGATAAGATGATGGAAGAAAAGCAGGGCGTTATCACGGACATCATCTTTCACAACGAGGAAAACGGCTATACCATCGCTGTTCTGGAGACGGAAGACGAGTATTTTACCGTGGTGGGAAGCCTTCCTTCCTGCAATAAGGGCGCGTGTTACCGGCTTGAAGGAACCTTTAAAAATCATCCGGTCTACGGCGAGCAGTTTGTTTTTTCTGCCTTTGAGGAGATGCTGCCTACCGGAAGGGAAAATATAGAAAGCTTTCTCGCCTCCGGAGCCATTAAGGGCATAGGGGCGAAGACAGCAAGGGCCATCGTCGACCGCTTTGGGGATGCGACTCTTGAAGTCATAGAAAAGGAACCGCTCAGACTCGCTTCGGTGAGCGGAATCGGCGAGAAGAAAGCGGCGGCTATCGGAGAGGCTTTCGCCGCCCATCGGGAATTCGCCAATGTGTCGATGTTTTTTCAGCAGTACGGCATTTCGGCCGATTATGCGCTGAAGCTGTATAAAAACTATGGGGCGGACGCTGTACCCCTGATCAGCGAGGATCCTTACAGGCTGGTCGAAGAGGTTCACGGCATAGGTTTTCGGAAAGCTGATGAAATCGCCGAGAAGATGGGCATAGAAAAAGAATGTCCATCCCGCGTGAAGAGCGGCATTAAATACGGCCTGAACTATTACGCAGGAGAAGGAAATACATATGTTCCCAAGGATGAACTCTGCGAAAGGGTTGCTCAACTTCTGGATCTTTCGAGAGAACTGGTCTACGACAACCTGGTCGAGATGGCTTTCGAAGGACAGGTTCAGGTTGACGCGCTGAAAGGACAGACCGTGGTCTACCTCTACGCTTACTATTATGCGGAGCAGAAGGTGTGCCAAAATATTGCCGCCATCAACGGCGCAGAGTTAAAAGGACTGTCTGTCGATGCTGACAGCATGATAAAAAAGACGGAGAGTGAAACGGGCATCGTGCTTTCAGATCAGCAGGCAGAGGCTGTGAAAAGTTCTCTCTCCTGCGGTCTGTCCGTCATTACCGGCGGTCCGGGAACGGGAAAGACGACAATCATCAATACGTTGATCAACATATTTGAACAGAGCGGATTTAAGGTTGCCATTGCCGCTCCTACGGGCAGGGCGGCCAAGCGGATTACTGAAACCAGCGGCCACTACGCGTCGACGATTCACAGGCTGCTGGAGTACTATTATTCAGAGGGTGAAGACGCGATGCGCTTCGGCAAGAACAGCGAGGACACGCTCAAATACGATGCGGTTATCGTCGACGAAGCGTCTATGATCGATCTCATGCTGATGCAGGGACTGACCGACGCGATAAAACCGGGAACCAGGCTGATTCTGGTAGGCGATTACGATCAGCTTCCATCCGTAGGGGCGGGCAATGTACTGCGGGATATCATCGAGAGTGAATATGCCCACACGGTAATTCTCAGAGAAATTTTCCGTCAGGCTGAAGAGAGCATGATCGTGGTCAACGCGCACCGGATAAACAGTGGTGAATATCCCTGTGTAAACAGCAGAGACAAGGACTTTTTCTTTATGGAAAGGCCGTCGGAACGAACGATTGTCAGTCTGATCCTCGAGCTGGTTAACCGGCGTCTTTCCGCCTATTACGAAGGAATCGTTCCGGTTCGGGATATACAGGTGCTGACGCCGGTGCGAAGGGGAAATCTGGGCTGCATATCGCTGAACAAGCAGCTTCAGGAGACGCTCAATCCTCCGAGAGAGGATCTGAATGAGAAAAAGTTCGGAGAGAGGATCTTTCGCGAAAACGACAAAGTCATGCAGATACGCAACAATTATCAGCTTGGTTGGCGAAAGCGCAGGGATTTTTCTGAAGGAGAGGGTGTGTTTAACGGTGATGTGGGTTTCATCGAGAGAATCGACAAGGAGGCGGGCCAAATGACCGTGATCTTTGACGAGGACAAGTATGTAACCTACGATTTTTCGCAGCTCGATGAGCTGGAGCTGGCCTATGCGATTACGGTTCACAAGAGCCAGGGAAGCGAGTTCCCCATTGTGGTCATGCCCGTATTTCAGTTTCCGCCTGTGCTGGCTACGCGAAATCTGCTCTATACCGCGGTAACCAGGGGTAAAAAGGTTGTCGTGCTGGTCGGATCTGAAGCAAGGATGAATGCCATGATCGATAACAACCGGATAAAAATGCGGTATTCCGGATTAAAGTACCGATTGGAGGAACTCATGGAGGCAGGAAGATGAATTTGAAAAAACTGACCGACAGAGGGCTGGATCTGCTCTATCCGCCGTCGCTGTACTGCAGCTGCTGTGGAAATCTGATCGATGAGAGCCGCACCTATAACCTTTGCGATCACTGCATGAGCCACATTCGGTGGGAAGGGGGCGAGCCTGAAGAGCGGGATGGAATGAAAGCCATATTCTGCACCCGGTACGGCATATATGAGCGGTCTCTGATCTTCGCGCTGAAATATAACGGAAAGAAGTATATTGCCAGAGATATTGCTGAGATTATGTCTGATCGGCTGTCCCTGGAAAATGCTGTTATCGACGCAGTTGTACCGGTGCCGCTGCATCCGGAAAAGGAAAAGCGAAGAGGTTTCAATCACGCGGCCCTGATCGGCCGCCATCTCGGAAGGAAGGTCGGCGCTCCGTGTATCGAGCATGGTTTGCTGCGTACGGAGGACACTATGCCGATGCGGGGACTCAGCCCCGTCGAGAGGGAACTGAATGTAAAGGGAAAATTTATTGTGAACGAGAAATGGACGGAGCAGATGAAGGAAAAGAAAATTCTGCTGATCGACGATTTCTATACCACGGGAAGCACGGCGAGAGAGTGTTTTCGCGCCATCGAGGCTGCCCGTCCCAAAGAGGTTTGGTTTATGGCCTTCGCGGTAAGATAGAAAGGCGACGGTATTGCAGTTGTCTGGGTCTGTGGTTGAAAATCCATGCCAGTTACGGGCAAAAGGATCCACGTAAGCTGTTCCGCGGGACGCGGCAGTGATCATGGCGTAGCTTAGATGTAAGTCCTCGGGAAAATCCCGGAAAAGGCAAGTGTGGGGGCAAAGACCAGGTCAGCCAGACAACTGCAATGCCGTCGAGCATTTCTTCAGTCGTTTTAATGTTAAACAGATGTAAAAACATCACATAAATATCGGCAAATTATCATATGAATTTTTCGGAAACCATGGTATAATCGTATTAACAAAAACTTATGGCCAGGAGGCCCTGAGGTAACAAAGGAGGTCATCAAATGAAGGTAAACATTACGGGTAAAAACTTCAATACCTACAAACATTTGCAGGATACCATGGAGAAAAAGTTTGATAAGCTGGGCAAGTATTTTTCAGATGATATTACTGTAAATGTAGTATTATCTCAGGAAAGAGGCAGAGACAAGATCGAAGCGACAATAAATGCCAAAGGCGCCGTTTTCAGGGGTGAAGAGGTTGTCTCGGATATTTATGAGGGAATCGACCGGGTGGTAGACAAACTGTCCAGCCAGATGTCCCGGTTTAAGGGCAAGCTGCAGAAGCGGTACAACGACAATAAATCCGTAAGATTTGAAGGACTGCCGGAGATGGAGGAAGAAGTTGAAGAGGTCAAGATCGTCCGCACGAAGAAATTCGAGCTCAGACCGATGACGGTCGAAGAGGCGGTTCTGGAGATGGAGATGCTTCAGCATAGCTTCTTTGTATTTCTGGACATGGAGACGGACAGCGTCAATGTCGTTTACAGAAGAAAGGACGGAAATTACGGAGTTTTAGAAACCACATATTAGCATATCGGGCCGCCCTTTAAGGGGCGGCTCATTTTACGCTATCCCCCTTGAATTTTTAGATTTTTTCCTGTAAAATTAACATAATATGTATAAGGGGAATTCTATGGAACGTTTTTTTGATAATATTTTTTCAAGTATTGGGATCAATGACATATTTGACATTTTAATCATATCGTTTATTGTATATAAGATACTCGGATTTATCCAGGAGACGAGAGCGCAGCAGTTGGTAAAAGGGCTGCTCATGTTAGTTGCGGCTTTTTTTCTGTCCGACGTGCTGAATTTATATGCTCTGAACTGGATTCTGCGTCAGACCATGACTTTGGGCGTCATTGCGCTGGTCGTTGTATTTCAGCCTGAGCTGCGCAGAGGACTTGAGTATGTTGGAAGAAGCAAAATCGTTAAAGCGCCTTTCGGACAGCTGGACAAAGAAAAGGCAAAGAATATCACTGACGAGTTCGTCAAGGCAGTGGAATCCTTTTCCAGCACCAGGACCGGCGCTCTTATTATATTGGAAAGAGAAACCTCGCTTACCGATATCGCAGAGACCGGTACAGTGATCGAAGCGGATATTTCCGCCCAGCTTCTCGGTAATATTTTCTACGAAGGAGCTCCCCTTCACGACGGCGCGGTAATCATCAGAGGCGACCAGATCTTTGCCGCCGGCTGTGTCTTGCCGCTGACGGAAAATAAAGATCTCAACAAGAGTCTGGGAACCAGGCATCGGGCGGGCATAGGCATTACGGAGAATTCCGATGCCATCGCCATGATTGTCAGCGAAGAAACCGGGATCATTTCCATGGCCATAGACGGAAAGCTGACCAGATTTTTGGATACAAAGACGGTGGAAAAAACGCTTCTGAATCTTTATATCACCGACAGCGACGACAATTCGTTTAAGTTCAGCAGAATTTTTGAAAAAATAGGGGGAAGGAAAGATGCTAAGTAACAAGAGATTTACGATCATCCTTTCCCTTGTTATTGCGATTTGCATATGGGGATACGTGATTGGGGAGACAAACCCTGTAGATACGCGGACTTTTCGCAGCGTACCGATTCAGTTGGTCAATGAAGAATCTCTTCAGGAAAAAGGTCTCGCTGTACTGGAAACCAGCGACACGGAAATGAATATTACGATTATCGGAACGAGAGCGGACATCAGCAGTATATCGGAACGAGAGATTGCGGCAACGGTCAACTTGGCAGATGCGGCAAAGGGCGAAAACGAACTGAAGATAGATCTTCATATTCCGGATAGCGTGGAGATAGAGAACAAGAGTCTGAATAAGATTACGGTAATTGTTGAAGAAAGCCGATCGAAAAAAGTGGATGTAGAGGTGGATTATCAGGGAAGTTTTGCGGAAGATGAGGAACCGATTACCGTTGATATGAGCAGAGAATCCGTGGTTGTCAGTGGACCTGTTTCTCAGGTTGACAAGGTTTCTTACGTGAGAGCCGTGGTGGGAGCCGGAAAGGTTACCGACCAGCCGGAGTCGATTAAATGCGGCTTGACTCCTGTAAACAAGTCCGGAGCTGAAGTGAAGAGTGTGAATCTCTCGGCACAGTCCGTCACAGTGACAGCCGAGTTGGCGAAGACCAAAACGGTGCCTCTTGATGTGCCGGTTGTAGACAACAGCAGCGACCTCTATACAAGGAATGTATCGGCGCCGGAAGAGATTACGATCAAAGGCCGGAGCAGCGATCTTGAGGCGATTGACTCCATATCCGCGCAGTCTGTGGATATTTCTGACATCACGGAGAACACGAGCATTACCCTGACGCCGATTCTCCCGGAGAATGTCCAGGTGTCTTCCAAGTCATCCGAGCTAACGGCGACGGTTACTGTGGAGCCGCCGGAGTCCAGGAAATTTACATTCAGCGGATCCAATGTGGAAATAACCGGACTGGGAGACGAGCTGAGCGCCGATGTGCGGACGGATAGTATAACCGTTACGCTGACCGGCAGAAAAGAAGATATCGATAAAATAGCGGAAACGGATTTCAATTTGACGATTAGCGTAAGCGGACTTCAGGCAGGCAGTCATCAGGTAGAACTGCGGGTAGAATGCAGCGGCAGCTATTCGGAGATCAGTGTTAATCCGGATAAAATCAGAGTTATCATAGAATAAAGAGGTGTGTATGGGAAGATTATTTGGTACTGACGGTGTCAGAGGGATTGCCAATTCCGAGCTGACTCCTGAACTGGCTTTTCATTTGGGTAAGGCAGGTGCCTATGTCCTGCGAAAGGAGAATAAGCGGCCTGTCTTTGTGATCGGAAAGGATACGAGGGTATCGGGCGACATGCTGGAAAACGCCCTGACGGCAGGAATTCTTGCCGTAGGGGGAAATGTGATCAAAGCCGGAGTAATTCCTACCCCTGCTGTGGCATATCTGGTCAGGTATTACAAAGCCGATGCAGGAATTGTCATTTCCGCATCCCACAATTCCTTTGAATACAATGGGATCAAATTCTTTAACAGTGAAGGATTCAAACTGGATGACGCGCTGGAGGAAAAGATAGAAGATATCATCATTCGCGATATCGATCCCAACAGTCACATGACCGGAGAAGAGTTGGGCAGATGCCTGGATGGGGAAGAAGACGCAGAGGATCTTTACTGCCGTTTTCTTCTCTCGACTATGGATCTGCGCCTGGACGGTATGAAAGTGGTGTTGGACTGTGCCAATGGAGCGGCGTACAGGACTGCTCCGAGAGTATATCGAGAGTTGGGCGCCGAAGTCATCGTCATCGGCTGTGAACCGGATGGAATGAATATAAACGACAAGATCGGTTCGACTCATCCGGAGAAGCTCCAGCAAAAAGTAGTGGAGGAAAAAGCGGATATCGGTCTGGCTTTTGACGGGGACGCGGACAGACTGATCGTAGTTGACGAAAAAGGGTTGGTCATCGACGGTGATAAGACGATCTGTATATGCGCCAAGATGCTCAAAGAAGCCGGCAGGCTTGCGGAAAACAAAGTAACCGCTACGGTGATGAGCAATATCGGGTTTCATCGGTACATCGAGGATGTCGTAGAAGCGGAGGTGGAGACCACTGCCGTAGGGGACAGATACGTCCTGGAGTCCATGCTGAAGACCGGATGCGTAATAGGCGGAGAGCAGTCGGGACACATCATTTTCCGCGAGTATACGACTACCGGAGACGGAACTCTGTCTTCTCTGCAGTTTGTGAAAGCCGTCCTGTGCTCAGGTAAAAAGCCGTCTGCGCTTTCGGCGGAGATCAGAATATTCCCGCAGGTACTGGAAAACGCCAGAGTTGCCAATGAAAATAAAAAGCTTTACATGGAAGACGAAGAAGTAAAACAGGCCGTTGCGGATGTTGAACGGGAAATTGGAGATACGGGACGGGTGCTGATCCGCCCGTCAGGGACGGAGCCTTTGATCAGAGTGATGATTGAAGGGGACGATATAGAGAAGATTCACCGGCTGGCTCAGGAGCTGGCAGATATGATCAGCCGGAAATTCAGCTGAAGAGGGGAAAGAGAGGCTTACTTATGTGTGGAATCGTAGGATATACAGGTCACGATAATGCGCGCGACATTATCATAGATGGATTGAAAAAGCTGGAGTACAGAGGATACGACTCAGCAGGAATAGCCCTTTTGTCAAAAGGGGAGCTGATCGTCCGCAAGCAAAAGGGGAAGATCGTCAATCTGGAAAAAGAAATAGCGGATGAAAACCTGCAGGGAACTACGGGGATCGGTCACACCCGATGGGCTACCCACGGTGTTCCTTCGGATCTGAATGCCCATCCGCATACCAATGAGGACGGAACCATCGCCATCGTCCATAACGGGATTGTGGAAAACTACATGGATCTGAGAAAATGGCTGATCGAGGAGCATCACGTATCGTTTAGGACGGATACCGATTCGGAAGTCATTGCCCATCTGATCAGTGTGCTCAATGAAGGAAATCTGGAAGACGCTGTTTTGGCGGCAGTAAAAATGATGAAGGGGGCGTACGCTTTCGCGGCGATCTCTAAAAGCGAACCGGGAAAGATCGTTGCCTTTCGGAAGGATGCACCATTGATTGCAGGTCTGGGCAAGGGCTGCAATTTCATTGCGTCGGATATTCCGGCTCTTTTAAAGTACCTTAACAAGATCTATCTGATCGAAAACGGAGAACTGGTGATTTGCACCCCGGAGCAGATACAGATTTTGGATCAGCAGAAGCAGCCGGTCAAACGGGATGTGCTGCAGGTGACCTGGAGTCTTGAGGATGCAGAGAAGGAAGGGTACGAGCATTTCATGCTCAAGGAGATACACGAGCAGCCTAAAGCCATCAGAGAGACCCTGATGCGGCGGCTCGACGAGAGAGGAAAAGTAAAGCTGGATGGGATCTCTCTGACTTTGGAGGATCTGGAAAGGTTTAATAAGATATATATCGTAGCCTGCGGAACCGCATATCATGCCGGACTTGTGGGCAAATACATCATCGAGAAGATGGCGAGAATACCCGTGGAGGTGGACGTTGCGTCAGAGTTCAGGTACAGAGATCCTTTTGTAGACGATAAGACGTTGTTCATCGCCATCAGCCAGTCCGGGGAGACCCTGGATACCCTGGCTGCGCTCCGGGAAGCAAAGCGGAAGGGCGCCAGAGTTCTCTCAGTGGTCAATGTGGTCGGAAGTTCGGTAGCCAGAGAGTCCGACGATGTGTTCTACACCTGGGCGGGACCGGAGATTGCCGTGGCATCGACGAAAGCCTATACGACACAGCTGATCTGCCTGTATCTGATCGGTTTGTACATGGGCGATCTACGCGGAACGATCAGCGACAGCTACTACCACAGTGTTTTACAAGAATTGAAGGCTGTACCGGAAAAGGTCAGCGCAATTATCGAACGGGCGAATGAGATAGAAGAACTGGCCAAATATCTTTACAATCGGGATCAGGTGTTCTTCATCGGCCGAGGAACCGATTCTGCCGTGGCTTACGAAGGATCCTTGAAGCTGAAAGAAGTCTCCTACATCAATTCCTTTGCCATAGCGGCAGGAGAACTGAAACATGGAACCATCGCTCTGATGGAGCCGGAAACCATAGTTATCGCCCTCGCCACGCAGGACGCCCTGTTCGATAAGATGTATTCCAATATCGTTGAGGTTAAGGCCAGATTGGCTCATGTCGTATCCATAGCCAAGGAAGGTAATGATAGAATCGGCCAGGAGAGTACGGAAGTGATCTTCATACCTGAGTGCATCGACGAGGTAACGCCGCTGTTGTCCGTTATTCCTCTTCAGCTTTTTGCTTACTATGTTGCCCGTGAAAGAGGCGAAGACATAGATAAGCCGAGAAATCTGGCTAAAAGCGTTACGGTGGAATAGGAGACGGACAGACAGGATGAAAGGTGATTTTTTTAAAATAGTCATCATGCTCATTGCGATTTCCCTGCTGATGGCTCTTACCAGCTGCGGTACGAAGATTAAGATTGTCGTTTCACTGGTTGGTCAGGATTTTATGGATTCGAGAATCAGACAGGAAGTCTTAGTCGAACGGGAATCGCTGATAAAAGGTTCCAGCAGAGCGGAACTCTATCTTCGTGCGGTGAACAAGATGAAAGAAGGAAAGGTGACGGATGCAGAAGGGCTGACGACGGCCTTTAAGAAAGATTTTAGAGTTAATAATGTTACAGAAGACAACGGCACGGCCGTTGTGGATTTTTCCAGCAAAAATCTGTCCGGCAGCGAGACGGTGGAAAAAATGCTGATTTCACAGATTGTCAATACGCTGATAAAATCGTTTGACGAAATACAGGCGGTTTCTTTTACGGTGGACGGCGATGAGGCTGAAACGCTGATGGGTCATGTAGATATTACCCGAAGTTTTTCGGTGCCGATTCTGTAAGGATACCGAGAATACTAAAGACTAAGAGATGAAAGGAGACATAAGAGACATTATGCAGAATTACGATATCAGGGACATTTCTCTGGCGCCTTCCGGCCACCAGAAGATCGAATGGGTGAGAAATAATATGCCGCTTCTGCGGGGGCTGGAAGAGGAATTTCGGGAAACCAGGCCCTTTGAAGGAATAAAGATCTCTCTTTCCGTTCATCTTGAGGCGAAGACCGCATATCTCTGTCTGGTATTGGCGTCCGGCGGCGCTCAGATGTCGGTGACGGGAAGCAACGTGCTGTCCACGCAGGATGATGTGGCTGCTGCCCTGGCAGACGACGGTTTGCGGGTATACGCTTATCACGGTGCGACGGCTGAGGAATACGACCGGCACATCGAGATGTGTCTGGAACAGAAACCAAACATCATTATTGACGACGGCGGAGATCTGGTCAGTATGATTCATACTCGGAGGCCGGATCTGGCTGAAGAGGTCTGGGGCGGCTGCGAAGAGACGACCACCGGCGTCATCCGGCTGAAAGCCATGGAAAAAGAGGGAATTCTCAAATTTCCTATGGTGGCTGTCAACGATGCGGACTGCAAACATCTCTTTGATAACCGTTACGGAACGGGACAGTCCGTGTGGGACAGCATTATGCGCAACACCAATCTGATCGTAGCGTCGAAGACCGTGGTCGTTGTCGGTTACGGTTGGTGCGGAAGAGGCATAGCGATGCGGGCTGCGGCGTTGGGTGCGAAGGTGATCGTTACAGAGGTAAATCCGGTAAAAGCCATAGAGGCCAGAATGGATGGATATGATGTGATGACTATGGAGAAAGCCGCACCGCTGGGAGATATCTTCGTTTCGGCTACGGGCTGCTGTAAGACCATCACCGTGGACCATATGCTGACCATGAAGGACAGAGCCATTTTAACCAACGCAGGTCACTTTGACTGCGAAGTGGACATGAAGGGACTGGAGGCGGCTGCCGAAGAAAAGAAAGAAACACGCAAAAACATCATGGGTTACAAACTTTCCAACGGAAAATGGATCAATGTAATCGGAGAAGGCCGTCTGGTCAACATAGCTGCGGCTGACGGACATCCGGCGGAAATCATGGACATGAGCTTTGCGGTACAGGCTCTTTCCGCCATCTACATCAAGGAGAACCACGAGAAACTGGAGAAGCGGGTTATCGATGTCAGCGGAGAGATCGACGATCTGGTGGCCAGAAGAAGACTTGCGGCCTGGGGAATCGAAATCGACACGCTTACGGAAGAACAGAGAGAATATTTGAACAGCTGGAACGTTTAATGAAGAAGGTGAAAGATAATGGTAAGTTATGAAGAGATCAGGAAACAGGCGGAGACGGCCGCAAGGGAGCTGGTGGAGGTTGCAAAGCTGAAGGAAGGGGATATTTTTCTCATCGGCTGCTCATCCAGCGAAATAAAGGGGGCCAGAATCGGAAAGGGATCTGATATCGATGCAGCTAAGGCTGTTTACGAAGGTGTTTTTCCCGTTTTGAAGGAGAAAGGCATATACCTGGCCGCCCAGTGCTGCGAGCATCTCAACCGGGCGGTTATCGTCGAAAAAGACGCTTTGCTGCCGGGGACGGAGATCGTCAACGTCGTTCCTCAGCTTCACGCGGGAGGATCCTTTGCCATGACCGTATATCAGAATGCGGTTCATCCTGTTGCCGTGGAGGAAATTAAAGCCGATGCCGGCATGGATATCGGAGATACGCTGATCGGCATGCACCTGAAGAAGGTGGCTGTACCGGTGAGGATTTCGGTAAAGCAGATCGGTGAGGCTCACGTGGTTTGCGCCAGAACCAGGCCGAAATTTATCGGCGGAAGCCGGGCCGTTTACGATGATGCGCTGTCCGGAGGAGACATTCAGCGCTAAACCCGGGTTTATTCTTGTAACACTTTCTGCTTTTTCATCATACTGTATAGTAAAAAATCTATGAAAGAAGCAGGTGAATTACATGTCAAACAATTGTGGTTTATTTCGCAACGGCGAAGGCGGTATAGATACCAGTTTGTTGTTCTTCTTCTTATTACTGGTAATCATTTTCTGCAACTGCTATAACTAAGAACAGGTACCGCCGGGCGGTAAAAAACTTGAGGCGCAGTCAGCCATGGCTGCGCCTCGGAGCATTTTTGGAAAATACTTTAGTACATTTTCCTGCGTACATTGATCAGAACATAAAATCCGATCAGGACAGCCGTTGCGGCAATGAGAATTATGTACATACTGCACAGGGGAACCCGTTCGTCAAGAAAATAGAGGTTGCAGTCGAGAGCATCCTTCAGGCCGCGGATTACCGCAGCAGTTGCGCCTTGATTTTCTATTTCGTTGAATACGCCCTGCAGAGAGTGATTACGGATCAGTGAAGTTCCGTATGTTCCCGGAAGAAAAGAGAGAGCTTCCTGCAGTCCTTCGCTGAATGAAGAGATCGGCATGTAAGCGCCGCAGATAAAACCGTAGCCGGCGCTGACAATTGAACCAACTGCTGAAATTTGTCCCTGGGAGGAGAGAAAAAAACCGATGCTGGAGGATAGGGCGGTACCGAAGAGAACGAGCAAAAGGATATCGAGGAAAAGAAAGCAGACGTCGGAAACAGTCATGTACCAGCCGGCAATGGACGCGTAAATGAGACAGATACCGGCTGCAGAAAAGCAGATGATCAGCGTGGAAATCAGAGAAGCAGCGTAATAGCTTATAGAGAGAATTGCTGCGCTGACCGGCGTTACACGCAAATCCCTGATTGTACCGTCAGCTTTGTCTTTCACCATGAGAAAGTTAGAGCAAAAAGCAACGGTGACGCATGATACGGATAAGATTGAGGAGATCAACTGACCAACGACTAAACCGTCTGTCAGTTTTTCGGCAATGGTGAGATTTGGAGGAAGAGCCGACGCGAAACTGTCGCGATAGACATTTCCGAGAAAAGTTGCATATAGAACCAGCAGAATGGCAGGAGTAACCAGGGAGGTAAAGAACATCCCTCTGTCTTTAAAGAACATTTTCATATTTCTGCTGATCAGAACTGAAGCTGTTTTCATCCTTCTTCACCCCTTTCTTCATCCGATGCAAGTCTTTTTCCGGTGACGGCGAGGAATACATCATCCATCTTTCCCTTTGTTATCTCGTAATCGGTAAACAGTTCAGGATTTTCCAGGATGAGTCGGGTGGCTGTTGCCGTATCCGGAACGTACAGCCGGAAGGCACCGGGGATTTGCTCGTATTCTATGCCCAGGGCGTTCACTGTCTCCTGGTCTGTGTCGTACAGTGTGATAAAATCACCGGTATAGAGGTTCTTTAATTGCAGGGGGGAGCCTTCCGCGGAAATTTTACCGTCGTCGATAATTACGACGTAATCAGCTTCGGCGGCTTCCTCCATATAATGTGTCGTAAGAAATACGGTCATTTTTGTTTCTCTGCGCAGATCGGAAATCACATTCCAGAGCAGTTTTCGAGTTTGCGGATCCAGTCCTGTTGTCGGCTCGTCAAGAATAAGTATTTTCGGTTTGTGAAGCAGGGCTCTGGCGATATCGATTCTCCTGCGCTGTCCTCCGGACAGCTTTCCTAACGTTCGTTGCAGCAGCGGTTTAAAAGCGAGGAGCTCTGACAATTCCGAAAGCCTTTTTTCTAGTGAAGGACCGGAGATACCGTACAAGGCTGCACGGCATTTCAGATTATCGTAAACGCTCAGCATCGAATCCAAAAGTGACGTCTGAAAGACTATGCCGATATTTCGTTTTATGTTGTCTGTATCTTTATCCAGATCCATACCGTCGATAAAAACACTTCCGCTGTCTTTGCCCAGCTGTCCGCACAGAATATTGATTGTCGTTGATTTTCCGGCTCCGTTTACACCAAGAAACGCAAACAATTCGCCTTCTTTAACACGGAAACTGAGATCCTGTACAGCTTTTACTTCACCGAAGCATTTGTTTAGACCGTTGATTTCAATTATATTTTTCATTTTTTATCCGTACATTCAATTTTATCTAAAAAGAATAAAGGGAGACAGTTTCTTAGCGGAATGTCTCCCCTATGATTATCGAACCGGTTTTATTTCCACTTTATCTGATAGTAACCGCTGCCACAGCCGTATTTCTGTACCTTGATATAGTAGGTTCCTTTTGACAGGCGGCCGCCGTAACCGGAGGTGTACAGCTGAAGCGTGCTGGCCGGATCATCCCAGTAAAAGTCGGACGAACCGAAGGCTTTTGTCTTTCCGGAACGGAATACGGAGATGCGAATTCCTCCGTTGTAGCCGCCGGTTTTCGTGATAACTTCCAGGTTTACCTTCTGGCTGCTGTTAATTTTAATCTTGTACCAGTCGGCGGAGGTGCTGCTCTGGGTGGCGGTGATCAGTCCCTTCTTGGTATTTCCCTTGTAGATACTCTTGGCCTTTGTCCGCGTACTGCCGCTGTTTTCCGTAACTTTGGTAGCCTTCAGATTGATGGCGTACATCGGATCGCTGCACTTGACTGCAACATAGTAAGTTCCCTTTGGAACTGCAGCATAAGTGGTCCAGCTTTTTCCGGATCCTACTCCGATTATACCCTTGGACAGGTTCTTTTTCTTGGTGCTGTTCATCAGCTTAACCTGATACAGAGAGTTGGACTTCATCCTGTCTGGGAAGGAGATAGTCAGGTAGCGGAGTCCGGCGGTGGTGATCTTGTAGTAACTCCAGCCGCTGTTTACCCCTTTCGGGCTGGCTCCGTAGAAGTTCTTGCTCACTGTCGGTGTTCCGCCGGCAGGAGCGTAGTAACACCTTAAAAAAGACTGTGTTTCGGCGTAGCTCTCGGTGGAAAAGATCAGATAATAGGTACCGGCTTTGTTTACTGAAGCGTAGAGCGTATCGTAATCTTCCGTGGAATAGGCTCTGTATACCGGTGAAGAAGCGATTAGCTTTGCATCTTTACTCAGTGAATCGTACAAACCAACGACTCCGTCTGCGCCTGCTGTCACATTGATTGCAAACGCACCGGCTTTTGGAATCTTTACTCTGACATAAATTAATTTTGAACGATCATATTCGATTGTCGAATACATTGGTGCTGTTTTATTTACGTTCATACTGGTTGCGGTTACAGCTACGTCCGTATTGGTTTCTGCTGCAGCCTTCATCGTGCCCTCATCGGATTTTATGGCGCCGACGACAGGATAGTCCTTCGGAGTTTCCGTTTCGGCATAGACGCTGCCGGCTCCGGCGAAGACCGTGGTAAATACCAGAACCGCTGACAGCAGAATGCCTATCAGTTTTTTCGTTTTCATGTGGAGTGTCCTTTCTTAAATTATTTGATAAGTTTGACACTTTCATTATATCGTCGGTATAGGAGAAATACAACCTTGTTTTTGTTAAATCTGCTGCAGGGTTTCCTTTTGACCAAAGGAACCTGCATTGGCAGGTTGGCTTTGCTTTTCGTCTGCAGTTTATACCAAAGGGTATAAACTGATTTCCTAAACGGAACTTCTGTTTTTTCTTTACGGAGCTTATAATAAAGTTAAAAATACCGGGAGGAAAGTAAATAGAAGATTTTGATCTGAAAAACGATACAAGGCTTTTATTCCGCAGCGATCTGACAGCGGATCCGGTGTAAATTGGCGCGGGCAGCGTGAGCGTGATGGACTGCGTAAAATTCATCATTTTCGGCGCGCGGCATGCAGGAGACTGGTGGAATTTATTCTGGAAGTTCTCTTCGGTGCATCCTACCGCAAGAGCCTTACGACCCTGTTTCCCCGTTTCCTGAAGGCAATGGCAGCTTAGGACAACGTTTGCGGCTATTTTAAAGATGTTTTTGGGTTTGAGGGAGATATTGCAGAATCTGTAGTTAAAATGTTTGCCATGTTTACAGAACTCGGTGTTGATATGTACTTTGACGGCAGTGCAGATGAAGAACAGATCCGCAAAATTCCTGTGGACTCTGTGCTGTCAATGAACCGGCGTGTTCGTATGATCGGGGAATGCATGCGGAATTGCGCTCCGCAGAATTGACCCGCGGCCGTCTTTAACAAACGATAACAAGGTTAGGAGGAACAAAATGAGTATTTTATTTATCAACGGCAGTCCGAATAAAAACGGTAATACCGCAGCACTTGCGGAAACCTTGATGTCAGGCAGCGATTATCAGGTGCTGAACCTGGCAGATTATAAGGTGTACGGTTATGGGCAGGAATTTGCGGACGATCAGTTTGACGAAATCGTGGAAAAGATGAAGGAAGCGGATACCATCGTCATTGGCTCCCCGGTTTACTGGCATAACATGAGCGGGCTGGTCCGCAATCTTATCGATCGCTTTTACGGTCCGGTGCCGTCAGGCGCACTGAAGGGAAGAAAGTTTGTCTTCCTGTTTCAGGGGGCCGCGCCGGAAGGCTGGATGATGGAAAAAGCGGAATATACCATGAGCCGCTTCGCGAAGATGTATGGCATGACATACGTGGGAATGGCGACAAATGAGAAGGAAGCCAAGAACCTTTCCGGCAAAATATAAAAAATACGAAAGAACGACGTGAAATGAAGAATATATTATTTTTGACTGCATCGCCCACAATCGGCGGTAATGGAGATACACTGATCAACGCAGCCATGTAAGAAGCGGAATCCAACGGAGCACAAGTGCATCTGATTCACGTCCGTGAAAAACGGATTGGATTTTGTCGGGCCTGTTATGGTTGTGCCCAAACCGGTGTCTGTGTACAGGAAGACGATTTTATGGACATCCTGCACAGGGCTCATGAAGCGGATGGGATTATTGCGGAAGCGCCGATTTACTATAACTGCATGGCAGCGCAGATGTTAACCGTTATCAACCGGCTGTGCTGTACTTTTGCCTGCAAGACCTATCAGATTGGGCCGAAAAAGAAGGTTGGCATATTCTTGACCTGCACCGGATCGGAGCCGGAGGAAATGAAACGGCATGTGAAAAATATTATAACCTTACCCAGCGTAAGCCGCGCCGTTTCAGCATACAAGACCGAGGTGTTCAGCCAGTGTATCTCCGACTCCACCTGCCGTGAACGTATGGATTATCTGGAGCGGGCAAAAGAAGTTGCACGTTGGGCTTCAGAGGAGTCTGCGACGTGGTAAATGTGAGTAAATAACAGAACAGGCGTCATCAAAGGATTTATCTTTGATGGCGCCTGTTCTTTATCCCCGGAAAATGCGGCCGATTGCCGGAAGCGTCTGCAAGTTGTCTTATCGAGTGCCGTTTGTCGGCAGTCCGGTTGTCGTATGGTAAATGTAGACATATTTTATATTGTAAAAATCAATTGCGCTGATGTTTCCGCTGCCCATTTCCTGAAGGAGAATATAGTTCAGACCCACACCTACAAGATAACCGTATCGGTCTTCGACCATGGAAGAGCCCATCAGCTGATCAATGCGGATGTACTTTCCGATTTGGGTGCGGAGAAACCCGTTTAAGTACTGAAGATTTTCGTAATCGATGACCTCCTGATAGCCCGGAGGCAGGAGGGGGTTGTTGGGAACTTGGAATTGCGGAGCTTCCGGAAGAATTCTTTCCGGAATGATGCTGGATCCGCCTTGAGAAATCTGAGATGCCGGGGTATCCGGCTGACCAGGAATCGTTTCGGCACCGGTCTGCGCCTGCAGTGCGGAAGAGATGGAACCGGAGATCGGATCCATGGAGGCGATTACGCCTGTATCACTGGGAACGTTGGAATTCTGCGCCATCTGCGGCATAAATTCGGTCATCTGTGTAAATGGAACTCTGTCTGTAGGCGTATAAGAAGGGCCGGATGCCATATCCTGAATGGATACTGTTCCGCATCCGTTTTCTCCGTTGCAAAGTGTAGCCATTTTTTTACCTCTCTTTTCTTTTCTTTTCTTTATTACTTTATTTTTTATACTTTCTTCTTATGTATTAGCGTAGTATGAAGTCGGAAGATAAAAACAGTGATCGCCGATACGGTTGTGGATGACTCCCACCTTTGTCGGGAAATAGGTCGGACAGGTCTCGCTGTAGGGATTGTAAAAGAACAGCGAACCGTCTACGCCCGGAAGACGGCCGCCGGCCATGGCCCAATCGACGATTTCGTAGTGCTCCTCTGTGGGAGTCATGTTGTATATATTCTGGCGGTTATAAGTGCCGCCGATGGTTTCTCTCATACATACAAACTGACCGGGTTGGGTGATGATGTTGCGGATGTTTCCTCCTTCGCTGACCCGGGCGAACTCACCGTATTCGATCGTCGCCCGGTTCATGATGACTGTGGCAACGGCTCTCATCCCGTCTTCGCCCTCTCCTCCTGCTTCACATTGAATGAGACGGGCGAAAAGCTCTCTGGTATCATATGCCATGATTGCTTCACCTCGAGGTTAAAAGATTTTCTTAATATAATATGCACCTTTGACAAAATGTGATATACTTTTTCTGTACCCCGGCAGACGGGAGACAAGGTGATGAATCCTGTTCTTCCGTCCACTGAAGGGGATGAATGTAGTTGTATTTTCACTGACAGAAAGGGGAGGAAGGTCATGATTATCGGAAGTTTATTTTTACTGCTTTTTATTCCGCTTATTTTGCTGTTTGCAGTGGGAATTCCCATTATCATAGGCGTTTGTGTGTACAGAGACGCCAGCCGGCGGGTCGACTGCAGTCCGTGGCTCTGGGCTTTGGTTGCCGCTCTGGTTCCCAGCTGTATCGGACTGGTGATCTATCTGATTGTGAGAAGAGATTATCCGCTGAAGGAAAGTGAATTTCAGTCGCAGCAGACATGGGAGAGACGGGAAGCAAGTTTTCAGAACTTTGATCAGGATACGGCAGGCAGGCCGCGGGAAGGTCTGCCGACGTGGGCTAAAGCGCTGATCATTATCGGATCGGTTGTAATCCTGATCTGTATTATCGCTTTGGTTGGAAGCGCGCTGTATTCTCTCTTCGGCTATCCTCATGGAGCAGTCCTTTATCATCAGGGATTTTAAGTACAAAGAAGGCGTTCGGTGAAGGGAAACCTTCATCGGACGCCTTTTGGCTTTTACTTTGCTGTGCGGAAGAGGAGCTTTTTCAGAGAGGACCAGCGGAAGGGAATCAGCGGAAATAGATAGGAATGCCCGCTGAGAGTCTTGGTGGAAGCAATCATTACAAAGCCTGCTGCAAGCCCGGCGGCCAGTCCCCATGTGCCGAGGAGGCGACAGCCAATCAGAGTGAGAACGCGGATGAACTTAATACCGTAAGAGAGTTCGATGCTGGGCTGGGTAAAGGAAGCGAGAGCGACCACGGCCATCATCAGAATCGTCTGTGGGATAAACCAGCCGGAATCGATGGAAAACTCACCGAGAATCAGCGCGCCGATGACGGAGAGAGACATTCCCAGGGACTCGGGCGTGTTCAATGAAGCCAGTTTCAGACCGTCGATGGCCAGTTCCAGGATGATGAACTGCCAGAAGACAGGCAGCGCAAAGGGGTCCTGGGGTATGATAAAATTCAGATCTGTAGGCATGGGAAGATCCTTATCCACGATGAGCATGTAGAGCGGCGTCAGCAGCAGGATGACCAGCATATTGGCAATGCGCAGGAAGCGAAGGTAGTTTCCCGTAAGGATAGGAAAGTAGTAGTCATCCACGTCCTGTGTAAAATCAAAGATTCCGACAGGCAGCAGGATGACCGTCGGCGTATTGTCCACGATTATAGCCAGTTTTCCTTCGGTTAAATGAGCGGCGATAATATCCGGTCGCTGGGTATAGCGCACCTTGGGAAACGGATTGATCCAGTGTCTCCTTTTCCCGCCTTTGAGCTGTATGATCAGCTGCTCTATCAGGGTTTGATCGCCGATGGATATGCTGTCTATTTTGATCAGGGAAAGGCCTTCGTCGATGCGCCTGACAAGGTCTGCGTCGGCCACTCCCTTCATATAGCAGAGGGCGACGTCGGTTTTGGACTTTTCTCCGATAACGTAACTTTTGAAGATCAGACGGTTATCGCGGATTCTCCTGCGGATAAGCCCCAGATTTTCCATGAAGCTTTCTGTAAAACCGTCTTTTGCGCCCCGGAGCGTCTTTTCTTTTTCCGGCTCCTCCACCCCTCGCTGCGGATACCGTCTGACGTCGGCAATGATGATCTTGTCAAAGCCGTCCAGAATAATGGTGACCAGACCGGAATAGAGGAATTTTACCGCCGTGTCGATATCGTCGGTGGCGGAACTTTTGATATAAGGGAAAAGCTGTTCCATAAACGCGTCGGCGTTTTTTGCCGTTTCCATTTTTTCCTTTGGAACAGCCATAAGAAAGTTGAACAGAATCTGCAGTCTTTCGCTGTCCGAAAGACCGTCGACGAAATACAGCCTTCCCGGTTTGCCGCCGATGTTGATTTTCCTTTCCACCAGGTCGAAGCTTTCTCCTACGGGCAGCTGACCTGTAAAATGATCTAAATAATATGAATATCGATTGGAATTCATAAAAACCTCCTTGCTTGATAGATATATTTTGCCAAAAAACTTGAAATCCATACTGCGGAGAGTATATAATTATAAGACTTGAAATTCACCGGGACGGAGGTTTTTATAAATGGATTACAACAAGTTGGCCGATCTGCTCTTTCCGCAGATCGATAAGACGCCGCAGGAGTACGAGGCGATGTATCCGCCGAGAGAACTGCCGGAGGGAGCAAAAGTAACCAGGCTCGGACCGAGTCCGACGGGTTTTATTCATCTCGGCAATCTTTACGGCGCCTTTGTCGACGAACGGCTGGCGCACCAGAGCGGGGGCGTGTTCTATTTACGCATAGAAGATACCGACGACAAGCGATATGTGGAAGGCGCCGTAGACATCATCATCAATTCTCTGCGCTTTTTTGGCATTGATTTTGATGAGGGAGCCGGACTCGACGGCGATACCGGGGCGTACGGCGATTATACGCAGAGCCGCAGAGGCCCGATCTACCAGTGTTTTGCGAAGAAACTGGTGGCGGAAGGCAAAGCGTATCCCTGCTTCCTGACGGAGGAGGAAATCACCGAAATCAGAGCGGAGCAGGAAGCGAATAAAGTCAATCCCGGCATCTACGGTCGGTACGCGAAGAGCAGACAGCTGTCTCTCGAGGAAATCGAAGAGAAGCTGAAGGCCGGCATGCCATATGTGGTTCGGCTTCGTTCCGACGGAGAACCTTCGGGCGACGAGACCGGAAGGCGGATTCGGGTAAACGATGCGATAAGAGGCATTTTGGAAATGCCGGAGAACTTCCAGGATGTGGTTATTTTAAAGGCGACCGGTATTCCGACTTATCACTTTGCTCATGTGATCGACGATCACCTGATGCGGACAACCCATGTGGTGCGGGGAGCCGAGTGGCTTTCTTCTCTTCCTGTTCACGTGGAGCTGTTTGAGAAGCTGGGTTGGCAACCGCCGGTATACTGTCATACCGCTCAGCTGATGAAGTTGGATGAAGAGGGCAACAAGAGAAAACTGTCAAAGAGAAAGGATCCGGAACTGTCTTTGGACTATTACAGAAAGCAGGGCTATCATCCGGCGGCTGTACGGGAATATCTGCTGACCATCCTCAACTCCAACTTCGAAGAGTGGAGGATGGACCATCCGGAAAGTCCGACGGAAGAATTTCCTTTTACCACGGAAAAGATGAGCAATTCCGGCGCTCTGTTCGATCTGAACAAGCTCAACGATATCAGCAAGGATGTTCTGCTGAAGATTCCTGCCGGAGAGATTTACGACTTCCTCAGAGCATGGGCGCAGGAGTTTCATCCGGAATATCTGCATCTCTTTGAGGACAGAGCGTATATGGAACAGATCCTGGATCTGGGCAGGAAAGACAGCAAGCCGAGAAAGGATTTGATCTACGCGGAGCAGATTATCAAGTTCATCGGTTATTTCTTCGACGATCTGTTCCACATCGAGGATGAGATGCCGGCCGAAGTACCGGCGGAAGATATACCGAAAATTCTCCAGGCTTATCTTGCAGGCTACGATCACGGCGACGATCAGGGGCAGTGGTTCGATAAGATCAGAGATATCGCCGTTCAGCTGGGATACGCGGCGAAACCGAAGGATTTCAAGAAGCATCCTGAGGAGTACAAGGGTCATGTGGGTCACGTCAGCACGGTTATCCGCATCGCGCTGATGGGCAGAGCCCAGTCTCCGGATGTGTGGACGATACAGCAGATCCTCGGTGAAGAGAGAACCAGAAAACGGATAGAAAACTACAAAGGATAAGTCTTTTGAAAACAGAGACGGCGAGCGGCCAAAGCAACGGCAGCCCGCCGTTTTTTGCGTGTTTAAGACGACGCCTCCCGGATACTGACGGGTAGATTCGAGCGGAAAACCGGGACGGATTTTTTTGTAGTTTTTGTGAAATCCAGAATATCCCTTGACATTTTACGGCAGTACTGGTAATATACTTAAAGTTTTTTAATTAAAATTTTTTAAGTAAAATATTTTAATTAAAAAATTTAAAGTAAAAAGAAAGACTAAAGATTAAGGAGAATAATGAAATGAATTTTGAAAAAGTAAAAGAGACGATGGTTAACACTCTGGGCTGCGAAGAGGAAAAGATCACAATGGACGCCAGCATCAGCGATGATCTGGGAATCGATTCTCTCGACGCTGTTGAACTGGTTATGGCTCTTGAAGAGGAATTCGGCATCAAGATTCCTGATGAAGAGCTGGGCAACATGAAAAAGGTCAGCGATATCGTAGCTTGCATTGAGAAGTATCAGGCGTAAACGATGGAACAAAGAGAGTTATTTGAGCTGATTTCCCGATTTGAAGCTTCCACACTTTCCGCTTTGGAACTGAACCAGGGAGATGTTCACATACGTCTTGAAAAGAACGCTTCGCAGCTGTCTGCAGACGGGGGACGGGAAAAACCGGCCGCCCCGCCCGCAGCAGAAAAGCCGGTTGCTCCACAGCCCTCAAGTTCTGCAAAGTCGGTTAGATCGCCTATCGTAGGCGTCTATTATGCCGCGCCGTCGCCGGATGAGCCGCCTTACGTGCGTATCGGCGACAGAGTAGAAAAAGGACAGGTGCTGTGCCTCGTCGAAGCGATGAAGATGATGAATGAACTCAAATCGCCGACAGACGGAATTGTTAAAGGCATTTTCGGCGTAAACGGAGAACTGGTAGAGTTCGATCAGGTTCTGTTCGAGGTAGAGCCATGCTGAAAAAGGTGCTAATTGCAAATCGGGGAGAAATCGCGGTGCGCATCATACGGGAATGTCTGGACAGCTCCATCGAAGCGGTCAGCGTTTATTCTACGGCCGACAGTCAGGCTCTCCACAGGATTATCGCCAGCCGCTCCGTCTGTATCGGAGGGCCCAGGGCTGCGGAGAGCTATCTGAATATAAACAACATCATCGAGGCGGCCAAAGGCACAGGCTGCGACGCAGTTCATCCCGGTTTTGGTTTTCTGTCCGAAAACAGCGGATTTGCCAGAGCCTGTGAGAGAGAGGGCCTCAAGTTTATCGGTCCTTCTTCTGGCGTCATCGAACAGATGGGCGATAAAGCGGCGGCAAGAAAGCTGATGAAGAAGGCGGGCGTGCCTGTTGTTCCCGGTTCTGACGGAGTCGTCTGCGATGCGGAAGAGGCCGTGAGAACTGCAGAAACTATAGGCTATCCGGTACTGCTTAAAGCGTCCGCCGGCGGAGGCGGCCGCGGCATGAGAAAGGCTTATAACGAACAGGAAGTTCGGGAAGGGTTTTCCGCCGCATCGGCAGAAGCGGAAAACTGCTTTGGCAACGGGGAAATGTATATCGAAAAGCTGATTGAAAATCCCCGTCACATAGAGTTTCAAATTTTGGCCGACAGTTTCGGCAACGTCGTACATCTTGGAGAGAGAGACTGCTCGATCCAGCGGAGAAATCAAAAGCTGGTGGAAGAAGCGCCGGCCTGGGGCCTTTCCCGGGATCTGCGGCGGCGTATGGGTGAAGCGGCAGTCCGTGCCGCGAAGGCCGCCGGATATGAAAATGCGGGAACCATAGAATTCGTCGTCGACAAAGACGAGAATTTTTATTTCATCGAGATGAATACCCGGATACAAGTGGAGCATCCTGTAACGGAGATGATTACAGGCATCAACATCGTCAGAGAACAGCTGCGGATCGCTTCCGGATTGCCGCTGGGATTTACGCAGGATGAAATAAGGTTTGAAGGTCACGCTATCGAATGCAGAATTACTGCGGAAAAAGTCTTCGACCACTTTGCTCCGTGTCCCGGAAGAGTGGAATTTATCCATTTTCCGGCCGGAGCGGGAATACGGGTGGACAGCGCTCTGTACAACGGCTGTGAAATCAGTCCGTTTTACGATTCCATGGTGGCCAAGATCATCGCAAAGGGAAATACCCGCCTCGAAGCGGTAAGACGGATGAGGCGAGCCCTTGAAGAGGCTGTGATCACCGGCGTGGAGACTACGCTTCCCGTACAGCATCTGCTGATGTACAATCAGGATTTCCTGCGGGGAAGCTATGATACCGGATTCATCGAAAGCCATCTTCCGGAAATCTTAGACATTTATGAAGCAGCAGGAGGAAAGAATGAATCCGTTTAAACAGAAGAGAGAGCTGCTGTCAGCCCTTAAGGGCCTGCAGCCGAAAGAACAGGTCGTTCTTTGCCCGCAGTGCGACGCTAAGCTGACCAAGGAACAGCTTGCGGAGACACTTTACGTCTGCCCGGCCTGCGGACATCACTACAATATTTCCGCAAGGTACAGACTGAAGACGATTCTCGATCCAAAGTCCTTTCACGAAATCTGCGGATCGCTGAAGGGAGGAAATCCGCTGGACTTTCCCGGATACGAGGAAAAGCTGCGGGAGCAGAGAGAGAAGACCGGCCTGAAGGAAGCGGTGATCGTTGGAACCGGAAAGATAAAGGGGATAAAGACGGTGATCTGCGTGATGGACAATCGGTTCATGATGGCCAGTATGGGTACGGCCGTCGGAGAAAAGATTACCAGGGCCTGCGAGTACGCTATAAAGAACCGGCTTCCGCTGATTATTTTCAGCGCCTCGGGAGGGGCCCGGATGCAGGAGGGAATCCTTTCTCTTTTCCAGATGGCAAAAACCAGTGCGGCTATTTCCCGTCACAACGAAGAAGGGCTGCTCTACATTTCCGTGATGACCAATCCGACAACCGGAGGCGTGACGGCCAGCTTCGCCAGCCTGGGAGACATTATCCTGTCAGAACCGGATGCGCTGATCGGCTTCGCCGGACCGAGGGTTATCGAACAGACCATAAAGACCTCTCTGCCTGAAGGCTTTCAGAGGTCGGAATATCTGCAGGAACACGGATTTGTGGACGCCGTAGTGGAGAGAAAGGATATGCGTGAAACGCTGGGGCTGCTCCTGAAGCTTCACGACAGGAGGAACAGAAGATGAGGATGAGCAATTTATCGGCAGCAGAGAGAGTTGCTCTGGCCAGGGATCCACAGAGACCTACGGCGAGGGAATATATCGGAGCCATTTTCGACGACTTTTTCTACCTGTCAGGTGACAGAAAACACGGAGAGGACGCCAGCATTATCGGTGGCATCGCTTCCTTCCACGGCGTTCCGGTGACGATCATCGGCCATCAGAAGGGACGGGATTTAGAAGAAAATCTTAAATATCGGTTTGGAATGCCCAACCCGGAAGGATACAGAAAAGCAGAGCGGCTGATGCTGCAGGCAGAAAAATTCCACCGGCCGGTAATCACCTTTGTGGATACGCCGGGCGCGTATCCGGGTATTGAGGCGGAAGCCGGCGGTCAGGGCGAAGCCATCGCACGGTCGATTGCGGTCATGTCTCGGCTGAAAGTGCCGACCATAGCGGTTTTTATCGGCGAAGGGGGCAGCGGCGGCGCTCTGGCAATCGGAACAGCCGACAAGGTGATTATGCTGGAAAACAGCATTTTCTCGATTCTCTCTCCCGAGGGTTTTGCCAGCATACTGTGGAAGGATTCTTCCCGCAGTGAGGAAGCCTGTGAGGTGATGAAACTGACTGCCAGCGATCTGTACGAGTTGGGAATCTGCGACCGTATTATTCCTGAACCTGCAGGAGGCGCGCAGAGTGCAAGAGATTACATCTTTGATGCGGTCGAAAGAGAGATAGCGGAATTGCTGAAGCCTATGCTGAAGATCAGTGGAACGGCTTTGGCAAAGGAACGATACAGGAAACTGAGAAACGTAGGAAATTTCAAGAGAAAGGCGGAGCAGACGGAACATGGCAGGAATTAAAATCATCGGATTGGGAAAGTCGCAGGGCGATACGGTCGTAACGAACGATGATCTCGCGAAAATCGTAGAGACCAGCGATCAGTGGATCAGAGAGAAGAGCGGCATACGTTCCCGTTTTTTTGCCAGAAAAAAGTCCAATGCGGATATGGCCGCGGAAGCAGCGGAAAAGGCCATTGAAAATGCCGGAATTCGAAAAGAGGATATTTCTCTGTGTATAACCGCCACGTTCACGCCGGATGACCACACACCGTCTGTGGCATGCAGTGCGGCCGGAAAATTGGGCCTCAGAGAAAACGTTCTGTGTCTGGATGTCAACGGAGCATGCGCCGGTTTCATTTACGGATGCAGTCTGGCCGACGGATTTCTGGCCAGAGAAGGCGGATACGGGCTGATCATCGGCAGTGAAAAAATTTCACCGCTTATGGACATGGAAGACAGGAGCACCTGCGTTCTGTTCGGTGACGGAGCCGGAGCTGCAGTGGTAGAATACAGCGATTCGGTTCAGTTTGCCTATTTGGGCGGATGTGTTCCGAGCAGAGAAATTCTCCATTGCGGAGGAGAAAAAGACAGGATCGTCATGTCGGGGCAGGAAGTATATCGCTTCGCTGTGAGTAAGGTGCCGGAGTGTATCAACGGTATTTTGAATCGTGTTTCTCTCACAGAGGAAGATATCGACCATTTCGTCTGCCATCAGGCTAACGAGAGGATCATCGACAGCGCGGCCAGAAGAATTACGAAGAATACAGAGAAATTTTTCAAGAATTTATATCATTATGGAAATACATCGGCAGCAAGTATACCTATCGCTCTGTGCGAAATGGAAGAACAGGGCGTATTGAAAAGCGGAGACAATGCGATCTGCACCGGCTTCGGAGCAGGCCTGACCTACGGCTCCATGCTGATCACATTCTGTCCCGCGAAGGAATGAGCGGCAAGACAGAATTAATGCTGGAACTCCCCGGCTTCAGCCGGCATGGAGTTCGTCGTATCACATTCTGTCCCGCGAAGGAATGAGCGGCTATTTACAAATAAATTTAATTGAGGAAACAGAGCATGAAAATCAACGAACTTTTAAATATAGAATTCCCGATCTTTCAGGGCGGTATGGCCAATATCGCCACGGGAGAATTTGCGGCGGCTGTGTCTGCTGCAGGTGCCCTCGGAACCATCGGCGCCGGAGGCATGGATGCGGAGACGCTGCGCAGCCATATAAAGAAATGCAAGTCCCTTACCGATAAACCTTTCGGCGTCAACATCATGCTGATGAATCCGGAAGCGGATAAAATGGCGGAGATCGTCAGTGAAGAGAAGGTGGCCGTTGTGACCACAGGAGCCGGAAATCCTGGAAAGTACATGGATATGTGGAAGTCAGCCGGAATTCGGGTTTTTCCTGTGGTTTCATCTGTGGCGCTGGCCAAAAGACTTTCCGGTCTGGGCGCCGACGGAATCATCGCCGAAGGCTGCGAAAGCGGAGGTCATATCGGCGAGATGACGACTATGGCGTTGGTGCCGCAGGTCTGCGATGCGGTAGATCTTCCTGTGATCGCTGCAGGAGGTATCGCCGGAGGACGACAGATGGCGGCGGCCTTTGCCCTCGGCGCCAGCGGCGTTCAGATCGGCACATGCCTTCTGGCAAGCGACGAATGTCCGATCCACCAGAACTATAAAGAAGCGGTGGTAAAAGCGAAAGATAACGATACCATCGTCACCGGCAGAATCGGCGGAACACCGGTTCGGATTCTGAAAAATCCTATGGCAAGGGAATACGTGAAGATGGAGAAAGCCGGAGCGGACAAGATGGAACTGGAAAAATTCACTCTGGGTTCTCTTCGCCGGGCTGTCGCAGAAGGCGATGTGAAGAACGGATCTCTGATGGCCGGACAGGTAGCGGGCATGGTAAAAGAGATTCTTCCGGTCAGAACCATATTGGAGAATATAGTGAGGGAGTATGAAGACGTTAGAAAAGCTTGATTTTCCGATCATTCAGGGAGGAATGGGAATCGGCATATCTCTGGGCGGTCTTGCCGGAGCCGTAGCGCGTGAAGGCGGAATGGGCGTCATATCCACGGCCAATATCGGCTTTCGTGAACCGGACTTTTGGGAAAATCCCAGAGAAGCGGACAAGCGGGCGCTGGAGAAAGAAATAAAGAAGGCGCGGTCCATCGCCGGCGGAAAAGGTTTGCTCGCTATAAATGCCATGGTAGCGACGACCGGATTTGGTGAGCTGGTCCGCAAGGCGGTCAGCTGCGGGATTGACGCGGTGATCAGCGGAGCGGGGCTTCCATTGGAACTTCCCGAACTTACAAAGGGCAGCGATGTTCTCATCGCACCGGTCGTATCCAGCGGCAGAGCGGCAAAGATGCTGAAAAAAATCTGGGAAAAGCGCCACGGCCGCAGGCCGGATTTCTTCGTAGTAGAAGGAAGCCAGGCCGGAGGTCATTTGGGCTTTGAGCAGGAAGAGGTGGAACAGGGAAATGCCAAACCGCTGCTGACGATTTTGAAGGAAGTCGTCAAGGAGGCGGAGGATATTCCCGTATTTGCCGCAGGAAGCGTATTTGATTCGAAGGATATTCGAAAGTGCCTCGATGCAGGAGCAAGAGGGGTACAGATCGCAACCCGATTTATCGCTACAGAGGAATGCGATGCTTCTGAAGGATTTAAAGATGTGATCCTCAGTGCGAAAGAAGAGGATGTGACTATATTGAAAAGCCCGGTTGGCATGCCGGGAAGAGGACTGAAAACGCCATTGATCCAAAAGGTCAAAGACGGACTGCGGTTCGGGCCCGAGAGGTGCATCAGGTGTATCCACACCTGTGAGCCGAAGACCACGCTGTATTGCATAAACAATGCGCTGATTCAGGCGTTTTACGGAAATAAAGAAGAAGGACTGTTTTTCTGCGGCGGTAACGTGGGCAGAGTCAATTCGATGACCACGGTTAAAGCGCTGATGGAAGAACTGACCTCGGAATGGAGAAAATGATGAAACTTGGACTTTTATTTGCCGGTCAGGGAAGTCAGACCGTCGGAATGGGAAAAGATTTTTACGAAAACAGCGAGGCGTTTAGGAGCGTGTTCGATCTGCTTCCCGACGAACAGAAAAAAATCGCCTTTGAAGGACCGGCCGAGGAGCTTTCCGATACGAGAAACACGCAGCCTGTCATGGTGGCTTTTGCTGCCGGAGTTATGGCGGAGCTTTCTCCAAGGCTCAAAGAGACAGGCATCGTTCCGGCTATGGCAGCCGGACTCAGCCTGGGCGAGTATTCGGCTCTTCAGGCGGCCGGCGTATTTGATGCGGAGACCGCAGTGAATCTGGTTACCCGCAGAGCGCAGGAGATGCACCGAGCGGCCGCCGGGGTGGACTGCAAGATGTCCGCAGTGATGAATCTTGACCGGGAAAGTCTGCAGGAGTGCTGCGACCAGGCAGCCGATAAGGGCATCGTACAGATCGCCAATCTCAACTGCCCGGGGCAGATCGTTATTGCAGGAGAAGCGGCGGCCGTGGATCGGGCTTCTGAGCTGGCGCTGGAGAAGGGAGCGAGAAGATGTGTGCCTCTTCCGGTCAGCGGTCCGTTCCATACCAAATTTATGGAACCGGCCGGCAAGGCTCTGGAAAAGGTATTTGCGGAGACGAAGTTTCATCCGATGAATTATCCGGTGCTGTTTAATGCCGTAGGCCGGGAAAAAAGCGAAGAGGAAACCGTAGCTTCCCTTCTGGTTCGTCAGGTTTCCAGCAGCGTGCATTTTGAGGACAGCATCAAAGCGATGCACGCAGCCGGCGTGGATACGATCATTGAAATCGGGCCGGGAAAAGCGCTTTCCGGATTTGTCCGCAAGACCTGCAGGGAAATCAAGACCATAAATATAGAATCCTGGGAGGACATGAATAAAGCGGTGTCCGACCTGAAAGGAGAAGAAGCGTAATGAAGGGGAAAACAGCGATTGTGACCGGAGCCAGCCGTGGAATCGGAAGAGCCGTAGCGGTGGCACTGGCAAAGGCGGGAGCCAATGTAACCATCAATTTTGCAGGAAACGAAAAGGCCGCCGAGGAAACGGCCAGAATTTGCGGCCAGTTTGGCGCGCAGACCCTGCTCGTTCAGGGAGACGTGGCTCGTGCCGAAGACTGCGCGAAGGTTGTGGAGGAAACGCTGAAGACTTTTGGTACGGTAGACGTTCTGGTGAACAATGCGGGAATAACCCGGGACAATCTGCTGATGCGCATGAATGAAGAGGATTTCGATCAGGTGATCGATACCAACCTGAAGGGAACCTACCTGATGATGAAAGCGGTCAGCCGGACCATGATGAAGAAGCGATATGGCCGCATCGTCAATATGGCCAGTGTAGTTGGCATCATCGGCAACGGTGGTCAGGTCAACTATGCGGCCAGCAAGGCTGGCGTTATCGGTATGACCAAATCCTTCGCACGGGAAATCGCAGCAAAGGGAATCACGGTAAACGCCGTGGCTCCCGGCTTTATCGCTACAGATATGACTGCCGCTCTGTCTGAAGAGGCAGCCAAAGCCATAAACCAGTCCATACCTCAGGGCCGGATGGGAACACCCGAGGATGTAGCTGAAGCGGTTCTGTTCCTATCTTCGGAACAGGCGGGATATATTACCGGCCAGGTGCTCTGTGTAGACGGCGGAATGGCCATGTAAGACCAGTTAGGAAAGGTAAAGAATATGGAAAAGAAAAGAAGAGTCGTAATAACAGGTATGGGAGGATTGTCTCCTATAGGCAATACAGCCGAGGATATGTGGGAGAACGCAAAAAAAGGCGTGTGCGGAATTGATTTCATCAAGGCCTTCGACACTACGGCCCATAAGGTGAAGATTGCCGGAGAACTGAAGGGCTATAAGGCGGAAGATCACATGGATAAAATGACTGCCAGAAGATTGGCCAGGTTTACGCAGCTTTCCATAGTCGCTTCCCGTCAGGCCATAGAGCAGAGCGGACTGGACATGGAAAAGGAAGACGCTTCTCGCTGCTGCGTGAATATTTCCAGCGGAATCGGAGGACTGGGAACCATCGAAGAGGAGCATTATAAAGGAATAAAGAGAGGATTCGACCGGATATCTCCTCTGTTTGTTCCCATGGCGATCACCAATATGGCTGCAGGAATGACGGCCATCGAATTCGGTTTTAAGGGAAGCTGCACCTGCATTGTTACGGCCTGTGCGTCGGGAACCAACGCCATCGGAGAGGCCTTCAGACAGATTCGTGACGGCTATGCCGACGTATTTTTAACCGGCGGCGCAGAGAGCTGCATTACAGAGCTGGGAATCGGCGGATTTACATCGATGAAAGCGCTGTCGGAGGCAAATGATCCGATGCGGGCGTCTATTCCTTTCGACAAGGAGAGAAGCGGCTTTGTCATGGGCGAAGGCGCCGGCGTTCTTCTGCTGGAAGAGTATGAGCACGCGATGGCCAGAGGAGCCAAGATCCTCGGTGAGGTGGCAGGCTACGGCGTGAGCTGCGACGCCCACCATATGACCGCTCCTCTTGAAGACGGAAGCGGTGCGGCGCAGTGCATGAAATCGGCTATGACCGATGCAGGCATTGATCCGGATCAGATCGGCTATATCAACGCTCACGGAACATCCACTCCGCTCAACGATAAGTGTGAAACCCTGGCCGTAAAATCCGCATTTGGCGAAGCGGCTGAGAAACTGTTGATCTCTTCCACAAAATCCATGACCGGTCACCTGCTTGGAGCGTCGGGGGCCGTAGAAGCGCTGCTTACCGTATCGGCTCTTCGCGACCAGTTTGCTCCGCCTACGGTAAACTACAAGGTGCCTGATGAGGATTGCGATCTGGATATCGTTCCTAATGAAGGCCGCTCGGTAGAGATGGAGTACGCCATGTCCAATTCTCTGGGCTTCGGCGGACACAACGCATCAATTATCTTCAGGAGGGTAAAGTAAATGGTACTGGATTCCAATCAGATTCAGCAGATTCTTCCTCACAGATATCCTTTTCTGCTGGTTGATAAAATCGTCGATATGGAAGTAGGAAAATGGGCCAGGGGGATCAAATGCGTCAGCGCAAATGAGATGCAGTTCCTTGGCCATTTTCCGGAGAAGCACATCATGCCCGGAGTTTTGATCATGGAAGCTCTGGCACAGACAGGAGCTGTGGCCATTCTCAGCGAGCCGGAAAATAAAGGCAAGATAGCCGTTTTCGGAGGAATTAAGAACTGCCGCTTCAAAGCGCAGGTCGTTCCGGGAGACGTATTGGAGCTGTACTGCGAGATGACCGACAGAAGAGGTCCGATCGGCTACGGGAAAGCAGTAGCCAAGGTTGACGACAAGGTGGCCGCCCAAGGCGAGCTTTCCTTTGTGATCACGGAGTAATACAGGAAACGGTTTGAAGCGGTGGGCCCGCGGATGCAGCAGATTCACATTGCAAAAAAGAGCGAAATTTGTTAAAATTGACATAACATTAAAGGAGGATGAGGAAAGGCATGCTGGAAAAGAATTTTTCTGATATCTATACAAAATTTAAGATGCGCCTTTATTCCAAGGTGTTCAACCAGGATATCAAAGTAGAAGACAGCCTTTCTGCCATAGAAGTCCTCTGTGTTGAACTGATCGTGGCCATGGACCGGCCGACGATCAACGAATTTGCCTCCTTTGCCCAACTGTCGGCGCCTAATGCTGCCTACAAGATCAATAACCTGGTAAAAAAGGGTTATATAAACAAAGTGCAGAGCAGCGTGGACAAGAGGGAATATCACCTCGAAGTGACCGACAAGTACATGAAGACATACGGCGTCACTTACGATTACATCGGTACGGTGATGAAGAGAATCCGGGAAAGATTTTCTGACGATCAGGTGAAGGAACTGGAAGAGATCCTGGGCGTGATCGACGATGAGCTGATGCCGGAAGTTCAGCTGGAACAGAATAAAAACCAGAAGTAGACGGATTTTTGCCTTGCTGTCTGGCTTTGCAGAAAATACTGCCGTATATAACATGCAGGACAGAAGGGCGGATTGTACGCTTCTGTTTCAAAATGACCCAACCAAGTTTTTCCTCGAGGATAGGAAATTTGGTTGGGTCATTTTTTCTCTTTATGGTTGTGTAACAAACCGAAAAGATGTGCTAATATTAATAAAAATCAAAAAAGAACTATTGATCAGGAGGAATACATATGAAGATCAGAGATTTTAAATTGGAATGCTATTTCGGCATTTATGAGTTTACCGCGCCGTATCTTCTGACCCAGTCGGACTGCGAATCCATGACGACGCAGGAGCTGCTCGACATGGAACCGGGCGCAAAGGAAGAATATCTGCAGCAGTGGCTGGGATACTCCGAGACCTGGGGAAATCCGGAGCTGAGAGAGATCATCGCTTCCCTTTACAAGACGATGAAATCCGAAAATGTTCTGGTCTTCCACGGCGCTCAGGAAGCGATCTTTGCGTATATGAACGTACTGCTCGATCCGGGCGATCACATGATCGCTATGTTCCCGAACTATCAATCCGCTTATGAAGTGGCCAATTCTGTGCCGGACTGCACTTTCTCCAAATGGATGGTCAGAGACAACGGTGAGGGATGGACGGTCGACTTCGATGAACTGGAGAGCCTGATTCAGCCGAACACCAAGATCATTGCAGTGAATTCGCCGAACAATCCGACCGGATATACCTTCACCAACGCAGAAATCGAGAAACTGTGCAGCATCTGTGAAAAACACGGTATCTATCTCTTTGCTGACGAAGTATACAAAGGCCTGGAAATGGACGGAGAGAAGAGAGACTGGATGGCAGATCACTACGACCGCTGCGTTTCACTGGGCGTTATGTCCAAGGGTTACGGACTTGCCGGTCTCAGAGTGGGTTGGCTTGTATCCAAGGATACGGAACTGCTGAACAAGGTGGTTAAGTACAAACACTATCTGAGCATCTGCGATTCCGTACCATCCGAATATCTGACCAAGGTTGCGCTGAAGCACAACGATGAGATCCTCGCAAGAAACACTAAGATCATCGAGGAGAACATCAAAGTTGCCGACGCATTCTTCGATAAATACGACTACCTGTTTGAGAAAAAACCGATCAGCTGCGGTCCTGTAGCTTTCCACAAACTGCTGATCGACATGCCGGTAAAAGAGTTCTGTCAGATGGCCGTGGACAAAAAGGGCGTACTGCTGCTTCCTTCCTCCATCTACGATATGGATGAGCAGTATTTCCGCATGGGGTACGGAAGAAGAGGCGTACCGGAAGCCATAGCGAAATTTGAAGAATTCCTCATCGAAAACGGATTTGCGAAATAGGAGGGATAGCGGAATGAAAACCTTGTTGCTGAATTTAGAAGACGTAAAAAAGTCCCTGTCTATGGCGGAGGTGATCGAAGCCGTAGAAGAAGGTTATTTGGCCTATGAGGCGGGAAAGGTTCAGCAGCCGGATATCGTATCGATGGAAATTCCTTCCTATAACGGAGAAACGGACATCAAATCCTGTTATAACGGGCTCAACAACAGTATGTCCATCAAAATTGCCTCGGGCTTTTTCGACAACGGAAAGATTAACAATCTGCCGACCATGATCGGTATGCTGCTCCTTCTGGACGGCAAAACGGGTGCCCCGATGTGTGTTATGGACGGAAGTCTGATCACCGGAATCCGTACCGGAGCTGCCGGAGCCGTGTCCTCTAAGCTCCTGGCCCGTGAAGATGCCAGGACTGTAGCCGTCATCGGCGGAGGCGGTCAGGCCAGGATGCAGATTTACGGACTCTGTCAGGTCAGAGATATTCAGCGCATACAGGTTTTCAGTCCATATCCGGATGAGCTCTTAAGCTATAAAGAAGATGTGGAAAAGGAGACCGGCAGAGAAGTGGTGATCTGCTCGACAGTCAGTGAAGCCATGGAAAATGCGGATATCGCTGTTTCCACAACTCCTTCTAAGGAATATCTGGTCAGCGGCGATCTGGTAAAACCGGGAATGCACATTGTGGCCGTAGGAGCGGATATGCCCGGAAAGAACGAATGGGATCCGGCCATCTTTAAGGGCGCGAAAGTGGTCAACGACAGCATTCCTCAGTGCCTTAGCCGCGGCGAGACGAGAAACGCCGTACTGTCGGGTGTGATCAAAGAAGAAGACATATATGGTGAAATCGGTCAGATCCTGTCCGGTAAAAAGAAAGGCAGAGAGACTGCCGAAGAGATAACCATATTCGACACTACGGGCATGGCGATTCAGGATAACGTTACGGCGATGAAAGTGTATAAGCTGGCCATGGAAAAAGGCTTTGGAAGTTATTTTGAATTTTTATAGAGGTGAGAACTTGAGCAGAAAAATTTTAGTGCTTATGGGAAGCCCGCGGAAGGACGGCAACTGCGACTGTCTCTGCAGCGCTTTTATAAGGGGCGCAGAAGAAGCGGGCCATACGGCAGAAAAGATATACTTGCAGGACCAGGAAATTCACGGCTGTCTGGGATGCGGAGCGTGCGGGCAGAAGGACGGTAACTGCGTACAGAACGACGGGATGAAGTCCATTTACGAAAAGATGATCGCATCGGATGTTATCGTCTTGGCTTCTCCGGTTTACTTTGATTCGTGGAGTTCCCAGATGAAGGCGGTTTTGGATCGGACTACGGCCCTGGAGCACAATCTGGGCGGAAAGACCTTCTACCTGCTTGCCGCCGGATCATCAGCCGATGCAGCGGGAGCCGAGACGCTGTTGGAATGTTTCCGCAAATATATCCACTGTTTCGCTGAGGAAAACGAAGGCGGAAGCGTATTTGCTGCCGGAGCGGACAAAATCAGCGACGCGAGAGGAAGCGAGGCCGAAAAGCAAGCCTATGCCCTTGGTCGTGAAGTTTGCTGATAAATCCTTAAAACAAACGCACGGGGACAACAGTCCCCGTGCGTTTGCTTATCTGCCCGAGCTATAACAGTGGTATCAGCATCTGAATGAAATTGACGAAAAGTTTTACTCCGTAAAAGATGATGACGATGCCGCAGATTACGTTGATTATACGAAGAATTTTGTCCGTGAATTTTGCACTGAACAGAGAGAGCAGGGTGGAAATACCTAAAAACCAGAGGGTAGAAGCACAGCCTACGCCAAAGATGAACTCGGTGCTTTTGGCAGCCGGCAGAGTGGCGCGGAAAGCTCCCAGCATCATGGAACCGTCGATCAGAGCCTGCGGATTGAACCAGGTGACTACGCAGGCGGTGGAGATGACTTTCAATATGGGTACGTCTACCTTCGTGGAATTGTCCATCGTATCGTGAGCGCGGAGAAGGCCTATACCGATCCAAATAACGATGAAGCTTCCGATCAAAAGTATAGCCATCTGCAGCCACTTGGAAGCCTGCATAATTGCGCCGACGCCAAAGAAACAAGCCAGTGCCAGCGTTACGTCGAAAAAGATGACGATCAGGGCAGTGAGATATACCCGGCTTCGCTTTTGCGTCAGGGCTGTGTTGATAACAAATAAATTTTGAAGACCGATTGGAGCAACATAAGCCAACCCCAGCGTCAGACCCTGTAAAAAATATGCCATGAAAATTCCTCCTAAGCAGTTTATGTATTTTTTAATATCGCTTTGCGCACCGAGGGCGCTAATTCAGCATAACACGTTTTTTTCTTTTTGCAACCATTAAAATCTTTTTTACCTCTATCTTGGCAGCACCCGATTCTTTCCGTGGTTAAGAAGAATGGATCAAATCAAAAGGATATGCGTCTGTTTTTCTTTTTGTCATTGTGTTACAATAACAAATATAGGATAAAATCATTTTCAGGAGATTACAGAAAAATGATCGAAATTGACTGGAAACCGGATAAAAAAAGCAAAGAGCCAATATACAGGCAGATCGTTAAGTATATCAGCGATAAGATCGCTGCCGGAGACTGGATCATCGGCAGCAGACTTCCGTCGCAAAGAGACATGGCAAAAGCCTTTGGCGTCAACCGAAGCACGGTGGTTACTGCCATGGAGGAGCTGATTTCCTACGGGATTTTGGAAAGTGATTTCGGAGGAGGAACCAGGGTCAAGAGCAACACCTGGTCTCTTCTGATGAGCCAGCCGCCGGACTGGAACAAATACATCCAGAGCGGTCCGTTCCGCGCCAATCTGCCTGCAATTCAGGCCATAAACAGGCTGGAATACGAGCCGGGATTCATTCGGATCGGTACAGGCGAACTGGCGCCCGAGCTGTATCCCCACAAACTGATGGCGAAGATATTCCGCAGAATGCCGGAGGTTATTCCCCATTTGGGCTATTTAGGCAACCTGGGACTTCCGGAACTGGGAAAGGTTTTGTCTCAGCGCCTTGCGGCCGATGAGGGAATCAAGGCAGATCCGTCCAATATTCTGGTCACCTCCGGCTCTCTGCAGGGACTGCAGCTGATCAGCGTCTGCATGCTGAAACGGGGAAGCAGCGTGTATACGGAAGCGCCGACTTATCTGAAGTCCCTTCAGATCTTTCAGTCTGCAGGGATGAATCTTCGCGGAGTACCCCTCGATGAAGAGGGCATAAAATACTGGGAGATTAAAGATGCCTCGATCAACTCTCTCCTCTATACGATTCCCACCCATCACAATCCTACGGGGACGGTGATGAGCGAGGAGCGAAGAAAAGAGCTTCTTCAGTTCTCGCAGAATCGACGGCTTCCGGTGCTGGAAGACGACGCATATGGCAAGCTGTGGTTTGAAAAGCGGCCGCCGAAAGCGATTAAAGCCAGCGATACTACCGGTTCGGTTATCTACATGGGTACCGTATCCAAGACCATGGCGCCGGGACTGCGAATCGGATGGGTCGTAGGACCGGAGGCGGTCGTACAGCGCCTCGGTGACGTAAAGATGCAGACCGATTATGGGGCCAGTTCGGTCTCACAGTGGATGATGACGGAGCTTCTGAGCAGCGGCGATTACGATATCTATCTGGAAGAATTGCGGAGAGAACTGAAGGACAGGCGGGACAACGCGCTTGCTGCCCTGGACAAGTACTTTAAAGGGATGGCAGAGTGGAACAAACCGGCCGGTGGATTTTACATCTGGCTCAGATTCAATCGAAAGATTCCCATCGACAAGGTATTTTCCGACGCACTGAAAGCGGGAGTACTGCTGAACCCGGGAAATATGTACGACTATAGCGAAAATCATGCAATCAGAATCTCGTACGCTTACGCTAAGCCGCAGGAGCTGAATCGGGCTCTGGGCATCCTGGCAAATATAGTGGAAAAATATTATCAGAGGTAGAAAATGGCATTTACACATTTACATGTTCATACAGAGTACAGTCTGCTGGACGGCGCCGCGAGGATTCCCGATGTGATCGCCCGAGCGAAAGAGCTGGGGATGGATTCGCTGGCGATTACCGACCACGGCGTCATGTTCGGCGTAATCGACTTCTACAAGGAGTGCAAAAAACAGGGCATAAAACCGGTCATTGGCTGTGAAGTGTACACCGCGGCCCGGACCATGCTGGACAAAGATCCGGATAAGGACAAGTATCAGGGTCATCTGGTCCTCCTTGCGGAAAACAACGAGGGATATAAGAACTTGATTAAAATCGTATCCTTGGGGTTTACTAAGGGATACTATTATAAGCCGAGAATTGACAAAGAGGTTCTGCGTCAGCACAGCGGCGGAATTATCGCGCTTTCCGCCTGTCTGGCCGGAAAGGTGCAGAATTGTCTGCTCAACCGGGATTATGAAGGAGCGAAAGCAGAGGCCATGGCCATGGACGAGATTTTCGGTCACGGAAATTTCTATCTGGAACTGCAGGATCAGGGACTGGAAGAAGAAGCATTCATCAATCCCAGCCTGGTAAAGCTTTCCCGCGAGTTGGATATACCTCTTGTGGCCACCAACGATGTTCATTACGTGCGGCAGGAAGATGCGGAGGCTCACGATATTCTGCTGGCTATCCAGACGGCTACCACCATTGACGACGAAAAGCGCATGCGCTTTCCCAACGACCAGTTTTATCTGAAGAGCGAAGACGAGATGCGGAAGATCTTCGCTTATGCGCCTGAGGCGATAGACAACACGGCCGAGATTGCCCGTCGGTGCAATGTGGAGTTTACTTTCGGGGAGTATCACCTGCCGGAGTTTATTCCTCCGGAAGGAAAGAGCAACAGGGAATACCTTCGGGAGCTCTGTCAAAAAGGCCTCGGAGAAAGATACGATAATGTAACCTCCGATCTGACCGAGAGACTGGAGTATGAGCTTTCCGTGATTGAATCCATGGGATATGTGGAGTACTTTCTGATCGTGTGGGATTTCATCAACTTCGCCAAGACCAACGGAATCATGGTCGGACCGGGCAGAGGATCCGCGGCCGGAAGCCTTGTGGCCTACTGTTTGAAGATTACCGATATCGATCCCATCCGTTACAGCCTGATCTTCGAGCGTTTTCTCAATCCGGAACGGGTAAGCATGCCGGATATCGATATCGATTTCTGCATCGAACGGCGTGGGGAAGTCATCGACTACGTAATTAAAAAATACGGAAAGGAGAACGTTTCGCAGATCATCACTTTCGGAACCATGAAAGCAAAGGCGGCGGTGCGGGATGTGGGCCGAGCTCTCAATCTCAGCTATGCGGAGACGGATAAGATCGCCAAGGCCATACCTTTCGATCTGAAGATGACCATAGATAAAGCGCTGACCATGAACCCGGAACTAAAAGCCATGTATGATGAAGATCCTCGGGTGGCCAAGGTTCTGGATATGTCCCGGGCAATCGAGGGAATGCCACGCCATGCGTCCACCCATGCGGCCGGCGTGGTGATTTCCAAGCTGCCGTTGGACGAGTACGTGCCGCTGTACATGTCGGATAAAGGTGTGGCTACTCAGTTCAACATGACGACCATAGAGGAGCTGGGTCTTTTGAAGATGGATTTTCTGGGCCTGCGGAACTTGACGGTAATCCGGGACGCGTTGGAGCTGATCGAAAAGGATTACGGTGTTACTATCGATTTTGCCAGGATGGGATACGATGATCCGGCTGTCTATGAAATGATCGCCAGCGGCAATACAGACGGCGTTTTTCAGCTTGAAAGCGGCGGTATGACCCAGTTTATGAAGAATCTGAAGCCTACGTGCTTTGAAGATGTGGTTGCGGGAATATCCCTCTACCGTCCGGGTCCGATGGATTCTATTCCAAAATATATCGAAAATAAGAAGAACCCGGACAAGATAAAGTACGTAACGCCTGAGCTGGCGCCGATTCTGGACGTTACTTACGGCTGCCTGGTATATCAGGAGCAGGTTATGCAGATCGTCAGGGATCTGGCCGGTTACAGTTTTGGCCGCTCTGATATCGTGCGCCGCGCGATGAGTAAAAAGAAGCAGGACGTCATGCTTCAGGAGAAGGAATACTTCATCTACGGCAAGGACGACGAAGACGGCAATGTGGAAATTCAGGGGTGTGTTCGCAACGGAATTTCCGTTGAAGCGGCGGAAAGCATATTTGCCGACATGGAGACCTTCGCCCAGTACGCATTCAACAAGTCCCATGCCGCCGCATATGCGGTAGTCGCTTATGAAACGGGGTATCTGAAGAGATATTATCCTGTAGAATTTATGGCCGCGCTGATGACCAGCGTAATGGGCGACGCCAAGTACATTTCAAAGTATATACGAAATTGTCAGGACATGGGAATAGAGGTGCTGCCTCCGTCGATCAATGAGAGCGAAAAGAAATTTTCTGTTTCCGACGGAAAGATTCGTTTCGGCCTCCTTGGCGTAAAAAACGTGGGGGAAGGCGCCATCGACGCCATACTGAAGGCCAGAGAGGAAAAGGGCAGGCCGAAGGATATCTTCCAGTTCATCAACAATCTGGAGATCAGCGAGGTCAATAAAAAGGCGGTGGAAAGCCTGATCAAGGCCGGCGCTCTGGACTGCCTGAACCCAAACAGGGCCGCCCATCTGGCTGTCTACGAGGGATTGGTCGAGTCGGCGCAGAATAACGCCAAGAAGAACATCGCCGGACAGATGTCTCTTTTCCAGATCAGCAGTGAAGAGATGAACAGCGGCGATACGTCGGGAACCCTTCCGGACGTGACCAATTTCAGCAGAGACGTGCTTCTGGCTATGGAAAAGGAGATGGTCGGCGTGTACATTACCGATCATCCGCTGAAGGAGTATGAGGAGGAAATCCGCAGATTTTCCACGATTACCAGCGAAGAACTGGCCGGCACAGCAGAAGCGGAAAACGGCAGCGATCGGATAGAAGACGGAATGACGGTGACGATGGCGGGTATGATCACGTCGAAGAAGACGCTGGTCACGAAGAACAACAAGATGATGGCCTTTGTAGATCTGGAAGACCTCTACGGCGAAGTGGAAGTGGTGGTATTCCCTAACGTCTACGAGCGCTGCAGAGAAGCCGTTTCGGCCGATAATGTGGTGGTGGTAAGAGGAAAACTGAACTTTAAAGAAGAGGAAATGCCTAAACTTCTGGCCGATTCGGTAGTGGGAATTCGCGATGTGGAAGAAAAGCTGAACGGAGTCGACAGCAACAAAGAGATGAGGCCGCGCAGCCGGTCCGCAGAACGAGGCGGAATAGAGCCGGTAAAAGTGCGTATTCCGCAGCAGGGCGATGAGAAGGAAATCCTGGAACAGCTGCGGCTCATTTTCGGCCGGCATCGGGGAAATACACCGGTTCTCATCTATCTGCAGAACGGTAAGATCGTAAAGACCGCAGACGGAGGAGGCGTGCATCCTACGGTGGAGATGTTTGACACGGTTGCAGAAATCGTAGGGCGGCCCAATATAAAGGGACGGCCGGTTTTCAGATGATTTGAGGAGGAAGAGATGAAGAAAATAGGTGTGCTGACCAGCGGCGGCGATTCACCGGGGATGAACGCCGCAATCAGGGCTGTGGTTCGATGCGGTATCGAAACCGGCATGGAGGTATACGGCATTTACAGAGGATATGAGGGGCTTCTTGACGGTGAAATACGGCTGCTTGACCGGAATTCCGTCGGGGACATCCTTCATCGGGGAGGAACCATATTGAAAACGGCAAGAAGCGAACGCTTTAAAACGGAGGAAGGTCAGCAGCACGCCGTTTCCATGTTGGAAACTTTTGGTATTGAAGGCCTGGTGATCATCGGAGGAGACGGTTCTCTCCGTGGTGGATGCGAGCTGGACCGACGGGGAATTCGTGTTATGGGACTGCCCGGAACCATCGACAACGATCTGGGGTATACGGATTTTACCATCGGTTTTGATACGGCGGTGAGCACAGTTCTTGATGCGGTTACTAAAATTCGCGATACTTCATCGTCTCATGAGAGAACTACAGTCATCGAGGTGATGGGCAGGCACTGCGGGGATATCGCGCTGTATGCCGGCCTTGCGGGAGGCGCCGAAGGAATTTTAATTCCGGAAATCGACACGGACATCAATGAGCTCTGCAAAAAGATCGTCATCGGCGCAAACCGTGGAAAACAGCACAGCATCATCATTAAAGCCGAGGGCGTGGGCATTTCCTCCCAGGAGCTGGCGGAGACGATCCAGTACAGAACGGGGAGAGAGACCAGGCTGGTGGTTCTGTCTTATCTGCAGAGAGGCGGAAGTCCTACGTTAGGCGACCGGATGCTGGCTACTCTGACCGGAGCCAAGGCTGTAGAACTCCTTCAGGAGGATTCGAGGAGCAAGGCGATAGGCATTTCCTGCGGAGAGATCGTGGCTTATGATCTGGCGGAAGCGGTGGAGCAGAAGCGGGAAATCGATACGGATATGTACAGACTGATTGGAATACTCAGCAAATGAGAAGGAAGGAAAGATCGATGCATAGAACAGCAGTAGTTTATTGCAGCAAATACGGCAGTACAAAACGATATGCAGAGTGGATTGCCGAGGAGACAGGCGCACAGCTGTATGCGGAAAAGGAGTGCAGCAGCAGAGATCTTCAGGACTACGATACCATTGTCTTCGGCGGGGCCATTCACGCCGGAGGAATTCTCGGCATTAAATTTATTCAAAAGAATTTGAAGCAGTTTGCGGGAAAGAGAATTATCGTCTTTGCCGTGGGACTGAATGTGGAAGACGAACAGAATCAGCAGCAGTGCATAGAGATCAATTTCAAGAAGATGATGAAAGATATTCCTTGTTTTTTTCTGCGCGGAGCGTACGACCCACCGCGAATATCCGGCTTTGACAAAAAGTTGATGGGTATGGTCAGGAAAATGATCGCCGGAAAGAAGAACTCTGAGATAACAGAACAGGAGCAGGAACTGCTAAAGGCCATCGACGAGGGAGCAGATTACGTGGATCGCAGCCGCATCGCAGAGTTGGTGCGTTTTATCAAAGAGTGAGAACTGGAAAGAAAATGCACAAGCCTGCGTGGGATAAACGCCCGCGCAGGCTTTGTCTTGCCGTAAAATCAGTCCGGTAGCCGGAGACCGATAGCGTTGCTTACCGGCAGGGAAAAGACGATGGATTGGGCCTTGCTGTTGAGTCCAGCTTTTTCCATGATCGCTTTCATAATGTTGTTGCGTCCCTGAGCCGGTACGACGATCAAATGGATTTCCTTTTCGCTGGCGATGGAAAAACCGAAGAATTTTTCCGTATAATCGGCGCCGGTACCTTTAGCCTTGATTACCGTGCCGCCCGACGCGCCGGCGCTGCGGGCGGCATCCATGATCATATCCGTATAGCCTTCGTTGGCGATAACGAAGATCAGTTCAAAATCCGTGTTGACAGACATTCTTCCTCCTTTTTCTGTGGTCCTCTTCCTGTCGAGCAGGTTCAGTGTCTGACCATCCAAGATATATTCCAGACTGCGTTTTCCGCCTACGCTGTTCAGCGGAACAGTGACGACAATGCCGTTTCCCGGGTTGTCGATATATAGCTTTCGCTTGAACGATTTGATTAGAGGGCCTACCCCGGCATGAGTGATGACGCCGAAGACGATGGCTTTTTCCTTTGGGTTCTGGTAGAGGTATTCCAGACCTTCGTTAGGCGCGGTGCCTTCACCGAGGACCACGTCTGTGGTGAAAATATTGTTCTCCTGAAAGAGACCGATCACCTTTTCGGCCATATATCGATCTGAAACAGCCATAACGAGATGTAAAATTTCCATATCAGCCTCCTCCTTTACAATTCGATGATATCTTCGTCGGTGTAATTGCTGATCGTATCCTGAATATGCTGTCTGATCGCATCTTCTCTTCTGGTCCTGAGTTTGTAGACCACGCCCAGCGTCTGTATGGTGATCAGCGGCGTCATGGCGACCATGGCGACTACCCCGAACGCGTCGGTTACGATCCTGTCCGGCCCTCCAATAGCTTCACAGGCGCCCATGGCAAAGGGAAGAAGAAAGGTAGCCGTCATTGGACCTGAGGCGACGCCTCCTGAGTCGAACGCAATGGAAGTGAAGATTTTCGGCGTGTACAGGGTCAGAAGCAGCGCGATGGCGTATCCGGGAACTAGAAAGTACATGACGGAAATGCCGGTCAGAACCCTTATCATCGCCAGAGCGAGAGAAACCGCTACGCCGATGGAAAGGCTGAGGCTCATGGCTCTCTCCGGAATAGACCCTGCGGTCATCTCTTCAACCTGCTTGTTAAGTACGTGTACGGCGGGCTCTGCGGCGACGATAAAGTAGCCGATGACCATGGCGATCGGGATCAGAATCCAACTGTAATCGTGACTGCCGATCAGCTTGCCGATATAGTTTCCGACAGGCATGAACCCTACGTTTACGCCGGTCAGAAACAGGACCAGTCCGACAAAGGTGTAGAGCAGTCCCATACAGATCTTGATCAGCGGTTTCTTTTCCATTTTAAATACAAACGCATTGAAAAGAAAGAAAAACAGAATAATTGGAGCCAGCGCGACGGCGACTTCTTTCAGATAAGTAGGAAAGTCCGTGATAAAAAGGAGAATAGAGTCCTTGGAATCGACGGTGCTTGGGATTTCCACCGGCGTGTAAGCTCCTTCTGCCGGATACATCAGACCGAGAAGAAGAACGGCCAAGATCGGTCCGATAGAACAGAGCGCGACCAGACCGAAGCTGTCGTTTCCGGCATGACGGTCACTTCTTATGGAGGACACACCTACACCGAGCGCCATGATAAAGGGTACGGTCATGGGACCCGTGGTCACTCCGCCGGAGTCAAAGGCTACTGCCCAGAAATCCCTGGGTACCTGGGAGGCCAGGAGAAAGACCAGGATATAGAATCCGATCAGCAGATAGGACAGACTGATTCCAAGGAGTATTCTGAGCATGGCGATGACGAGGAAAATACCCACCCCTAAGGCCACTGCTCCAATGATAATTGGATTTTCGATTGTAGGAACCTGATTGGCCAGAACCTGAAGGTCGGGCTCGGATATGGTGATGATTATGCCGAGAATAAAGCTGACCAGTACGATAACCCATACTTTCCGCGATTTGGTGATGCAGGCGCCCACTTTGTTGCCGATGGGCGTCATCGCAGTATCAGCGCCCAGGGTGAAAAATGCCATGCCTACGATAAGCATTACAGCGCCGATGGCGAAGGATACCAGCATGTTGTTCGGTATGGGAGCTACTGTAAAGCAGAGCAAGAGGACGATGGCGGTGATGGGCAGTACAGAGGTGAGCGATTCACTGAACTTTTCGTTAAACATTGACTTTATGCCCAAATAGATACCTCCTTCATTGTAAAGTTGTACATACAGAAAATCTCCTGAACATGGAGGAGAGCAACTGTACAGCCTGAAAAAAACGGATGATGTTCTGCAGTGGTAACTGAAAATAAGAGAACGACAGAAAAGATGAAGACAATCGCCTGGGGAAGAGAATATCCCGATGGAAGTAGACAACAGGTCAGAATTCTTTGATTCTCTGCCGAAAAACGAGGAAACCGGATTTTGTGAAAACCGGCTGCCATAAGACAACAGGCAGAAATTCCTCTGTGTATTAAAAAGCAATATTCAGTAATCTCCTTTAGAGATAAACGTGAGATTTATCTCTAAAGGTATTATCATTATAACGTATTTTTATGAAGTGCGTCAAGGGTACGATAATCTGCCGAGCGCTCAACATCTGGAAATAAGACTTTGGTTTGATGGCAATAACCGACATAGGCGGCGGATTTTTGAAAAAGGACAGATTACAGATCGATACCCAGGTCATTGTCGATGACCTGACCGAAGGCGATGGAAGCGCTGCCGTATTTTTTTCTGATGTTATCCATTGTCCGCTCGATGGATTCACTCTTTTCCCGCTCTTCCGTTGAAAGGGAAAAGAGCGAAAGCTGCTCGTCGGCTGTTTCGTCGCAAAGGTTGATCGCCGTAATGGTGAGGAGTCGGATCGGACTGCCGCTTTTCCAGGAGGCGTGGATGATCTCGAGGGAAGCTTTTCGGATCTCTTCTGCCAGATTGGTCGGCAGGTGGAGCTGTTTCTGCCGGGAGATAGTCTTAAAAAAGGGATCTTTAATGTCTACTTTGACTCCGCCCGCTTTCATCTGATATTTCCGCAGCCTTCCGGCTACCGTATCGGAAAGACTGGTTACTGCGGTTAAGATGTCGTCGTCTCCGGTCAGGTTTCTTCGAAAAGTAATGCCGTTTCCGACCGACTTTATCTTTTCTCTTTGGTCGTACAGAGCGACGGGACTGTCGTCGAGTCCGTTAGCGTAGCGGCAGAGAAGGGGGCCCTGTTTTCCAAGGAGGACCTCCAGTGTTTTCGGATCGCCGTGAGCCAGGTCGCCGATGGTGTGAATTCCCAGTCCGGCCAACTTTTCTTTTGTGGACCAACCGACGAAGAACATTTCACCCACGGGTTTGGGCCAGAGCAGTTCCCTGTAATTTTCTCTGTTAATTTCTGTCGTCGCATCGGGTTTTTTGTACTCGCTGCCCATCTTTGCAAAGATTTTATTGTAGGACACGCCGACGGAGAGCGTCAGACCGAGTTCCTCTTTTATCCGCGTGCGAATAGTATCCGCGATCTGCCGTCCGGAACCGAACAGTTTTTGGCTGGCCGTAACGTCCAACCACGATTCGTCGATGCTGAAAGGTTCCACCATATCGGTGTATTCCAGATAAATTTTATTGATTCGCTGACTGAATTGACGGTATTTGTCGTGATGGGGTCTGACCAGCTGCAGCTGCGGGCATTTTTTCTTCGCCTGCCATACGGTTTCCGCGGTAACGATGCCGTATTTCTTTGCCGGTTCGTTTTTTGCCAAAATGATGCCGTGGCGATTCTGGGGATCTCCACAGACGGCTACCGGCTGAGCCGAAAGCTCGGGGTGATCTAAAAGCTCCACGGAAGCGTAAAATGCGTTCATATCACAATGTAAAATTACTCTGTCCATGGTTTGATTTTAACACAGTTCAGGTCGCTTTTCCACTGATAAGAAGCCGGAACTTCCGGCTTTATGGAGACGAAGAAGCAGGAGAAGGCTTGGAGGTAAGGGGAGAATATATCAAATAATAATCACATTTCTTCGGCGGTTTATGTTATACTACTATATGTCGGAGAGAGGATTCTTTCTGATTACTTGTTGACTGTGAGTATGTTGAGGGGTGAAAAAATGAATAATATTATGGTCTGCGTAACGAAGCAGAAAACCTGCGAACGACTGATCAATTACGGAAAGAAACTGAAGTCTTCCGATGAGGATCAGCTGTTTGTGATTCACGTTGCAGAAGATAAATATCATTTTCTGGGAAGTGAGAAGGAAGGCGAAGCGCTGGAGTTTCTCTATGAAAAGGCGAAAGAAGCAGGGGCAAGTTTGACTGTAGAGAAATCAGAAGACGTTATCGGGACTTTAATAGATATTGTCGACAGACATCAGATCACCGAGGTGATCGCTGGACAGTCAGGGGATCCGGAAGGTGAAGACGGCTTTCTGAGACGGTTTCAGAGGAGTTTGTCCGGCAAAGCGAGATTAATTGTCGTGCCGGCTGTTTCCTGATCTGCGCGCTGCAGAAGGGCAACGCCGCGGCCACATCTACATAGCAATAGAAAGAGGAGGTTACTCGAGTGCGGATCGTAACTATAACAGCAGGTATACTGCTGGTGCTGCTGGGCGTGTTCTCTGTAGCAAATGCTGGGTTATCGTTTATTTCTCTCGCTTTTCCTATAGGAGTGGTTTTGGTGCTCGTAGGAATAGCGGAGAGTTTCGCCTATAAAAGAACAATTGAAGATGAAGAAAACAGGCATTGGGTGCTGATTGACGGGCTCACCACCTTTATTCTCGGCATCGTTGTTCTGACAGGACAGCTGGCAGCGGACATTGCCGTTCCAGTGGTTTTCGGCATGTGGAGCATGGTGTCCGGAATCAGAGGGCTTGTCATCGTCACTCAAGTGGAGAAGAGCAGCGAAAAGGATGTGGACTTCTACTGGATGGTTGTTGTAAGCACACTGAACCTGATTGTCGGCGTCTACAGCTTTTTCAATACCATGCTGCTGAATCTTTCTGTCCTGATGATCCTCGGAATATGTTTTGTCGTCCAGGGTGGTCACGTGATTAAGATCGGACTGGATATTACCTATAACAAGCCGGATTTGATCAAAACGAGAGACGAAAAGATCGCAGAAGCCAGAGCCGCGGCGGAGGAAGCGCATAGGGAAGCCAAAAAGGCTATCCGTAAGGCCCGCAGGACTCGCAGCGCAGTGGAGGCGGCGAAGGAGTCCATGGAATTCGAGGAGATCATCAACCAACCAATCGGCGACACGGACGACGGGGAACAGAACCAGCAATGACAGAAGAATTTCAGGATTTCTCGAATCGGGAAATCCTGATTTTTTCCAAAAGGATATTCAGAGGGGAAGAGAAAAATGACGGATATTTGCATTATTGGAGGCGGAGCCGCAGGTATGGCCGCAGCCATCAGCGCTAAAGAAACAAATCCGCGCCTGCGCGTATTGATTTTAGAAAAAAAGAATCAGATGGGGAAAAAGATACTGGCTTCAGGCAACGGGAAATGTAACCTTTCCAATGTCCGGTGCGAGAATTATCGGCAGACACTGGAGTTTTTCTCCCGCCTTGGGCTCATTACACGGACAGATTCCGCCGGAAGGATTTACCCTTATACGGAAGAAGCCAGGGCAGTGCGTGAGGCGCTGGATCAGCGGATAAGGAGTCTGGGTGTGGAAGTGGTGCTGGATGGGGAAGCGGCTGTTGTGGAGAAAGAAGAGGACAGGTTTTCCGTTCACCTCGGAAACCGGATTGTTTCTGCAGATAAATTGCTTCTGGCCTGCGGCGGCAAAACGGGTCCGGCTTTCGGCAGCACGGGAGACGGGTTCCGTTTTGCGAGAAGTCTCGGTCATAAAGTGAACAAACCCATACCGGTTCTGACGGCGGTCGATGTTAAAGAGGATTTTACCAGGCTTGCCGGCCTTCGGGCAAAGGGGGCCGTATCTTTGGAGTACAACGGGCGGCGGATTTTTCGGGAAGAAGGGGAAATCCAGTTTACCGGGACCGGTCTGTCGGGAATATGTGTGTTCAATTTATCCCGATTTCTCTTATTGCCGGAGGGAAAGAGTTTGGCGGATGGTTTCGACGATTATAAGATCTACGTGGATTTTTTTCCGGATAGGGAAGAGGTGGAAAGCCTTCTTGCAAAGAGAAGAGAGAATGGTTTGGAAGGCCGGAAGCTCCTCCAGTTTCTGGTCAGAAAACCTGTCGGTGATATGATTTTTAAACTGTCCGGCGGCGACGAGAAAAAGGCGGCGAGATTTCTGAAAGCATTTCCCTGCTCGCCAAAGGGGGTAAAAGGCTGGGACTTTGCCCAAGTCACTAAAGGAGGCGTCGCCATCGAAGAGATCAACATGGACACCATGGAGTCCCGCCTGGTTAGAGGACTGTTTTTTGCAGGGGAAATCATAGATTTTGACGGGCCTTGCGGCGGATATAATCTGCAGAATGCCTGGGAAACCGGGATAAAGGCAGGAAAGGAGATGGCGAAATGAACGGCAGATATAGAATTCATCAGGTAAGACTGGGTATAGACGAGCCGAAGAGTGACCTGCCGAAGAAGATTTTAAAAAAGATCGGCAATCGCAACCTGATTCTGAGTGATATGGAGATCATCAGGGAGTCTATCGACGCGAGGGACAAGAAGGATATTCACATGGTCTATACAGTGGATTTTCAGGTGGTCACTCGGCAGAGACCCAAGCAGTATGTACGAATCCCCCAGGGGCGCAAAATCGGTATAGAAGAAGCTCCGGATATGCGCTATGCAGAAGTGTCCTCCGGCGGAGAGGATATGCGGCATCGGCCGGTGATTGTGGGATTCGGCCCATGCGGGATGTTTGCCGGTCTGATTTTGGCCAGACGGGGTTACAGACCGCTGATTATCGAGAGAGGAAAAACCGTGGAAGAGCGGGTCAAGGATGTGGAGCGCTTCTGGAACGAAGGCGTGCTGAATCCGGAATCCAACGTTCAGTTCGGCGAAGGCGGCGCGGGCACTTTTTCTGACGGAAAGCTGACTACCGGTATCAAGGACCCGCGGATTAGAAAGGTACTGGAAGAGTTTGTGCGTGCAGGAGCCGACGAGGATATCCTGTACAGGCAGAGACCCCATATCGGCACAGATGTGCTGCGTACGGTGGTAAAGAACATACGGGAGGAAATCATACGCTGCGGAGGCGAGGTGCGGTTTCAGAGTCGCTTTACAGAAGTGAAGACAAAGGCGAAAAACGTCAAGGCTGTAGTAGTCGAAAACGGAGAAACGGGACAAACGGAGGAAATTCCGGCAGAGAATGTCATTCTGTCTGTGGGTCACAGCGCCAGAGACACCTTCCGCTATCTCTGTGAAAGAGGGGTTAAGATGCAGCAGAAGCCTTTCTCTATCGGAGTAAGAATCCGGCATCCGCAGGAGATGATTGACCGGGCCCAGTACGGGGAGACAAAGGGCCTTCCGCCTGCAGACTATAAGTTGTCTTATCACTGCAGCAACGGCCGGGGCGTCTATACCTTCTGTATGTGTCCGGGAGGAGAGGTCATCCTCGCCTCATCTGAAGAAGGCGGCATAGTGGTCAACGGCATGAGTAATCGGGCTCGAGACAGCGGATTTGCCAATAGCGGACTCCTTGTCGACGTCCGTGTGGAAGATTTCGGTTCGCCCCATCCACTTGCGGGAATCGAATTCCAGGAAAAGTATGAGAAGCTGGCCTTTGAAAACGGAGGCTGTGTCTACAGCGCGCCGCAGACCACCTGGGGACAGTTCAGGGAAAGGAGCGAAGAGGCCATGCCGGTTATCCGTTCCCTGCCGGAATTTGCCGTGGAGTCTATCTGTGAGGCAGTACCTCGGCTGGGCGAGAAGCTGAAAGGGTTCGATTCCGACGAGGCTGTGATGACAGCGGTGGAAACCAGAAGCTCTTCTCCTGTCCGGTTTGCACGGAACGAAAATATGGAAGGCACTTTCGGCGGATTTTATCCTGCCGGAGAAGGAGCCGGTTATGCCGGGGGAATCATGAGCGCGGCCTGTGACGGAATAAAAATTGCAGAGAAAATTATTGGACGGTATCGTCCCTTTGACGGAGAATAAAAGGTTATTCTCCGTCGTTTTATTTCCGGGCGCAGTACAGTCTGAAGCAGGCGGCCGCCGTACACAGCAGCTGAGAACAAAAGCTGTCGTATGTTCTGTAGTTGATGATGGACCGTATCTTGTTCATCCTGTACTGCGTGGAGTTTCGATGAAGGTAGAGAAGCTCCGACGTCTTTTTCATTTCACAGTCGGCGTCCAGATAATATGTGGTCAGGGTCTTCAGGAGATCTTTTCTGTCCGGACAACTGAAGAGAGGCTTAAGGATGTTTCTGCAGATCCGGTATTCTTCGTTTTTTTCTTTTAAGATGTCCTCGCATTTTTTGGCGAAGAGCAGGGTACCGTAGGAAAACAGCTTCTTCTGCGGAAAGATAACCATTGCTGTATCGATGTAATCGTTGTAGAGCAGATAGGTCTGTTTTACGTCGAAAATATTGTTGTCGCTGGAAAAGACGGAAATCGTGCAATTTCTGTCGATGGCATCCAGACCGGAGATCAGCTCGCCGATCAGCTCGTCCGGACAGTCTGCCTGAAGAAAGGCGAAGCAGATCACATAGGTATTGTAGGTATCGGCGATTACCTCTCTGCCGGTTTCTGCGGCCCATTCCTTTATGGCCTTCAGCATTTCCCGCCTGACTGCCGCTCCGGCGCTGTTCGCATCGCTTCCCGGGTGTATCATGATGGCTGTATTGATTTTATTGATATTTATGCCCAGCTTCTGAGACAGCTGACGCATCTTCTTTTCATCGCCTTCGATGATGGAAGGGATCAGTGCGTTTGACAGAATCGTTCGGGAGTTCAGGTTCCACAGCTTGGTAAAGAACTGCAGCAGCTCGATAATTCGGTACATATCCTCCATAGTCAGCGTTTTGAACTCGTCGGCCACATAAAGGAGGAAGCTCTGATAGGCGAAGGTAGTGAAGGGAACCTGGAAAATCCGCATGCCAACTCCCTTGAATTCAGTTTCTACCACATATTCATCCTTGGTGGAAGAATTGCTGTAGAGGGAACAGATCGTCTCCTCGTCGATTTCGTTGGAAGCGGGATATTTGCTGATACAGACGTTGTTCATGGCCGTATCACAGAGAGAAATCGTGCATTTCAGCGTATTGCTGATCAGTCTGAGCAGCGTAAAGAGATTTCTCCGGTTCTCCGGAATCTGAGAGATCATGGACGTAATATTTTCGATAAAATCGTTGTTGCTTTCCCGATCTTTGTGGAGCAGTTCGTAGACTTCGCCGAGAACTTCGCTGTAGTAGAAATCCGTTCTGTTTTCCGGCATGATGATCAGCGGCAGGCCGATCCGGTCAGCGGTGTCGATCAGGCTCTGATCGATTTTTTTAAGTACACGGCCTACGTAATAGATTACCACGGCGGCGTCGCCGATTTCCCGAATATATTCCAGAAACTGACACTGTTTTTTGCAGTCATCCTTGACTGCGGAAAAAGACGTGATCAGAAGATCTCCATTTTTATAGACTTCGTCATATTCTCTGAGGGACAGATCCATATCCACGATTTCGAGGACGGAAGCGTTATTCACGATATTGGTCAGTCCTTTTTTTCCGGCAATAACTCTTCCGTAGCGCAGAGACGGAAGCTTCAGGCAGTCTGAAACGGTAATGCTCATTTTTTCACCTCCGCATTTTCCTGAAATTATACTCCATTTAAGCGTTGAATTCAACCGGACATTGTGCATATGCACAGAAAAAAGTCGGAATACTCAGCTTTATTCCCAATGACTTTCTTTCGACGAATTGCTATACTTCCACTTGTAATCGTTCTTTTATTCGTTATACAGGAGGTAAGATCTATGGCTGAAGCGAAAAAGAATCACATAGAAAATATAACCCTTGAAGAAGTACCGGCCAGCGAGAAGAAGAGCTGGCTGTCCATCGCATTTATCTGGGCCGGAAACGTCATCTGTGTGCCGGCGTTGATGGTAGGCGCCATGGTATCGGCGGGACTGGACTTCATCCACTCCATTATCGCCATGTTTATCGGCTATGGTATTGTGGTCGGCCTGATGATGCTGATTGCAGCCCAGTCCGCACAGACCGGCCGGCCTTCCATGGTGGCAGTGTCCCGGGCTCTGGGAGACAGAGGATCCCAGTATTCCGTTTCCCTGATTATCGCCGTTTCCATGATCGGCTGGTACGGCTATCAGACCATCGTGTGCGCATCGTCGTTCTGCTCTCTGTTGAAATCCGGATTCGGTATAGACTTTCCGGAGTGGGCAGGCTGTCTGCTGTGGGGCGGATTGATGCTCGTTACGGCTTTTTACGGTATCGGTCTGACGAAAATCCTCAATGTCATCAGCGTACCGCTTTTGTTCGTCTTCTTGATTTATGGCGTGGCGATCGTCTTAGGCGACGGCGGTGTGCAGACCCTGATGGATTATCAGCCGAGTGAACCGGCCGGCATGATGGTAGGAATCACCATATCCGTAGGCGGATTTATTTCCGGAGCGGCAACCTGCGGTGATTACAATCGATACAGCAAAGACGGAAAGAGCGCGGCGCTGTCCTGCCTTTTCGGCGTCATTCCTGCCGGAGTGGGCGCTCTGGCCTGCGGAGCGATTTTGGCCATATGTACCGGAGATTCGGATATCACCGTCATGTTTGCCAGTGTAGGTCTTCCGGTAGTCGGCATGTTGGTCCTGATTCTGGCAACGTGGACGACCAACGTGGGCAACGCCTATTCCGCGGGTATTGCAGTAGTCAACATACTGAAGCTGAAGGACGATAAGAGGGCTGTCGTGACAGCGATTTGCGGCATCATCGGCATACTGCTCTCTCTTGGCGGAATCGTCTACTATTTTGTGGACTTTCTCTCCATACTCAGCTATCTGATCACACCGATCTGCGCGGTTCTGATCGCGGATTACTGGATTATGGGAAAGGGAAAGGCGGAAAACTGGAAGCCGTTTCCGGGCATAAACTGGCTGGGTATCGTTTCCTGGCTGGCAGGAGCGGCAGCAACCTATCTGAATTCGGTGTTCCTTCCGGAAATAACAGGTATCGCGGTTACAATTGTTCTGTATACACTGTTGTGCCACGTAGTAAAAAATCCGAAGTACAATCCGTTTGCAGAAGCAAAATAAAACAGAGATAGAGAAGGGGAGAACAGATATGAGCCAACTTTACGAAGCGGCCAGAAAGGCAATCTTTTCCTGTATGGGTGTAAAGAGAGGAGAAAAGCTGCTGATTCTGACCGATGAAGAGCAGCTGCCTTTGGCGGCGGAATTTGTCCGGGCCGGCAACGATATAGGCGTTGAGACGGTCATGTCGTGCGGACCGGTCAGGCATTCGGGTGAAATGCCGGAGCTTTCCAGGGCGGCTTTAAGCCAGGCGGACGCGGCGATGTTGATTACAACCGGTTCCTTTACTCACACCAAGGGCAGAGCCGAGGCGACGGAGAGAGGATGCAGAATCGCATCCATGCCGGGAATTACCGCGGAGATTGCGGAGCAGACCCTCGGCGCGGATTACGATGAAGTGGAACGGACGGGTAATCTTCTGGCCGACAAGTTGACGGAGTGCAGCGAAATACATATTACCACTAAGGCCGGAACGGATCTGTACCTTTCGGCAGAGGGAAGGCGCGGTATTGCCGATACGGGAAAACTGGTGGAAAAGGGAGCTTTCGGCAATCTTCCAGCCGGCGAGGCAATGGTCGCTCCGATCGAGACGAAGGGAGAAGGGACTCTGGTTGTGGACGGCGTAATCGCCGATTTCAAGGTAATGGATAAAGAACCGCTCACTATCCGGTTTAAGGACGGAAGAATCGTTCAGACCAGCGGTCCTGACGCAGAGGAGTTTGAGAAATTTGTCGGTCAGTTTGAAGACACGGCGAGAAATGTCTGTGAATTCGGCATCGGCACAAATCCGAAGTGCGCAATTATGGGCAACGGCCTGGTCGACGAGAAGGTATTCGGCACCATTCATATCGCCTGTGGAAATAACCTCTTTATGGGAGGGCAGCAGGACTGCGACATGCACTACGATATGATTATCAAAAATCCTACGGTCTATCTGGATGGAGAATGCATCATAGAGGACGGAAAGCATATTTATCAGGAGGAAAGATAAGATGAAAAGAGAACTGAACAGAGAAGATCTTCGGCATATCGTATACGGCTCCAGCTTTTTCGGCGGAGGCGGAGGAGGCTCTATGGAGGAAGGCGAGCAGCTTCTTGCCGCAATGACCGAAGAAAGCGGCGGTGATTTAAAAGTAGAAATGATTACCGCTGATGAGATGGAAGAAAAAGCGGTATCCACCATGGTCGCGGCTCTGGGCTCGCCGGTGGCGACAAAGGGAAGAACCTTCCAGGAAGAATCGGTAAACGCAGTGCTTGGCATGGAAGCGGAGGCCAGATTTGAGGGTAAAGATCTGAAATATGTTCATTCCGGAGAACAGGGAGGCGGAAATACACTGCTGCCTATTTACGCGGCATGGAAGACGGGAAAGCCGATTATCGATACGGACGGCAACGGCAGAGCCGTTCCGGAACTGAACACCGGACTTGCTCCGATTCACGGCGTCCCTACCAGTCCTGTGATTCTTGCCAGCGAGAGAGGCGACACCATAACGGGAAAGACGAAAGATCCTCTGGACAGCAAGGCCTGTGAGAATATAGCCAGATATATGTGCCAGGCCTACGATCAGGGAATCGGTTTTGCCGCATGGATGATGGACAGAGAGGCTATCGAGAAGGCGACAGCTATCGGCCAGATGTCTCTGACTGTGGAAGTAGGACGTATTTTGGCCGAAACGGGACCGGACGAGGTTATCGGCAAATTGACGGAGTGCTTCGAGGGGAAGCGGAAGTTCAACGTTATCGTATCGTCGGGAGTGATCGAAGATATTACGATCGATTCCGCGGGAGGTTTCGATACGGGGGTTACTGTAATCCGCTCCGACAGCGGAGAGGTATACAGGGTTACTTTCCAGAACGAGAATCTCTTCGTTGAAGACGAAAAGGGGAAAACGCTGGTTACCGTGCCGAACATCATCTCCATCCTGGATCTGGACCTGGAAGGCGAAGTGCGGTCTCTGTCCAACTGCGAGACCAAAGTCGGTCAGAGAGTGGCGCTGACGGCGACGCAGGCCGACAAGAGATGGTACGACGTACCGGAAGGATACACCTGCTGGGATGATGTGATGGTCAGTGCAGGATACTGCAGAGCGAGAGAAGAAGTCGATCTTTAATTTCAGAGAAATAAAAGAGGATTCCGATAGGCCGCCGCTATGGCTGCAGAGCGGAATCCTCTTTTGGTTTAGGCATTTCTCTTTATGACAAGACTTTTTCCCGTCATTTCGTCCGGTACAGGGAGACCCATCAGTTCCAGCATGGTCGGCGCGATATCAGCTAGTTTGCCGCCGGAAGCAAGCCGGACGGGATTCTCTGCAATGTGAACGAGGGGAACCGGATTGAGGGAATGGGCGGTTACCACGTTTCCCTGGTCGTCGATCATGCAGTCGGCGTTCCCGTGATCGGCGGTCAGCAGGATCTGCCCTCCTTTGGAGAGGATGGCGCTGACAATTCTGGGCACGCAGTCGTTGAGCGTTTCAATCGCTTTGACAGCCGCGGCCATGACGCCGGTGTGGCCTACCATGTCCGCGTTGGCGAAGTTCAGGATGATGCAGTCATAGCGATCGGCTTCGATCTGCTCCAGGACTCGCTCCGTCACGGTGTAAGCGCTCATTTCCGGCTGAAGATCGTAGGTGGCCACCTTAGGAGAAGGAACCAGTATCCGATCTTCGCCGGGACGGGGAGCTTCCACGCCGCCGTTAAAGAAAAAGGTGACATGGGCATACTTTTCCGTTTCCGCAATCCGAAGCTGCGTGAGTCCGAGGGAGGAGATGTAGTCGCCCAACGTGTTTTCCAGTTTCTGCGGCGGAAAAGCCACTTCCACGTTGGGCATGGAAGCGTCGTACTGGGTCATGCAGATGTATTTAATGTTTTCCAGTCTCTTTTTCCGTTTAAATCCGTCGAATTCATCGTCGGTGAAGGCCCTGGTGATTTCCCGGGCCCTGTCCGGCCTGAAATTGAACATAATCATAGCGTCGCCGCTGCAGACCTGTCCCTGCGCGGCAGTTACAACGGCAGGGGTGACAAATTCGTCGTTTTCCTCTCTTTCTTCATAGGCCAGTTTTATGGCTTCTGCAGCAGACGAGGCTTCGATACCCTGACCCAGAGTCATTGCATCGTAAGCCTTTTCAATGCGGTCGAACCGCTTGTCTCTGTCCATTGCGTAATATCTTCCGGAGACGGTAGCGATCTGACCGACGCCGAGCCGATCGATCTCCCTTTGCAGCTGTTCGACGTATGTGAGCGCGCAGCGGGGAGGAACATCTCTTCCGTCGAGGAAACAGTGGATATAGACCTTTGACAGTCCCCGGTCTTTTGCCAGCTTCAGGAGGGCGAAGAGGTGGCTGATGTGACTGTGAACACCGCCGTCGGAAAGCAATCCCAGCAGATGGAGGGCCGAATCGTTCTTCTTTACGTGATCTATGGCTCGGTTCAGAGCCTGATTTTCAAAAAAGCTGTCGTCTTCTATGGATTTAGTGATTCTGGTCAGTTCCTGATAGACGATTCTCCCGGCGCCGATATTGAGATGTCCGACTTCCGAGTTGCCCATCTGCCCATCCGGCAGGCCGACGGCCGCTCCGCAGGCAGCGAGACTCGTTCCGGGATATTGGGCAAAAATTTTGTCCAGATCCGGCTTCTCCGCCTGAGCGATGGCATTGCCCTCTTGGCGGCTGCTCAGCCCGAAGCCGTCGAGAATCATCAGCATGGTCGGTTTTTTTGTTGTGGTCATAAAGTCTTCCCTCCGTTTCGCATTTTATCTTTTCATTATAGCAAAAATTTTGATATAATCAATAGAAGCGGGCGCATACCCGGAATCTGTCAGAGTCGGTTTGCGCCGATAAATTCTTAAGCAGACGAATTCCGGATTGGAAGCCGGCAGCGGACTAATCGGACCGGGACGGACAGAAGTTGAAAATACAGTGTAAAGGAGAGAGCATTGCAGAAAGTAAAGTGGACGGAGCAGCAGCAGAGAGCCATAGACGAAAGGGGAAGAAATATTCTGGTTGCTGCGGCGGCAGGATCGGGGAAAACCGCGGTTCTCGTTGAACGGATAAAGAAGTTGATTCTTGAAGAAAACGTGCCCATCGACAGGATGCTGGTGGTGACGTTTACCAATGCTGCTGCTGCGGAGATGAAAGAAAAGATACGTCAGGCCCTCTATCGGGAAATCGAAAGGGAACCCAGCCACGCCAGGGAGATGCGCAGACAGCTGGATCTCCTTCCGGGCGCCAGCATCAGTACCTTTCACGCTTTTGCCCTCGAGGCAATAAGAAAATTCTTTTATACTGCGGAAATCGAGCCGGGATTTTCTATCTGCGATGACGCGCAGAGGACGATTTTAAAAGAGGAAGCCCTCGATGAACTGCTGGAACAGTGGTTTGCGGAAGGCGAGGAGGAGTTCTACGATTTTCTCAATTGGTACAGCGGCGACAGGAATATGAACAAGATCAGAGAGATCGTCGATACCTCTTACAACATGCTTCAGTCTCTGCCTTATCCCTGGCAGTGGCTGGATCAGAGGATAGAAGAGCTTTCCTATAGCCCGGAGGAATTCAGGAACAGTCGGGCTATGGAGTATGCCTGGAATTTTATCAGAGAATCTTTAAGTGAAGCCTGCAGGTATGAAAAGGCAGCGATGGAGGAATTGTCTCACGTCGGTTTGGAACGGCTGACCGACAAGATCGCTGAAGAGGAGTATCCTCAATACGAAGCGATGAATCAGGCTGCCGACAGCAGAAAAATGGAGCGGCTTGGAGAACTTGTACGGGGTTTTTCTTCTGTGCGCCTGACTGCAAAAAAAGAAGAGAAGGAAGCCTACGCGCAGATAAAAGATCTGGCGGCCGCCTGTAGAAAGAAGGCGTCGGCGCTGGTAAACGATGTGAAGAACTTGCTTTTTTTACAGGACTTCGACGAGCAGATCGGTGAAATGAATCAGACGGCGCCGAAAGCTCGTATGCTTCAAAAGCTGCTTCTCGATTTTGATAGGATTTTCCGGGAAAGAAAAACGGAGAAAAAACTGATTGACTTCAACGACATCGAGCACCTCTGTCTTGACGTACTGGAAAACGAGGATGCCGCTTCGTACTATCGGGAAAAGTTTGCGTATATCTTTATCGACGAGTATCAGGATACCAATATATTGCAGGAAGAGATCGTATCCAGAATCAGGAAGGAAAACAATCTCTTCATGGTCGGAGACGTTAAACAGAGCATATATAAATTTCGTCTGGCGGAACCAGAGCTGTTTAAAGAAAAGTACCGGCTTTACAGCAGCGAAAGCGATGTATCGGCAAAGATCGATCTGAACCGGAATTTTCGAAGCAAGTCGGTTCTTCTGCACGAGATCAATCGGGTTTTCCGCGGTCTGATGGAGGACTATGACGAAGATGCCATGCTGTATCCGGGAGTGGATTACGACGGTCCCTGCCAGTATCCACCAAAGCTGAGAGTTGTGGATACATCCGGCATCGATGAGGCTGATGAAGAGTTGAGCGCACTGAAGAATACCGAGATTGAAGCCCTCGAGACTGTTCAGATCATTCAGCAGCTTTTAGGAAAGCCTTATTACGATCACAAAAACGGCGCGGAAAGACGGATTCGTCCGAGAGATATCGTAATCCTGATGCGCGGCGTGAGGAATTACGCCGAAGTGTTTTATCAGATATTGAAAGCGAAAGGAATCGACAGTTTTGTCGACGACAGCGAAGGCTATTTTGATACGATAGAGATCAATGTATTCATGAATTTACTATCGGTAATAGACAATAAGATGCAGGATGTGCCTCTGATCAGCGTGCTGCATTCGGAGATTTTTCGCTTTTCGGCGGAAGAGCTGGGGCAGATCAGAAGCCTCTGCCGAACGGGTCCTTACTGGGAAGCCTTTTCCTCTGCCACAGAGGAAGAAGGTCCTCTTGGCGAGAAGTGCAGAAAGGCGGCAGACTGTCTGCATCGGTGGAAAGCGGCAGCGGTCAGTCTGCCATTGGGCAGATTTATCTGGAGTTTGCTTCTGGAAACCGGTTATTACATTGAAGCCGGCGCCATGCCCGGCGGAAACCAGAGGCAGGCGAATCTGCGGGCACTGATCGACAAAGCGGAGAGCTTTGCCAGGAGAGGACAGCCTTCTCTGTACAGCTTTGTCCGCTATATCGAAGCAGTGAAGATGCGAAAAGTTCCCGTAGGACAGGTAAAGCTGATCGGTGAAAATGACGATCTGGTCAGGATCATGACGATTCACAAAAGTAAGGGACTGGAATTTCCCGTCGTCATCGTCGCAGGTCTGGGAAGAAGGCTGAATTACACCAGGATCGGCAGCGGTATCGTTCTTCACAAAGATATCGGCATTGGAATGACTTTCGTGGATTTTGCAGGGCACTGGTACAGGCAGACTCTCCTTCAGAGATTGATTCAGAAACAGATTCATCGGGAGGAGGTGCAGGAGGAGATCCGTATCCTCTATGTAGCGATGACCAGGGCGAAAGATATCCTTTACCTGACTGGAACGGTAAAGGATGGCGCAAAATATGAAGACAGCAGGCAGATCGGCATGGGCGGGGAATCTCGTTACCTGGATATGCTGACGGAGATCAGGGATTTTCGGTTAATCGATCCCAACGTGCTCTCTCCTTCGACGGAACAGAAGGAGAGAACCGCGAAAAACCTTGTCAGAGAGGACATTTACGACGGGCCGCTCTCTCCATGCGATGCGGAAGATATTTATCGGAGACTGGATTTTGCCTATCCTTTTGAAGAGGAGAGGAGAAGGAAATCCAAATATTCCGTTACGGAGCTCAGTCGGCTTGGAGCGGACAGGCCGGTTCCGGAACGGAAGTTGGATCTCTCCGTGCCCCGTTTCCGCCAGGGAAAGAAAACGCTGACGGCGGCAGAAAAAGGAACCGTCAGTCACGGCATAATGGAGCGGATTGATTTTGTCCGGGCTGCATCAGAGGGCGGAACTTATGTGCGTCAGGCAGTTCGACAGATGGTTGACCGCGGAATATTTACGGAAGAGGAAGCAGAAAACGCGGATCTTTCCCAGATCGTTTCCTTTTTCTCTTCTCCGATCGGAAAGCGCTGTGCGGAAAGCGCAGCGGAAGGGCGACTTGTGCGGGAAAGGGCTTTTGCTCTTCGGATGGAGGTTCAAGGCGGACAGGCGATCGTCCAGGGGATTATCGACTGCTATTTTGAAGAGGAAGACGGTCTTGTGCTGTTGGACTACAAGACCAACTGGATCGACGGGACAAAACCCTTTGCCGAGGAAGAGAAAAGGCTGAGAGAGACCTACCAGGGTCAAATCGATATTTACCGGAGAGCGCTCAGCGCTTCGGCGAAGAAACCGGTTAAAGAAGCGTGGTTGTGTCTGCTCAGCGCCGGCCGACAGATTGAAATGTAGTTTTTACGGAAGGGAATGGTGAAGTGAGTTGAAGAGAGGATTGGTTATAGAAGGCGGAGGCATGCGGGGAATTTTTGCAGCCGGAGTGCTGGATTTCTTTTTGGACAGCGGCATTCGGTTTGACAATGTGATCGGTGTTTCGGCAGGAGCGTGTCACGGCTGCAGCTTTGTCTGCGGTCAGAAAGGGCGCGCATACGCTACGGCTACGGATTATCTGGACAGAAAGGAATACTGCAGCCTTCAGAGTCTGCGAAAAACCGGCGATCTGTTCGGCGCCGAGTTTATCTATCATACGATTCCCGAGCAGCTTTATCCCATAGATAATGAAGCTTACAAAAGGAGCGGAATCACATTTCAGGCTGCGGTTACCAACTGCAGAACGGGAAAAGCCGAGTATCCGGTTATAGAGGATATGTTTGATGACGTAGAGTACATCCGGGCGTCCAGCTCTCTGCCGTTTTTGGCCAACATGGTGGAAATCGGCGGACAGCTGTATATGGACGGCGGAATTTCCGATTCTATTCCGGTGGCACAGGCGCTGAAACAGGGAAACGAGAAAGTGGTGGCCGTCCTGACCAGGCCAAGGGATTATCGAAAGAAGAGCAGCCGTACGGCGTCTCTGACAAAGCTGAAATACGGAAAATATCCGAATCTGGTCGGAGCGCTGAAACAGCGCGCTAAAAAATATAATGAGACGTTGGAACGAATCGCAGAGGAAGAAAAAGCGGGGCGGGTGTTTGTAGTGGCCCCTATGGGGCCTTTGAACATCGGGAGAACAGAAAAGGATCCCGTGAAGCTGAGGAAGGGCTATCAGGAAGGATACTACGTAGCGGAAGGACTCCGCAAAGCATTGAAAGAGTTTCTCGGAGAATAGCAGGAGTGCAGGCGGTTCATTCTGAGCTCTATAGAAGACCCGTTGGGTAGGGTGCGTATATAAAAAGGACTCCTTTTAGTGAGGAGTCCTTTTTGGCGTCTTTATTGTTTATTTTATACGATGCCCTGTGCCATCATAGCTTCTGCGACTTTTTCAAATCCGGCGATGTTAGCTCCGGCAACCAGATCGTAGCCTAAGCCGTATCTCTCGCAGGCATCAGCAGCGTTCTTGTGGATATTGACCATGATGGTCTCCAGCTGTTCGTAAACCTGTGCCGGTGAGAATACCGTGTGACCTGCGTTCTGTCCCATTTCGATGCAGGAGCAGGCTACACCGCCGGCATTGGCAGCCTTGGAAGGTCCAATGACAACGTTGTGCTCTTTCAGGTATTCGATAGCCTCGTTGGTTGTAGGCATGTTGGAACCCTCGCACAGATATTTGCATCCGTTTTCTACCATTGTCTTGGCGTCTTCGATGCGGATTTCGTTCTGTGTAGCGCAAGGGATGTAGAGGTCAGCCTTAACTTCCCAAGGTTTCTTTCCTGGGTAGAAGGTAGCTCCAGGGAATTTCTCTGCATAAGGTGCGCAGATGTTCTTTCCGGACGCTCTCAGCTCAAGGAGGTAATCTTCCTTTTCACCGGCAGTAACGCCGTCAGGATCGTAGATGTATCCGTCCGGTCCGGAGATCGTAATGACTTTTGCGCCCAGCTGATTCAGCTTCTGCACGGTTCCCCAGGATACGTTGCCGAATCCGGATACGGCAACAGTCTTGCCTTTCAGTTCTTCTCCGCAGTGTTTCAGCATTTCTCTTGCGAAGAATACGATACCGTAGCCGGTAGCTTCGGTTCTGCCTGCCAGACCGCCGAACGGCAGACCTTTTCCTGTCAGAACGCCTTCATATCTGTCTGTGATTCTCTTGTACTGACCGAATAAGTAACCGATTTCTCTGGCGCCTACGCCCAGGTCGCCTGCCGGAACATCGGTGTGCGGTCCGATATGTCTGTAGAGTTCTGTCATGAATGCCTGGCAGAATCTCATGATTTCTCCGTCGGATTTGCCGTTAGGATCGAAGTCGGCTCCGCCTTTGCCGCCGCCGATTGGAAGGCCGGTAAGGCTGTTCTTGAAAATCTGTTCGAATCCGAGGAACTTGATGATTCCAGGATATACGTTCGGTGCGAATCTCAGACCGCCTTTGTAAGGTCCGATAGCGCTGTTGAATTCGTATCTGTAGCCTCTGTTGACCTGTACTTTACCGTTGTCATCTACCCAGGAAACTCTGAAGCTGATGCCTCTTTCCGGCTCGATGAGTCTTTCAATCAGACCGGCTTCGATGTATTCCGGATGAGCTTCCAGAACTGGTTCGATAGAAGTCAGCACTTCTTCAACAGTCTGCAAAAATTCTGGTTCGCCAGGATTTCTCTTTTTAGCAATATCGATGTACTGCTGGACTAAATTTGCCATTTCGATCTCCTCTTTTCTCTGTTTCTCTTATTGTTGGATTTGCGTTAAAATTCCGCTTTCCTAATTCAATATAACACTTTGTGATTTTATAGTCAACCTTTTCTGGAACAATATACTTTACTTTTTTAAAGGACGATATATCGTTGAAATTCCAATGATTTTACAATGTACATTGCTAAAGCGGATGAAGGTGATTTGCCGGAGAAGAGGCGTGAGGAAAGGAGAAAAAAGTGAAATTATATTCGAAAAAAATAATTTATATTCGATGCATGCTCAGCTGCGTCTCCACAAGGGGAAAAGAGAAATCTTTTACAACGACAAAGTGGCATTTGACGTCGATGTCTGCACAGGCAAACGGCGGAATTCTAATCTTGTATACAGGTGTATTTCAGGAGGTGATGGAAATAATAGGGTTCAAAACTTTATAAATATATGTTGTGAATTATATCTGTGCATAAATATTTGCCTGTTGACACGACAGCTATCGGATGATATTTTATATTGCCGCTTGTAAGTCTGAAACAGGGAGGAAGGCGCAGTCTGCAGTCTCTTATGTGCTAAGGTAACAAAAGGGTTGTCACACACGGCATTTTCGGGGTATAATTAATTGTTCAGGCAATTATGTGAGAGGATGTGAAGAAATGGATAATGGGCCTGCTTCTATACGAAGTAAGAACAGAATAAGAAGCAACACGTTATCCCTGTCTCTTTTTGGAAGATAAAAGCTGTTTGTCGGCTTCCTGGTATTTTCCAAAGAGGGGACGGGGAAATACCAGGAAAGCGAGGTAAATACCAATGGACAACAGAGTAATGGACCTGGATCTTTTGCTGGATGAGTCTTTGGAAAAAATTCTGAAACTTATCGAAGAAAAAAAATATTTCCAGGCGAGAGACGAACTATTAAAGTACAACGCGGTAGACATCGCAGAACTTTTGGAAGAAATCACCGAAGAAACGGAGATCGAAATGACGATCATTCTGTTCAGGCTTCTTCCTAAAGACGTGTCGGTAGAGGTCTTTTCGGAACTTCCTTCAGACGATCAGGTAGAGATTGTCAACGGAATCACCGATAAGGAAATCAACTTTATCGTTCATGAGATGGACTTCGACGACAAGATCGACGTTCTGGAAGAGCTTCCGGCAAATATTGTCGATAAGATTCTGGAGAAGACGCCGAAGAATGAGCGAAAGCTGATCAATACCTTTTTAAACTATCCGGATACCTGCGCAGGAAGCCTGATGACACCGGATTACATCAGCCTGCAGAAGGAATGGACCGTAGGGGAAGCACTGGAGTATATTAAAAAGGTCGGAATGGACGCAGAGACGGTATATACCTGTTACGTCAAGGACAGCGGACGAAAGCTGATCGGAATCGTGTCGCTGAGCACACTGGTAATCACCGACGACGATGTGAAGATTAAGAATATCATGCGAACAGACTACGTATACGAAAACGTGTACGACGATCAGGAAGACGTATCGGAGGACTTTAAAAAGTACGGCTTTCTGGCCATTCCAGTGGTGGACAAAGAGCACCGTCTGGTGGGCATCATTACTGTCGACGATATTCTGGACGTCATGGAAGAAGAGGCTACAGAAGATATCGAGAGGATGAACGGCGTTATCGACTGGGAAAATTCGGATAAAGGATACCTGGACATCTCGGTCTGGCAGCACGTTCTCAACAGACTGCCATGGTTGGTCATTCTGATGGTAGCGTATATCTTTACCGGTATGATCATTACCCGTTTTGAAGGAAAACTGTCGGAGATCATCTGTCTGGTGGCGTATATGCCTATGCTGATGGGCACGGGGGGAAATACCGGATCGCAGGCTGCAACGTTGATTATCAGAGGTCTTGCTACAGACGAGGTGGATACTTCCGATGTATTTAAAATCCTTTGGAAGGAAATACGGATCGGATTTCTCGTCGGTGCAATTTTGAGTCTGCTCAACTTTGCCCGTGTCTGTTGGCTGGACGGCAACGGACCGCTCATTGCGCTGACGGTTTGCTCAGCGATGCTGTTTATCGTCGTCTTTGCGAAAGTGCTCGGAAGCATGGTCCCTCTCTTTGTAAAGAAGATCAATCTGGACCCGGCGCTTATCGCTAATCCGGCGATTTCATCGGTATCCGATATGGTAGCGCTGTCGATTTATTTCGCGATGGCTACTCTGTTTTTGGGGTTATAGTTTTAGATGAGAGATGAAGCAGAGGGTGATAAGATGAGAAAATTTGTATCGGGAACGGTAATCGTGGCCATGCTTTTCGGCATGTTCCTGCTTTGGAGCTGTGAGGAAGATCAGGCCCCGAGCAGTGTGGGAAACGATAAAAAGCTCAATTCCCTTATCGGAGAATGGGAATGTGAAGCAAATCCGCTGAACGATCCGAATAACTATACAGGTTATCTCAAGCTGGAAATCAGCAGGGACGGCAACTTTTCTCTCTATGATGCGGAGGAGGACAGCCTGGGAATTTCCGGCAGCATCATCGTCTTAGACGACAGTTCTCTGCAGATTCTTTGCGCGGACAACAGCGAGTTCGATCCGCCGCCAATCTGGTACAATATGCGGACTAATCAGATATTCACTTATGAATTTAAGACGGAGTCCAAAGAAAAACTGCTGCTGACTTTCGAGGACGATCAGACTGGAGAGTCTTCGACGCTGATTTTTAATAAGGTGAAAAAATAAATGGAAATTGCAGGTTTAACCGACAGCGCTTTTGTCCATACTGTTATTAGAAAACGCCCACAGGACGTACATAAGGGAGACTGCGGCAGGGTTCTCATTGTCGCAGGTTCAAAGGGAATGGCAGGCGCGGCGGTGTTTACGGCTAAATCCGCCATAAAGTGCGGAAGCGGACTGGTTAAGGTCTGCACCAGAAAAAAGAATTTCCCGATTCTCCAGATTTCCGTTCCGGAAAGCATATGTATCCGCTGGGGCAGGACGAAAAAGGATCTGGAGCAGTATGACGCTATTGCTGTAGGTCCGGGAATGGGAGCTGGTAGACGGACAAGAAAAATTTTGAAGAGGATTCTGAAGGAATATCAGAAGACGGTAGTTATCGATGCCGACGGACTGAATGCCGTGGCCGGCAGCAGGAAACTGCAGAAGCTGGTCAGAGAAACCGGGGCCCGGGTGATCATAACGCCGCACATTGGAGAAGCAAAGAGGCTGCTTGGAAACAGCCGGCTTATGGGCCTGACCAAGCTGCAGATTGCCGCCTCTCTCCGTCATTATTACGGCTGTATCGTCATAGTAAAAGGCGCGCAGACGCTGGTAGCCGTTTCGGAAGAGGAAGCATATACTAATACTACAGGTAATCCGGGTATGGCTACAGCCGGATCCGGCGACGCGCTTACGGGCGTCATCGTTTCTCTGGCGGGCCAGGGACTTGCGCCGCAGGACGCAGCCCGGGCCGGAGTATTTGTACACGGTATGTCAGGCGATCTGGCATCGGAAAAATTGGGGGAATACGGTCTTACGGCCAGCGATATAGCGGATTTCGTGCCTTTTGCTTTAAAAGAATTGACAGATTAAGACAAGGAGTGTTGGACTTGGTAGTGAAAAAAGGAGATCTTTATTTCGCTGATCTAAGTCCCGTTGTCGGCTCCGAGCAAGGGGGCGTCAGACCAGTACTTGTAGTTCAGAACGACGTAGGAAACAAATACAGCCCGACGATTATCGTGGCTGCAGTCACATCACAGATAAACAAGGCGAAATTGCCTACCCATGTAGAGCTTAGAGCCAGCGATGGCGGACTTAGCAAAAACTCGGTCGTGCTGCTCGAGCAGCTTCGCACGATCGACAAGCGGAGACTTAAGGAACACATCGGCACACTCAGTGAAACACAGATGCCTACTGTAGATCAGGCATTGAGCGTAAGTCTGGGTATAGCGGAAACAAAGAACCACTGATTTGGATTTTAAATGGGGAGAATCGGCTTGTCCGGTCTCCCCGTAAATTAATATAAATGGAGGATAATCATGGACGATAAACAGTATGAAAAACTGGCTGCTAAGATCAGAATCGATTGTCTGCGCGCCATACATAATGCCGGTTCGGGACATCCCGGAGGCAGCCTTTCTGCCGCAGATATCGTGACGGCTCTTTACTTCAGAGAGATGAATATCGACCCTGCCGATCCGAAGAAGGCGGATCGGGACAAGTTTATTCTGTCCAAGGGACACGCCGGCCCGGTACAGTATGCGGCGCTGGCCGAGAGAGGTTACTACCCTGTAGAAGATATGATGTCCCTTCGCAAGATAGGAAGTCCTTTTCAGGGACATCCCAACATGCATAAGGTGCCGGGAATCGAGATGTCTACCGGTTCTCTGGGCCAGGGCATATCTGTCAGCGTCGGTATGGCGCTGGCCAACAAGCTGGATGGAAATCCGGGAAGAATTTACACCCTTTTGGGTGACGGAGAACTGCAGGAGGGAATCGTCTGGGAAGCCGCCATGTCGGCCGCCCATTATAAGCTGGACAATCTGGTGGCGATCGTGGACTGGAATGGGCTGCAGATCGACGGTAAAAATGACGACGTAATGACAGTAAAGCCGATAGATCAGAAGTTTGCCTCTTTTGGCTGGAACGTGGTCAATATCGATGGTCACAGTTTTGAGCAGATTTTCGATGCTTTCGATCAGGCGCGGCAGTGTGCGGAGAAACCGACGGCAATTATCGCCAGAACCCACAAAGGCAGGGGCGTATCCTTCATGGAAGATAATCCGGGCTGGCACGGAAAGGCTCCTAACGAAGAAGAGACGAAACAGGCTGTTGAAGAACTGGGAGGTGAATGGTAATGGCGGAGAAAATGGCAACCAGAGCGGCTTACGGCAAAGCTCTGATCGAGATCGGAAAAGAAAATCCGAATCTGGTGGTTATGGATGCGGATCTCTCAAAGTCCACGATGACCAATGAATTCAGCAAAACTTTCCCTGAGCGTTTTTTCAACATGGGTATCGCAGAGCAGAATATGTACGGCGCCGCCGCAGGTCTCGCGCTGTCGGGAAAGGTGGTGTGCGCGTCGACCTTTGCGATGTTTGCAGCCGGAAGAGCTTTTGAGATCATCCGTAATTCTATCGGCTATACCGGAGCCAACGTAAAGATCTGCGCTACTCACGCGGGGATCACTGTCGGCGAAGACGGCGCCAGCCATCAGACTTTTGAAGATATTGCCCTGATGCGGACTATCCCAGGGATGACGGTGGTCAACCCTTCCGACGGGGTCAGCGCCGAAAAGCTGATGCGTCAGGTTGTAGCTTTCGATGGACCGGCCTATGTCCGGCTGGGCAGAGCGGCTGTTCCGGTCTTTTATGACGAGTCGGAGGAGATTCAGCTTGGAAAGGGACACGTTCTTCGCCAGGGTCGGGACGTAACCGTGATCGCGACGGGAATCATGGTTGCGGAGGCCATGATGGCAGCTTCTCAGCTGGCCGAAGAGGGAGTCGATGTCAGAGTTATCGACATGCATACCATAAAGCCGATTGACGAAGAGATCATTGTCAAAGCGGCGGAGGAGACGGGAAAAATCGTTACGGCAGAAGAGCACTCCGTAATCGGCGGTCTGGGAAGCGCTGTTGCAGAGGTGGTTTGCCGGAGAAGTCCGGCCCGCATCGAGATGATCGGTCAGCAGGATACATACGGAGAATCGGGAAAACCGGAAGAATTGAAGGAAAAATACGGTATGACGGCTGCCGATATCGTCAGAGCGGTCAGAGAGCTGTATTAAAAGGTATGAGAAAGGCCCATGAGGGAAAGCTGTTTTCCCTCATGGGCCTTTTTGTTGCCGTTCGGTCAAACGCAGCGTCTTTGGAATACGGAGAACATTAACTTTTTGCCGGAGCTGACAAAAAATCAGTCGTCGATTTCCATAAAAATCCGGGTCACGTATTCTTCGGGATTTCGCACCGCAGCGTCGGTCAGAATGTACTCTTCATAGACATAACGCCCCGGCTTTATCCCGTTTTCCCTGATAAAATCGGAAACTTTTCGGTATGCATCCGGAAGAGTGGAATAGTCCCCCTGATGGTATACGTTCAGGTACTTTCCACTTCGCATCGTCGTGCGCACGGAGGTCTCGCTTCTGTCGGCCTCTTCCTGGGTAAAGTGAACGGTATAGAGCGCGGCAAAGAGATCGGGATCCAGCCTTCCGTCGGTCCCACGCTTTAAAATTGTACCGATGTGGTGTTCGCGGGTCAATCCGTTTCCGGCACAGAATTGGGTGTATTCTTTTGTATACATATCGAAATTCAGGAGGTCCTCTCTATCGGGGCTGCGGCTGCAGAGAATTTCTGTTTTCGGCTGAAAGACGATCTCAATAGTTTCTTTGCTGCTGTATACGGCATCTTCTGTCTGCCGCCGCATGAAAGCAACGTACTGATATGTCTTCTTCAGATGCTCTATTTGTTTTTGAATATCCTCAGCTTTTTCTTCAAGAAGGGAGAGGAAAAAGGAGGGACTTCGCTGTTCAAGGTACAGTTTGATATCCTGGAGGGGCATGCCCAGATTTTTCAGCAGGGAGATTACGGTAAAAGTGTCGTATTGATAACTGGAGTAGTACCGGTAGTTGTTTTCGTCCACAAACGCCGGTTGGAGCAGGCCGATCTGATCGTAGTAAAAGAGCACGTGTTTTTCGATTTCACAGATTTTGGCAAACTCGCCGGTGGTAAAGTATTGTTTTTCTTTCATGTTGCTTCCCGTCCTGTAAACGATTTTCGTACAAAAAAATGGTGATGTCGTATTGACTATAAGGTTACCTTATAGTTTATCATAAAATCGGTATGTAATCTTTCTTTTTTTAAAGGCGGTGAAATTTTGAGACTGATACTCCACTATCTGAAAAACTATAAACTGCTTTTTGCCATTAACGTGATCTCCGCATGCGGGTTCGTCCTTGTGGAACTGGGTATTCCGACCATCGTGGCGGAGATGATAGACAACGGCGTAGCTAAAGGTGACAGCGCCTATATTTACAGGATGGGCGGCGTAATTGCGCTGATTTCCGTGGTCGGCGTGAGCGGGACCATTCTGCTCGGCTACTGCTGCGCCCGAATATCTACCTGTATCACCAGAGATATGCGAAACGATATCTTTGAACGGATACAGGATTTTTCCCATTTTGAAATCAATTCCTTCGGCGTCGCTTCGCTGATTACCAGGACCAATAACGACGCTTTTCAAATTCAGATGTTTGTCAACGTGCTTCTGCGTACGGCGTTGATGACACCGGTTATGATCGTTTTCAGCATGGTGATGACGGTCAGGGCCTCCCTTCAGCTTTCCCTGGTCATCGGCGCGACTATTCCGATTATTGTCATCGGCGTTATCATCGTCGCTAAGGTTTCTGAACCGATTTCCGAAAATCAGCAGAAATCTGTGGACGGACTGAACCGGATTTTCAGAGAGAATCTGACCGGAATCAGAGTAATCAGGGCTTTTAATAACGATGATTACGAAGAAAAGCGCTTTGATGAGATGAATCAGTCCTACACCAGGTTTACCAAGAGAATCTTCAAACTGATGACTATGACGCAGCCGGTGTTCTTTATGCTGATGAATCTGGCGGGCCTGGCTATCTACTGGCTGGCGGCTATTCTGATCGATGAAGGTTCTCTGCCCCTCGGACAGTTGGTGGCTTTTAACGACTATCTGTTCCACGCCATGTTTTCGGTGATGCTGTTCTGTACGGTTTTTATGCTGTATCCCAGAGCGGCGGTATCTGCCCGACGCATACAGGCTGTCCTGGATACGAACGGGTCTATAGAGAATTCGGAAGAAGGCGTGAAAATCGAAGATATCAGCAGTATCGCTTTTGACAATGTAACTTTTCAGTTTGCGGACAGTGACGAGCCGGCTCTCGAGAATCTGAATTTTGAAGTGAAAAAGGGAGAAACTCTGGCAGTGATCGGAAGTACCGGTTCCGGAAAGAGCACATTGATCAATCTGATCCCCCGTTTTTACGATGTGACGAAGGGTGCGGTGCGCATCGACGGCAGAGATATCCGTCAGATCGATCTCTTTTCTCTGCGCCGGCACATTGGCTTCGTGGCACAGAAAGCCAATCTCTTCAGTGGAACCATTGCGGATAATATCCGCTTCGGAAAAGAGGATGCCACCGATGAAGAGGTGCGCAGAGCGGCGCGGATCGCTCAGGCCAGCGATTTTATCCAGAGAAAAGAACGTGGATATGACGAGATGATTACCGAGGGAGGAACCAATCTTTCCGGCGGTCAGAAGCAGAGAATCTCCATTGCGCGGGCTCTGGCGGCAAAACCTTCGGTATACGTTTTCGACGATTCCTTTTCCGCTTTGGACTTCGAGACGGAATCCAGACTGCGGCGGGAACTGAAGTCAGAGACGAAGGAAGCCATAACGGTCATCGTAGCGCAGCGGATTTCGACGGCCATGGACGCGGATCAGATTGCAGTTCTCCACGACGGAAAGATCGTCGGTCTGGGCAAACACAGGGAGCTTTTGAAGAACTGCAGGATCTACAGAGAAATCGCCGAATCCCAGCTCAGTGAGGAGGAGTTAAGCAATGAAGAACAGGATGGATAAATTGAAGGAGGCCTTCGTCACGATAAAACCCTTCATCGCGCCGTACAAGTGGGGATACATTCTTTCTATGATCATGGTGGTGCTCACCTGCATTGCCCTCGTCGCCGCGCCGGTATTTGAAGGACAGATCACTTCCTCGCTGGCGGAAAACGTGAGCGCGGGAGAAGCGGTGGACTTTCAGGCGCTCAAGAGGCTGGCCGCAGTTCTGATTCTTGTCTATCTGGTGAAGACACTGGCTCAGGTGGTTGAAATCAACTTTCTGACCAATTCCATTCAGCATGCCATGCACGATATGCGTGAGGAATTGAACCGGAAGATTCATCACCTGCCGGTCAGGTATTTCGACCAGCACAAGTACGGAGACGTACTCAGCGTGGTGACCAACGATGTGGATACGGTGTCCAATGCCATGCAGCAGAGCCTTATGCAGATCTTCAGCGGCATATTGATGCTGGTATTTGCGGTCTGTATGATGATCAGCATAAACGTCTACATGGCCTGTATAGCGGTCATGCTGATTCCTCTGTCGCTTTTGATCACCAAATTTATCGTAAAGCGGTCGCAGAAGCTGTTCAATGCTCAGCAGAATACCCTTGGAGAGTTGAACGGCGCTATTACGGAGATGTACGGCGGCTTTCAGGAAATTCTCCTGTATAACAGGCAGAAGCAGAGCGCGGAGCGGTTCCGGGAGATCAACAGCCGTTTGCAGAAGAATGCCTTCCGGGCCCAGTTTATGTCGTCGCTGATCTCTCCGCTGATTTCGCTGTGTACCTATCTGATCATCGGCGCGTGTGCTGTGGCCGGGTCCGTGTACGCCATTTCCGGAGCGATCCTGGTGGGCCAGCTTCAGGCCTTTATTCGCTACATCTGGCAGGTCAACGATCCGCTTTCCCAGGTGTCCAATCTGTCCGCTCAGATTCAGGCTGCCTTTGCCGGTCTGCACCGGATTGTCCGCCTGCTGAAGGAAGAAGAAGAGATTCCGGATGCGGAAAATCCGGCTGTGCCGGAAACGGTCAAAGGTCATGTAGTTTTCGACCACGTCCGGTTTGGCTACGATCAGCGTACGATTATAAAGGACTTCAGCGTTGAAGTACAGCCGGGCCAGATGGTGGCCATCGTCGGGCCTACAGGAGCGGGTAAGACGACGCTGATCAATCTGCTGGAACGCTTCTACGACGTCCGCGGCGGAAGAATTCTCGTGGACGGAACGGATATTCGCGATATGACCAGAAATCAGCTGCGCAGTATTTTCGGCATGGTCCTTCAGGATACCTGGCTGTTCAACGGAACGATCTACGATAATATAAAATACGGAAGGATGGCTGCCTCAAAGGAGGAGATCATTGACGCGGCCAAGCGGGCCAATATCCATCATTTTATTACGACCCAGCCGGGCGGCTATAATATGGTGCTCAATGAAGAAGGAAGCAATATTTCTCAGGGTGAAAAGCAGCTGCTGACTATCGCCAGAGCCTTTTTGAAGGATCCGCAGATCCTGATCCTCGATGAAGCGACTTCTTCTGTAGATACTCGTCTTGAGAAGATGCTTCAGGAGGCCATGACCAATGTGATGGAGGGACGAACCAGTTTTGTCATTGCTCATCGTCTGTCCACAATCCGAAACGCCGATCTGATTTTGGTGATGCAGCACGGCGATATCGTGGAAAAGGGTACCCACGAGGAGCTGATGAAGAGAGACGGCTTCTATGCCTCGCTGTACAATGCCCAGTTTAAGAGATAGATTAAAGACAGAAAAACTGCCGGCAGAACTTTTGCGCTCTGACCGGCAGTTTTTCTGTCCGGTGTCGTGATTTTATCGTGGCAGAGTGGGATTTACTGGCCGAAATAGGCGGCGATTTCTTTCATCCGCTGCGGCTGGTCTACCTGGAACGGACAGCGCCGGCTGCAGTGTCCGCATCCCGTGCAGCTTCCGGCTTTGATTTCAAGGTTTTCGTAGTGACTGCGGGCGAGGGTGTCGCCGGAAAGGGTCAGATCGTAGTACTTGTTGATCAGACCGATATCCAGTCCCGCAGGACAGGGCTGGCAATGATTGCAGTACACGCAGCGGCCTTTTGCTTCAACAGGCGTAAACGTTCCGAGGATCGAATAGTCTCGTTCTTCTGCCGGTGCGTCGCAGAAGCCGACCAGTCTTTTCAGATCGCTGCAGTTGCGAATTCCCGGAAGGACAGTGAGAACGCCGGGTTTATCCAAAGCGTACTGGATGCACTGGTATTCACTGAGCTCCCGGCCGAAAGGCGAGGTATCGGCGCTCAGCAGCTGGCCGCCGCTGAAGGCTTTCATGACGGAAATGCCGACTCCCTCGGCTTCACATCTGCGGTAGAGGGCCATTCGCTCCTCAACGCCGCCGATGGCATAGTCGCCGTGGCGATAATCGTATCCCGGATTGATGCTGAACATCAGCATATCGATGAGTCCCGTGTCCAGAGCGGTTTCTGCGACCTGCGGAGTGTGGGAAGAGAGGCCGATATGCCGTACAACGCCCTGTTCCTTCAGGTGACGGATATAATCGAGAATTCCCTCTTTCATCACCTTATTCAGATCGGTCTGTTCGTCGATGCAGTGGATAAAACCGAAGTCGATGTAGTCGGTACGCAGCATCTGAAGCTGCCAGTCCACCGACCGCTTTATTTTATCCAGATCGACGGTCCAGCCGTAGACGCCCGTGTCGTAGCAGGCGCCAAAGTGAATCTGAAAGTAAACGTCCTTTCTCCGGCTGCCCAATGTGTTGCCGAAGACGGAAAAGGGAACTGCATCGGCAGAAGCCATATCGAAGTAATTTATGCCGTTTTCCAGAGCCAGTTCGACGGTTTTTTCGGCTTCTTTTTCACCGGCGCTGCCGACGGAGCTGGTTCCAAATCCGAGTATGCTGATTTCTTCGCCGCCGCGGGGCAGCTTGCGGTATTCCATGTTTTTGTCCTCCTGTGCAGATAAATTGTATGTGATAAGAACATTATAATCGTGCCGGGGCGCTCCGTCTAATGCTTTGTCTTTTGACTGCTTCATGCTTGAAAAGCATGAAGCAGTGCTGGCATATTCATTTGCATTTTCCTATTTTGTAAAAAACTTCCGCCTCAGAAAATCTATAGGGAAAATATTGCGGTAAGACTCGATGAAAGAAACTTTTGCTCCTCTTTATTTTATATCTGCTGCATGGATATCTCCCATCAGGGCTATACGGACATTATATCGGCGATGAATTAATTGATAATCTACAATTTTACCTCAAACACATTGACTTCGCCTGCAACTTATGATATTCTCTATTTTAGAAAACTATTATTTTAAGGATAAAACAGTTAAAGTGATTTAATCGATGAAGTGGGTGTTTTAGGTATGATCAGAACTGAATATCATATAGTCCCAATTTTTTTTTGGTCGTGCGTTGGCTTGTATTTACTATACAGATATATAAAAGTTTGTATAAGAAATAATAAGAGAAGAAAGTAGGAGGCTTTTGCTTTAAGCAACGGCCTCTTTTAATGTCTTGTCTTCTGACTGCGTCAGAAAAATTGGCAGACGTTAATTTTGCATAATCTCCGGCCTTGTCTCATAGGTTTAAGTAGACGTCAGGAAAGGAGATATCTTTATGAAAAAGGAGATCATTGCCATCGCTGCTGCCGCTGTAGTTCTGGTCGGACTGATCGTAGCATTTGGAATAAGTTCAGGAGAAACCAATATAAAGTTTGAGAAGGTTTCGGAAAAAAATATGCCCCGGGAAATCGAAGCGGAAATTCTTCCGGAGTACAGGGATCTGGAGAGAGCGCTGGCCTGCAGAGTGGGGGACGAAATTTATGTTATCGTAACCAGAGGGGAAAAGCCGACGGCCGGTTACGAAGTGGAGATAGAGAAGATGACCTTAGAGAGCAGGGATGACAAGAGCAATCTGATCGTATACGCTAATTTTGCCGATCCGCAGAATGGGGAGAACATGGCGCAGGTTGTCAGCTATCCTGCAGCAGTGGCCAAAGCGGATATGACTGGACTTCCTGATACGATAGAACTGCGGTCCGAATATGCGGAATAAGCCGCGGGGCAGGCGCAAAAAAACAGCGCTGTCTCTTTCAGCCGCCGCGCTTCACTTCAAAAGATGAGTTCGATCGCAGGCGAACCTTTCTCTTGCAGACTCTTTGCAAAAATGGTATAATATGTAAAAACGCAGTAAAGGCAGAGGGGGGTGCAGTCGTATCGACAGACTATTCATCCGCAGGCATACGGAACAGAGAAAAGCGTCTCAGCAGGCAGAGACGACGGAACAGCAGAATATAGCCGTAACGGGATTGGGCCGGAGTGTCGGAACTACTTTTATTGCGACATCTCTGGCCTTTTATATTTCGGAAAAGGGGAATAGTCTGACTTTTGTTCAATGCCTGACACCGCGAAACTGCAGTCACCTTCTATACGATTCGGCGGCCATGGACAAGCGGTTTTTGAACCGGCAGTTCATCGACGTCTATCAGAGGATAAGAGAGGGCAGACCGGTGCGGGGAACGAAAAATCTGGAAAAGGGGATCAACTGGATTCTTCCGACGCCGCAGAACTGCGAAAACGAGATGGAGCTCAGCGGAGAAGAAAAGAGCCGCCTGATTCAAAGCGCAAGGGGACAGGTGTGTATCTTCGATATCGAAGCCGAAAATCGGTGGGATCACCTTCTTTCTGTGATGGATATGCTGGTAGTGGTTGTAGATCCTCTTCCGTCGAAGCTGATACGCAGCAGCCGGCGATTCAAACTTCTGAAGCAGATTGAACTGGCAGGCTGTCCTGTAGTATGGATTGTTAACCGGACCAACAGGGGAATCAGCCGCAGGCAGGTGGCCGGATATCTCAAGACCAAAGAGGTGACCTGGATCAACGAATTTCCCGCCGAATGGATATATTCTGACGAATTTTCCTGTCGATTTCACTGGGAAAATAATGACATAAAATGCCAATTAATGGAGATTTTCACGAAAGTTTCACAGTAAAAAGGCGGATTCTGGTGCTTTTTCTATTTAAAACGAGGATAAAATATAGTATACTTTAATTGTATGCTTTGAAGAACACATAAAGAGAACGCGGCGGCGTACGGCTGCTGCGAGGATTTCGAAAAGGGAATCGGATTTTTGTCTCTCGTCCCGGGCAGATATGATGAAAAAACTATACATATTTTTTACCCGGATCAGAACAGAGTAAAACAGTCTGTGCAGCTGTTCGGATTTCTGATCAGTCTGCATTTCACTGTAATATACAGAAATTTGAAGGCGCTCCGCCTTCCGGACAATAAATAAAAGGGGATAGATATGATAACCTTTAAAAACGTTACTAAGATTTACAATACCAACGTCGGCCTTGAAAACGCCAGCGTGGATATCGACAAGGGGGACTTTGTCTTTCTGGTCGGGCCCAGCGGAGCGGGAAAATCGACGTTTATCAAATTGATACTGAAAGAGATCGACGCGGACTCGGGAAGCATTATTGTCGACGGACAGGAAGTGACTACCCTGAGCAACAGGGAGATCCCGGAACTGCGCCGTAAGATCGGCATCGTATTTCAGGATTTCCGTCTTCTCCCCAAAAAGACAGTTTACGAAAATGTGGCTTTTGCCATGGAAATTCTCCATCGGACCAAGCGGCAGATCCGAAAAAAGGTACCGCAGGTCCTGAGTCTTGTCGGCATCAGTGACAAAGCGGATAAGTATCCGGATGAGCTGTCGGCCGGCGAACAGCAGAGAGTTGCCATCGCCAGAGCGATTATCAACAATCCTACGGTGTTGATTGCCGACGAGCCGACGGGAAATCTGGACCCCGACACGGCGGCGGAAATCATGGATCTTCTCAACCAGATCAACATGACCGGAACTACGATCGTGATGGTTACCCACGCGAAGGATATCGTGGACCGTATGCAGAAGCGGGTAGTGGCCATCGAAGCCGGTCATATCGTCAGAGACGAGCTGGGACAGTACGGCTACGAAGAAGAGAGCGGCATCAGGGAGGAGGTCTTTGACGATGAGTAGAATACAGTATAATATCAAGCAGGCTCTGCTGCAGATCGGCAGAAACAAAGGAATGAGCCTGGCATCTGTCTTTGCCATTACGGCTATGATGCTGATTCTGGGCCTGTTTTTTGTCATAACCGTTAACGTCAATCTGTTTACGGAGATGGTCAAATCCGACTACGATCAGGTGGAGATATTCCTGCAGGATTCGACGTCGACAGAATCGGCCCAAAGCATGATGAATGAAATAGAAGGTTATGACGGCGTTGAAAAGGTAGAATACAGAACCAAAGAGGATGCGCTGAACATCATGAAGAAGAGATGGGGAGAGAGCAGCTATCTGCTCGATTCCCTCGGAGAGAACCCGCTGCCCAATTCTATATTGATCACTGTGTCCTCACTGGAAAACGCCGGAAAGGTTACCGACCAGGTCAGTGATATGGAGGGCGTCGAGGATGTGACTTACTACAGAGAAACAGTCGAAAAGCTGACAAAGGTAACCAATTTCCTGCAAATTGCCGCGTTGGTGATTATGACCTTCCTCGTTGTAGTTTCTGTAGTTGTGGTGGCAAACACGATTAAGCTGACGGTCTTTGCAAGGGCCAGAGAAATTTCCATCATGAAATATGTAGGCGCGACGAATTGGTTCATACGCGGTCCCTTCCTCGTAGAAGGGATTATCATCGGTATTGTGGCATCTCTTGTATCTTCGGGAATAACCTATCTGCTGTACAGCAAGATCGTAGGGACCTTCAGTACTCAGGTGCTGACGATTTTGTCCACACCCCTCGTTCCGGCCGGTTATCTTGCCGGAAACCTGATCTGCATCTTCCTTGCCATGGGTGTAAGCATAGGTGCATGCGGAAGTATTATTTCCATGAGAAGGTTTTTGGATACGTAAACCGGAATAGAATAGATTTTCATCTGAGAAAGCGTGAATCTGAATCGCAGTACTTTTTGAAGAAGTGAATCAACAGGAGGGAAATATGAAGAAGAAAACGCTGATTTGTACATTGATATTCGTAATGGTCGCGGCGATGAGCACTTTTACTTACGTTTATGCGGCGGGGGCTTCTGATAAACAACAGGAGCTTAACGATATCAATGAAGAAAAGGATCAGGTTTCAGAGAACCTGGAAGAACTGACTTCGCGGATTGAAGAACAGCAGTCTGAAGTGGATCAGATAGAATCGGACATCAAAGCCAAGGAAGCGGAGATCAGCGCGGCTGAGGCGGACATTCAGCAGACAGAAAAGGATATTGAAGAGCGTCAGGAGGGACTCAACGAGAGATTGAGAACCATGTACAAGAACGGCTCCATCGGTTATCTGGATGTGCTTCTTGGTTCGAGCAGTCTTTCTGAATTTCTGACCAATCTGGAAATGATACAGCGGATCTACAAGGGAGACCAGGATACGCTGGAAACTCTGGAGCAGCAGCACAACGAGCTGGAAAAGAAAAAAACAGCGCTGCAGACGGAGAAATCCCAGTTAGCGGATCAGAAGGCCTCTGCAGAAGAAAAGCAGGCGGCACTCCAGGAGGACAAGGATGCCCTTCAGGCCAAGTTAGATGAGCTCAATGAAGAAGCTGACAGAATCAGCAGTGAAATTGCCAGCCTTCAGGACAAAGATAAGGTATATACTGGCGGACAGTTTCTCTGGCCGACGACTTCAACCACAATTACCTCTTATTTTGGTTATAGAATTCACCCGGTAACCGGCGTATATACCGGCCATACGGGAATAGATATCGGCGTCGGAACGGGATCGCCTGTCTACGCGTCTGCTTCAGGGAACGTTATTGTCGCCGGTTGGTACGGCGGATACGGTTATGCGGTGGTCATCGATCACGGCAGCGGAATCAGTACGCTGTATGGGCACAACAGCAGCGTGAACGTGAGCGTGGGGCAGTCGGTAGAGAAAGGCGATGTGATTGCAAGCTCCGGCTCCACAGGCGTATCTACCGGACCGCATCTGCATTTTGAGGTCAGAATAAACGGCGCTTATGTCGACCCGCTTTCTTACTTTTAACTGATCAGGTGACATATGAATTTGCAGCCAAAGATTATCGAATTGCTGAAGAAGCGGGGCATTTCCACAGAGGATGACATCACAGAATTCCTGTCGGAAAAACCCCGGAAAACATATGATCCATTCCTGCTCCGAAATATGGATGCAGGAGTGGATTTAATATTGTCCGCCATTGACAGGGGGAAAAAGATCTGTATCTACGGCGACTACGATGCCGACGGCATCACATCTACGACGCTGATGCTGGAAGTCCTGTCCAATTTGACGAAAAATCTGACTTACTACATACCGTCGCGATTCGACGAAGGGTACGGCCTGAACTGCGGAGCCCTGAAGAAGATCAAAGAAAACGGAGCGGATTTGGTCGTTACCGTCGACTGCGGAAGCGTTTCCTGTGAAGAGGCTGAGTATGCGAAGAGCATCGGATTGAAGCTGCTGGTCACGGATCATCACACTGTGGGAGAACGGATAGCCGGCTGTCCGGTGATCAATCCCATACAGCTGGGATGTCCATATCCGTTTAAGTATCTGGCCGGAGTAGGCGTTGCTTTTAAAGTGGCGCAGGCAATCGCGGCGGAGACAGGATTGCCGAAAAGCGTCGTGACCAGAACTCTCGATCTGGTCGGTATCGGAACCATCGGCGATATCGTACCCTTGGTCGACGAAAACCGCACCCTGGCCAAGTACGGGTTGAGGGCACTCAACGTTAGTAAGAGGAAGGGGCTTGTCCGGCTTCTTGAAGGAGTCGGTCTTAAACAGGGGCATATCGCGTCAGAAGACGTATCCTTTATCATCGTACCCCATCTCAACGCTTCCGGCAGGATCGCCGATGCCAAGACGGCAGTAAGACTGATGACGGAAAAAAACGAAGAACGAATACAATTTGACGTAGATGAGCTGATTCGTTGTAACGGCCTGCGGAAAAAGCTGCAGGAGGATACCTTTGAGCGATGCAGGGAAATCGTAGAAGAAAAGTACATGGACGATCTGTTTTATGTGATCGATCTTGAGGACGCTCACGAAGGAATTACCGGCATTGTGGCCGGAAAAGTCAAAGACGCCTATAATCGCCCTGCTGTCATTGTGACGCCTACGGGAGACAACTGTCTGAAAGGTACCGGGAGAAGTATTGAAGGCGTCAATCTCTATCAGCTGTTGAAAGGCAGCGAAGAATTGTTTGAACGCTTTGGCGGCCATGCGGCAGCCTGCGGTTTCACAATCAAAAGGAACCTTCTTCCCGTTCTGAGGCAGAGACTGAACGAGGCGATGCGTATTCTATTCGAGGGAAATCCGGAACTTTTTAATAAAAAAATGGAGGCCGATCTGAAGGTGTCTGCTTCAGAAGTCAGCGTCAAACTGGTGGAAGAAATGCAGCTTCTTGAGCCGTTTGGCTGCAGGAATCCCCGGCCGTTGGTGCAGCTTGCGGCAAAGCCTGCTTCTCTGCAGCGGATGGGAATACGCGGTCAGTATACCCGATTTATCGGAATACTGGACAACGGGAAAGAACTCCCCTGCGTCATATTTAAAGACGCCAGTGAATATGATGAAATATTGCAAAGTGGAAAAAAAATTAGTATAATAGGCACATTGGGTATTCAAACCTGGAATGAAAAGCGGTATTTGCAGCTTCAGGTTTCAGGTGCAGAAGAGTAAGGTGGCATTATGATTAAAATGAAGAGAAAGAAGTTCATTCTTCTCATTGTCAGCGTGGTCATCGCCACGCTTTTCCTGGCGTCAGCCGCTTTTTTCATCTTATCCGGCGCAAAAGGGTTTGTCCTGGTCGGCAAGAGCGATTTCGATACGATGAGCGAGATCAGCGAAAGGTATGCGAAGCTCTACGCCATGCAGGAGACGGTCAACGACCAGTTTCTCTGGGAAACGGACGAAGAAGAACAGATGAACGCCATCTATAAGGCGCTCATCGATTCCCTTGGAGATAAGTACTCCGTCTATATGGACAAAGAAGAGTACGCAAACTGGAATAACTATGTAAACGGTACGTTTACCGGCGTAGGCATAACTTTCGCAGAAGACGACGAAGGGAATTTTGTCATAACCGATATTCTGAACGGTGGTCCGGCCGATTCGGCAGGGCTTAAAGAAGACGATATCCTGTTGACTGTAGATGGAAAGTCCTACGATGACTCCGAGGAAATGGCTTCTCATCTGCGAGGAAAAGAGGGCACAGAGGTAAAGGTAACCTACCGGCGCGGCAGCCGGGAAAGAGAAGTCAGTCTGGTTCGGGCAGAAGTGGAGCAGCCTTCTGTGTACGGAAGTACGATCGACGGAGATTACGGTTATATCCGCATTACAGCCTTTGAGAAGTCCACTGCCGAACAGTTCAGAAAAGAGCTGGCCGGCTTGGAAAACAAAAACGTAAAGGGACTGATCGTAGATCTGCGGGACAATCCGGGCGGTCTGATGGATCAGGGTATTGAGGTCGCCGATATGCTCCTGCCTGAGTGTACGATTACCCATACAGAGGATAAGAACGGAAAAACGGAATACTATAACTCCGACGAAAGCTGTACCAAACTGAAGTACGCTGTTCTGATCAACGAAAACACTGCCAGCGCTTCGGAAATCGTTGCCGCAGCGATAAAAGATAATCAGGGCGGTCCGCTGATAGGAACGACTACTTTCGGCAAGGGGATTATACAGGGATCTATGGAATTTAAAGACGAAACGGCGCTGAAGCTGACGATCATGCAGTATCTTTCACCTGAAGGAAACCAGATCAACGGCGTCGGAGTTAAACCGGATTACAAGGTAAAAATGTCCCAGGACGGGAAGAAAGACAGCCAACTAAGAAAAGCGCTGAATCTTCTGAAAGATGGATAAATCCCTTTGACTTTAGCGTGTAAAAGTGTTATACTCTACTCAGTAACGCGGAGAAGGGAAGAAAGGAGTCTGTGTAATGGCATACGATTCAAAATTCAAAAGAGACGATATCGACGAACTGTTTGACGGAGTGCTGACGTTAAAGGACAGAGAAGACTGCTACCGGTTTTTCGAAGACATCTGCACGATTAATGAGATCCATGCGATTGCGCAGAGGCTGCAGGTTGCTAAGCTGCTTTCACAGAAGAAGACCTACAGCGAGATAGAGGAGATCACGAAGGCCTCGACAGCCACGATCAGCAGGATCAACAAATGTCTCGTATATGGCGCCGATGGTTATCAGCGCGTGCTGGAGCGGTTGGCTAATCAGAAGAATAAGAGATAGATAACCTGTGTGCAGGTAATGGGGCGTTTTACAGCGTCCCTTATTTTTTGCAAGTACCAGGATGAGGAGAGGTGAAACTTTGAGCAGAATTTATCTGTACGACGGCCCGTTTGAAAAGGGAGAAGCGGGATATCCACTGGTTCAGCTGGCAGGAGAAAGATATGCGCAGGAGATGGGGCTGAACTATGATTTTTCTTCTGCACAGATATGCAGAGAAGAGAAGGGAAAACCCTATTTTGTGGATATACCATTGGAATTTTCTCTGTCACACAGTGGGCAGATGTGGATGTGCATAGTGAGCGACAGTCCGTGCGGGCTGGATCTGCAGCAGATCAGAGCGTGCAGCTTTGAGGCCGTGGCCGGCAGACAGTACTCGGAAGAAGAGCAGCACTATACGGCGCTCTGGGGAATCGAAGGTTTTTTTGATATTTGGGTTAGAAAGGAGGCTTTTGTCAAGTGCACCGGACAGGGTCTGTTTTCCCATATGCCTTCTGTGGCAGGAAAAGACGGAGATCTGTGCCGGACGGTGCGGTGGAAAGGAAAGCAATACTTCTTTACCGATATCGATATAGGGCCGGAATTGAGGTGTTCGGTGTGCAGTGAGAAAGAACTTTCGATAGAAATGAGGCTGCTATGAATATTTACGATGTCGCCCTTAGGCACCTGTCGTCGCGAAGCAGGACCGTCGCGGAAACGGAGAGCTACCTTTTGAAGAAGGGATTTTCCGAAGAAGAGACGAAAGTCCTGATTGAAGAGTTTAAGTCGTGCGGCTATCTGGACGACAGCCGTTACTGCAGGGAGTATTTCGACTACGGTTTCGGCAAGGGCAAAGGCAAGAGACGGGTGTTGGAGGAACTCCGCCGTCAGGGCGTCGATCCTCAGGTTATTGAGATCGCTTTCGAGGACTACGAACCGGAAGACAGCGAGACGGAAAGAGCCCGCCGCGAGACCGAAAGGGTGCTGCGCCTTGCAGGGATAGACGGCGGCGATCCGGTGCCGGAGAAAGTGCGCGGCCGAGTTGCCCGGCGCCTTCAGGCAAAGGGATACAGCAGCGATATCATCTACAGTATTATTGGGGAGTTGAAGCGATGAGCAGAACAGAGAGAACCGAACTGTTAATCGGTACGGAAGGTGTGAAAAAATTAGAGCGATCCGGGGTACTGGTATTCGGAGTCGGCGGAGTCGGAGGTTTCGTCATCGAGGCGCTGGCCCGAGCCGGTTTGGGGCGCATTGCTATTGTAGACGGAGACACGGTGTCGGAAAGTAATATCAACAGGCAGATCATCGCCACCGATGCAACCGTGGGAAAGATGAAGGCAGAGGTGATGAAAGAGAGAATTCTGTCCATAAATCCGGAGTGCAAAGCAGAGGCCTACGGCTTTTTTTATCTGCCCGGTGAAAAATCAGCCGAATGTTTTCGGTTTGAAGAATACGATTATGTCGTCGACGCCGTCGATATGGTGGCGGCAAAGATCGACATCATAGACAGAAGCAGGACCGCGGGCGTGCCGGTGATCTCTTCTATGGGAACGGGAAACAAGCTGGATCCTTCCCGATTTGAAATCGCACCTATTGAGAAGACCAGTGTATGTCCTCTGGCCAGAGTAGTAAGAAGGGAACTGCGGCGTCGGGGCATTGAAGGGGTCGATGTGCTCTATTCAAAGGAAGAACCGGTAAAGACAGGGAGTTCGGTGCCGGGAAGTATCAGTTTTGTGCCTTCTACAGCGGGTCTTCTGATCGCGGGGCATGTGGTTAACCGTATTCTTAACGGAGAGGCGCGAGTGTAAAGGCAGGGAAGTCTGTCCTGACAAAACTTCGCTTGATCACATTAATTTCCAAAAAACAACATATAGCCGTGGTAAAATAGTCATGTTTGAACACTTGACCGCCATGCAGGCGGCCGGCATCATGACTGTTTTTTATTGCTTCAAAAGGAGGAGAGATGAGAAAGTATATTGCGGAATTTTTAGGAACGGCGATTTTAGTACTGATTGGCTGCGGCAGTGCAGTAGGAGCCAACGCCATGTTCAGCGCCATGGGACTGCTGCCTGCGGCTTTTACTACCCTTTCGACAGCCGTGGCCTTTGGGCTGACGTTGTTGGTGGTGATCTGCATTTTCGGAAGATATTCCGGGGCGCATGTGAATCCGGCGGTATCTCTGGCCATGTTAATATCAAAAAAAATGACGGTCAGAGATTTTTTCGGTTATGTGATCGCTCAACTGGCCGGGGGTACCGCCGCTGCTGCCCTTTTGTCGGTAATCATGGGAGGGACAACTTCGCTCTTTGCTAACGGCTATGATTCTGAAAGTACCTTTGGAACATCGATGGAAATGGCACTGCTGATTGAAATCGTACTGACCTTCATCTTTGTGACCGCTGTTCTGAGCGTAAAGAAAGAAGATGAAAATATCACTGTCACTGCGGCAGTGTCTGGCGCCGCTTTGGCTCTGGTCAGCCTTTTCGGCATACCGTTTACCGGTACATCAGTGAATCCGGCCAGATCGCTGGGTCCTGCGCTGTTTCAGGGAGACGAGGTGATCAGCCAGGTTTGGGTCTTCATCGTGGCGCCTCTTGTCGGGGCCATTTTTGCCGCTCTCTTAGATCTGTTCATGAAGAGGGAACCGAAGAAGAGAAAATGGCGCAGAACTGGAAAGGTAAACGAATCGGCAGAAGACGATGCGGCAGATCTTAGCTCTGAGCAGGAGGCAGATTCAGAATCACTCTGTGAGAAACAGGAAGACGAAACGGTGCAGGAGGAAGGTGATCTGTCTGAAGCTGACTTCCGCAGCGAGTCGGAAGAAGCAGAGGAAGGCGCCGAACAGAATTCTGCTTGTAGAAGATGAAGAAAAAATCGCCAGATTTATTGAATTGGAACTGGCTCATGAAGGATACGAGGTGGAAAAAAGCGGAAACGGAAGAGAGGGATTGGAACTGGCTCAGAGCGGCAGGTTCGATCTGATTCTCCTCGACATCATGCTTCCTCAGCTGAACGGACTTGAAGTCCTGAGAAGACTGCGAAAAAATTCGGATGTTCCGGTGATCATGCTGACTGCGCGGGATGCGGTCATGGATAAGGTTTCCGGTCTGGACGCAGGAGCCGACGATTACATCACCAAGCCCTTCGCTATAGAGGAACTGCTGGCTCGTATTCGGGTTGCTCTAAAGAAGAGGAGCGGAAGACAACAGGAAACCAAAAAACTTTTCGCTAACGGAGTGATCATGGATGTAGACCGCCACCAGGTCACGGTCAGGGATCAGAATGTGGAACTGAATCATCGGGAGTACGAGCTGGTTCGGGTTTTGCTGACCAATAAGAACATCGTCATGAACAGGCAGCAGCTGATGAACCAGGTGTGCGGGTACGACTACATGGGAGAAACTAATATTATCGACGTATACGTCAGACATATCCGCGCTAAGATCGACGATCGCTTTCGGATCAGATTTATTACGACAGTCAGGGGAGCCGGTTATGTGATAAGAGAGGAAGAAGATGAAAAACAGGGATAACAGTCGTATGACGTCCATCGCACGAAAACTGAACATGGATTTCTGGTCCAGACAGCTGGCCAGTTTTCTGCTCATCGATATTCTGCTCGTCGGTCTTGCAGCCGGTGTTTTCTTTGCCTGGCGGGAAGGAATTGTTCCCCAGGGACAGGAGGTGGCGGATCGCTATTTTATCGGGGACGGTTGGGACAGCTATCAGTATGTCATAGAGTCGGAAACCGGCGAAATGTATCGCTATCCGATCAGCCGCCTCGTGGATCTGCTTCGGGCGCCGGCGATAGTGCTGATCGTCGTTCAGGTTGTATCGCTGATCGATGATCTTTTTTTTACCAAGAAGATACGGAAAAGGCTCAGACCTCTCTACGAAATGGCCGTCAGAACGGAACAACTGAGCAGCCTTCCTCCAGACAGCGAAAAATTTGCTAGTTTTGAGCGGGCAATTTCCAGTCTGGATCCGGAGGAACCTGGCGCCAGGGTAAAAACCGGCGATAAGGAACTGCAGAGCCTGGAAATTGCCATAAACAATCTGCTCGACAGGATGAGGGAAAGCTATCGCCAACAGGAACGATTTGTCTCTGACGCTTCCCACGAACTGCGCACGCCGATTTCGGTCATACAGGGATACGTCAACATGCTCGATCGCTGGGGAAAGGATGATCCGAAAATTTTGGACGAATCCATTGAAGCGCTTAAAAATGAATCGGAACACATGAAACTGCTGATCGAACAGCTGCTGTTTTTGGCCCGGGGAGACAGCGGCAGAAATACTCTGCATCCCGAGAATTTCGATCTGGCGGCCATGGTCAGAGAAGTCTGGGAAGAATCGGCCATGATCGACGAGGGACACCACTACGAATTTGAAGGGAATGACCCACTGCCTGTCCTCGGGGATCCGGCGCTTCTCAAGCAGTCGCTGCGGATTCTGGTTCAGAATGCTTCCAAGTACTCGGAAAAGGGCGGTCGGATTTTGCTTAAAGCAAAGGTGGTGGAAGACCGTCCCGCTTTTATCGTTCAGGATGAGGGCCTGGGCATGGCGGAGTCGGAAATCATCCACGTCTTTGAGCGGTTTTACCGCTCAGAAGGGGCGAGAAGCAGAACCGAGGGAGGTACGGGACTGGGGCTTTCCATTGCCAAGTGGATTGTGGACGCGCACAGGGGAACTATAGAGGTTTTGTCCAGACCGGAGTTCGGAACCCGGTTTACCGTAAAGCTCTAAAATGCAAAAAATGGGCATAGACGGTTGTGACAGCGCATATATTCTACCATGTTGATCGATGTGAATAAAAAGAGACTGAAAAAAATGGGCGCGGGCGTTTTGGCCGCGGCCTTGGTCATCGGTGCAGCCGCCGGATTTCGCGTGATTCATCCCGGCCCGGCAGGCGGCGACGGCGGGCAGACCGTTTCCCAGCCGGCAGATACGGAGGGAGTAAACTGGGGATTATCCTTCGGAGAAGAAGGAAAGACACCGGCAGGAAACGCCAGCAGCAGCCAGCTGAAAGAATACGACGCGTTTTATTGCGGAGACGAAGCAAAGAAGACGCTGTATCTGACTTTCGACGCCGGTTACGAAAACGGGTATACCGATGAAATTCTGGATGTGCTGAAGAAGGAAAAGGTTCCGGCGGCGTTTTTCGTGGTCGGAACGTATATCGAAGATAATCCGGACCTGATCCGCAGGATGGAAAAAGAGGGACATATCGTGGGCAATCATACCATGAGCCATCCGGATATGTCTTCCATTGCCGATCAGGATACGTTCAAAAAGGAACTGGAACAGGTGGAAGAGCTGTATAAAGAGATGACCGGAAAAGAGATGAAAAAGTTCTATCGTCCGCCTCAGGGCAAGTTCAGTTTCCACAACCTGGAGCAAGCGAAGAACCTGGGCTACACCACGGTGTTTTGGAGTCTGGCCTATGTGGACTGGTATACCGATCAGCAGCCGACCCGAGAAGAGGCGTTGGAAAAACTGATTCCCAGAACCCACAACGGTGCAATTATCCTGCTTCATTCCACATCAAAAACCAATGCCCGCATTCTCCAGGAATTAATAACCAAATGGAAAGAAGAAGGGTATCAATTTGCCTCTCTGGAAAAATTGGGCATGTGATTACAATGAAAATTAGTTTTAGAAATAAAAACCGCTATATATGATATTTAACATTATATAAAGCGGTTTTTAAAATGTCAACAAGGAATTGCAAAAAAGACGGAAATGTTTTATACTATTGTGTATGAAAAAAGTGAAGGAGAGACGCCCGATGAGAGAACTGGATGAATTTAAAGATAAGCTGAGACATGCACGGCCGGAGCAGTGGGACCTGATACCGGATATTGAGCTTTATATGGACCAGGTGATCAGCTACATGACGCGGCAGCATATCGGTCTGGAGCTGGATGGAGATGAGAACTTGACCTCAGCGATGATCAACAACTATATCAAGAGCGGTCTACTGCCCCGGGCCCGGGGAAAGAAGTACAACCGTGAACATATCGGTTATCTGACGGCTATTTGTCTTCTGAAACAGGTGCTCAGTGTCAGCGAAACCGGCGCTTTGCTCAGGCAGCAGATGGAGAACCGCAGCGTAGAGGATTTTTACCGTCACTATACGGAAATTCTGGATGAAGAATTTTCCAGAACTGCTGATGAGATTGGGGACGGATCCGACAAGGAGGAACTGATGCAGTTGGCGCTGCAGATGGCCGTTTCCAGCTACGCGCAGATGCTGTCCTGCAAAAAAATATTGGAATTCACCGCATCAGAAGAGAAGCGGGAAGAGTAGCCGGCAATCGGACCGGGATGTTGTCACGTTTTTTATCCCCCTTTCATAGTATAGAATATCTTACTGTGAAAGGGGTTTTATTTTGGATAGAAAAGAGCCTTATGTCGGCATGCCGATTGTTCTCGGCGACTTTGAAGAAGTGACGGCTCCTACTTGCTGCGACGCAGAGATCAGGCCGCAGCCGCAGCCTCAGCCAGATACGGAAACATCTCCGCAGCCGCCTCAGCAGACGATGATGGTCGCCATGGCTTATGTACCGTGGCAGAGATGGCAGCAGCCCTACGATTACGAGAGAGGGTTTCAGACGGGAACAATTTTCCCGGATCTGGATCTTCCGTTCACGGGCTATCAGGGAGGTATGAATCGATGACGAGACAGGAAGCGATGAGAAAGGTACAGATGTACAGCTTTGCCCTGGATGATACGGGACTTTTTCTGGATACCCATCCTACCAACAGGGCGGCGCTGACCTTTTACGGTGATACACTGAAGAGGTATCTCGAAGCGATTGAAGTGTATGAGGATCAATTCGGTCCGTTGACAGCGGAGGATTCGGAAACGCAAAAAGGCTGGACCTGGGTAGAAACACCTTGGCCGTGGGAAATGGAGGATTAGCATGTGGACATATGAGAAGAAACTGCAGTATCCGGTAAGAATTAAAAATCCAAATCCGGCGATGGCGAAGTTTATCATAAGCCAGTACGGAGGTCCGGATGGTGAAATCGGCGCTTCTCTTAGGTATCTTTCGCAGAGATACTCAATGCCGTTCCGGAAGGTGGCGGCTGTACTTACCGACGTAGGAAGCGAAGAACTGGGACATTTTGAAATGGTAGCGACCATTGTGCACCAGCTGACGAAAAACATGACTATGGAACAGATCAGAGAGGCGGGATTTCAGGAGTACTTTGTGGATCATACCTCGGGGGTCTACGCCCAGGCGGCGGCAGGGTTTCCGTTTGACGCACTCTGCTTTGCCTCCAAGGGGGATGCGATTACCGATCTGACCGAGGATATGGCTGCAGAACAGAAGGCGCGTACCACATATGACAATATCCTGCGCATGGTGGACGATCCCGACGTAATTGACCCGATCCGCTTTCTCCGTCAGCGAGAAATCGTACATTTTCAGAGATTCGGTGAAGCCCTGCGAATTGTGCAGGATAATCTGGATTCTAAGAACTTCTATGCGATCAATCCGGAATTCGATATGCGATAGGGGTTAGAACACAGCAGAAAACCTGCTGAGCGACGCGGCAGCCGGGCGTCCGTTCAGCAGGTTTTCTGGTTTCAGTATTCAGAAAGATACTTGATCTTTTTCAGCTGTCCGCTGATTTCTTCGGAAATACTCTTTAGTTCTTGCTCGATGGAACTCAGATCCTTCATGAAAATTCTGGCCTTTGGACCGGTTATACCGATAGTAGCATTGATCGGTCCAAGGTGATTGTGAAGCGGAACGCTCATGCAGAACAAGCCGTATTCATATTCCTCATCATCATAGGAAATGCCCTTCTCTTTAATTTTTCTCTTTTCTTCGATGAACTCGTCGTAAGAGCAGATGGAGTTCAAGGTCTTTTGGATCGGTGCGTTACTTTCAAAGTATTCGGTAAGTCGGTTATCGCTGAAATTGGATAAAAAAATTTTACCGCTGGCAGAGCAGTTCAGGGGTGAAAACGGCACCAGTCTTGACGTCAGGGCAGAAGCGTCTCCTTCGAAAGAGGAGAGGGTGAGCACCATGTTCTGGTAAAGAACGCTGAGGCAGCTGGACTCGCCGATTTCCCTGGAGAAACTCTCCAGATAGTCAGAAACGATGGAAGGCAGATCTGTGTTGGCCTTGACGGATTCTCCGTAATAGATAAATTTGAGACCCAGTTTGTAGCAATCGGTCAAATCATCTTTTTTTATAAACTCATGCAGCTCCAGCGCCTGCAGAATGCGGTGAAGCGTAGCCTTGGGAAGGCAAAGAGACTTCTGGATCTCTGCAAAGGTCGTTTCGTGGTTGGAAATAAAGTCTATGACGCTCAGAGTTTTTTCGATGGCATTGAGCGTATTTGGCTGTTTTGACGGTGTAATGTCACTCAATTCCGTTTTCTCCTTGTATCTTATATCATTTTTATATATTTTGTTTCTGGTGTAATTCTAACAATATTAACTAAAGATGTCAAATCTGCTTTTTTTGACAATAAATAATTTGTATTGACAAAATTCCGAAAACTAACTATAATAAAAAATATTCTGGAACTAAGTTTCAAAACGGAGGAACGAAATGATTAAATGTAAGAAAGTACGCTTTGCTGCCCTTGGACTGATTGTCGCAATGGTACTGATGTCTCTTACCGCCTGTGGCGGAAACGACAGCGGAAGCAGCGAAGAGAGAACGGATTTGAATTTTGCGGTGAGCGCAGAGCCAAACTCCCTGGATCCTATGGCCATCGCGATGATGAGCACATTCACCATTACTTATGCTATGTACGACAATCTCTTTGAGAAAAACGCAGATGGTGAATATGAACCGTCTCTGTGTGAAGAATATGAAATTTCAGATGATGGAACGGTATACACTTTTCATCTGAGAGACGATGTCAAGTTCCATGACGGAAGCCAGATGACGGCAGATGATGTAGTTTTTTCGATCAACAGAACCATAGAAAAAGGCTGGGCTGCTGACATGACCGCGGCTATCGAAAAAGTAGAAAAAACCGACGACTATACGGTGGTTCTGACTCTGTCCAGACCGTTCGGCGGCATGATCGGAAGTCTCGCATCCCCTTATTTCTCCATAATGAGTAAGGCCTATTTGGAGGAAAATGGTGACGATATCGTAGAGCGTCAGCCGATGGGAACAGGTGCGTACAAGTTTGTTGAATGGGTAAGCGGCGATCACATTACGCTGGAAGCCAATGAGGATTACTTCAAAGGCGCTCCGGCGATCAAGACCGTTACTTTTAAACCGATTACCGATAAGAACACAGGACTTGTCGCACTGCAGACAGGAGAGACCGATGCATTTCTGAATGTAAACTATTCGGACATCCCGACTGTTGAAGAAGACGAGAACTTAAGCTTCTACAGCACAGAGCTCGCTTCGGTATTATCGCTGAATATGAACGTTGAGGTCGAGCCGCTCAATGATGTTAAAGTGCGGCAGGCGATCAACTATGCGATCAATAAAGAGAATATCATTCAGGGTGCGCTGGAAAACCAGGGAACAGAAGCAAACTCGTCTATTTCACCGACCTGCGACGGATATTCCGAAGATGTAACGGGATATGAATACGATCCGGAAAAGGCGAAAGAACTGCTTGCAGAAGCCGGATATGACAGCCTCGACTTTACAATTAAAATCAAAGAAGATTCTAAGGTACAGAAGGTTGCCCAGGTTATTCAGTCGGATTTGAAGGAAGCCAACATAAACGTAGAAATAGAAATTCTTGAAGCTGGAGCTTATTCAACAGATGTTTATTCCAACGGCGATTATGAGATGACGATTACCAGCTGGTGCGCAATGTTTACTGACGCGTATTCTCTGCTGTACAGCCAATTCCATGAGGATTGCTATGGAAGCACAGGAAATATTACCCATGTGAGATCTGACGAGCTGTCGTCCATGTTGGACTCTGCGGCACAGGCCTCCGAGGATGAAAAGACTGCGGCTTATACAGAAGTTGCGCAGTATATAAGTGATAACGCATACGTTGCATCCCTTGTTTTCGAGCCGACTACCATCACCACCAACGCTAATCTGCAGGGGGTAGAGGCTGATGCGCTCGGAATTTATCAGGTGAAGAATTTTTCATGGAAATAACGGAAAGTAGAATGTTCCAGAATAATTCGAGTTATTGAGAAAAACAGAATATGCAGGGATACTCGCATGTATGCGGTATCCCTGTGGTTTTGAAAGAAGGAATTCGTTTATGATCAAGTATATTTTACAGCGTCTGGCCATGATGGTAGTCGTTGTACTGGGGATTTCCTTTATCGTATTTACCATAATGAATCTTACGCCGGGAAATCCCGCGCAGCTGATCCTGGGACAGAGCGCTTCTCCGGAACAGGTGGCGAAACTGGAGGAGGAATTGGGGCTGAACAATCCGTTTTTTGTTCGGTATTTTGACTATATTGTAGATATGTTTTCCGGTGACTTCGGCGAGTCTTATCAGACCGGTCTGCCTGTATTTGAAGAAATTCTGAGCAGATTCCCGACGACGCTTACTCTGGCGGCGATATCCATGTTTTTTGCTACGCTGATCGGTGTGCCGGTAGGCGTGGTGTCCGCAGTAAAACAGTATTCTTTTGTGGACGGAGTGAGCACGGTAGCCGCGCTGATCTTCGCGTCTATTCCATCCTTCGTACTGGGACTTCTGCTGATGCTGGTGTTCAGTTTAAATCTGGGCTGGTTTCCGGCAACGGGCATAACTGATCTTTCTGGATATGTATTGCCGGCCATTACCCTTTCTACCTCAACCATGGCGACCCTGGTGCGTATGACCCGATCGACCATGCTCGAAGTGCTGAAACAGGATTATATCCGGACAGCCAGAGCAAAGGGCGCTGCGGAAAAGAACATTATCCTGCGCCATTCTCTGCGCAACGCGCTGCTGCCGATCGTAACGGTAATCGGCGTGGATTTCGGTTATCTTCTTGCGGGAACGGTTGTCATTGAGTCCGTTTTCGCTATTTCCGGTCTGGGATCCCTTTTGATTACCAGTATTCGTATGAAAGATACGCCGGTTGTCATGGCGGCGATCATGTTTGTTACCCTTGCGTACAGCCTTGTGAATTTGATCGTGGATATCATATACGCATATATCGATCCGCGGATAAAATCTCAATATGAAAGGGCGTGAAGACGATATGAATGAAAATACAGAGTATAAAGCCAGAAGTCAGTTTACTTCTGTCATGCACCGGCTGAAGAAGAATCGTCTGGCCATGCTTGGACTGACCATACTTTTAATAATGGCGGCAGTCGCTGTCTTTGCGGGCCTGATTGCCGACTACGATACGGATGTAATCGGTCAGGATACGGCGAACCGACTGCAGGGTCCTTCCGGAGAACACTGGTTTGGAACGGACCAGTTCGGAAGAGATGTCTTTGCCCGTATTATTTTCGGCGCCCGGTATTCCCTTACGCTTAGTATTATCGCCATGCTGATCGCTGTCGCCATAGGCGCGATCATCGGATCTATTGCCGGATTCTATGGCGGAATCAGAGATAATATTCTGATGCGTCTAATGGATATTCTGCTCGCTATTCCTCCGATGCTCATGTCCATTTCCATCGTTGCCGCTTTGGGGCAGAGCATGGCTAACCTGCTTATTGCCCTGTCCATCGCTTACATACCCGTGTTTGCCCGCGTAATCCGTTCGTCCATCATGTCGATCAAGGATCAGGAGTTTATCGAAGCGGCCAAATGCTGTGGAAGCAGCGATAAGCATATCATTTTTAAGCACATTATTCCTAACGCCATCGGACCGATTATCGTCCAGGCAACTCTGGCGATGGGCGCAACGATACTGATTATCGCTTCCCTGAGCTTTATGGGACTGGGTATACAGCCTCCGGCATCTGAATGGGGAACTATGCTCTATGAAGGCCGTGATTTTCTCAGACAGGCGCCGTACCTTGTCATCTTTCCGGGAGCGGCCATCACTCTGGCGGTTATCTCCCTTAACCTGCTTGGAGACGGACTCAGAGACGCTTTGGATCCGCGTTTAAAGAACTAGGAGGAAAAGATGAGTGATACGATATTAAAGATAAACGATCTGCAGGCGGAGTACCGCACGGATGAGGGAGTATCTTCGGTCATCAACGGAATTAATCTTACTCTTAACCGTGGGGAAACACTGGGACTTGTAGGAGAGACAGGAGCGGGAAAGACGACCACAGCCCTGTCTGTAATGCGTCTTCTTCCAAAGAAGACGGGGTATATTACGGGAGGAACCATAGAATTTGCCGAAGAAGGCGACCTGCTTACAAAGAGTGATGCCCAGATGCGTTCTATTCGAGGCCATCGCATATCCATGATCTTCCAGGATCCGATGACCAGCCTTAACCCGGTAATACGGGTAGGAGAACAGATCAAGGAGTCCTTTAAGATTCACTTTCCTGACCTCAGCGATGAGGAAATGGAAAAGAAGGTCGATGAGATGCTGGAAATGGTAGGCATACCTTCATCGAGAAAAAGCGAATATCCTCATCAGTTTTCCGGCGGGATGAAGCAGCGCGTCGTCATCGCCATGGCGCTGTCCTGTGAGCCGGAGCTGTTGATCGCCGACGAACCGACCACGGCTCTTGATGTGACCATACAGGCTCAGGTTCTGCACATGATGCGCGAACTGAAGCGCAATCTGGGAACTTCTATGATTTTGATTACCCACGATCTGGGCATTGTCTCTCAGAACTGTGAGAAGGTGGCCGTAATGTATGCCGGCAACATTATCGAGTCGGGAAGCGCAGAAGAGATATTTGGTGAAACAAAGCATCATCCGTACACCGTCGGCCTGTTCGGTTCCATACCGGATATGAAAAAGCCGACCAGACGGCTGGCACCGATAGAGGGCCTTATGCCGGATCCACTGAATCTTCCGTCGGGTTGTGTGTTTAGTCCGAGATGTCCTCACTGCATGGATATCTGTAAGGAGATAAAACCGGAGCCGACAGTCCTTGACGGCAGTCACACCGTATGCTGCCATCTGTTCGGCAAAGAAGGCACAGACAAGGAGGCCGCAAAAAATGAGTGAAAGACCTATGCTTGAGATAAAAAACCTGAAAAAGTATTTCCGCACGCCGGCCGGCCAGCTGCACGCTGTGGACGATGTGACGCTTTCTATCCGAAAAGGACACACGCTCGGCGTCGTAGGAGAGTCCGGATGCGGGAAGACCACTCTCGGAAGAACCGTCCTCCGGCTCACCGAACCTACTTCTGGCGAGATCATTTTCAACGGTGAAAATATCCTGGATTACAAGAAAGATAAAATGAAGCATCTTCGCAGAAAGATGCAGCTGATCTTTCAGGATCCGTACGCATCATTGGATCCGCGCCTTTCCGTTGCGGAAATCATCAAGGAACCGATGATGGTCAACAAGATGTACAAGTCGAAAAAGGAAGCGGATGAAAAAGCCAAGGAACTGATGGATATCGTCGGCCTGGCCCGCCGCTTTGTCAACGCTTATCCCCACGAGCTGGATGGGGGCCGGCGCCAGAGGATTGGTATAGCCAGAGCTCTGGCTACGGATCCCGAGTTCATCGTCTGTGACGAACCCGTATCGGCGTTAGATGTGTCTATACAGGCTCAGATTCTGAATTTGATGATGGATCTTCAGGAACAGCGACAGCTTTCCTATATGTTTATCACCCACGATATGAGCGTGGTCAGACACATTTCCGACGAAATTGCGGTAATGTATCTGGGACAGTGTGTCGAACTGGCGGAAAAAGAAGAGCTGTTCAACAACCCGAGACATCCGTATACGAAGGCTCTGCTGGCGGCAATCCCGGTCATCGATATTACCGCCCGCGATAAGGAACCGGAGCTGCTCAAGGGAGAGGTTTCATCGCCGGTAAATCCGGTAAATTACTGCAGATTTTACACTCGATGCAAGCATGCCTGCGAGGCGTGCAAAAACAGCGAATATCAGTTAAAGGAAGTTGCGGAAAATCACTATTCTGCATGCGTTCTTGAACAGACAGGGGAATTTAGACATGAATAATATGAAAAAATGGCTGGAGAATTACGCCGATCTGATTTTAACAAGAGGTGTGGGACTGAAAAAGGGTGAAATCCTCGTGGTTGAAGAGACCTCGGTCACTGCGATAGAGTTTCTGCGCCTGCTTGCGGAACGAGCTTACAAGCTGGGGGCCAAGGATGTGGTGATTCACTTTTCCGACCAGGAGCTGACACGCATACGCCTTGAGAATGCAGATACGGAGACTCTGTCCGAGGTACCGGAGTGGTGGGTCGACTCCCGAACCTGCTATGCAAAGGAAAAGGCCTGTTTTTTGAGACTGAATAACGATTCTCCCGACGGTCTCGCCGATGTAAACGAGGAAAAGATTTCTCTGTGGAAAACGGCGACTACCGTTCCCCTCAAGGAGTTCAACTTTATAAAAAAGGATAACAAGGTAAAGTGGAGCGCGTCGGCTATTCCGGGGAAAAAATGGGCAAAAAAAGTCTTTCCGGAACTTTCCGAAGAAGATGCGATGGAAGCGATGTGGCAGGCCCTGTTCAAAGCCTGCTATGTGACGGAAGAGAGCGGAACCGACGGTTGGGATGAGCACATCAGACAGATGAGAAGCAATGTGGTGAAACTAAATTCTCTTAATTTGCAGACGCTTCACTTCACCAATTCACTGGGAACGGATATCACCTTAGACATCTGTGACGACGCTGTCTTCGCCGGGGGTATTTGTCATTGCCCTGAGCCGGATGGTGAGATCTTTGCGCCGAATATACCGTCGGAGGAGATTCTGACCACTCCGCACCGTCTGAAAGTAAACGGCTGTGTTTACAGCTCCATGCCTTTTGTTCACGCTGGCAATATTGTAGATAAGATGATGCTCAGGTTCGAGGAAGGCAGGGTTGTGGACTACAGTGCTGAAGTCGGAGAGGATGTTTTACAGGGAATACTGGATACCGACGAGGGAGCCCGGTATCTGGGAGAAGTCGCCCTGGTTCCTTACAATTCGCCGATCAATCAGATGGGAATCCTGTTCTATAATACCCTGCTGGACGAAAACGCAGCGTGTCATCTGGCTCTTGGAGCTGGATATTCGGACATGATTGCCGGAGAAGACCGCAGTCTTGAAGCTTTGAAGAAGAAAGGACTGAATTCATCGGCGCTTCATGTGGATTTCATGTTCGGAACCAAAGATTTAAAGTGTGAAGGAACGTGCAAGGATGGGCGGAAGGTCACCATATTCCGTGACGGCAACTTCTGTCTGTAAAAATGCGGAAAGGGATGGACGGAATTGAAACACAGATTTATTTCTAAGAAGTACTGGAAGGACAAGTCCACGGCGATGGGAAAGTCGGACGAGCTGGCCAAGGGCTTTGATGATGTGATCAATCTCAGTCTCGGAGATCCGGATTTGATCACCGACGACAGGATCATCGACGCGGCTTTTGCGGACGCGAAGGCGGGACACACAAAATACACGGATTTCCGCGGAGATCCGGAGCTCCGCGCGGCAATTCGGGATTTTTACGGGGAGGAATACGGAATAGACCTGCAGGATGAAGAGATTTTCGTCGCGGCAAGCGGCTGCCACGGTATGTACCTGGCCCTTGAAGCCATCCTCGATCCCGACGACGAGGTGATTTTGCAGACCCCTTATTTTACCCCCTATCCCCAGCAGGTGGAACTGGCCGGAGGAATACCGGTAGAGCTTCCGACCTTTGAGGAAGAGGACTTTAAGATCAACACATCCCGGCTTGAATCGCTGATCAACGAACGGACGAAAGCTCTGGTAATCAACACCCCGTCCAATCCGACCGGCAACTGTCTGACAGAAGAAAATATGCGGGAAATCGGAGAAATCGCGCGGAAATACGACCTGATCGTCATCGCCGACGATATCTATACGGCCTTCAGCTATCAGTCTCCGTTTGTGCCTTTTCTCTCCATTCCGGGAATGAGGGAAAGGACGATAACCATAAACAGCTTCTCCAAGAATTTCACCATGACCGGTTGGCGCATCGGCAATATTATAGCGCCGGATTACCTGATCCGGACGATACAGACGATCAATGAAAACGTCGTATTTACCGCGCCTTCCATATCGCAGAGAGCGGCCATTGCCGCGCTGAAGTATCGCCGAAGCGTACAGCCTCCTATGGTAGAAGAGTACAGGTCCCGTACCTATTATGCGGCGGAACTGGTCAACGGCATAGAGTGGATGTCCACGGCCTATCCGCCTAAGGGGAGTTTCTATCTCTTTGTCAATATACGCAAAAGCGGTCTGACCTCGGAACAGGCCGCGGAGCAAATTTTGAAGGAAGCTCACGTGCTCACGCTGCCCGGAAATGCTTTTGGCCGCTGCGGTGAAGGGTACCTGCGGATAGCCTGTACTGTGGGTAAAGAGAAACTGAAAGAAGCTTTTGAACGGATCGCCCGGATGGAGATATAGATATAATCTTTGTTCAAATGCAAATGCCCCTTTTTGCGGAGAGGACGCGCAGAAACCGACCGCGGGGCAAAAGACACGAAAAATAGATTGGTTACTATGGCAGGCCCGCCTTTGGCGGGTCTGCTTTGCGTTAGTTGACAGCTTTTGCGGAATAACGTACAATACCTTTGGCAGCTTGGGACAAAGCTGGAGAAAAAATCAAGGAGTGAAGAGATGAAATTTGTGATTCAGAGAGTGACCGGCGCTTCGGTGAAGGTCGGAGATGAGATAAAAGGAAAGATCGATAAGGGATTTCTGGTTCTTATCGGCGTAGGACAGGAGGATACAGAGGAAATCGCAGATAAGTTTGTGAAGAAGCTGCTTGGACTGCGCATCTTCGAGGATGAGAACGGAAAAACCAATCTGTCGCTGAAAGACGTGGACGGGCAGCTTCTGTTGGTGTCCCAATTCACCCTGTACGCCAACTGTAAAAAGGGAAACCGCCCCAGCTTTGTGGAAGCGGGCGACCCGGAAAAGGCGGAGTCGCTTTACGAGTACATTATCGATCAGTGCCGTCAAACGGTCCCGGTGGTTGAAACCGGCGTATTCGGCGCGGAGATGGAGGTCAGCCTGGTAAACGACGGGCCGTTTACCGTCATCCTCGATGAAAAGATACTGTAGGAGCAGCGCAGCTGCAGAATTTGTTTTCGGCGCGGGAGCCGCCCGGACAGTGAAACGTTTTTCGCTGTCCGGGCGGCTCTTTTAGCGGGAGGAGAACGGGAGTGAGGAGGCCTGCGGACCGTCTGAGCTGTTTTGGCTGTACCAAAGCGATAAAATTTTCTGAATAAAACTATCTTGGCCTATGCCAAAAAACAATTTTGGTACTTTTGGTCCACTATTCTTTGTGGTAATCTAAGTTACGGTTTTACATAGACGTTGCCGCGGACATTTGCCCATGCAGGCTTCTGCGGCCGGGAGAAGAGACTAAACGGGGGAAACCATCAGATATTATTATCATTTAAGGAGAGAACAGATGGTTAAAAAAATCGAGTCAAAACTGAGAAGCAACATCTGGAGCTTGATCATCTTGACTATATCAGGTTCCTTGATCTACGCGCTTCCATATTTCAGAAACTACTATTACGATGCTTACGTTGAAACCTACAATTTAACCAACACGCAGATGGGAACCCTGGGCTCCATGTTCGGCGTGTTCGGTATGATATCCTACCTGTTCGGCGGCATAGTTGCCGACTTTATTTCGCCGAAAAAGCTGATTTCCGTATCTTTGGTTCTCACAGGACTGGCCGGATTTTCGCACTTATTCGTTTCTAATTACTCCATGCTCCTGATCATCTATCTGGTATGGGGCTTCACTTCGCTGTTCGCTTTCTGGCCTTCTCTGGTAAAAGGAATCAGAAGCATTGCAGGCAGTGATGAGCAGAGTAAGGCCTACGGCTTTATGGAAGGCGGAAGAGGAATTATGAACGCTGTTCACCTTGCCGTTGCGCTGGCCATGTTCAACTACATCAGCTCAAAGGCGAACGACGCCGCAGGAATTAAAGGTGTAATCACCTTTTACTCTATCGTAATGGTAGTTCTGGGCGTTCTGGTATTCATTCTGCTGAAGGATCCGGGAAAAACGGACAAGTCTGAACGCTTCAACTTCAAGCAGCTGTTAACGGTAATCAAAATGCCGCAGGTTTGGATTCTTTCCCTGATTCTGTGCGCAACATATACCATGAACATTTCTTACATGTATTTCAGCCCGTTTGCAACTTCCGCTTTCGGTATTGCTACGGCGGGCGGAGCTCTGATCACCATTATGGCGGACTATGTTCGGCCGGTTGGATCCATCGGCGGTGGATTCCTCGCAGACAGAGTGGGAAGAGGAAGACTGATGACTGTCGGATTTCTCGTTATGGCAGTGTGCACCTTTGCCATCACTTTCCTGCACTCCATTACGCTGCCGGTATTCGTTGTGATCTGCGCGCTGCTCTATCTTGGCATGTACTCCAACTACGGTCTGGTATTTTCCTTCATGGAAGAAGGCGGTATTCCGATGGAAGTTTCCGGAACAGCGATCGGTCTCATTTCCACGCTGGGTTACCTGCCTGAGGTAATTTGTCCGCTGGTATTCGGCCGCACGATCGACGGATTTGGCGATGCCGGCTATCGGTACTACTTTATCGGTGTAGGCGTGATCATGATCATTGGTATCTTTGCGCTGAGCATCTGGAACCGGAGTCTCAAGAAGAAAAAAGCGCTGTAATGCGCAGATAGATGAAAGAACAATGGGTCTTCTGCGCAGGGGGACCCATTTTCTGCACTGATTCGAGCTGCAGAAAAGCTTTTGACGATGGACGGAGAGCTTTTTTGCCGCCGCTGATAGAGATAAAATCGGATCGGCTCTTTTAACCGGCCGAAAAAAGTGGTATCCTTATTAGCGAGGAGTAATATGAATATCAAGATCAATCGAAACAGCGAAACGCCGATTTATCTGCAGATAAAAGGCGCAATAAAGAATCTCATCGTCTCGAGAGAACTGGTTTCGGGTTATAAACTTCCCGCAGAGCGGAGGCTGGCTGAAGAGCTGGGCGTTCACCGCAACACGGTGGTAAAGGCCTACGGAGAGCTGATTGCGGAGGGTTACCTGAGTGTATCCCGGCAGAAGCCAAAGGGTTACTTCGTGCAGACGCCGGAGGTTACCCAGACCTTTGTCAAGCGATTCTTTCCTCTGATGAAGATGATGCGTTATAATTTCAGCGACAGAGAAAAGATGTTTCTCGACGTGTTCAGTGAGTCCAATACCGACGATTATATTTCCTTTGGTGGAATTATTATGGATAAGAAGGTGAATCCGGTAAAGGGAATGGACGATATCATCAGCCATATGTTCCAACCGGAGGATATCAGGGACATCGGCGGTGTAGGAATAGACGAAACGGAACGGATGAAGCGGAATATCTGCCGTATACTGGCTGATGAAAACATGTATGTCAGTCCGAAGAACATCCAGATCGTTTCCGAGACCAATCAGGCGCTCAACTATCTGATGACCCTCTATCTGAAAGAAGGGGACAGCGTCATCGCTGAAGAGCCCATCGTTCCCGACAATGTTTCCATTTTCCGAAACAAGGGGCTGAACCTGGTCACCGTCCCCATGGAGCAGGACGGCATGGATCTGAAGAAGCTGGAACAGCTGATCAAGAAACATCATCCCAAGTTTATCTATACGATGCCCAACTATCACAACCCGACGGGCCGGGTCATGTCTTTGGAGAAGCGAGTGGGATTGCTTGAGACGGCGCAGCGGTACGATATTCCCATCATTGAGGAGGACTCTCAGCGTGATTTTCGCTATACGGACTGCAAGCTGCCCAGTCTCTATTCACTGGACAAGTACAAGTCTGTGGTCTATATCGATTCCTTTACTCTGACTTTTCCCTACGGCATAAAGACGGGGTACATCGTCGGACCCAACGACCTGGTGGAGATGCTGGGAAGGCTCATCGTGGTGGACGAGACCTTTGTCAGCAACATGGGACAGTACATGCTCAACGAATACATCGAGAGAGGGCTGTTTGCCGAGCACATCGGCAAGATTTCGTCTCATTACAGAAAAAAACGGGATCTGCTCTGCAGCGAACTGGATAAGATCAGAACTAAAGGGATAACCTATGAAAAGCCCGACGGCGGAATTCTTCTCTGGTGTACCCTCGACGAGGATATCAATGAGAGGAGGCTGTTTTCCGCCGCAGAGAACAGAAGACTTCTGATTATGCCGGGATTTCTCTTTTATCCGTACGGCTATCAGGGGCGCGGTCACCTCAGACTGTGCTTTTCAAAAGTCAGTGATGACGATATTGTTCGGGGAGTAAGGCTCCTCGGCGAAGCAATAGATGAAAGTAAGAAAGGTGGAGAGTAAGATGAATGAGTTTGTCCAATACAGAAGGGAGTTTCACAAGTATCCGGAAAACGGCTGGAGCGAGATCAGAACCAGCGCCAGAATCGCGGAAATTCTCACTGGAATGGGTTACCGCTGTCTGATGGGACCGGATGCGGTCAACATTGACAGCGTCGGAAAGTTTGTTCGTCCCGACGAAAAGCTGCAGAAGGAAAACATGGAAAGAGCGGTCAGACAGGGAGCGAATCCGGAATTCGTTGAGAAAACCAAGGGATGGCCGGGCGTTGTAGCAGAGCTGGATACGGGAAGAGAAGGCCCGGTTACGGCGTTCCGATTTGATATCGACTGCCTGCCGTACGATGAGCCGCAGCAGGCCGGATATCGCCCTTACGAGGAAGGATACGCATCCTGCAATGCAGAGTCAGATCATGCGTGCGGTCACGATGCGCATACGGCTATGGGACTGGGAATTGCTTCGGAGCTTCAGCAGAAGAAGGATCAACTCAGAGGAAAGATTCGCCTGCTGTTTCAGCCGGCAGAGGAGACGTTCAATGGCGCCCAGTCGATGATCGACAAGGGACATCTGGACGACGTGGAGAACTTTATCGCCATGCACGTAGCGCTGAGCGCAGAAAACCGTCCGCTTCCATCCCACACGATCTGCTGCGGATGCAAGGATTTCCTCAGCGACAGACAGATCGACGTCCACTTTGAAGGAAGAGCCGCCCATCCTTGCGGAGCTGCTCAGGAGGGAAAGAACGCCTTGCTTGCAGCCTGCTCTGCGGCATTGAATATTCACGCGATCGCTCCTCACGAAGAAGGACTCTGCCGGGTCAACGTGGGAGAGCTCCATGCGGGAATCGCCATCAATACCATCGCGCCGAATGCGCTGATGAAGATTGAGTACAGAGGACAGACGGCGACGATTGCCTCTTATGTCGGAGAGAGAGTCTTCGATATATTGGACGGCACGGCCAAAGCATATGATCTGACTTACACCTACGACGATTACGGCGAAGTTCCGGCCGGAAAGAGCGACGACGCAATGATGGAAATTATCGAAAGAGCAGCGAAAAAGATTCCTTGGTTTGAGACGATCTACTTTGAAGGAAATGTAGGCGGAACAGACGACGCAGCGGCAATGATCAACAAGGTGCAGAGCAACGGCGGAATCGGCACCTATGTGGGAATCGGCACGGATACGACCCAGCCGGTTCACAATCCGGAATTCGACCTGGACGAGGAATGTATTCCGGCGGCTGTCGAACTCTGCATGAACGCTCTTGAAGAGATTCACGGTATAAAATAACAGATTAAGAAGATAACCGAACCTGGAGACCGACGGTGCTGCGTTCATGCAGTTCCGCCGGTTTTTCTTTAAGGGCTGCGGCCTGGTTGAGAGCATAAAACACACGGAATAGAGCGTCAGCTGACTATCCGCTGCGGCGGACTCTTTACAGCCTTTTCCCCAAGTGATAAAATAGAGGGAAAAGGAGTGGATAATATGACGGAAGAAGAAAAAATCTTTGCCGGAATGCTCTTCGACCCGAGGAAAAAAGAGCTCAAGGACATCAAGCACAAAGCCCACGAGGCCTGCAGACGCTACAACAACCTTGACGAATACGATCCGGAGAGAGGAGCGATCATACGCAGTTTTATCGGAGGCATCGGTGACACCTTTTACTTTCAGGGACCGATACAGATCAATTACGGAAGCCATACGTTCATCGGAGAAAACTTCTTTGCCAATTTTAACCTGACGATCATGGATGACGCCAGGATATACATCGGCGACGACGTTTGCTTCGGGCCGAACGTGTCCCTGATGGCCACAAATCATCCGCTGATCGCCCATGAGCGAATGGGAAGAGACGACCAGGGAAACACCACAATGGCGGAGTTTGCGGAAGAGATTCACATCGGCAACGGCGTCTGGATTGCCTGCAACGCTACGGTGCTCGGAGGCGTTCATATCGGAGACGGAGCGGTGATCGGAGCCGGCAGCGTGGTGACCAAAGACATTCCGGCCGGTTATCTATCTTTCGGAAATCCGTGTCGACCGGTCAGAAAGATTACGGAAGAAGATTCCGTGGCCAACTTTCAGCCCAGAAAAAGAAAAGAATAAAAAACGAGCCGCACAATTGGGCCATCGGCGCAGGATTCGGGCGAACTGCCGAACTTGCAATGGCCGGAACGTGCGGCTTTTTAATCGGTAAAACGGCGCTATTTGACTGCTTCTTCGATGGCAGGTTCGCCGTCTTTTTTTGAAAGCAGGAACACGGTGACGAAGATCAGAGAGAATCCGACGAAGTCCATAAGCTGAAAGGATTCGCCGAGCCAGAGAACCATGAACACTGTGGCAGACACCGGTTCGATGCTGGCCAGCATGCTGGCTTTTACCGGACCGCACAGCTTGACGCCCACCATGTAGATGGTGAAGGGCAGTACGGTACCGAAGATCACGATAGCGGCAAAGGCCAGAAGGAAGTGGGCATCCGCGTCGAATGGAGCGTTCCATATCCGGCAGGACAGACAGAGCACGATTCCGCCGATCAGCATGCCGTAGCCCATGACGACGATGCTCCCGAATTTCTCGATGAGCGGACGGGGCAGCATGGTGTACACGGCCAGGGCGACGGCGGACCACAGTCCCCAGGAAAGCCCCAGCGGGTTGATGACCATGTTCTCCAGGTTTCCGTGTGTTGCAATGAAGAATATACCCAGGATGGCCAGAACTACGGCGATCGCTTCCCTTAGGCTTGGAAGCCTTCTGGAAAGGAAACAGCTGACGATCATGATCAGCGCCGGTCCCAGGTACTGCAGTATAGTCGCTGTGCCTGAGTTGGTATAGGAGATGGCTTTCATATAGGAAAGCTGACAGAACATGATTCCGACCAGGGAAAAGAAGATCATAAGCAGAGCGGACGGCCGGCTTTTCCAGATGTTCGTCATCTTTTCCCGCTCGCGGAAAAATCCTATGGCGCACAGAATCACGCCTCCGCAGAGCAGACGGATCGAGGTCAGGTAGGTGGCGTCTATGTGAAAATTATCAAAGATGTATTGACCGCAGGTTCCGGAGAATCCCCAGAATATACCGGCGGCCAGAGTGATGATGATTCCTGTATTTTTGTTCATTTTATTCTCCTTACGCGATTTTTGACACAGGCTCGATTATATCATAAACAGGACGCTTTGAACAGAAATTTTAAAGAAGGAAAGACAGTATTATGAGGAAAAAGATAAGGGAGCAAAGCAATGCTTCATGGACCTGCAGAATGCGCGGTTTATGCGGCCGCAGCCGCAGTTTGACTGTGAATTGCTTTTCTGCGGAAGATTTGGTACAATGGTCATAGTTTTGATTTCCGAAGACGTACAAGAGATCGCGGAAAGCCGGTACCGATTGGCTGGGACTGGGCGGAACCGCGCCGGACGCCCGATGAGACGGGTTCCGGAGACAAGGAGAGGGAATGGAGAAAAAACTGACCGCGGACAATGAGATAGATATTTACTGGTATCCCAACAGACAGACGCACAGTTTCTGTCTCTCCCTTTATGTAAGAGCGGGAGTACTGTACGAGAGCGAAGAGGAAAACGGAATTACCCATTTTTTGGAACACGTTTTGTTTCGGAACATCAATCACTTGATGAACGGGCGGATGTACAGAGAAATCGACAAGCTGGGACTGTACTTCAACGGCGTGACATATAAGGAGTTTATGCAGCTCTACATCATCGGCGCGCCGGAGCACTTCCGGCAGGCGGCCGACATCCTTCTTCGGGCCTTTGAACCTGTAGCGCTTCCCGTTTCCGAACTGGAGACCGAAAAACAGAGAGTGAAGTCGGAGATACGGGAGGCCGACGAGTTCAAAAGTCTGGATTATTTTGCCGGGACCTTCGTATGGGAAAAGACTCCGCTGTCCAGATCCATTCTCGGGAGCAGAGGTACGGTCAGCCGCTTCAGCCGCAGAAAAATTGCAGCCTATCAGAGGAACGTCCTGTCTCCGGGAAACGTATTTTTCTACGTTACCGGCAATGTGACCGACGGGGAGATAGAGTACCTGGCCCGGCAGGCGGAGAAATTGTCTTTCGCGCCGGATACGGATACGGAGACGGAGCGCAGGCGAAATATGGCGCCTGTTCCGGAACGGTTTGGCAGGCGGGATGGACGGATACACGTAAAGAACAGCAGCTACTGCATGATTCAGTTTTCTTACGATCTGTTTGCGGAACGCTATACCGGCGCCGAACTGGCGCTGCTGTACGATATTTTGTTTTCCGGAGAGAACTCCCTGATGCATCAGGAACTGTCGGAAAAGCGGGGACTGATTTACAGCTTTTCTCCTGCGCTGGAGAAGTACTGCAATATCGGCAGACTCTGTTTTACCTATGAGGTCGCCAAGAAGGATCTTCTTCGATCGCTGCAGGTGGTCAGGGAGAGCCTGAGCGCGGTGGGGACGGATATGGAGGAGCGTCTCTCTCTGGTTCTTCCCGAATATACGGACAATGCCTATATGGTTTACGACGACAATGAAAATTTTAACTGGCAGAGAGCTTACGAATCCCATATCATGGGGGACAAGAGCCGCAGTATAGAGGAAACAAAAGCGGCTTTCCTGCAGGTTAGCCCGGATCGGCTCCGAACTATGGCCGGTGAAATTTTTGCTGCAGACAACCTGGTTCTCTGTATCAAGGGAGACAGGAAAAGAGTCGACGAAGAGGAAATCCGCAGAGCGTGCGGCGCGGATAAGAAGGGAGGATGAGCGCATGAGCAGAACCTTTAAGCAGGAGTTTTTTCGCATATATGACCGGAAGATCGGAGCCGGAGAAATCACCTTCAGCCAGACGGGCATCAGCAAGGAGGATTTTACCAGATTGTGTACCCAAGAAGATTTCGTCTTCAATCCGGAGGCCATCGAGCGACTGGCGCTGAATATGAAACTGACCGATGAGGAAAGGCTTCTTCTGCTGAGCTCGGCAGAGAGAGAAACCGCCCGATAGAGAAGAGCGGAAGAGGGAAAGATAATTTCTTATAGGGACGAAGGCTGCAAGGGGTGCGGCCTGCATACATATAGAAAAAGGAGTAGTGGGAATATTGAGAACAGATACGATTAAAGTAACGTTAAAAGCAGTTTTTATCGGGGGCACTATGCTTGTGCCGGGGGTCAGCGGCGGTACTATGGCCATGCTGCTGGGGATCTACGACCGGCTGATCTACGCGGTCAGTTCCTTCCGAAAGGATATAAAGGGAAATATTTTCTTCCTGTGGATGTTTCTGTTGGGCGGTCTGGCTGGAATGTTTTTGTTTTCAAGGCCGATCCTTTATCTGATTGAAAACTTTCCAAAGCCGTCGCTGTTCTTCTTTTTAGGTGCGGTAGTGGGAGGCGTTCCGATGATTGTCCGCCATTCCAGCGTACAGAAACTCACCTTCCGGGTGGCCGCCTACGTGCTCATCGGCATCGTCATCGTCTGTCTGATTTCCAAGCTTCCGCCGGATCTCTTTTCTGCCGGCGACGGCGGAAGTGTGTCCCGGTTTCTCTGGTTGATGGCTGCCGGCGTTTTGTCGGCTGTGGCTCTGGTACTGCCGGGAATCAGCGTATCCTATATGCTGCTCATGCTGGGCCTTTATGATATGACCATGAAGGCCATAACGGAGCTGGACTTTGGGCGGCTTTTCCCATTGGCGCTGGGATTGGGTGGAGGAATTCTTCTCACAACCAGAATTCTGGAAAAGGCCATGAACCGGCATCCTCAGCCGACTTATCTGATAATCCTGGGATTTATTCTGTCTTCGGCCGTAGAAGTATTTCCGGGGGTGCCTTCCGGAGGAGAGTGGATTCTCTGTCCTCTGACTCTTAGTGCAGGGTTTGGCTGCATTTACGGACTGTCCAAACTGGAATAGATCGACTAAAAATTTTTTGGTAAAATCTTTTAAAAACTTTGTAGGATTTTCTGCAATTGTTCGGACCCTATTGAGTTTCTTTTCTTTGTATAGTACCATGTCGTGTAGTAGATGAAGTCTAATAAAACGGACCCGATAGATTATGCGATGGAGGAAAAGTACAATGAAAAAGAAATTATTTGCGGCAACTTTGTGTCTGCTGCTTGCGCTGACGGCATCGCTGCTGTCTGCAGGCTGCAGCGACGACAGCGGTGAAGATCAGGCGGCGGAAAACGGTCAGGAAGCCACGGAAACGCTGAAAGTAGGGATGCTGGGCAAAGACATCAAGACGGCTTGTATCATTTTGGCCGACAGTCTGGGCTACTTTGAAGAAGAAGGGGTAGACGTGCAGTTTGAGAAGATCAACTCGCTTTCCGACGGGTTGACGGCCGTCAGCATGGATAAACTGGATATCCTGCCTTTCGGTGTAATCCCAAGCTGCAGCTTCATTTCTCAGGGAACGGACGTGGTGATCTTCGGCGGAACCATCTCTGAGGGAAGCGAAGGGATTACCAAAGACGATGTGGAATACACCCAGCTTTCCGATTTCGCCGGAAAGACAATTGGCTGCTTCCGAATGGAAACTGGTCATATGGTGTTGAAGGGACTGCTTCGTGAAGCGGGAATCGACGCGGAATTTGTCTATCTCGAATCTTCTCAGGCCATCGTGGAAGCGGTGAAAAAAGGAGAAGTGGATATCGGTATGGTCAACAGCGGTTACGGATATGTTGCGGAGCAGAGCGGCGCTCACGTGGCTTTCCAGGTGGGTGATTTTGAAAGCGATTTCCCTTGCTGCAGACAGACGGCTTCCAGAACGGCGGTCAACGAAAAACGGGACGCTCTGGTAAAGTTTGAAACGGCGCTGCTGAGAGCCTACGAGACTTACCTCAATGACAGAGACGCTGCGATCAAAGCGCTTACAGAATACTCGGGACAGGAAGAAGCCTACGTAGAAGCGGTAATGTACGGTACAGACAGCTACGACAACGCGATGATCGTTTCTCTGGATCCGAACAAGAAAAAGGTTTCGGATTTCTACGATGTAATGAAGGCCAACGGCGATATCGACGCCGATACGGAATACGATATCAACGACTACATCGATACATCCATCTACGAGGATGCGCTTGAGGCGCTCATCGAGAGGGGTGAACATGCAGATCTGTATGAAGAACTGCTGAAGGAATTTGAGGAAAACAATAAATGATAGAACTGGAATCGGTAGATTTTAAGTATCCGGGCAATAGTACGAATATATTGGAAGATTTTAACCTTACCGTGGAAGACGGAGAGTTTCTGTGCGTCATAGGACACTCCGGCTGTGGAAAATCAACCCTGCTGCGACTCGTAGCAGGGCTTGATCTTCCTCAGAAGGGAGAAATACGGATAGACGGCAGTCCCATAACCGGTCCGGGCGCAGAGCGGACGATCGTCTTTCAGCAATATTCCCTGTTTCCGTGGCTGACGGTGAAGAAAAACGTCCTGTTTGCGCTGAAAAAGTCTGGAAAATACGGTAAAAAGGAAGCGAACGCCAGGGCAGAGCTGTTTCTTGAAAAGACCGGACTTAGAGACCACATGGATAAATATCCTTACCAGCTTTCCGGAGGCATGCGGCAGCGGACAGCCATCGCCAGAGCATTGGCTCTCGATTCGCCGTTTCTGCTTCTTGACGAACCCTTCGGCGCGCTGGACACCAAGATCAGGAAAGAACTGCAGACACTGCTCAAGGACTTATGGGAAAAGGGAGAGCAGAAGAAGACCGTGATTTTTGTAACCCACGATCTGGATGAAGCGATGATCATGGGCAGCCGGATCGTATTTATCCGGGACGGAAAGGTGCGCCACGAAAAGCGCATCGACAGCGGAATAAACTGCTGCTGCAGAGACGATCTCGGACAGGCGGACTGCCTGCAACTGAAAGAAGAACTGGCGAGGTGGTACGAATGAAGAAAAATAAGGTTTCCTTTTTTATATGCCACGTTCTGCTGGTCGGACTGATCGCGGCGGTTCTGCTTCCTGGCCGAAAGGAGACGGAAAGTCCGGCGGCATTTTTGTGCGCTATATTTCTGATAGAAGTTTTCTACCTGATCCATATCCGGCGATTTCCAGGGAAAAGAGCGTCGGCTTCGGACATCCTGTCGATTTTGTGGGCACTGATGCTGATCTGGGAAATTCTGGTCACCAAGCTGGACATGCTGCATCCTGTATTGGTTCCGGCCCTTGAAAATATCTTTTTCGTGTTCACCACGGATTACCGGGAAATGGCGGCCGGGATTCTCTCGTCGATGGAACTCCTGCTGATCGGTACGGCGGCCGGTCTGGGTCTGGGCACCCTGCTCGGTCTGATCTGCGGATGGCACAAGCGGCTCAAAGAGGTGTTTTATCCCATTGCAAACGTACTGGCGCCGATTCCTTCGATCGTGTTCGCGCCTTATGTTATCGCAGTCATGCCCACCTTTCGGAGCGCTTCTGTCGTGGTAATATTTTTAGGTATATTCTGGCCGGCTTTTCTGAAGACCATCCTCTCTGTGGAGTCCATAGACAGGAATATCATCGATTCTGCCAGGACATTGGAACTGCCGGGAATCTCCATGGTGTTTGAAATCCTGCTTCCCTATTCTGTACCGGGTATTGTCAAGGGACTGAGGGTGACCATGACCTCGGCGGTGATGATGCTGACCTTTGCCGAGATGATGGGGTCGACCACGGGTATGGGATACTATATCGTCAACTATAATACATATGGAAATTACACCAAGGTGCTTGCCGGTATCATCGTGGTGGGCATCGTCGTCACCGTGCTCAGCGGGTTGATTTCCCTGCTGCAGAAAAAGAGCATAAAGTGGCGGAATTATTGAATTTTTCCTGTACTTTTCAGAAGGCAGGTGTTATAGTAATGGGTGGATGGCATTCGAACAGAAGCTGTACCGCGTATATGGAATTTTTTATCGGATTTTCGGGGACGCATCGGGAGAGCGGCACCTGAAGGAGAAAGAGATCAGCTTTTCACTGTCCGTGTTGTGAAGCGGAGGTGATCAGTATGAAAGCAGGTTTTATCGGCGCGGGGAAGGTTGGATTTTCCCTGGGCAGATACTTTAAGGAAAACGGATATTTTGTAACGGGCTATTACAGCAGAAGCCGAAAATCCGCTGAAGAAGCGGCGGACTTTACAGGCAGCAGATATTATCCAGGCTTAGCAGACCTTGTGAGAGACAGTGATACCCTGTTCCTTACGGTGCCCGACGGCGCCATCGGGAAGGTGTGGGATGACATGCTCGATCTGCCGATAGAAAATAAGAATATATGTCATTGCAGCGGTTCGATTTCATCGGCCGTTTTTTTTAATGCAGAAAAGCGGGGCGCGTACAGATTTTCGGTCCATCCCCTCTGCGCCGTCAGTGATCGGTACCATTCCTTCCGCGACCTTGGCGAGACTTATTTTACCCTCGAAGGCAGTGCAGAACGCCTTGAGGAGATGAAAAAAATTTTCGCTTCTATGGGCAATGTGGTGGTTGTCATCGACGCTGAGCAGAAGGTCAGGTACCATGCGGCGGCGGTGATGGTCAGCAATCAGGCGGCCGCTTTGGCGGACATCGGCGCGGAGCTTCTGCAGCAGTGCGGCTTTTCACGCAGAGACGCGGAAAAAGCTCTCGGACCGCTGATCGCGGGAAACGCGCAGAATATCGCGCAGCGGGGGCCGACGGAGGCTCTTACCGGGCCGGTGGAGAGAGGCGACATAGACACGGTAAGAAATCACCTGTCCGTTCTGGATGGACAGGCGAGGGAACTGTACGTCCAACTTTCGGAAAGACTTGTCCGCATCGCAGAGAGAAAACATCCGGACAGAAATTATGAGGAACTGAAAAAGGAGCTTGAGGAAAATGAAAAACACAGCAGCAGGATTTAAACAGCAGAAGGAAAACGGGGAAAAGATCACTATGCTGACCGCATACGATTACTGCACAGCCAAACTGATGGACAGAGCGGGGATCAACGGTCTGCTTGTCGGCGACTCTCTGGGCATGGTTATGCTGGGTTATGAGGATACGATTTCCGTTACCATGGAAGATATGATTCACCATACCGCCGCAGTGGCGCGGGGAGCGGAGAACGCCCTGATTGTGGCCGATATGCCGTTTATGTCTTATCAGACATCGGTTTACGATGCGGTTTACAACGCCGGACGGCTGATGAAAGAGGGACGCTGCCAGGCGGTGAAACTGGAGGGCGGCCTCAGCGTGTGTCCGCAGATTCGCGCGATCACAGAGGCATCTGTTCCGGTTATGGCGCATATCGGGCTGACTCCCCAGTCTGTTAACGCTTTCGGCGGATTTAAGGTTCAGGGAAAGACGGAAGAAGCGGCCAGAAGACTTCTGCAGGAGGCTAAGGCTGTAGAAGAAGCCGGCGCTTTTGCCGTAGTGCTGGAATGTGTGCCGGCTAAACTGTCCGCGCTGATCTCGAAGGAAATCTCCATTCCGACTATCGGCATAGGGGCAGGAGCGGGCTGCGACGGTCAGATCCTGGTATATCAGGACATGCTGGCTATGTATTCCGATTTTACGCCTAAGTTTGTGAAAAAGTACGCCGATATCGGAAAGGCTATGCAGGAGGGAATCGCGGCTTATATCGACGAAGTCAGGAAAGGCGCTTTTCCTGCGCCGGAACACGAGTTTAAAATTTCCGACCAGGTGATGGAAAAACTGTACACTGAAGGAGGATGTGCGAAATGAAGATTACAGGACAAAAACGTGAAGTAAAGGAGATCGTAAAGCAGTGGAGAGCCGAGGGACTTTCCGTAGGTCTGGTTCCGACCATGGGTTATCTTCACGAGGGGCACGAAAGCCTGATTCGCCGGGCGGCGTCGGAAAACGACAGAGTGGTCGTCAGTGATTTTGTCAATCCGACTCAGTTTGGTCCGGGAGAAGACCTGGAAAGTTATCCGAGGGATATCGACAGAGATGCGGCCGTATGTGAAGCGGCGGGAGCTTCCCTGATCTTTCATCCCCAGCCTGAGGAAATGTACGCAGGGGACGCCTGTACATTTGTAGATATGACGGGACTGACGGCGGAGCTTTGCGGAAAATCGCGTCCGATTCACTTTCGCGGCGTTTGCACGGTGGTAGCCAAGCTGTTCAACATCGTCCGGCCGGACAGAGCTTATTTCGGCCAGAAGGATGGCCAGCAGCTTTCGGTGATACGGCGCATGGTTAGAGATCTGGATTTCGATATTGAGATCGTCGGCTGCCCTATTGTAAGAGAGGCGGATGGTCTGGCGAAAAGCTCAAGGAATACCTATCTCAGTGAGGAAGAGCGGAAAGCGGCTCTGGTGCTGAGCCGGGCGGTCAGGCTGGGTAAGGATATGGCGGAAAACGGAGAAAAATCCGCAGATGTTATCGTAAAGGCTATGACCGAGCTTATCGACCGGGAACCTCTGGCCCGGATCGATTATGTAAAAGCGGTCAACGCGGTGAATATTGAACCGGTCAGCGTGATGGAACCGCCGGTGATGGTAGCCATGGCCGTATTTATCGGAAAGACCAGGCTGATCGACAATTTTGTATACGAAGGAGAGGACAGATAAGATGTATCTGACTATGCTGAAGGGTAAAATCCATCGGGCGACGGTAGTTCAGGCGGAGCTGGACTACGTGGGAAGTATTACGGTGGATGAAGATCTGCTCGACGCCGCGGGAATTCTGGAGTATCAACAGGTGCAGATCGTAGATATAAATAACGGAAGCCGCTTTGAGACCTATACCATTGCGGGAGACAGGGGCAGCGGCATGATCTGCCTAAACGGCGCGGCGGCCCGCTGCGTGCAGAAAGGGGACAAGATCATCATCATGTGCTACGAGCAGATGACGCGGCAGGAAGCCGCTGAAAATCCTCCCAGGGTTGTTTTTGTCGACGAGGACAACCGGATTGACCGAGTGGCCTGTTACGAAAAACACGGGCGGACAGCCGAACAGGAAAGATAGGAGAACTGTCTTTCATAGCCGAACGGGTGCAGTCGTTTCGCCGGTATTGCGCCTTTTTAAGATTCTGTTGACCGGGCGGTCCCGTGTAGGGTAAACTATAATCTGCGAGGTAAGAGGAGGAGACGGATTATGGAGAAAATCAAAAAGAGATACAGAATCATGCGCAGAGCCATGGGAAAAGAACTGCGGGAACACAGGAGTTCTTTTATCGTCTTTTCCATACTGAGAGCTTTGGTCGTTCTGGTCATGGTGCTGCAGGTCTTTAACCGAAACTATGAGAACGTGTTTCTCTGTGGCATAACGCTGGTTCTGCTTCTGATGCCCAGCTTTGTACAGCTGGAATTTCGTGTGGAACTGCCGCGGACTCTGGAGATCATCATCCTGCTGTTCATCTTCTCGGCTGAGATTCTGGGAGAAATCGGAGAATTTTACATAAAAATACCCGGCTGGGACACCATGCTGCACACGATGAACGGTCTCTTGGCCGCTGCGGTAGGTTTTTCCATGATCGATCTGCTCAATCGAAGCAAGCGGTATTCCTTTCAGCTGTCGCCTCTGTTTCTGACCATGGTGGCGTTTTGCTTTTCCATGACGATCGGAGTGCTATGGGAGTTCTTTGAATTCGGTATGGATCGCTTTCTTCACATGGATATGCAGAAAGACACGGTGGTGCACGCCATACGTTCTGTGATGCTGGATCCCCAGGGACGGAACGTGCCTTACGTCATAGACGGAATCGACAGCGTGGTGGTCAACGGAAAAGAACTGGGGCTGGGAGGATACCTGGATATCGGTCTGATCGATACGATGAAGGATCTGTTCGTCAATTTCGTAGGCGCCGTGGTGTTCTCCTTCTTCGGTTACTTCTATGTGAAGAGCCGGGGAAAGAGCCGGTTTGCAAAGAGCCTGATCCCGCAGCTGAAAAAGAAGAACGCGGATTTTCTGACACAGGCGGAGGAAGACGAAAAGATAAGCTGAGTCGGCTGCAGGCTGAAAAAGAAAAACGTCGGCGGATTGGTCATAGAAAAAGCCCATGGAAGACCATGGGCAGTAAACAAACGGTATAGAACTTGTAAGATGCGTATTTTTTAAAAGATACGCGTCTTTTTGCAGCATGGAAAGGCGCTGTCCCGCGGAACGTCGGGAATAAAACCTCCGCCTTCTGCTTTGAAAATGGGATCTCTTATTCCATGAGCCACTTGCCCAGTTCTTCTGTCTGCTTCTGATAATCTTCGTTGGCAGAGAACGCGTCTTTGGCGTTTTGTCCCGGAAATACCAGCGTCTTGTGGTCACCGAATCCGGCTAAAGCGAAACAGGTGCTGACGAACTCTCCAACCGGCCTGACGGCTTCCTCTGGACTTCCGCCGCAGGTAAGCACGACGCCGAGTTTGCGGGAAGGATCTGCGGCGACGCGGCCTTTTGCAGGATTAAACAGGGAATAGAAACGGTCTGTCAGAACTTTGCATGAGCCCGGGATAGAACCGAAATAAATCGGTGCGATGAATACTGCGCCGTCGCATTCCGAAAGTTCTCCGATCAGTGTCGAAGCGTCGTCTTTCTGGATGCAGCCGTCGTGAGATTTACAGTAATCGCAGGCCAGACAGCGGTTTACCGATTTATCCTCCAGGCGAAATATCTGGGCCTGGCAGCCGTTGCTTTCCATCTGTACTTTCAGTTTTTCACAGATTGCGTCGCTGTTAGCGCCTTTTCTGGGACTGCCTGTGATCAGGATATACTTTTTCAATCGAAACTCCTCCTTTATGTATGTGATTTTGTTGCTTTCGGCCGACCTTCGGGGCGCCGGGCGCCGTCGGCTCAAGTTACTTTCTATTATACTCCTGTTCTTTCGGGATTCAAGCCGGAGGAATGAATTTCCCTTATCGGCAAAGAATAAGAGAAAAACGGAGTGTAACGGAGGTAGAGGAAATGAAATCGATTTGGAGACAGGAGGCGGCGCTGCCTGAATTTCCTGCCCTAAAAGAGGAAAGAAGACTGGACACGCTCGTTGTCGGCGGCGGTCTTGCGGGGCTTTTGACCGGTTTTTTTCTCAAACAGCAGGGGCAGAAATATGCCGTATTGGAAAAGGAGCGGATTGCCGGAGGAGTAACGGGAAATACCACAGGAAAAATCACCGTGCATCACGGACCTGTCTACAGCCGCCTGCTCAAGTCTTTGGGGAAAGATAGGACGGAGGCTTATCTGCGGGCCAATCAACTTGCGCTGGAGCAATATGGAAGAATGGCGGAAGAGATTTCCTGCGATTTTTCACTGCAGGACAATTACGTATATTCTCTCGATGATAAAGCAGGCATGCTGAGAGAAGCGGAGGCGCTGGAATTCATAGGGGCAAGAGTCGATTACACGGAGCGGACGAATCTTCCGTTTCATACCGCGGCGGCTGTGCGGATGAAGAATCAGGCCCAGTTTCACCCGCTGAAATTCGTCAGCGGCATCGCTGAAGGGCAGGAAATTTACGAACGCAGTTTTGTAACCGATATCGCCAAAGGCAGGACGGGTTATCAGGTTCGCGTGCGAAACCCGCAGGGAAAAGAAATAAATCTCTATGCGGATCGGGTCATTGTAACCAGCCACTTTCCTTTTTTAGACCGTTGGGGAATGTATTTTGTGAAGATGTATCAGCACCGCTCCTATGTGCTGGCGTTGAAAAACACCGGATACGGCGGGGGCATGTATATCGGAGACGAATCGGGAAGCCTTTCTTTTCGATCCTGCGGCGAACTGCTCTTACTGGGCGGGTGCGGAGGCCGGACGGGAACTTTGAAAGAAGGATTTGAAAGACTCAGAGAAAGGGCGGACAGGGTTTATCCTAAGGCAGAAGAAGTCGCGTCGTGGGCAGCGCAGGACTGTATGACTCTGGATGGCGCGCCTTATGTGGGGCGTTACGGAAGAACGACGGAAGGACTGGACGTGGCGGCCGGGTTCAACAAGTGGGGAATGACCGGAGCAATGACGGCGGCGATGCTGCTGACCGGCAACATGGACAGAGAACTGGGCGCAGCGTTTTATCCACAGAGGTCGATGCTGAAACCGCAGCTGTTTGTCAACGGTTTGGAGGCAGCCAGGAATTTGCTCTCTCTCCGCCGGCACCGGTGCACCCATCTGAAGTGCGGACTCAAGTGGAATGAAGAGGAACAGCAATGGGAATGTCCCTGTCACGGCTCCCGCTTTGACCGGAGAGGCCGCGTTTTGTCCGGTCCGGCCCAGAAAACCTGCGGGTCCCTGCCAGACGAGGGAATGATAAGTGAAGAAAATCGAGAAACGGGGAGGAGGTGAAACTTGGGATGAAAGAAATAAAGCTGAAACCGGATGAGCCGTTTTACAATCGGGTCGATGTAGCTGTGCTGGATTTTCCCGATGGCCTGCAGGGCAGAGAAAGACAGCGCTGCAAGGTGACTGTGGAATTTGCGGAAAGTGATGTGCGCCAGCTTCAAAAGAGAGGGTTGAATGTCGAGGAGGCCATGGATTACTACAGAGAGTGGCTCTATAAAGTGATCAAAGTTCATCTGTCTCAGGATTGGAAGTGCGTAGACGGTTACGATCAGGTCATGGCAATCGTTGAGGAGAGAGTAAGATCCTATTATTGAACGGTACGGCAGGGAAAGACATCGCTTCTATCTCCAACTTTCCCGCTGGAAAAATCCTTTTTTGCTGTGAGAAAGGCCGACGATTGTGGTATACTATAATGCAGAGTGAACAGCCTCAGTCCTGTTGTGAAGACTGAGGCTGTTAACGGAACGGCGGGGAGGCTTTGCTCCGTCAGTTTCACGTTTTAGAAAGAGAGATGATAAGATAATGGCAAAAGTAGACATTTTTTCCGGGTTTCTTGGAGCCGGAAAGACGACTCTGATCAAAAAGCTGATCGAAGAAGCGTATGAAGGCGAACAGATCGTCCTTATCGAAAACGAATTCGGGGAGATTGGCATAGACGGCGGTTTCCTGAAGGATTCCGGCGTTCAGATCAATGAGATGAATTCGGGCTGCATCTGCTGTTCGCTGGTAGGCGATTTTGGCAAAGCGCTTGAACAGGTTATCACCGAGTTCAGTCCCGACAGAATTCTGATCGAGCCTTCCGGTGTGGGTAAGCTGAGCGATGTGATTCTGGCTGTGGAACGTCTGCACAACGATCAAATACAGCTCAACGGATTTACCACGGTTGTAGACGCAAAGAAGGCGAAGATGTACATGAAAAACTTCGGCGAGTTTTTCAACAATCAGATTGAACACGCCAGTTCGATTATTCTCAGCCATACCCAAGGCCTGTCGCAGGAGAAGCTGGAAGCGTGTGTCGCTTTGATGCGCGATCATAATAAGGACGCTTCTATCGTCACAACGCCATGGGATGAGATTACCGGGAAACAGATCCTGGAGACGATGGAGAAAAAGAATACTTTGGCGGCGGAGCTGAAGCATCTTGAAGAGGAAGCCCACGAGCACGACGAGCACTGCGGCTGTGATCATGATCACCATGACCACGATCATCACCATCACAACCACGACGAAGAGTGTGACTGCGGCCATGGTCACGATCATCACCATCACGACCATGACGAAGAGTGCGGCTGCGGCCATGACCACCATCATCACGACCATGACCACCATCATCACGCAGATGAAGTGTTCACCAGCTTTGGCGCCGAGACGACCCACAAGTTCAGCGAAGAACAGATCAGAGGGGCCCTCGGTGCGCTTTCCAATTTTGCAGAGTACGGACAGGTTTTGCGCGCCAAGGGCATCGTAGAAGGAACAGACGGACAGTGGATACACTTTGACTATGTGCCGGGTGAACCCGATGTCAGACGCGGAAGCGCCGCTGTAACGGGGATGCTCTGTGTAATCGGCGCGGATATAGATGAGGACCGGATCAGAGAACTGTTCGGTTTATAAGGGGAGTGGGTCATGGAGATACCAGTATATTTATTTACCGGATTTTTAGAGAGCGGAAAGACAACGTTTATACAGGAAGCCCTGGAAGGCGATGATTTCAATGCCGGCGAACGTACCCTGCTGCTGCTCTGCGAAGAGGGTGAGGAGGAATATCATCCAAGCCGTTTCTTCGGAACCAACGTGTATCTGGAATCCGTAGAAGACGAAGAGGAGCTGACCGAAGAGCATCTTCGGGAGCTTCAGCTCAAGCATAGAGTGGAGCGGGTAATCGTCGAGTACAACGGCATGTGGAATCTGGACACGCTGTACCAGAACATGCCAAAGGAGTGGATCACCTATCAGGAGATGATGTTCGCAGACGCCACCACGTTCCTTACATACAATCAGAATATGCGTCAACTGGTTTTCGACAAGCTGAAAAGCGCCGAACTGGTCGTATTTAACCGATGCAGCCGGGATTTCGACAAAATGGCGTTTCATAAGATCGTTCGAGCGGCCAACCGGCGTAGCCAGATTCTCTACGAATACGGCAAAGACGACGTAGAGTTGGATCAGATACCGGATCCTCTGCCTTTCGATCTCAACGCGCCTGTTGTGAAAATAGGCGACGACGCCTACGCGGAGTGGTATCGCGATATCAATGAGGAGCAGGAGAAATATGACGGAAAGGTTCTGCAGGTGAAGGGCCGCAGCGTTTTAGGCGGCGGTCTGCCTCCGGATAAGTTTGTATTCGGACGTCACGTCATGACCTGCTGTGTGGAGGATATTCAGTTTGCGGGTCTGGTGTGTCACTGGAAAGGTGCGGAGAAAACGCTGGAGCATGGCGGCTGGGTTACGATTACCGCCCAGGTTCGGATTCAGTACGACGAGATGTACGGCGAGAAAGGGCCGGTGCTGATCTGCAGCCAGGTCAGTGAAGCGGAAGAAGCTGTGCCCGAGGTTGCCCAGTTCTGATAAAATTTATAAATATACACTCTTTTGAAAGCTGTCCCGAAGCAACCGGTTGCGATTCGGGTCGGCTTTTTTTTTGAATATCAACGTTTAGGCTGCCGGGAAGCGGACAAAAATGAAATTGTATACAAAAACACTTTGCATTTTCATGGCAAAAAGTGTTATAATAAATGTATACAATATTGCCGGGTGGAAACAGAGAAGGGAGATGTTAGCCCTAAGATGTACGAAATTGATGATTTAATCATGTATGGCAGCACCGGCGTATGCAAGGTGTCTGACATAACCAAGCCGGACTTTGCCGGATCTGATGAGGACAGGCTCTATTACGTTCTGGAGCCTCTGTATCAGAGCGGTGTGATCTATGCGCCTGTAGACAACGAGAAGGTTCATATGCGGCCGGTAATTTCTGAGGATGAGGCAAAAAATCTGATCGACAACATTCCGGAGATTCATACGGAAATTTACAAGAGCAGCAGTATGCAGCAGCTTACCAAGTATTATCAGTCAATTATCGATACCCATAGATGTCTGGATTTGCTTAAGCTGACGAAATCTATCTACATGAAGCAGATGGATGCCAACAAGCAGAACAAGCATCTTGGACAGATCGACAAGAAATTTATGAAGAGAGCAGAGGATTTACTTTTTGGAGAATTTGCAGTGGCGCTTCGCATTTCGAGAGAAGATGTACAGCACTATGTTCAGGACAGACTCGGTGAAGAGTAGACGGAGGATAGACAGCGAATCAGCGATGATTGGTTGTCTATTTTTTTGCCGAAAAAGGAGAAGCTTATCGGGAAGAGTTTATAATTAGTTTAGAATTATTTTCTAAACTAATTTTTTTTTATTCAAATTTCAACAATTTCGGATGTTTTCTAAAATATAAAATGGAAGGATTTAGAAATTTTATTAGAAAAAAAGTTATGCTAAAAACTCTGAAACGACTGTGTCAAGATTTTTTCGCAAAAGTAAAATCCAGCCATTTGGTAGCCGGCAGTCATCCGGCTATGATATCAGACGGCAGATCA
>CAJFTU010000050.1 GCA_904420065.1 uncultured Emergencia sp.
CGTGCCACTTTGAATACCTCCTTATTCTCTTGGTTTTATTATGGAATCCTTGAGAATAAGCTGTCAACTTTTTTTATACCACACCATTCACTTGTAACACATGTATTGTAAACCTACACAAAAAAGATAAAATATGAAAACGCTTTTGTTGCAAACAATGGCTTTTTTGGTGTATAATAAAATGTCATAGACAGTACTATTTTTGTAGGGAGGGAAAAATATGGCAAAAAAGATTGCGTCTCCGATGTGTTGTTCCAACACTTTTTTGTCGGGCGATGCGGTGCCGGAAATTGTAAGGACCGGCGAAAATGTCATGAGACCTGCGCTGCTTCTGCACAGCTGCTGCGGACCGTGCAGTACTGCCGTAATCGAACGGTTGGCTTCTGATTATGACATCACCGTATTTTTTTACAATCCTTGTATTACTGATATCGACGAATATGAGAAGAGAAAAGAAAATCAGATCAGATTTATCGAAGCCTTCAACCTGAATCTGGGGGGAAGACGTAAGATACACTTCATGGAAGGAGAATATGAGCCGGATAAGTACTATCAGTTAGTCGCCGGCTACAGTAATGAGCCGGAAGGCGGCAGGAGATGTTCAATCTGTTTTCAGATGCGCCTTGAAAAGACAGCTAAGATGGCAAAAGGTAAGGGATACAGGCTCTTTGCCACCACACTTACCGTCAGCCCGCATAAAAACTATCCGCAGATTTCTGCCATTGGGAAAGAACTGGAAGCGAAGTACGGCATCGAGTTTCTGGATATGGACTTTAAGAAAAAAGCCGGATTTCAGCGGAGCATTCAGCTTTCTAAGGAATACGGACTTTATCGTCAGAATTACTGCGGATGCGAATTTTCGAAGAGGTAACACACCCTTTCATGAACGATGCTGACAGGCAAACAGAATTTTTGGAGGAGAATAGAAATGTCACAATTAATCACACCAAAGGATTACTCACCGGTGATCAGTCCTCTGGAGACCCAGAGAGCCATAAAGAAAATCAAGGACTACTTTCAGCAGGAACTGGCATATGGGCTGAATTTGCGCCGGGTTTCCGCTCCGTTGTTCGTCGATCCGAAGACGGGATTAAACGATAACCTGAACGGCGTAGAGAGAAGGGTTTCCTTTACGCTGAAGGATCTCGGCGAAAAAGAGGTCGAAGTGGTTCAGTCCCTGGCAAAATGGAAGCGAATGGCTCTGGGCAAGTACGGAATCAAACCGGGACACGGTCTGTATACAGATATGAACGCGATCCGCAGAGACGAGGAACTGGATAACCTTCACTCCGTATATGTGGATCAGTGGGACTGGGAAAAGGTTATTACAAAAGAACAGCGCTGTACGGAATACCTTCACGAGACCGTAAACACGATTTACAATGCGATAAAAAATCTGGGCGACTACGTAAATCGGCTTTATCGTGATCTTCAGACAGAGATTCCCAACGAGATTTATTTCATCACTACCCAGGAACTGGAGGATTTGTATCCGAATAAAACGCCTAAGGAAAGAGAAGATCTGATCTGCCAGGCACACGGAGCCGTATTTATCGAAAAGATAGGCGGATCGCTGAGATCGGGAGAGAGACATGACGGAAGATCTCCGGACTATGACGACTGGGAGCTGAACGGTGATATCATACTCTGGAACGATGTTCTGGGAAGAGCCTTTGAGATTTCCTCTATGGGTATACGCGTCGACGCGGCAGCCATGGACAGACAGCTGACTATTGCCGGAGCTGATGAGAGGAGAGAGCTTTCCTTCCAGAGGGCCGTTTTAAACGACGAGCTGCCTTACTCCATAGGCGGAGGAATCGGACAGAGCAGATTATGCATGTTTTTCCTGAGAAAAGCCCACATCGGAGAAGTTCAGGCTTCCGTATGGTCCGACGAGATGATCGCGGAGTGCAGAAAAAATAATATCTTTTTACTGTAAAGCGGATGAAATATATTAACGTCGTTGTCGATAATAACAGCAGACATACGGATACATACTATACTTACAGCGCCGAACAGGATGTAAAGAAAGGGAACCTGGTGAAGGTTCCCTTTAACAGAGGAAATAGGAGAAAAACAGCCTATGTATTTGAGACGGATGTCCAGATAGAGTGTGATCCTGCCGTAATCAAGCAGGTTGAGTCTGTAGAGACGACCTTTTCTCTGACTGAAGAGATGATCGATACCTGTATATGGATGAGGAGACGCTACGGCATCAAGTATCTCGATGCGGTCAGATGCTTTGTTCCAAACGGAAAGCCGGCAAAAGAAGGCAAAGAAAAGGAACCTTACCGAGACGCTGAAGGAGAACCGCAGAATATCGACCGGCTGACCGTCGAGCAACAGGAGGCTGTAAACCGAATCAGCGGAGCCATAGAAGGCGGCCGACAGGAAAATTTTCTCCTCCACGGCGTGACGGGGAGCGGAAAGACGGAAGTCTATATGCAGGCGGTTGACAGAACCTTGAAAATGGGGAAAACGGCCATCATGCTGGTACCTGAAATTGCACTGACAAAACAGATAACGGATCGTTTTATCGGCCGTTTTGGTAAAGATCGCATTGCAGTTTTGCACAGCAAGCTGACCAGGCGAGAGCGATTTGATGAGTGGATGCGCATATGGAGAGGCGAAGCGAAGATCGTGATCGGCGCCAGAATCGGTGTGTTTGCGCCGGTGGAAAATCTGGGCCTTGTGATTATGGACGAGGAGCACGAAGCCACATACAAGTCGGACATGACGCCTAAATACGAGACCGTGGATATTGCACTGAAGCGTTTGATGCATTACAGCGGCGTATTGCTTCTGGGAAGCGCGACGCCTTCGGTGGTGTCGTATCAGCGGGCTAAAAACGGAATCTATCAGCTTATTGAGCTGAAACACAGGTACAACAGCTGTCCTCTTCCAAAAGTGGAGCTGGTGGATATGCGGGAAGAGCTGAAAGAGGGAAATCAGACCATATTCAGCGATCGGCTTTACCGGCAGATGGAAAGCACCCTTGAAGAGGGAAGACAGATCATATTGTTTCTCAACCGAAGGGGCTATTCCACTTTTGTATCCTGCAGGGAGTGCGGCGAAGTGATGAAGTGTCCGGAATGCGGCATATCTCTGACATACCACAAGCGGGAAAATGCAGGCATCTGTCACTACTGCGGCAGAAGGTTTTCCATACCGTCCTCCTGTCCTTCCTGCGGAAGCCGGTATATCAAATATTTTGGCGCCGGGACAGAGAAGGTTGAAGAGTTTACCAGAGAGCTTTTTCCTGAACGGAAAACAGAACGCCTCGATTTGGATACCGCCAAAAACCAGAGAGAGATCGACAGGATCATCGGAAATTTTTCTCGGGGAAAGACTGATATCCTGATCGGTACGCAGCTTGTGGCGAAGGGACTTGACTTTCGCAATGTGGGTTTGGTCGGTGTAGTCGCGGCTGACGTCAGTCTGAACATTCCGGATTATCGCTCTACGGAACGGACCTTTCAGCTGGTTACTCAGGTAGCCGGAAGAGCCGGACGGGGCGATCAGCAGGGGGTGGTCATTGTACAGTCCTATACGCCTGACAATTTTGCGCTGACTGCCGCTGCGCACCACGATTATCAGAGTTTTTTTGAGATGGAAATACGGATGAGAGAGATGATGGAATATCCGCCGTTTTCCGATCTGATCTTTGTGGAGTTTACCAGTGCCGATGAAGATGAGGCCGCCTCTGCAGCGGAAAAGTGCAGGCTGTTCTTGACTCGCTGCAGGATCGAGAGGAACGGGGAACATATATTTTCCCCTCGCGTATCCTCCAATTTCAAAGGTAAAGACAGCTTCCGCTATTATATTATGATCAAATGTCCCAAAGGACTAAGGAATAAATATGTTTACTATATCAGTAGGTTCGCTGACCAGATTGCGGCAGAAAAAAACGGATGCAGCGTGACGATCGATGTGAACCCATACAGCACATTTTAGAGTAGGAGAGTGATAAAATGGCAATAAGAAAAGTCGTCTTAGAGGGGGATGAAATCCTCAGAAAACAGTGTCGAGAGGTGACGGAAGTCAATGACAGAATACGCATGACCATGGAAGATATGCTGGAAACCATGCGGGCGGAAGTAGGCGCTGGAATTGCCGGACCTCAGGTAGGCGTTATGCGCAGGATGTTTGTGGCAGAGCCGGAACCGGGAAGAGTGTACTATATGATCAATCCGGTGATCACCGAGCAGTCCGGAAGTCAGAGCGGAGACGAAGGATGTCTCAGCGTTCCGGGACTGATCGGCACGGTGGAACGTCCTGAAAGGATCAAGATGAAGGCTCTTGACCTTGACGGAAATGAACAGGAATATGAGTTTGAGGGTTGGGATGCGACCGTCATGTGTCACGAGTACGATCACCTTGACGGCATCCTGTACATCGACAAGGCGACCAACATAAGGACGCCGGAGGAAAGCGAGGAATAATGAAGGTCGGTTTTATGGGAACCCCTGACTTTGCCGTTCCGGTTCTTGAGGCACTCATTTCAGCGGGCCATCAGATCTGCTGCGTGATCACCCAACCGGACAGGGCCAGGAACAGGGGGAAAAAGGTGATCTTCTCGCCGGTGAAGACGGCGGCAGTGGAGCACGGTATAGACGTGCTGCAGCCGGAAAAAATAAAAGGTGATGAAACTGTTTTTCGCTTTCTGCAGGAACAGAATCCGGATATCATCGTGGTAGCGGCTTACGGTCAGATTATTCCGAAGTCTATTTTGGATCTTCCTAAATACGGCTGTGTCAACGTTCACGCGTCTCTTTTACCGAAGCTGAGGGGAGCTTCGCCTATCCAACATGCAATTCTGCAGGGAGAGAGAGAGACAGGCGTAACCATCATGCAGATGGCGGAAGGACTGGATACGGGCGATATGATCGCTAAGGTCAGAACGGAGGTCGGCAGGAAGAACGGACAGGAACTTCACGACGAGCTGGCTCATCTCGGCGCGGAACTTTTAACGGAGACTCTGCCTCTGATCGAAGCGGGAAAAATCGCGCCGGAAAAGCAGGATGACAGTATGGCCACCTATGCGGGACTGATTACAAAAGGGGACGGAAAAATCGATTTTTCCAGGACGCCGCAGGAAATTGAGCGGCAGATCAGGGCGTTCGATCCCTGGCCGGGCGCTTACTGCGGCTACGGCGACGGGCAGATGAAGATCTGGAAAGCAGAATGCCTCGACGGGGAACGGAAGGGCGTTCCGGGAGAAATATGCGGAGTATCCGACGAGGGAATAGATATTCTCTGCGGCGGGGGTATTTTGCGGGTGGAGGAAATACAGCTGCCAGGGAAAAAAAGAATAGAGGTAAAGGCCTTTTTGAGGGGCAATTTCATTGAAAAAGGCAGAATATTAGGGTAAACTATGACTATAGGGGGGATTACATGTTTTTTTACTACGATACAAGTATTTTGATTTTGATTCCTGCGATGATCTTCGCGCTGTGGGCCCAGGCCACGGTGCAGCGATCGTTTAAACGTTACTCCAGAGTTCGCAATCAAAAGAATCTGACAGGGGCGGAGGCGGCTCGAAGAGTGCTGGATAGAAACGGTCTGCGGGATGTTGCGATCAGACCGGTGGGCGGAAGTCTCACAGATAACTACGATCCACATCAACGGGTTCTCAACCTTTCTCAGGATGTTTACGGCGTAAGTTCTGTCGCTGCAGTCAGCGTAGCCTGTCACGAGGCCGGCCACGCCATTCAGCATGCGAAAAATTATATACCGCTGAAAGTCAGAAACGGGATTGTTCCCGTCGTCAATTTTGCATCTCATCTGACGTGGCCGCTGATTCTGATCGGCATCGTGCTGCTTGCGGCCGGAAGTTACGAGATGTCCTACTGGGGAAATATGCTGTTCAATATCGGCGTTATCGCCTTTGCAGCCATCGTAGCTTTTCACCTGATCACTCTGCCGGTGGAATTAAACGCCAGCAGGAGAGCCATCGATCAGATGGAGGAATTGGATTTAGTAGCACAGGAGGATATACGGGGATCTAAAAAGGTTCTGCGTGCGGCGGCGATGACCTATGTCGCTGCTCTCGCTGTGGCGGTAGCCAATCTTCTCCGCATACTCGCCATAAGAGGCAGGAGTGATTAATCAACATGGATGTAAATCGAAAAACCGCATATCTGACCCTTCTTACCATGGAAAAGAACAAGGCTTATTCCAATCTGGAACTGAATCATCAGATTCAGGAAGAAAAACCGGATTCGCCGGCTTTTGTGCGAGAGCTGGTCTACGGCGTAGTGAAGAACAAACTCTACCTGGATCATCTCTTGTTCCAGTTGATTCCAAACGGAGTGAAAGGGCAGAAAAAGAGAACGCTGACATTGCTTCGCATGGGCCTGTATCAGATTATCTACATGGAGTCCGTTCCCGACTATGCGGCGGTAAACGAGACGGTCAAACTGGCCAGGCGTTACCTGCCGGGAAGAGACGGGTTTGTCAACGGCGTTCTGCGGGGATATCTGCGCAAGAAGGATCAGCTTTTACTGCCGGACAGGAAAAAGGACCCTGTCGCGTATTTCTCAGTGAGATATTCCTACGCTGATTGGATTGTCAGACTATGGTTGGAGCAATACGGACCGGAAAAAACCGAAGAACTCCTTGCAGCGGGTAATGAAACGCCGGCGTTGTCTATTCGGGTTAATACCCTGAAAACCGAACCGGAGGAACTTCGCCTTGGTTTGGAGAAAAAGGGTTATCAGGTTTCCAACGGAAAGCTGAGCGAAAGAGTTCTGTTCGTAAAGGGAAGTGGAATTCTGGAGACGGAGGAGTATCGCGACGGTTTATTCTCTGTTCAGGACGAGTCCTCTGTTCTTGCTGCTGAAACTGTAGCTGCCGAGAGCGGCGACACCGTATTGGATATCTGCGCCGCGCCCGGAGGGAAATCTCTGGCTATGGCGGAGATGATGGGAAACAATGGATTGATAAGATCCTTTGACATATATGAGCACAAACTTTCTCTTTTGCAGGAGGAAGCGCAGAGGCTGGGAATAACCATTATAGAAACCGACATAAACGATGGGTTGAAGCAGAGAGAAGACCTGAAGCAGGCTGCGGACAAGGTGCTCGTAGATGCTCCTTGTTCGGGACTGGGCGTAGTGAGAAGAAAACCCGAAATAAAGTACAGGGTTTTGGATGACAACGGGAAAGAGCTGTCGGATCGTCAGCTCCGGATGCTGGAGATTTCTGCGGGCTACGTCAGGCAGGGCGGAATACTGGTGTACAGCACATGTACCGTCAACCGAAACGAAAATACCGGGGTGGTCAGCCGTTTTCTTAAAAAAAACCGAGATTTTGAACTGGACGGCAGCAGACAGCTTCTGCCGGGAAGAGACGAGACAGACGGCTTCTTCATCTGCAAGATGAGGAGACGACAGGGCTGGAAAGGGGGAAACGAGATTTAGATGGAAGTAGGCTTTAAAACAGACAGAGGACTGCGAAGAAGCAATAACGAAGACGCCTGCTTTGTGATGAAACGGGATAAAGTCTTTATTGTGGCGGACGGCGTAGGCGGAAACAATTCCGGCGAGATCGCAAGCAGGACTGCAGTTAACGAAATCGCCGGATATATTGAGACCCATTCGCTTGAAGAGCTGAAGACACCGGAGGAGATAAAGGCGTATTTTGAGGACTGTATGAAGGCCGCTAATTTTAAAGTGCTCGAAATGTCGCGGCGCTTTGAAAAGAACAGAGGGATGGCCACCACTGTAGTCGCCGCTTATATCGTCCGGGATAAGCTCTATATAGTGAATGTGGGCGACAGCCGGGCATACATACTTCGCAGAGGCGTTCTTACACAGATTACAGAAGATCATACCTATGTAAACACACTTCTTAAGGCTGGATTGATTTCAGAGAAAGAAGCGAAACATCACGTAAATAAAAATATGATAACCAGAGCAGTTGGTGCTGACTATACCATCGACGCCGATTTTTTTACCGTCCCTATTGAGAAAGAAGATATTATCTTGATCTGCACTGACGGTCTTTACGGAGAAGTTGGCGACAGCGAACTAATCCGCGAACTTGAAAAGGAAAAATCCATGTCCGAAATTTGTAATAAACTGGTTGAGGCCGCTAATCGCAACGGCGGAAGCGACAATATCACCATGGTAGTTTTGAAAGTTACGGAGGAAGATGTCCAATGAGTAAATTACTTGCAGGCAGATATGAGCTGATTGAAAAAATCGGGGAAGGCGGAATGGCCGTCGTCTACAAGGGAAAAGACCGACTGCTGAACCGATATGTGGCTGTAAAGATTTTGAGACCTGAATTTACCAAAGATGCGCAGTTTATCGAGAATTTTAAACGGGAGTCGCAGGCTGCGGCAGGTCTGCAGCATCCCAATATTGTCAGCGTGTACGACGTGGGCAAAGAGGGAAATATTCACTTTATCGTTATGGAGCTGATCGACGGCCGTCCTCTCAGCGATATCATCAGCGAGAGGGCTCCGTTAGACTACAAGCAGGCTATCGAGATTACCAGACAGGTTGCGTCAGCTTTGAGCCTTGCTCACAGAAACAACATTATTCACCGGGATGTTAAACCGCATAATATCATGATCACCAGAGATGGTATTGCAAAACTGGCGGATTTTGGCATCGCTAAGGCGGTCAGCGATTCTACTCTGGTTACGGAAACCAGCAGGGTCATCGGTTCCGTTCACTACTTTTCACCTGAACAGGCCAGAGGATCGTATGTGGACGAGCGATCGGATATCTATTCGCTGGGCATTGTGCTTTACGAGATGCTGACGGGACAGGTTCCTTTTGACGGAGACAACCCGGTACAGGTGGCGCTGATGCATATCAACGATGATATTGTCCCGCCGTCAAAGCTGGTTCCGGGTATACCGCCGGCGCTGGAAAAGCTGGTGATGAAAGCTACGGACAAGTTTCAGTCAAACCGGTATAAGAACGCCGACGAGCTTCTTGAGGATCTGCAGAATATTGAATTCGTGACGAAGATGGTAGGCGATTCGGTTTTCGCCGCCTCCGATGTAGAAGAATTCCAGGAGATGAACCGCAAGAAACACAGCGAAGTGGATTTTGTCGAAGAGAAACCGAAGAAAAAAAAGAAGAAAAAAGGAAACGGTAAAAAGAAGATCGTCATCGCTGCGATTGCAGGCGTGATCGCCGTTATCGCTGTAGTAATCGGTATCCTGTACGCTTTTGGTGTAATCGGCGGTGGAATAGAGGTTCCGAATCTGGTCGGAATGACCACTGAAGAAGCGGAGGCCGAACTTAATGAGCTGGGATTAAAGATGGAAGTCGGTGAAGAGGTGCCGAGCGATGAAATAGAAGAAGGTCTGATCGCTTCACAGACTCCTGACGAAGGCGAAACCGTAGAAGAAGGCGATACGGTTACCGTCATGCTGAGTTCGGGAAAGCCGACGGGGCAGGTACCTTCTCTGGTAGGCCGTCCTTACGATGAGGACAGCATCAGAGCGCTCCTTGAGGCTTCCAACTATCAACTGGGCAGCGTTACCTATCAGGAAAGCGACGCGGAAGAGGGTGAGATTATCAATCAGGATCCGGGAGCGGGAACTGAAGCCGAGGAAGGAACTTCCGTAAACGTAGTCGTCAGCAAAGGTACAGATAAGCGGACTGTGCCGACTCTGGTGGGTCTCAGTGTGGACGAGGCTAAACAGGCGATCGTGGACGCAGGGTTTACTGTAGGCTCCATCTCTTACGCTGAGAGCACCGTCTATAAGCAGAATATCGTCATGGAGCAGCAGTACGATGCAGGTGAGAAGCTGGAAGAAGGAACAAAGATCAATATCGTCGTCAGCAAAGGAGAGCCGGAGGTAGTAACTCCTCCGGAAGAGACCGATCCGGGTACAGGCGAAGGCGGCGGTGACACCGAAACCGGTGGTGATGAAGAAGGAAGCACGAGTTAAAGATAATGAGGGGATTGATCGTTAAAGGTATCGGCGGTTTTTACTATGTGAAGACCGCCGAAGGCGTTTATCAGGCCAAGGGAAGAGGCATTTTCAAAAAAAGAGGAATTACGCTGTCGGTAGGCGACAACGTGGATATCCGTATTCTTGATGACAAAGACGCGGTGATCGAATCCATCGAGCCGCGAAAAAATCACTTTATCCGGCCGCCGATTGCCAATGTGGACTGTTTTATCGTCGTCTTTGCGGCAGACCGGCCCAAGCCTAATTTTCATGTGATCGATCGTTTTCTGATCACGGCCGAACAGAAGGGCATAGAGTCGGTGATCTGCATCAATAAGCGGGATCTTCTGCCCGAAGCTGATCTGGAAAAGATGAAAGAAATCTACAGCGGCGTTTATCCGGTATTTGCAGTCAGCGGAAAAACCGGCGAGGGTATCGATGAACTGGCACACTGTTTTGCTGGCAAGAGAACAGCTTTTGCAGGACCGTCAGGCGTAGGAAAGTCGACCATTACCAATTTGATCATACCCGAGGCCAATATGGAAACCAGCGGCGTGAGCCGTAAGACGGACAGAGGGCGTCATACGACCAGACATGTGGAAATCTTTGAAACAAAAGAGGGCGGTTTGCTGTTTGATACTCCGGGATTCACCTCCTTTGACATTCTGGATGCCGAGGAAGACGATCTGCAGGATTTCTATCCGGAGATGGCTGAGTACAAAGGAAAATGCCGTTTTGACGACTGCCGTCATGTGAAGGAGCCGGGATGCGCAGTCAGGGAAGCGGTTTTCGACGGACGTATAAGCTCCGTAAGATATGCTTCTTATCTGGCAAACATGGAAGAGATAAGAAATCGAAAAAAATTTTAAACGATAGAACGATAGGAGAAGTAGAAATGGGTAAGCTGGCACCGTCTATTTTATCGGCCGATTTTTCTGTTTTAGGTCAGCAGGCAGAGGCCGTATCGGCAGCAGGCGCCGATTATATTCATGTGGATGTGATGGATGGGCACTTTGTGCCGAATATCAGTTTTGGCGCGGCCGTGATGAAGAGCCTGGACCGGAGAGAAACCGCAGACTACGACGTTCACCTGATGATCGAGTCGCCGGATTTGTATATTCCTGATTTCGTTACAGAAAAGACCCGGTTTATTACGGTTCATCAGGAAGCATGCGTTCATCTGCACCGCACCGTTCAAAGCATAAAATCTCACGGAGTCGGAGCGGGGGTTTCGCTGAACCCGGCTACGCCGGTATCCGTGCTGGAGTACGTATTGTCTGATGTGGATCTGATTCTGGTTATGTCGGTAAACCCGGGATTCGGCGGACAGAAATTCATTTCGTCCGCTATGGAGAAGATCCGGCAGCTGGATCATATCCGGCGGGAAAACGGTCTGTCGTACGTTATCGAAGTCGACGGCGGCATTACTTTAGAAAATGCCGAATCTGTCGTCAATGCGGGCTGCGATATCCTCGTGGCGGGGTCTTCGGTATTCGGTGCGGATGACATTGAAGATAGGGTAAAAACGTTCAAGAACTTGATTGGATAATAGAAATTCCGACTGTAGTGATTGAACATAAATCAAGAGGAGACCGGATTAAGGCAGAGGAGCATAAGGAAGTATTGCAAAGATACTGACCTGTGTCAAGCGAACGGAAAATAAAAAACTCTATGTGAATGGACGAATCTGTTTGCATGGAGTTTTTCTTCTATAATAAATGTTGGGGTAACCGATATTCCTGCCTTTGGAACAAAGGTCGTCTTGAAAATACGATCGTCGCGGATAAGTTTCATGTGCAAAGACTGGTAACATGGGCTTTTGAGGATATGCGAAAGAAAATCCAAAAGTCATTTCATCATGACCGGCGAAAATACTTCAAACGAGCAAGATTGTGATACACAGCTCGGTAAGGGAGAATGGAAGAAAGCAGGTGCGAATCGTCCGGCTGAAGCTTGGAGGGAGGTCCTAAATGAATAGGAACCGGCGCCCTAAGTCACGCCGGTTCCGACAAAAACATTTTTTATCCTGCATTATTATCTTGAGATACGGCTTCTTTTTACTGGGTAGAAGGCGTGTTTCCTCCGCCTTGATTGCCGCCGTCACCACTGCCTTGGTTACCGCCGCCCTGGCCGCTGTCCCCGCCTTCATCGCCGCCGTTAGGATTGTCGCCTCCGCCATCGCCCCCTTCGTCAGGCGGAGTTTCCGGATCCTCTTCATCAGGCGGTTTTATCGGATCCTGAGGCTGCAGCGTTTCGTCAGGACTGATCGGATATTTTTCCGTATCCGGATTGTGCATGTAGCAGTAGTATTCCGGAATTTCCTCGGCTTCATCGCCATAAGTCGAGTAGGTTACGGTTTCTGTATGGGTACAGCTTGGCGTAGCCAGGTAACCGGAATCGGTACAGATGGTTACCTCTTTCTCCAGGTCGTCGAGGCTGCCGGTGCCGCCCTGTGTTCCGCTGATGTAGTATTCTCCGCCGGATGAGATTACATTGGACGGCATATCCTTGTAGGAACCTGTCTTTGCGCCGTCAATCTGATTCATGATCCTTCCCCACAGCCTTGCGGCATAGCTGCTCAGGCTGGTCAGCGTGAAATTCTGGTCGTTTCCGATCCACAGAGAAGCGGAGTAGGAAGGAGTAAATCCGTCGAACCAGATATCGTACTCGTCATCAGTCGTTCCCGTTTTACCTCCTACCTGTACACCGGAAATTGCAGCCGGAGAGCCGAGACCGCTTGTAACAACGGATTTCAGCATATCGGCCATGATCCAGGCAACCCCGGAGTTCAGCACTTCATGGGTTTCCGTTTGACTGTTGTCCAGCAGCGTATTGCCGTGGGTGTCGACAACTTTAGTGTAGGAAGTTGTTTCCTGGCGCGTGCCGTTGTTTGGGAAAACTGTATAAGCGCTGGCCATTTCCAGAGTGGTTACGCCGCTGCTCATACCGCCCAGGCCAAGAGCCGCTAAATTGATGTCGTTGGTAGAGCCTTCCCGATCCAGCGTTGTTATGCCGAATTTTTCAACCAGATCAGCAGAGTAATCCGTTCCCACCTGCTGAAGAATTTTAACAGCGCAGGTGTTGATGGAAAGCTGCAGTGCGCTTCTCATGGTCTGCGGTCCGGAATATCCGCCGCCGGAGTTTCTCGGCCAGACTCGCCCGTTAATTGTGGTCTCTTCGTCGATGACGATGGAACCAGCAGTCAGATAATTTCCGTAGAGATCAGCGCCTTGTTCATCGATGTTGTAATCGACAAATTTGTGCTTTTGACCGTTTGCCGCTTCATCGGCGCTCTGCTGTATGGCTGCCGCGTACACACTCAGCGGTTTGATTGACGAACCCGGCTGACGAGGGTTGGTTGCTCTGTTGTAGAGCTGCCTGCCCGTGGTCTTTCTGCCGCCGACCATAGCTTTGATCTGTCCGGTGGCGTTGTCGACAATGGTCATTGCCGCCTGAGGCTGAATGACCTTTTGGTTCAGCGTGTAAGAACGGGATGGTACCGTTACCGTTCCGTCGTCGTTGAAGATAAAGAAATCCTTATACTGTTCGTCTTCGAAAAACTCTGCGGAGACAACGATGTTTCCGTTCTTGTTTTTGCTCTTGTACTGCTGCGGAATATTGATATAGCCGCCGGAGATGGCGTACAGCGTGCCGTTTTCCATGGTATACAGATTTTTAAATTCTATACTGTAGTCCGTCTCTCCGTTGACTTCAGTGTCGTAGATATTCAGTCTCTTTCCGGCTTTGATGATCAGGCTGCCGTCGTCCTGGCGGGTGATCTCGTCATTGGTAAAGGTAAAGTTGCCGTCATCGTCAAAGTAGTTGCTGTATGCGTACAGAGAAATCTGACCGTACTTGTTGACAATGTTTCCGTTCCCGTCAGTACTTATGGAAACGCCAGGGAAGTTGGCATCGTTTTCAAACTCAGTAGTAATTACATTCTGAGCCTGAGAGTCCAAAGTGGAATAAATCTTGACGCCGCCGTTATATACTTTTTCCCAGGCGGTATTGTAATCCCAGTCGTTGGCTTCCATGAGATCGTTTATGACCTCTTCGATGACGTAGTCTTCGAAGTAGGAAGCTTCGGTAGAAGAACTGTTATAGCTCGGATTCAGCATATCCTTCAGGGAAACACTTACGGCTTTATCATATTCTTCCTGTGAGATGTAACCCTGTTCCTTCATCAGCTTCAGACAGGTTTCGCGCCGGTTTTTGCTGGCGTCATTGGCTATGTAGGTGCCTGCTGACGTCCTTTTAATAATGTTCGTATCCTTTGTGGACACGTCGTCATTGCCGACAAGCTCGACCAGCTGATAATCAGAAGGCGCCTGGACCAAGGAGGCTAAAGCGGCGCATTGAGCCAGAGATAAATCCTGCACGTCTTTTGAGAAGTAAGCCTGTGAAGCTGCCTGAACACCGTTGCTCTGATAGCCCAGATAGACCGTATTCAGATAAGCTTCCATGATTTCCTCTTTGGACAGTTCCTTTTCGAGGATGATCGCGTAGTAAGCTTCTATAATTTTCCGCTCCAGCGTATGCTCGGTCATTTTCTCTTTAAGGAACAGATTGCGGGCCAACTGCTGGGTGATCGTACTGGTGCCGCTGATATGGCCTGAAGTGAAGGAGTCTTTGATGGCGCCGAATATCCGGACGATATTGAATCCGTGATGATCCCAGAAAGTCTTATCCTCCAGGGCCACGAAAGCGTTGACCAGATTCTCCGGAAGCTCTTTGTATTCCACGTTTTCGCGGTTCGCTTCGGTATAGACCGTATCGATTTCTTTTCCGTCGTCATCGTAGATCACGGTACTCTCGGTGAGTATGGTATAAATATCGTCGGTATCGATTTTCGGAGCCTGTGAAATGATAACGCCTACGTATATGGCGACGCCGATGATGGCGATCAGAATCAGGGTCAGCAGAAACAAAAAGAATCTTTTCTTATTCAGTCTGTATTTCTTTCTGGAAGCCGTACCGTCAGAATTGACGACTGCGGTTTCGGTACTCGCATGTTTTTTCGCCTTTTTCTTTTCTTTTCTTTTATCACTGCGCATTTACTGTTGTAATCCTTTCTCCCAAAAATGAATCAGCCTGCCCGACCGCAAAATCTTGACAAACGCGGCGGCGCAGAGCTGTAAACAGAGTAAGATCTGCTTATCGTGATGTGCCTTGTAATGCGGGATTTTCCGCAGGCTTAATAGATGTTATTATACCATAATTCACCACTAAAGTTAACCGATATTTCCCCATTTACAAAAAATGCATAAAAAAACTTGTACGTTTCACAAAAATGGTATAATATGTAAATTAAGCCGAGTGTCTCAGTATCAAGAGGAGAGTTATGAGACGCAAATTATCCGCTGCAGCGGTTTCTATGCTGCTGGGCATCGTATTTATCTATTACGCGGACGGTCTTTGGTATATGACAGCAATCCTTTGTCTATCCGCAATTTTTGCCGTTTCTTGGAGAGACGAAAAGCAAAGGCGGTTGTATTTCCGGCTGCTTACGGCCTTTTGCTTCGGCTGCGTCCTTATGTATTTTACCCAGCTCCAGGAAGAAACAAGCGTATTAAACGAATTTGAGGGAAAAGAATCGGAACTGAGCGGAGTAATAACGGAGGTACAGAAAATAGAGGAAGAGAAGTACCGGATTTGCTGCCGTGTTCAGGGAGAGAAGCTGCTTTGCTCGTATTACAGACCGCTGAAGGATCACTGGGAACTGACCGGCTGCAGAATTTCCTTCCGTACTGTCATCGAAAAGCCGACGGAAGCGGGAAATCCGAGAGTCTTTGACTACAGGCTGTATCTGAAGACGAGGAAAATATGGCATACGGCAGTTTTAGATGAGTTTCAGGTTATTTCAGCGCAAAAATCTATGTTTTACCACATTGTTGCCGGCATTATCGGCAGCAGGGAAGAACTGATGCGAGAAATGAACGTTTCCGGTGACGGCGCCGGACTGGTCAAGGGTGTGATCTTCGGTGATACGAAAAGCCTCAGCGAGGAGACTTATGAAGCCTTTCGGCAGAACGGAACAGCCCATGTTTTGTCAGTCAGCGGACTTCACGTCGGCATGCTGTACAACGTGTACCGGAAGATTTACCAAAAGTGGAGGAGCATTCTTCTGCCGGTCTGCTTTATGGGTCTTCTACTGCTGTATGGAACGGTAACGCTGTGGTCCGTTCCGGTTACCCGGGCGATTTTACTGATCGTCATTCTCTTTTTTGCCGATATTCTGCAGCGACGCTACGACATGGTTACCGCCTTGTCCGCAGTGGCAATTCTTGCCGCTCTGCAGAATCCGTATGTGATCTTTGGAACAAGCTTTCAGATGTCCTTCCTCGCCGTGCTTTCTATGGCTTTTTTCACGCCTCCGCTGGAAAAGCTCTTTGGAGAAACGGCCGCGTCTATGCTTTCTGTCCAGCTGGGACTTCTGCCTTATATGGCGTATATGTTCAATTATGTGTCTCTTGTCGGCATCGTATGCAATATTCCGGTGGTGTTTCTGGTGTCGCTGTTGGTTCCACTGGGAATGGCGGGCTATCTGTTTTATCTCTTTTTCGGAAGTCTGCTGCCCTTTTTCGGACAGACCGCCGGAGGACTGGGCATGCTGACGGTAAAGGTCAATGGCTTTTTTCAGGCCGATGGGTTCCTGTCTTTTGATGTGGTCTCTCCGCCGCTTTGGGTTCTTGCGGCGATTTACGGAATCGCTTTTTTGTGCTCATCTGAGTATTTTCTGATCTGTTTTAGCCGGCAAGACCGTTCGGCTCTGACGATTTTGCTGATTTTGATTATAGCTGTCACTTCTGCCGGTTACTCTGCAGGGAAGAGTCCTTTTGACCGGGCGGATCTGATCTTCCTCGACGTGGGGCAGGGAGACTGTCTCCATGTGAAAGCTTCCGAAGGAAGGAATATCTTCATCGACGGAGGCGGCAGCGTGAGATATAATGTGGGAGAAAAAGTTCTGAAGCCTTATCTGCTAAAGAGTGGAGCTGGTTGTCTGGATCTGGCGGCAGCAACTCACCAACATACGGATCACTATCTTGGGCTTCAGCAGCTGAGCAGGTGCTTTCCGGTGAAGGCTGCACTTCTTGAGGGAAAAGCCGGGCAGCGAATCGATCTTGGAAAGGATCAATGGATCGATATCCTTTGGCCGGAGAGCAGAGATCTGAATACGGAAGATGAGAATCTGAACAGCCTGATCTTTAAAGTTTATTCAGAGGGGACGACGGCGCTGATTACCGGCGATATTACTGAAGAAGGCGAGAAGATGCTGATAGACAAATACAACGGGACAGACGCATTAAAAGCCGATATCCTGAAAGTGGCGCATCATGGCAGTCCGTACAGCACCTGCGACGCTTTTCTACAGGCGGTCAAGCCGTCTGTGGCGGTGATCAGCGTGGGAAAGAATAATTATGGTCATCCTGATGAGAAGCTCGTTGAAAAAATCCAGAGCTGCGGTATAATGGTATATAGGACTGACCGCGACGGGGCAGTAGGAATCATCACAGAGAGGAGCGGTTTTTCCGTATGTACAAAAAAGCAGTGAAACACAGCTTTAAAGTGTTTTCTGAGAATCTGAAGAACGGAACGACAGGCAGCGTTCTTTTTTTCTACGGAGCAGAGCAGTATCTGGTAAAGTGGGCCGTTGAAACACTGGTAAAAAAGTATGTGAATCCGGCGGCTCTGTCTGTGGACTACGTGCTTCTGGATGAAGAGAACGTTTCCTGCGAGCAGATTATCGAGGCGTGCGAGACCTTTTCCATGTTTTCCCAACGGAGAGTGGTATGGGTTAAAAATTTTCGGCCGCTGATGGGAGACAGCGTCAGAGGATATCGAAAAGAAGACCTCATCGCCCTTGCGGATTATACCAGGGAAAGCAATCCGGGAACGATCCTGATCTTCTCCTCAGAGGAAATAAAGGCTTCGGCCGTGCTGCCGGCAGCCTTGAAAAAGCAGGCGCAGTGCTATGAGTTTGACCGAATCGACAAGTCCGAACTGACATCTTTTGCCAGAAAACGCTTCCGCGCCGCAGGGGTAGAGATCAGTCCGAAAAATCTCGGTTTACTCATCGATCTGACGGGTTATTTTAACAGAGAGAGCGATTATCGCCTGTTCCATTTTGACAATGACATTCAAAAAATCATAGCGCACTGCAGCGACGGCCGGGTTGAAGAAAGTGATATTGTGTGTACGGTGGAAGGGGACGCGGATACCTTCGTCTTTGATATGCTGGATGGCATCAGCGGAAATCAAAAGGACAAGGCATTTCAGCTCCTGTACAACATTCTGAGCTCAGGACGAGATGCTTTTTCTCTGATTGGCGCAGTGGTTTCCCAGTTTGAGATGATGCTGTCGGTAAAGCAGATGCGGGAAGACGGAATGGATCTGGCGGCAATCCACAAAAAACTGGGAGGGAGCGAATATCGGATTAAAAAAATGATTCCATACGCCAACAAGTATTCCGTCGGAAAGCTGAAGCAGATTCTGTCCTCTATTTACGAGACGGATCGAAATATCAAGACCGGACTGCTGGACAGTCAATTGGCACTGGAAATGTTTATTGCGGGGATTTGACCTGCGAATAGTTCACAGCAGACATTCGGAAGAAGAGACGGCGGTAAATGATATTGAAAATTTAAGAAAGAAGACTGAAAGGGATTCCGGATTGCAGAGGACGTTTATCACTGGTCCGGAAAAATGAAAGGAATTTTATGAAAACACAGTTAAAAGCAGATCTGATGCTGATTCTGGTCACTCTGTGCTGGGGCGCGTCCTACTATCTGATGGATGTCGCTTTGACCGATATAGAACCGTTTACGCTGAATGCCTATCGCTTTCTTGGAGCGTTTGTCGTCGCAGGGATTTTTACCTTTCGCAGACTGAAGGGCGTTAACCGAAAAACCCTGCTGTACAGTCTGCTGATTGGTTCGGTGCTGGTCTTCGTATATATGGGGGCGACCTTCGGCGTTAAGTATACCTCTCTCTCCAATTCGGGGTTTATCTGCGGACTGACGGTGATTTTCGTGCCGATTATCGAAATGATCGTGTTTCGCCATAAACCGCAGAAAAAGATCGTACTGGCTGTGACCATGAGTTTTATCGGCATTTTGCTCTTGGCGCTCAAAGATGATTTTTCCGTCAACATGGAGAACCTGAGAGGCGATCTGCTTTGCCTTCTGGGGGCGGTGGCCTATGCGGTGGATCTGATTTTAACCGAGAGAGCTGTAGCACACGAAGATGTGGACGCTTTTCAGCTGGGCGTATTCCAGTTAGGCGTGACCGGCGTGTATATGCTTGTCTTGTCCTTTTTGTTTGAACAGCCCCATCTGCCTTCCAACGGAGGAATTCTCGCCAGTGTGATATTCCTGTCCGTATTCTGCACCGGCGTGGCTTTTATCATCCAGGCGGTAGCGCAGCAGTATACCACGGCGGCTCACGTTGGCATCATTTTCACGTTGGAACCGGTGTTTTCCGGGATTGTAGCGTTTATTTTTGCCGGAGAGGTTCTGACCGTCAAAGCCTATATTGGCGCTGCGCTGATGATTGCGGCTCTGTTCGTTACGGAAGTGAATCCGGAGAAAAAGAAAGACGGCGGAGCAGATAAAGAAAACTCCCCGGAGAAGAACGCGGCGGGAAAAATTGGTTAGACAGCCGTATGCAGTCGTTTGAACGGAAATAGACAAAGAAACAGATAAACATAACCGCGATAACATAGAAAACGGAAACCTGGTCGAAGCAGATCGATCAGGTTTTTTCGCGGGCGATGAGAGGGGCAGATTTAGCGGCCCGGGAAGCGGGCCGAAGCGTCAGCCGGCGTCCGCCTGGATAACATTGTTAAAGAATAAATAAACGGCATGAATATTGCATTTGATAAACAGAAAAGGTATAATATTCTCTAAAGTTTCTGTTTGAAACCTGTTTCTACAGAGCAAAAAATCGCGAACAGGAGGAAGCATATATGAGTGAAAAATGTTGCTGCGGCGGAAAACAGAACGAACAGTTCAAGGAGCTGGATCCCGTTCTGGAAAAGTACGCAAAAGTTCCTGGCAGTCTGATTACCATATTGCAGAAGGCGCAGGAAATCTATGGCTATCTGTCCATAGATACGATCAATCATATCTCTGAGGCTACCGGGATCAAACCGGCAAAGATCTACGGAGTAGCTACGTTCTACGCCCAGTTCAGACTGCAGCCGATCGGTAAGTACCTGATTATGCTGTGTCAGGGAACCGCATGTCACGTCAACGGATCAGAAATGATCGAGGAGGCTGTGTGTGAGTATCTGGGCATCCAGGATGGCGAGACGACAGAGGACGGCGTGTTTACTCTGAATAACGTAGCCTGTCTTGGCTGCTGTTCACTGGCGCCTGTCATGATGATCCAGAGCGCTGACGGAGATGAGACCTACGGAAACCTTACCAAGGACAAGGTCGTACAGATCCTGGCTGAGATCAGAGAAAGAGCATAGGAGGTGCAGAGCGTGAAAGTAATCATTGGACAGGGAAGCTGCGGAATCGCCACGGGCGCAAAGAAAACCCAGGCGGAATTCGAAGCCCAGGTTAAAAAACACGATGTAAACGTGGACATAGATTTTACCGGTTGTGTAGGTACCTGCTACCTGGAACCGATCGTCGACGTATATGACGACGAGGGAAAGATGACCAGATATGTCAAAGTTCAGCCGGACAAAGTGGAAAAAATCGTAGAAGAACATCTGAAAGGCGGAAAGCCGGTAGAAGAGTATGCGATTTCTGACGAGGACAAGCAGTTCCTGGAGAAACAGCAGAGAGTCGTACTTCGCCACTGCGGACTGATTAACCCGGAAAAGATCGACGAATATCTTGCCGTAGGCGGATATGAAGCGACGAAAAAGGTCGTTACTTCTATGACTCAGGACGAAGTTATTGAAGAGATCAAGGTTTCCGGTCTCCGCGGAAGAGGCGGCGCAGGATTCCCGACCTGGTTCAAATGGAATGCGGCAAAGGGAAACCCGGGAAAAGACAAGTACATAGTCTGCAACGCTGACGAAGGCGATCCGGGCGCATTTATGGACAGATCCGTACTGGAGGGTGATCCGCACGCCGTAATCGAAGGTATGACGATCGGCGGATTTGCCATGGGCGCAACGGAAGGCGTTATCTATTGCCGTGCCGAGTATCCTCTGGCCATCAAGAGACTGGAGATCGCTATGGAGCAGGCGAGAGAAAAAGGCTTCCTCGGAAAGAACATCTTCGGCAGCGGATACGATTTCGATATTCGGATCAAAGCCGGAGCGGGCGCTTTCGTATGCGGTGAAGAAACCGCTCTGATCGCGTCTCTGGAAGGTGAGAGAGGTATGCCGAGACTGAAGCCGCCTTTCCCTGCAGAAAAAGGATACTGGCAGAAGCCGACCAATATCAACAACGTAGAAACCTACGCCAACGTACCGTGGATCATCGCCAACGGCGGATCAGCTTTCGGCGCTATGGGTACGGAAAAATCAAAAGGTACCAAGGTATTTGCTCTGGCCGGAAAGATCAAGAAGGGCGGACTGGTAGAGGTGCCTATGGGACTGCCGCTGAAGGATGTTATCTTCGGCATCGGCGGAGGCATCAAGCAGGACAAGGAATTTAAGGCTGTACAGATGGGTGGACCTTCCGGAGGATGTATTCCTGCATCACTGATCGACACGCCGGTTACCTATGAGGATATCAATAAGACGGGAGCTATCGTCGGATCCGGCGGTATGATCGTTATGGACGAGAACACCTGTATGGTAGATATGGCCAGGTACTTCCTCGACTTCACAAAGAAGGAGTCCTGCGGAAAATGCAACTACTGCCGTATCGGAACCAAACGTATGCTGGAGATTCTGGAGAGAATTACCCGCGGTGAAGGCCGCGACGGCGATATCGAGCTGCTCGAAGAGCTGGCGGCGAAGATCAAGGATGGAGCAATGTGCGGTCTCGGACAGACGGCGCCAAATCCTGTTCTGACCACTCTGAGATATTTCAGAAACGAATACGAAGATCATATCTACAACCATAAATGTACGGCAAAATCCTGTAAAGCTCTGATCAGCTATGAGATTACCGACGCCTGCAGGGGCTGTACGCTGTGCGCAAAGAAATGTCCAGTAGGAGCGATCACCGGCGAAGTAAAAGGTAAGCACGTGATCGATCAGACCAAGTGCATCAAGTGCGGAAAGTGCGCAGAGAACTGCAAGTTCGGCGCTATCGAGATCAAGTAGGGAGGAGGAGATACAAGTGAAAAAATTCAGAATGAATATAGACGGCAAAGAAGTATTCGGACTTCCTGGCCAGACCATTCTTGAAGTGGCCAGAGAAAACGACATTTTCATTCCTACTCTTTGCTTTGATGAAAGAACGGAAATTTACGGTGCCTGCGGCCTGTGCGTGGTAGAGGTGGAAGGCAATCCTAAACTCTGCAAGGCCTGCGCTACGACGATCTCCGACGGCATGGTAGTGATGACCAATACGGAAAGAGTTGTCGAGTCCAGAAAGACCAATTTAGAACTTTTGATTTCCAACCACAACGGCGACTGCAAAGCGCCTTGCTCACTGGCATGTCCTGCCGGTACGGACTGTCAGGGATATGTGGGATTGATCGCCAACGGAGAATTTGAAAAGGCCCAGGAGCTGATCAAGGATAGAATTCCGCTGCCGGCTTCTATCGGCAGAGTATGTCCGCATCCTTGTGAAGACAAGTGCAGAAGAGGCCTGGTAGATGAGCCGATCAGCATTGCCGCGCTGAAACGTTTTGCCGGCGATTACGACATGATGGCCGACGAGTCGTTCCTTCCGGAAATCGATGAGCCGACCGGCAAGTCGGTAGCCATTATCGGCGGAGGCCCGATGGGTCTTTCTGCGGCTTACTTCCTCAGACAGAAGGGCCACGACGTGACGATTTTCGACGCTATGCCGAAGTTGGGCGGAATGCTCCGGTACGGTATTCCTGAGTATCGTCTGCCAAAAGAAGTTCTCGATGCGGAAATCGATATTATCGCTTCCATGGGTGTGGAGATGATTCCGAACACCAAGATCGGCGAGGATCTTTCCTTTGAAACCGTACAGAACGATTTTGACGCTGTACTCATCGGTATCGGCGCATGGGTATCCACCGGCGTCGGCTGTCCGGGAGAAGATGCAGAAGGCGTGATCGGTGGTATCGACTTCCTGAGAAAGGTTGTCAGAAACGAACACATCGACTTTGGTGAAAAGGTCGCCATCGTCGGAGGCGGAAACACGGCTATGGACGCCTGCAGAACAGCGGTAAGACTGGGCGCAAAGGAAGTTTACAATATCTACAGAAGAACCAAAGACGAAATGCCTGCCGATAGAATCGAGATCGAAGAAGCGGAAGAAGAAGGCGTAATCTTCAAGAATCTGACCAATCCTCTGGAAATTGTGAAGGATGAACAGGGCCATGTAAAGCAGGTTGTACTGCAGGTTATGGAACTGGGCGAGCCGGATGAATCCGGAAGACGCAGACCGATTCCGGTAGAAGGCAAAACGGAAACCATCGATATCGATACGGTAATTCTGGCTATCGGCCAGGCGGTAGACGCCAGTCCGTTTGACGTGGAAAAGACCAGAAAGAACGCTGTATGCTATGATCCGGAAACCTTCATGACCAGCATACCGGGCGTATTTGCCGGCGGTGACTGCGGAAATGATAAGATATCTATTGCTGTTGAGGCTATCGCCGACGCGCACAAGGCATCTGTCGTCATCGATTCCTATCTCAACGGAGAAGCGGTCAGCTATGAAAAACCTTTCTTTGTTGAACGGGATGACATTACGGAGAAAACCTTCGAAGACAGAGAGAGAATGTGCAGAGAAAAGGCGGATCAGCTTACTGCAGCGGAGAGAAAGGACAACTTCTCTGAAGTGGTATACGATGGACTTACTGAAGATCAGGCTGTTGCCGAGGCTTCGAGATGTCTGGAGTGCGGCTGCCACGATTACTACGAATGCAAGCTGATCGATTTTGCCAACGAATACGACGTACATCCGGAAAGACTGGCAGGAGATAAGAATCTGACCGAATTCGAGGACAATCATCCGTTTATCGTAAGAGATCCGAACAAATGTATCCTCTGTGGTCTCTGCGTGAGAGTCTGCGACGAAGTTATGGGCGTAGGCGCTCTGGGACTGGTAAAGAGAGGATTTGACACTGTAGTTAAGCCGAATATGGAAAAACCGTTAGCTGAATCCGGATGCGAAAGCTGCGGACAGTGCGTAAGTGTATGCCCGGTCGGCGCTCTTCAGGAAAGACTGACCATTCAGAAGGAAGTTCCTCTGGAAACTGAAGTTACGGAAACAACCTGCGCATACTGCTCTGTAGGATGCAGTCTGGAACTGGAATCCTACGGCGACATGCTGATCAAGGCCAACCCGGATAAGGAAGGCTATGTAAACGCAGGAATCTGCTGCGCTAAAGGTAAGTGGGGATTTGACACTTCCGTTCTTGAGGGCAAGGAAGTAGATCCGCTGATTAAAGACGGAGACGATTTCCGCGCTACTGACTATCACGAAGCTTTCGTCATGGCGGCAAAGAAACTGGAAGCAGTAAAAGTAAGACACGGAAGCGACGCGATTGCCGTGGCCATTTCCGACAGATATACCAATGAAGAAGCCTATACGATGAAGAAGTTCGCTCAGACTGTCGGCGCAAAGACCTTCTGCTTCAATGCGAGACATAATGCGCTGTCTGACGTACTGGGATGCGATGCTTCTCCGAATACCATCGACGAACTTCTTTCCACAGAAGTGATTTTCGTCTTCGGTTTCCTCAAGAACAGAAACGCGGTAATCTGGAACAAGCTGAGACAGGCTGCAAAGGCCGGAGCTAAAATTATCGTGGTGAATACTCCGGAAACGCAGACTTCCTTCGACTTCGCGGAAAAGGTAATCGATACCGATAACAGCACCTCCTTCCTTAAAGGAATGGCAAAGGCGCTCATCGATATGGGAAAAACTTCGGATATCGAAGGTTTTGACGAATTTGCAAAATCGGTAGCCGACGCACAGGTATGCGACGAGATCAAGGCTGCAGCGGAAGCTTACGCCAATGCGAAGAAAGCGATGATCGTATTCCAGCAGAATGTGGTTTCCGAAGATGCTGCCGCTCTGATCGCCGATATCGCTCTGCTTTCCGGTCACATCGGAACGCCGAGAGACGGTATCCTCGAAGTAAAGGCAAAGAACAATTCACAGGGACTTGCTGATCTGGGAATCCACGCCGGCGCCGAAGCAATGGAAGGCGTCAAGGGTCTGGTGATCTTCGGCGAGGATCCGAAGGATGCAGATCTCTCCGGACTGGAATTCCTGATGGTTTCCGATATCTACATGACAGAAACTGCAAAGAAGGCCGATGTGTTCATTCCGGGAACGGGATTTGCCAGCACTGACGGAACCTATACCAATACGGAAAGAAGACTGCTGCCTGTAGAGGCGGTGATCGAAGAAGACGTAGTATTCAGCAACTGGGAGATCGCAGCGGAGCTGGCTCACGTATTTGAGGAAGACTTCGGATTTGAAGAGGAAAGCGACATTTCCGCTGAGATGGACGATGTTCTGCCGCTGTACAAGTATGCAGAAGTAGGCGAAATCCTGGGTGGAGTGCTGACTCCGGCAGCGCCGAAGTTCGTTCCGGCAAAAGATGGAAAAATGGTAGACGAACTGCCTTGCACAGACTCCCTGATGAATGCAATGACCGAAAGAATACCTGCGGTCGTATCCCCAACTGCGTAAGCGGTTGGTTGGAACGACCCATGCCAGAAGCGTCCAAGAGGGAGAGCGAAGCGAGAC
>CAJFTU010000051.1 GCA_904420065.1 uncultured Emergencia sp.
TCCAGAGCCTCCGCTCTGGTTCTTGTTCCTTCCCATCTCTGGTTGTTTGACTTCATTTCTACACTATGGATTTTTCTTGGTTCTTGCCGTCTCTTCAAAGCTTTCGACTCCGTTCGACAGCTTGAATAGTTTACCATCTTTTCAAGTCTTTGTCAAGAACTTTTTTCTTTAACTTTTTTCGACCTTTTTTGATGGCGCCGTCTCACGAGACAGCTTATTTATATTACCACCTATTCCAGCCTTTGTCAAATACTTTTTTAACTTTTTTCATATTTTCTTCCTTTCTTATTATATTACTTTGTTTTCCGCACATTTTGCCGCTCCTTCTCCGCAGCGCACAAAGCTCTGCTCCTGCAGCTACTGCGCCCGCCCTTGACAAATCCTCCGTTCGCGAATATGATGATAGCATATATTTATAAACGGTTAATCTACTATATATATATCAAAAGCTTATCGAGGAGGATGCATTATGGGCAGAAAGATCCCCATGTGGCAATGTTTAGCAACAGTTTTATTTACTATTATCGCACTCATGTATACGCTGGGTATACTGGGGAAAATTTTCGGAGAAGACACGGCCTGGAACTGCACATACGGTGAAGCTCACATCGCTTTAATTGCAGCCTGTCTTTTCGCCGCCGCAATAGCTGTGCTCAACGGTTACAAATGGGCGTTTCTTGAGATCGGAATCCTGTCTTCCATCAGCAGATCCCTGCAGCCGATACTGATCCTCCTTACAGTCGGCGCACTGATCAGCTCATGGATTGCTTCAGGCGCGATTCCGGCCATGATCTATTACGGTCTGATGATTTTAAAACCCTCCTTTTTTCTGACTGCCAGCTGTATCCTCTGCTGTATCGTATCTCTTTCTACCGGTTCTTCCTGGACTACGGCAGGTACCGTGGGCATTGCCCTTATCGGCATAGGGGCCGGACTGGGAATTTCCGTTCCCATGACCGCAGGTGCAATTGTCTCCGGCGCTTATTTCGGAGATAAAATGTCGCCTCTTTCGGATACGACAAACCTGGCGCCCGCCATGGCAGGTGCAGATCTCTTTGAACACATCAAGCACATGCTGTGGACGGTGACCCCGTCTCTGATTATCACACTGATCGTCTACACCATTCTGGGGCTGAACGTCTCCGGCGAAGCCGATATGACGATCGTTACCGGCATACAGGATGCGCTGCACGCCAATTTCCAGATCAATGCGGTTCTGCTGATTCCTCCTGCTACCGTAATCCTGATGGTAGCGCTGAAGCTGCCCGCTCTGCCCGGACTCATCGGCGGAGTCCTGATCAGCTGTGTTATCGGTTCGTTCTGCCAGGGAATTCCCCTCGCCGATTGGCCCGCGCTGCTCCACTATGGTTATAGCTTGGACAGCGTAAGCGACGCTTTCACTCAGGCTGCCGCTTCGGTAGGTGAAGCAAATCCGCTGAATCTTCTCAGCTGGGACAGTAGTGATTTCGCTGCCGCAGCCACTTCGGAGAACTTCAGTTCTGCAGTTGTGGGCGAATACAACGCCGCGATACTGATCGACGGTAGGGGCGGTATGAACTCTATGATGGGCACGATTCTTCTGATCATCTGCGCTATGTGCTACGGCGGCATCATGGATGCCAGCGGCATGCTGGGAACCCTAACCGAAGCGCTGCTGAAGCTGGCGAAAAATACAGGACTGTTGGTGACGGTAACCATTTTCAGCTGCATATCCATGAACATCATCGCAGGAGACCAGTATCTGTCCATCGTCCTTCCCGGCAGAATGTTCAAAGAGGCTTTCGAGGACAGAAAACTGGCGCCGAAAAACCTGTCTCGTTGTCTTGAAGATTCGGCGACAGTCACCTCCAATTTGGTGCCTTGGAATACATGCGGCGCCGCAATGCGAAACTTCCTCGGCACACCTCAGTGGGGCGCCGGAGGATATGCCCCTTATGCGATACTCTGCTATATCAATCCTCTGATTTCCATCTTCTACGGATTTACCGGAATTTCCATGGAGAAAATCAGCGATGAGGAATACAAAAAGATACTTAAACAGCGAAAACAGGAAAACGAAGAGGCGCTGAAATCCCTCGAAGCATAAGCAAAGCACAAACAAACATAAAAACCCTGCAGGAAAGAAAACAGTTTCTCTTCTGCAGGGTTTTTTCGAACGCAGGAAGCGGTTATTCAGAAGAAAACGCCGCTTTGCCGCACACTATGCAGTTATCGTCAACGCACTGAGCTGTTTCAGTTTTTCACTGTTCATCGGCTTCAGCCCTTTCAGCTTATACTTAATGCCCAGCTTTTCATATTTGCTCTCTGCCATGTTGTGATATCCCAGCAGCTCGACCTTTTTTATCGTTTTGATGCCGCTGAGGAACTCATTCAGAGCCTTGATATATTCTTCATTGTCATTGAAACCAGGCACGATGACCTGCCTTACCCAAATCGGCTTCTCCAACCTGTTGATGACCTCGATCAGCTTGAACAGCGGGCCCTGGTCTCTTCCGGTAAGTTCGTGGAACTTGGCCGGATCGATGTGCTTGATGTCCAACAGAACCATATCCGCCGCATCGATAACGCTTTCCGAATCTTCGTCGAAATACGTTCCGCTGGTATCGATGGCGCTTCCTATACCTTCCGCTTTAAGCGCTTTTATGGCTTCGATCAAAAACTTTCCCTGTATGAGGGGTTCCCCTCCGGAAAAGGTCACGCCGCCGTCTTCTCCATAATATGGGATTCCCCGTTTTGCGCGGTCAACGATTTCATCGATATCGATTTCTCTCCCGCCGCAGAGATTCCACGTATCCGGATTGTGACAATAAGCGCACCGAGCAGGACAACCCTGCATAAAGAACACCGTTCTTATACCCGGTCCGTCGACGGCCCCGAAAGTCTCTATAGAATGCAATCTGCCTTTCAACATTTTTACCATCTCCTCATTTACGGAATCAAGCAATATGCTGTATCACAACACCCGAGACGACGGCAGAGCTTCTTGACTGCCGCCGCTTCGGAAGATATATCCTCAGTCTTCTTACAGTGACTGATGGAAGGTTCTTTCGATAACTTCTTTCTGATGCGCCTTGGACAATGCGTTGAATCTTACCGCATATCCGGATACACGAATCGTCAGGCTTGGATATTTATCCGGATTGTCGTAGGCATCCATCAGAACTTCTCTGTTGAGAACGTTTACATTCAGGTGATGCGCCCCCTGACCGAAGTAACCGCTGAGCAGCTTAACCAGAGTTTCTTTTCTGCTCTCTCTGTCTTTTCCGAGAGAATCAGGCGTGATGCTGAAGGTATTGGAAATACCATCCTGGCAAGTATCCCAGTCGATCTTCGCTACGGAGTTCAGGGAAGCAACCGCACCGGTGTTGTCTCTGCAGTGCATTGGGTTTGCACCTGGAGCAAACGGAGTGCCGGCTCTTCTTCCGTCCGGAGTATTTCCGGTCTTCTTTCCGTACATTACGTTGGATGTGATCGTCAGTACAGAAAGAGTAGTAACAGCGTTTCTGTATGCCGGCTGTTTTCTCAGTTCCTTGATGGACTTTTCGCTGATTGCTACAGCGATGGAGTCTACTCTGTCATCGTCGTTTCCGTATTTCGGGAAGTCGCCTTCTGTCTTATAGTCTACAATAATACCGTTCTCGTCTTTGATCGGTGTTACCTTTGCGTACTTAATTGCGGACAGGGAGTCTGCAGCTACGGAGAATCCGGCTACACCGAACGCCATCAGTCTCTTGACTTCGGAATCGAGGAACGCCATCTGAGATCTTTCATAGTCATACTTATCGTGCATGAAGTGGATGATGTTCATGATTCTTGCATATACGCTCATCAGCCATTCCAGATAGATGTTGTATCTTCTCCAAACCTCGTCGAAGTCCAGAGGTCCGTCTCCCATCGGTTCCATCTGCGGTCCGATGTGCTCGCCGGTTCTTTCGTCAATACCGCCGTTGATAGCCAGCAGCAGGCACTTAGCCAGGTTACATCTTGCGCCGAAGAACTGCATCTGCTGTCCCATCTGAATAGCGGATACGCAGCAAGCGATGGAGTAGTCGTCGCCGTAAGCCGGTCTCATCTTGTCGTCGTTTTCATACTGAATGGAATCGGTATCGATGGAAACCTGTGCGCAGAACTTCTTGAACGGTTCAGGCAGATCTTTCGACCAGAGAACCGTCAGGTTTGGTTCCGGCGCCGGTCCCAGGTTGTACAGGGTGTTCAGCACACGATAAGTGTTCTTGGTTACTCTGTGTCTGCCGTCTGCACCGATTCCTGCCAGACCTTCTGTGATCCACATCGGGTCGCCGCCGAACAGCTCGTTGTATTCGTTAGTTCTCAGGTGTCTTGCTACTCTCAGCTTCAGGATAAAGTCATCGACAAATTCCTGAATCTGCTCTTCAGTGTATTTTCCGCGAGCCAGGTCTCTTTCTGCGTAGATATCGAAGAAGGTGGAAGTTCTTCCCAGAGACATTGCTGCTCCGTTTTCTTCCTTGATACCTGCCAGATAAGCGAAATAAGTCCACTGAATCGCTTCTCTTACATCGGTAGCCGGCTTGGAAATATCATAACCGTATTTTTCAGCCATCTTTTTGATTTCTTTGAGAGCGGCAATCTGGTTCCATACTTCTTCGGCCAGTCTTACGTTTTCTTCACTCATGATCGGTCTCGAAGCGATCTCATCGTGATCCTTCTGCTTTTCCTCGATCAGTCTGTCTATTCCGTACAGCGCGCATCTTCTGTAATCGCCGATAATTCTTCCTCTTCCGTAAGCATCAGGAAGACCGGTGATATAACCTAAGTGTCTTGCCTTTCTCATCTCCGGAGAGTAAGCTTTGAACACGCCGTCATTGTGCGTCGTTACGTAGTTGAACATGAAGTCGATGTTCTCCGGCAGTTTTTCACCGTATTCAGCAACTTCTTCTCTAACCATCTTGATTCCGCCGAACGGACAGATACCTCTCTTCAGCGGCTCGTCAGTCTGCAGACCTACGATCAGGTCTTTGCCTTCGATAATATAGCCGGGATCATAAGCGTTGATCCGCATGATTCTGCTGGCGTCTACCTTCAGCGTACCGCCGTTCTTTCTCTCCTGAACCAGAAGGTCCTTAACTTTTTCGTTGCATTCTTTCGTTCTTTCCGTCGGTCCGGCGAGGAAACTCTCATCTCCGTCATACGGTGTATAATTGAGGTTGATGAAATCATCAACGTTGATTGTAGTGTTCCATACTCCAGTCTGGAAACCTTCCCATGGGTTACTCATCGCTCTGCACTCCTTTACTTATTACTATACTATGTTACGCCCTCACATTTTGTATCTTGTATACAAGATACAGGAAAAATTTTAGTTACACAGGGGGCCGGCCCCTTGGCCAGCTGCTTTATGTAACCTCTTCATGTATACATAATACAGTAGAAAGGGCGTCAGCGTCAACACCCTTTCTGTACATTTTTTGTTTTTTTTCATAGACATTTTCGGGCTCCAACCAGACTATTTTAAGTACATTCTGAAAACTCTTCCGCTCTGTCTCTGAGCCGGTTTGACGCTTCGACAGCCGGAAAATTCCCCGGAAGAAAGGAGCAGCGTCTGATCACTGAAATTCCTCTTCAACAAAAAGACCTTTTCCCCCTTTCGATCGACCAGCGCATCGCCGTCCGGACAGTGGCGGGAAATCATCAGCGGGAAGTTTCCCGATCGATCCGGCGGCGTTATTTCCAGACTGTCAACGCAATGGATAACTCCCAGACCGGCATAAGCGGCAGCCGCCGCGGAATTGCACACGTTCAGTCCGTAATCGCCGTACACAGGCACACCGGCAGCCCTGAATGGCTGGATCCAGCTCAGATTGCCGATATAGATTCCGCACTCTCGGACCTCCTCGCATATTCGATCGAAATGTTCCTCGATAAAATCGTCTTCTTTCCCCCTCGATATGTTGGTGATATAAGGGATAATGTTCTGCACCGCCGAGACCAGTTCTTCCCTGTGAGCCATGAATTCCACCAGTGGAAGGACGACTGCCGTCGGCTCTTCTGCTGTTTCCCTATCGGATCCCAGTCTCCAGCGACAGAACCCCTCCCAGGAAAAGAAAAAGAGTTCCGAAGCCGAAACCGAAGCCTGCTCCTCCCTCCCCAGCGTATGAATCACCGGCGCAGTTCTCCGCACCATCAGGCTTGAAGTCAATTTTTCCAATCCCTGTCGCCTTATATCGTTTATTCGCGATACCGGTATATTCATGTCGCCTGTGGTCATAATACGGATCTTTCCGACCCGGAAAGGCGTCCCTCCCGTTTTATTCAGCGCCTTTTCTATCCGGGAAGGATCAGTGCCCTTTCCCCTTTCCAGGTCAAAGGGACCTGTTTGCACGACGACATCGGACTTAAGAGACGAAGCGGTCAGCCGGAGTCTGAGCACTCCCTCGTCCGTGCAGGAAAAGATCATATCTACATCTGTTTTCCTAATGAATTTTCCTTCTTCGTAAGTTTTATGTTCAAAGGTGCTCCTTGCAGCGGAAAGCTGCGCTTTGGATGTGATTCTGTACACCGGCGCGCCCGGCTCGACCTCGCCTTTAATATCGCCGATCCGCACCGGACCGTTTTTTCGTTTCTCACAGTAAGTAACCACATTCCCGATCGGTTTTTCCCCCTGTATTTCAACTCCATCGCCTATCGACAATTCTCGATTCAGTTCGACGTCGATCAGCTCCGTCCCCCTGATCCGCTTTATCGTTTTTCCGATTCTGACTCCCCGATGCTTAGGTATGTCCCCGGCCATCAGAAAGGTCCCTAGATCCCCGTCGGCGTACCCTTCCGTAAATCCTCCCCGGTTAAAGATCTGCTGCAGGGCGAGAATATCTTCCTGGGACACCGTATAACCGCCATCTCGCTCATAGAGATCCAGATATTTCCGATAAATAGAGGTGACCACCGCCACGTACTCCGGCGACTTCATCCTGCCTTCGATCTTCAGCGAAGCGACGCCGGCGCGAGCCAGATCGGGAAGCCTTTCGATCAGGCACAAATCTTTTGGGCTCAGCGGATAACGAAAAGTATCTACTTTTTTACCCGACCGGTCCAACGTCTCATAGGGCAGACGGCACGGCTGAGCGCACTGGCCCCGATTGCCGCTCCTTCCTCCAAAAGCTCTGCTCATCTGACACTGTCCCGAATAGCAGAAGCACAAAGCGCCGTGAACGAACACTTCGATTTCTGCCGATGCCTGGCTGCAGATCCGGCCGATTTCCGCAAGAGAAAGCTCCCTGGCCAGCACCACCCGCTCATAGCCCAGACGATAAGCCGCCTCAACGCCCCGGAGATCGTATACGGAAGCCTGAGTGGAAAGATGAAGCGGAAAGTCAGGAAGGTTCTCCCGCATCAGCAGGCCAAATCCCATATCCTGAACGATCAGCGCATCGGCGCCTGTCTCATATAAAAAAACTCCATATCGAAGTGCATCCTCCAACTCTTCCTCTGTCAAAAGTGTATTCATCGTCACGTAGATCTTTACTCCCCGCTGATGAGCAAAGTCGATAGCGCGGCTGATCTCACGGTCGTCAAAATTTCCGGCATTGATCCGGGCGTTAAAAGCGCGGCCGCCCAGGTAAACCGCATCGGCTCCGTTTTCCACGGCGGCGATCAACTGCTTTTCGCCGCCGACAGGAACCAGTAATTCACATTTTTTCATCGGCATCTTTTCCGTTTCTTCAATATTTTTTTCTTATTACATCATACTATCTGTAGGAGGTTCTGGCAACTATGTTAAAAGCGGTTATTCTCATCGTTATTTTTATCCTTATCTTCTTACTTCGCCGCGCCCTGATTCCCTTTGGCATCGGCGTCGTTATCGCCTATATACTGGATCCTTACGTGAGCTTTCTGGAAAAAAAGCTGTCGGGAAAGCGTCTGCTCTGCGTGATGCTGGCCTACATCACCATCATCATTGCCGCGGCTTTGCTGATTTTGGGTTTCGCCGATATCATCGCGGGAAAGATCTCCGGGGGTTCTCTTCAGGACGCCCTGCGCACGCTGCAGGCCTACTATTTGGAATACAAAGACGTGCTGTCCGACCTGTTGGGTTTCACCGTTCACAGCCCGGATATTGCCCGCTTGCTGCAAACACTGGGCGTAGGTACCGTTAAACTGTTTATCGGCATGGTCGCCGGCATCTATCTTCTGAAAGACAAGGACTACTTTCTCCGTCTGGCAAATAAAGCCCTTCATCTTCTTCTGGGGCAGAAAACCCACGGTATACTCAGGGAAATTCTGTTCGACATAGACAGCGTCATCTCTTCCTTTCTGCGAGGCGTCTTTGTCGATTCGGTTATCGTGGCTTTTCTGTCTTCATTGGCCCTGTCCATCATCGGTATAGATTTTGCTGTTTTCATCGGATGTTTCGCCGGACTGGCCAACGTGATCCCCTACTTCGGTCCGGTCATCGGCATTATCCCGGCAGCTCTGGCCGGACTTGCCGAGGGCGGAATCTACAAGGCGATCCTGTCTGCCGCATCCCTTTTCGCCGTTCAACAAATCGAGTGCAATTTCATCTACCCCAGGATCATCGGCCGTTCAACCGGACTCCATCCGCTGTTCGTCCTTACTGCCGTGTCAGTGGCCGGCTCCTTCGGCGGACTGCTCTGGATGGTTCTGGCCGTTCCTATTGCCGGAATTCTTCGCGTATTAATCTGTAAATGGGCGGAAAAACAATAAAGACGGTGACCTTTTGGCGACTTTTTCAGTGTATAATCGTTATATCAGGCGCTTTTGCCGCGCAGCCGCCGAGTATGCGCGGCAAAGGCCGCTCATTTCATCGGAAAAGGAGCCTAACACATGAAACACATACTCATCGTAGAAGACGATATCACTCTCGGAAACGCTCTCCGCTATAATCTGCTCCGTGAAGGATATGCCGTCACTCTATCCGCATCTGCCGCCGAAGCTCACCGCCGATTTAAAAAAAGCGTCTTCGATTTAGTTATCCTCGACGTAGGTCTGCCTGACGGCAGCGGCTTTTCTCTATGCCGGATATTCAAAGAGCTCCGCCGGGAAATTCCGGTGATCTTTCTCACCGCCAGAGACCTGGAAAAGGATATGCTGGAGGGTTTTGAACTGGGTGCAGCCGATTACATCACAAAACCCTTTCCTATCCGCGTCCTGCTGAAAAAGATAGATCTTCTCCTCTCTTCCGCTCCAGGCGACAACAATGACGACATCTACGACGACGGCAGGCTCATCATCAACTTTTCTCATATGACAGCCGTTCTCAACGGCGTTCCGCTCACGTTCACCGCGTCGGAATACCGCATACTGAAACTGTTTTCCGCCAATGCCAACACGGCGCTGACCCGCCGCCTCCTTTTGGAAAAGCTCTACGACGCCGACGAAAACTTCGTGGAGGAACACACTCTGACCTCTGCCGTCAGCCGAATACGTAAAAAACTTCAGTCCTGCGGCGGCGACTATATCAAAACCATCTACGGACTGGGATATATGTGGTTAAAGGAGGAAAAAAAATGACGGTTTTCTTGCTCTGCGCAGGTTTTGCCCTGCTCTGCGCCCTCTTATCTTTCGCCTTTATCCGCCGTGTCCTCACTTCCTTCTCTCTGCAGATTTCGGAAATCCTGGACGATATTCTCAAAGGAAAGGATATCCGCTCTCAAAACCTGCGGCTGTACGCCCGGGACACGCTGCAGGATAAAGTCCTGTTTCAGCTGATAAGGCTGCACCAGATCACCGAAAGCCAGAGAGATACAGTCCGGCAGGAGAAAAAAGAGCTTCAGGAACTGATCTCCGATATCTCTCATCAGGTGAAGACTCCTCTAACCAACCTGAGGCTGCTCAGCGAGACAATCTTCTCTCCCGGGCTTTCTCCGGAAGCGCAGAGAGAATTTCTGACTTCTTTCAACGATCAGCTGGACAAACTGGATTTTCTGATCCACGCGATGATCAAAACCTCCCGCCTGGAAACGGGGATCATCTCGCTGCACCCGGAGAACCTGCCCGTGGCCGATACTCTGACCTCAGCGTTGGGAACCATTCTGCCCTCGGCCGAAGAGAAGAACATCAGCGTCACCGTCGACTGTTCTCCGGACTGCCGGGCCCTGCACGACGTCAGGTGGACGGGGGAAGCCCTCTTCAACCTCCTTGAAAACAGCGTCAAATACACCCGAAGAGGCGGGCAGATTCTCGTTACCGTGAGGGAACAGGAAATCTACACCCGCATCGACATTCAGGATACCGGTAAAGGCATACCCGAAGAAGAGCAAGGCCGAATCTGGCAGCGGTTCTACCGCGAGCCCCAGGTTCGCGATACGGAAGGAATCGGGCTGGGGCTTTTTCTGACCAGAGAAATCGTCACGCTTCAGAACGGTTACGTCAAAGTGTCCTCACAGGTTGGACTCGGCTCCTGCTTTTCTGTCTTTCTGCCCAGAAAAAACTGACGCGCCGGCGAGATTTCTGCGACAATCTCCCTGTATGCTGTAGACAGAAAGAAAAAGGAGGTATTGTTCATGCATATTTTGCAGACGAAACATCTGAAAAAGTACTACGGCGCCGGACCCAACACCGTCCGCGCCCTGGACGACGTGAACTTTTCCGCAGACAGCGGAGAATTCGTCGCAGTCGTGGGAACATCCGGATCGGGAAAATCCACCCTTCTCCATATGTGCGGCGGTCTGGACACGCCCACAGCCGGCGACGTCTTTGTCAGCGGCCACAATCTGTCCCGGATGGATGCCGACGAGCTGACCGTATTCCGAAGACGAAGCATCGGATTCGTTTTCCAGAATTACAATCTCATTCCGGTTCTCAATGTCTACGAGAACATCGTGATCCCCCTGGACCTGGATGGAAACAGGATTGACGGTGATTTTCTGCAGGAAGTCGTATCCCTCCTCGGCCTTGGAGACAAGCTGAACAGCATGCCTTCCGAACTTTCCGGCGGTCAGCAGCAGCGGGTGGCCATCGCCAGAGCGTTAATCACTAAGCCGTCGATCATACTGGCCGACGAACCTACGGGAAATCTGGACAGTCGGAGCAGCTCCGATGTAATGGGTCTGCTGCAGAGCACGGGAAAACGGTTCAATCAGACTATCGTCATGATCACACACAACAATGAAATCGCCCAACTTGCCGATCGGATTGTCCGCATCGAAGACGGGCGGATTGTAAGCGGAGGAGACGACCATGAAGATAACTGAAAAGTTAGCGGCAAACAACAACGGAAAAATTCTCGTAAAGTTGGCTTCCCGAAACCTGCGCAGAGACAAAACCCGCACCATTTTGACCGTACTGACCATATGCCTGTCTGTCAGTCTGATCTCCGGTCTGGCCCTCTTTTCCCTGGACTACGAAAGAGCCGACCGGCAGCAGACAGCGGAAATGCAGCAGGTAACCTACAACAATCTGTCCCTCTCTCAGTGCGGAGAACTTGCCGCAGACACGCGGATTACCGACTCCGTGGCTGTAAAGACAGGAACACGGAGTGAAACGGAGGATTACTCCTTTTCTCTCTCCTATGTGCAGCAGACAAAGAGTTCGATCAGGACGCCCCGGATTACAGAAGGCCGATATCCGGAAGAAATGAATGAAGCTGCCGTAGACCGACAATACGGCCGTTATATTGGCAGAGATCTGCATATTGGCAGCAGTATCGAGCTGAAATACTATGACGGCACTTCGCAAACCTTTACCATCACCGGTTTTACCGATGAAAAAAGCAGCAGCGACCACTTTGCCGTCTATGTTTCCCTGAATTACGCCAGGAACGGTCTTCATCTGAAAGATCTTCCTTTCAGCTGCGCAGTAAAAGTGGCCGGCGCCGAAGAGATGAGCGAGGAAGAATTTTTAACGGCGATCACGGAAATCGGAAGAGATCACCGCGTCAAACGGACGGATATCAACGAAAACAATCGATTCGTCAATTCCCTGACAGTAAACGTGCAGGAGATTGCCGCAATCGTCCTGATCGGCATCTTCGTGCTGTTTGTCAGCGTAATTGTAATCTACAGCCTGTTTTACATTTCCGTCATGAGCAGAGTACGCCAGTTCGGTCAGCTGCGCACGCTGGGCACTTCGCCGGGACAGATCAGGAAAATCGTGCGCAAGGAAGGCAGACGGCTCTTTCTTCTTGGCGCTCCCCTTGGACTTCTGATCGGCATGCTGTTCAGTCAGATCGCCCTGCCCACCGGCTTCTCACCTGCCAATGCCGCCCTGGTGGCCGTTCTGACGCTGTCTGCCGATTACTTGACGGTAATGATTTCCGTCAGCAAACCGGCGCGACTCGCTTCTGCCTTTTCTCCCATCGACGCTTCCCGGGCAGACGCAGGCGCGGTCTCGTGCCGAAAACGGAAAAACCTTCATCAGCAGCTGACTCCGTGGACTCTGGCAAAGATCAGGATCCTGCAGGACAGGAAAAAATTTGCACTTACCGTCCTGTCTCTGTGCGTCAGCGGCACGGTATTCATGGCAGGATCCACCTTTTCCGCTTCTTTCGACAAGCTGGATTTTTCCCGCCAGGGTTATTTTCAGAACTATGAATATCAGCTGAGCATCTCCGAGAACGCGGTCAACGCTTCAGAAGAGGGGCTGTCCGGCGTACAGAAGGACAATCCTCTTACCTCTGAGCTGATCAACCGCATCCGGGCCGTCGAAGGCGTAGACAACGTCAGCGTGAAGAAAAAATTGGAAATAAGCTACATCTATCAGAATAACAACCGAAAGGATTGTCTCGTTCCGTTTACCAGGCAGGAAGCTGAAATTCTGTCCTCCTTTACCGAAACGCCAATCGACTACGACGACGCCGTCAGAAGGAAAGCCGTCTATATCGTCGATAATCAGGTTGCCGAAGAGTTCCTTCACTTTTCGTTCCAAACCGGAGACGAAATCGAAATCGCCTATTTTGACGGTGAAAAAGAGAAGCGCGATACCTTCGTCATTGCCGGCGAAATCGATCCCGAGGTAAAATACGATGAGGACGGTTATGAGATTACAGGCTCCGCCGGTTTTTTCGTAATTCCGGACGCTCTCCTGAAAACTATGACTGAACCCGGATTCAATCTGAACGATACGGTTTTGATCTCCTCCCAGTGGCCGGAAAAAGACGCACAGATAACGGCTGCTCTGGAGAATCTGCAGGAAAGTGACGTTCGTCTTTCTCTGAATACGCTGAGTGAAAAACTGGAAAAAGATCGACAGGTCGCAAATCAGTATCTGACCCTGATCATGTCGCTGTGCGCTTTCTGTATTCTCTTCAGCGTGATCAATCTGATCAACACGATCATCACCAACGTCCTGTCCAGAAAGCACGAATTCGCAGTTCTGGAATCCATCGGCATGGAAAAGAAGCAGATAGAAAGATCCATTCAATACGAAGGATTGATCTTCGCCTTTTTCAACATCGTTATTTCCTGTACGCTGGGCGCTGCCATCGGATACCTGATCATCTCCTTGATGAATCACAATGGTGCAGATTACCTTCACTATCAGTATCCGGCCCTCTACGCCGTATGCTACAGCATATTCGTCATCCTTCTTCCCGTCGCGGTTTCCCTGGCGACGGTGAGAATCTTTCGACGTCAGTCCGTGGTTCAGCGGCTCAGAGAAACAGAATAGAAAAAAGGAACGGCACCCTGCAATCCCTTGCATTTGCAGCCGTTCCTTTTTTATTTTCAACGTTTATTCACTCTTCCGGTTGACAATATAAATGCCTGCGCTAACCAGCACAAGGGCGATCAGGCTCTGGAGCCACGGCATACTGGCCGCTTCGCCGAGAAATACGGCTGACAACACCACACCGAAAACCGGCGTCATAAACCCGAAAACCGTTACCTTGGACACCGGATTATACTTCAGCAGCAGACTCCATACAGAATACGCCACCGCAGAAATCATAGCCATATACAGAAGCAGTAAAATGGCCGAAAGGCCGCCGCCATGAAGGCGTCCGCCCATGAAGAAGCCGATGGCCATCATCACAATCCCACCTATAGTAAACTGATATCCGCTGATCACTACTGGATCCTCCCGCTCAGAAAAACGCTTGATCAAAACGGAAGACATGGCGTATGCAGCGCAGGCGATCAGCATGAATCCTTCTCCGTCAAGACGAATTCCTCCGCCCAGACCCGATCCGGTCAGATTAACCAGTACTACGCCGGCAAAACCGATTATGCAGCCTATGGCCTTGGTCATATCGATTTTTTCCTGATGAAAGATCAGACTTGCAAAAATGATGGCCATAAACACATTCGACGCCTCGATAATGGATCCCTTGACGCCGGTCGTATGAGCCAGTCCCACATAAAAGAAAAAATACTGTAAAACCGTCTGAAACATGCTGATAGCGCCTACCATCCCCCAGGATGTTTTTTTCGGCAGCATGGGTTTCTTCTGCATAATGCTGTAAAACAGAACTACCAGTATTCCTGCCAGAGTAAAGCGAAGTCCGGCAAAGAGAATCTGCGAAGCGGTATCCGCCGAATCGACCTTAAACAGCTCGTAGCCGATTTTAATGCATGGGAAAGCACTTCCCCACAAGAAGCAGCAGACCATCGCGAAAAACCAAACCGCTCCGGTCTGCTGCAAAAGATGTCTTTCTTTCATAATCCACATTCCTCACAGTGATAAATTTCTATTCCATCTTACCGCTTGCGGAGGAATTTGGCAATGGTGTTCTTCAGGAATTTTACGTTGGTTTGGAAAAATTCCGCGCTTCACGAAAGACCTTTTCTCCGTCTCTCCTCGTTTTTCGATTTTCCTTCGGAAAAATCAGTTTTTAAACGGAATAAACCTTCCCGCTCTGTCATCTTTTACCTGCTTGTGATCCATTGCAATACGCCCGCCCAGGATGACATAATCGATACCTTCCGGCTGTATATAGATATCGTCATAGGCAGCTTTGTCGATGATGATGTCGGAATCGAAAACAGTAATATCCGCATCGGCGCCCAGGGCGATGCGCCCTTTTTCCGCAAGAGACAGTCTCTCTGCCGGGTCCAACGTCATCTTGCGCAGAGCGTCGATCAGCGGCAGCGCTTTTTCTTCCCGTACGTATTTTCCCAGTACCCGCGGAAAAGTTCCTGCCGCCCTCGGATGGCCGTTTCCTCTGTTGAGGATTCCGTCGCTGCCGATCATTCCGTACTTGCCGCTAATTGCCAGACTCACTTCTTCATCGTCCATAATAAACCCTACGGCCAGCATCTGAGGATATTCCTTTCTGGCCTTTTCCAGCAATTCTTCGGTACAGTACCGGTTTTTATACGGCTCCTCGGTGAGCATGATCTTTCCGATATCGTCGCACCACTGATCCAGGCTTTCCGGTTCAAACACCTCGCTGCCGATATGGGTCGCAAAAGCGTTGTAAGGATATGTGTCATAGCGGATCAATGATGATTTTTCCGCCGCACGGTCGATCATTTCAAGGGATTTCTTCATCTGGCCATAGGCCGAGCAGCTGACCAGGTGAGAGATCTGAAAACGGACGCCGGACCTTTCTGCCAGACGAATCATCTCCTCTACGGATTCTTCCGCGCCGGTTCCCGATTCTCTGAAATGGGCGCTGGCCAGATAGCGGCTGTCCTTTAGAAGCGCCAACGCTTCCAGCATATCGTCGAAAGTGATGGCCGGATCGTATTCTATGCCAAAGGATATTCCGAAGGCTCCTGCATCCAGTTCTCTCTGCAGCAGTTCCTTCAGCATTTCCCGCTTTTCTTCCGGCAGGGGTTCTCTGTGATCCAGTCCCAGCTCGTAACGGATCTGATTATAGCCGGCCAGCATGACATAGTTAACCGGAGAACCGCCCAGTTCCTCGATAACCTGTCGAAATTCCCGGATGGGCTGATTCTGCATCCCGCAGTTTCCTCCGCAGGCCGTCGTCACACCCATCTTCAGCATCAGTTCGCCGATGATGTACTTCTTTCCTTCTCCTGTAAAGTTTTCTTCGTGCATGTGAATGTCGATAAACCCGGGTGATACAATCTTTCCCGAAGCGTCGATTCTCTGCGCCGCCTCTGGCTGCTCTTCCCCGAGATAAACGATTTTTCCCTCTTCCGTTCCCACATTAATCCGACGCAGCTCTCCTTTGTCAAAGTCCGGAATGAGTCCGCCCGTGATCAGCAAATCAAGCATTGTGTTCTCCTTTCGTTCTGAACAGTCTAAATATAAAGGGAAACGGCAACCCCCGCCGCTTCCCCTCTCAGAGTATTAATCCGTCGTCTTAAAACGGTCCGTATGAAGTGAACTGAGCAATCAGCACCAGAACCGCGCCTAAGAGATACTGCAGTCCGATCAGCGGCAGAATCCATTTGACCCATTTTTCGAAAGGAATCTTGGCCAGGGCCAGCGCCGCCATAAAATATCCCGATGTTGGCGAGAATACGTTGGAAATTCCGTCTCCCAGCTGGAAAGCCAGTACTGAGGTCTGTCTGGTCACTCCGGTCAGATCGGCCAGATGAGCCATGATCGGCATAGTTACCGAAGCCTGCCCCGATCCGGATGGTATCGGATAATCGAGCAGACACTGGAACACGTACATGCCCAAAGCCGAGATAGACGAAGGAAGCTCCGACAGTACGCCCGCAATGCTGTGGAGAATCGTGTGAAGGATGTTTCCATCCGTTAAGACTACGGTAATTCCTCTGGCAAATCCGCAGACCAGAGCGCCCATGGCAATCCCTGCCATCCCTTCGCCGAGGGAGATGGCATACTGGTTGATGGACATCCGGGAAAAGATGGCGGATACAATTGAAAGGCCGAAGAACAAAGCCGCTATTTCTTCAAAATACCAACCCCACTTTACCGTTCCGATAATCAGCAGAATAATGGTGACCAGCAGAGACAGTAGAACCAACTTTTCTTTCAGTCCGAATTCATGCATTTTATCCAGATCCAACTTATCGTCTCTGTTTTGATCCACATCGTGCATCGAAGAGAGGGTCGGATTCTTCTTGATTTTTCTGGCATACCGGTATACGTATCCTACCGTCAGAATGACGAAAGCCGCATATACGACCAACCGGTATCCCAATCCGGAAAACAGATGAAGTCCGGCGATTCCCTGAGCGACGCCTACGGTATACGCATTGAGAAATCCGGAAGTGAAGCCGGCGGCGCCTCCGCACAAAACGATAGCCGTTCCGGTGATCGAGTCAAACCCGAGAGCCACGCACAGGCTGACCAGAATCGGCACATAAGGCAGCAGATCCTCCGCCGAACCGACGATGGCGCCCATCAGAGAAAAGAGAACCATCAGTACGGGAATGATCATTGCTTCCTTGCCGGCAAGAAATTTGGTCACGCGGACCAGTCCGGCCTCCAGAGCTCCCGTATCGGTGATTACGCCAAAACAGCCTCCGAAGATAAAGATAAGAAAAATAATATCTGCCGCTTCCAGCATACCGCGGAATACAGATGACAGCACACCCATCAGATCTACCGGTGTCTGCTCCGTGTACTGAAAACTGTTGGGGTCCACCACTTCTCTGCCATCTTTTAGGGTCATCATCTCATACGATCCCGCCGGTACGATATAAGTTAGAATCGCACAGATCACCACGATACCGATGAGCAGCGCGTAAACGTGAGGCACCTGACGCTTTTTCTTTTTTTCCATTTGTTCTACCCTCCTTGATTTTAATTCATACCTTCCTTTCTGAAAGTATTATTTGTTTAACTATAACATATCTTTCTACAGGCATGATATAAATCTATTCAGGCAAAACGGGAATATTGTTAGAATTTTCTTATTTATCATATTTATCTCATTGCAGACTTTCAAAGGAAAGCTTGACATTTTTCTGTCTCAGTTCGACGGCGGCGGCAAAGGCGCGGGCGGTATCCATGCATGTCAGCACCGGAAGTCCTCTTTCGATGGCGGCTCTCCGCAGAGGAAACGTATCCGCACCGATCTGATTGATCGCTTTCGGCGTATTAATCAGGATTTTCATCTCGCTGCCGATCAGTGGTTCCACCTCGCTGTAAGCCATAATCTCCGCCGGTATACCGTTTTCCCTGAGGAATCGTCCCGTCCCCTCCGAGGCACAAATCTTAAATCCCATGTCGCTGTAGAGCCTGATGATTTTCCCGCTGTTCTCGTTTTTATCGTGATCGCGCAGGGAGACAAATATGGTTCCGCTGTCCGGAATATTCATTCCGGCGCCCAAGAAGCCTTTATAGATCGCCCTGGAAAGATCTCTGTCGATGCCCAGAACCTCCCCGGTGGATTTCATCTCCGGTCCTACGGCCACGTCTACGTCGGTCAATTTCGCATCGGAAAACACCGGTATCTTTACCGCATAGTAGTCCTTTTTCTCATAGAGCCCCGTTCCGTAAGGCAGATCCGCCAGTTTCTCTCCCAGCATAACCGAAACAGCCAGCTTGACCATAGGTACCTTGGTCACCTTGCTCAGAATAGGAACCGTACGGGAAGCCCTTGGATTTACCTCGATAACGTAGATTTTGTCACCGTCCCACGCGTACTGAATGTTGACCAGCCCGACGATGTGAAGGGCCTTGGCGATCTTTTTCGTATAGCTGATCAGACGGTCAATGATCTGCTTAGGAAGACTGTAAGGCGGATAGACGCTGCAGCTGTCGCCGGAGTGAACACCGGTCCGCTCGATGTGCTCCATGATACCCGGAATCAGCACATCTTCGCCGTCGGCTACCGCGTCCACTTCGATTTCCTTTCCTTCCACGTATTTGTCGATGAGCACAGGATGTTCATGAGAGATCTTTACCGCTTCTTTCAGGTATTTATCCAGTTCCGCGTCGGAGTAAACCACCTGCATAGCGCGGCCGCCGATGACAAAGGATGGACGCACCATCAGCGGATACCCCAGCCGAAGAGCCGCCTCAAAAGCTTCTTCTCTGGTTCTGACCGCACATCCTTTCGGCGTGGCGATATCCAGAATGTCCAAAAGATTGGAGAATTTCTCACGATCCTCCGCCAGATCGATATACTTGTTCTGGGTGCCCAAAATCTTTATGCTTCTGGCCGAAAGCTTCTCTGCCAGATTCAGCGAAGTCTGTCCGCCGAACTGGAGAATCACACCGTCTGGTCGTTCCTGTTTGATCACATTCATCACATCGTCGGTGTGCAGCGGTTCGAAGTAGAGCTTGTCGGACGTATCGAAGTCGGTGCTGACCGTCTCCGGATTGTTGTTGATGATCACCGCTTCATAGCCCAGCTCCTTCAGCGCCCACACGCCCTGTACACAGCAGTAATCGAATTCGATGCCCTGACCGATACGAATCGGGCCCGAGCCCACGACCAGAATCTTGTCGTGATCAGATTTTCTGCTTTCGTTTTCTCCTCCGTAGCTGGAATAGTAATACGGGGTCAGCGCCTCAAACTCGCCTGCACAGGTGTCAACCACCTTGTAGACGGGATAGATATCGTGATACAGCCGAATATCCTGCAGAACTTCTCTGGCCATACCCGTCAGATCCAGAATTTCATCATCGGTAAACCCTCTGTACTCCGCCTCTCGGATCAGATCTGCCGTGACCTCTTCACTCTTCAGCTTCCGCTCCAGCCGGATGATCCCATCGATCTTTTCCAGAAACCAGCGGTCGATTCCGGTCAGCCGGAAGATTTCTTCTACATCCGCGATATTCCGGCGAAAAGCCTCGGCGATGCAGAAAAGCCGCTCGTCGTCGCAGCTTTCCAGCTTTTTCATCAGCTTTTCTTCGCTGAGACCCGCCACATAAGGAATCCGAAGACCCGTCCCTTCCACTTCGAGAGAAGCGACGGCCTTTAAAAGGGCGCTCTCAAAATTGCGGTCGATGGCCATGATCTCTCCCGTTGCTTTCATCTGCGTCCCCAGCTTTCGGGAGGCAGTGCGGAACTTATCGAAGGGCCACTTTGGAAATTTGACGACGCAGTAGTCCAAAGCCGGTTCAAAGCAGGCGCTGGATCCTTCCGTTACATAGTTCTTCAGCTCGTCGAGAGTATAGCCGATGGCGATTTTCGCCGCAATCTTTGCAATCGGATAGCCGGCCGCCTTGGAAGCCAGCGCCGAAGAACGGCTGACCCGCGGATTTACCTCGATAACGATGTACTCGTCTCTGTCCGGATTGAGTGCAAACTGCACATTGCACCCTCCCTCGATCCGCAGACTGCGTATGATCTTCAGTGCAGAATTCCTCAGCATCTGATATTGACTGTCGCCAAGAGTCTGTGTAGGCGCCACCACAATGCTGTCGCCGGTATGCACGCCCACCGGATCCAGGTTTTCCATACTGCAGATGATGATGCAGTTGTCCTTTGCGTCCCGGATGACTTCGTATTCGATTTCTTTCCAGCCGGCCACGGATTTCTCAAGGAGAATCTGACTGATGGCGCTCTTTTCTATGCCCTGCAGGCAGAAGTGCTCCAGCTCTTCTTCGTCGTGAGCGATTCCGCCGCCCGTTCCTCCCAGCGTATAGGCCGGTCTGATGATCACCGGATAACCGTTCTCTGCGACGAAATGCCGGCATTCTTCCAAAGTCGTAGCGATGATGCTGGGAGGAACCGGTTCGCCGATCTGCTGCATCAGTTCTTTGAAGGATTCCCGATCCTCCGCTTTATCGATACTTTCCTTGTTGACGCCCAGCAGCCTGGCGCCGTATTTTTCAAAGATCCCCTTCTCATCCAGCGCCATGGCCAGGTTCAGCCCCGTCTGACCTCCGAATCCGGCGAGAACGCCTTCTGGCCTTTCCTTTTCTATGATCTGCTCCACGGCCTCTTCCGTAATCGGTTCCAGATACACTTTATCCGCAATTCCCTGATCGGTCATGATGGTGGCCGGGTTGCTGTTGATCAAAACGGTCTCTATGCCCTCCTCGGAAATAGCCTTGCAGGCCTGAGTACCGGCATAATCAAACTCGGCTGCCTGTCCGATGACGATGGGGCCGGAACCGATGATGAGTACCTTTTTCAGTGTAAAATCCCTCGGCATTACAACCTTCCTCCTTCCATGAGATGAATGAATTTATCGAACAAATACCCCGTATCATCGGGTCCCGGATTGGATTCGGGATGAAACTGAACGGAAAAGACCGGTTTACTCAGATGCTGCATGCCCTCTACCGTTCCGTCGTTCAGGTTCAGATGAGTCACTTCGAGGCCTTTCAGCACGATGCTCTCCGCTTTTACCGCAAACCCGTGATTCTGAGAGGTGATATAACTTCGCCCGCTGTTCTTATCGAAGACGCCATGATTACAGCCACGATGCCCGTATTTCAGCTTGTATGTGCTGCCTCCCTGGGACAGCGCGATCAGCTGATGTCCCATACAGATCCCGAACACCGGCATCTGATCGGGACCGTAATTGCTGTTGGTGATCAGCTTTTCGACGACAACCACCGCTTCCTCGGCCGCCTCGGGATCTCCGGGACCGTTGGTCAGAAACACGCCGTCGGGCTGCATCTCCAGTACGGTTCTGGCCTTCGTTCCGTAGGGAAACATCGTCAGGCTGCATCCTCGGTTATAGAGCTCCTTGAGTATGCTCTGCTTTACGCCGAAATCCAGAACTGCCACTCTGTATTTTCCTTTGGGATTGTCCCAGTTCTCTATCTCTTTTACTCCCGCATACTTCATCTGATCCGTCCGCAGTTTTTCTCCTGTACAGATCTTTCGCAGAGCATCGGAAGAAAAATTTTCCGTAGTGATGACGCATTTCTGATTCCCGCTGTATCTCAGCTTCCTTGTGATCTCCCTCGTATCCACATGATAAACCCCCGGCACCTTCTGCTCCTTGAGCCATCGGTCGATGTTCATCACCGACTTCCAGTTGCTGGGGGTAAAACATACGTCGGCAGCCACAATTCCAAAAGCGTGGATACCGGCCGATTCATTATCCGTATTGTTGATGCCGTAATTGCCGATCAGCGGATAGGTCATTACGATGACCTGTTCCTTATAGGACGGGTCCGTCAGCGTCTTCTGATAACCGGTCATCGCCGTATTGAATACCAGCTCGCCGACCCGGGTTCCTTCAGCGCCAAACCCCATACCTTTATATATCGTTCCGTCTTCCATATATATGGTTCCTTTCACTTGCCAGGCCTCCTCTCTTTATTCTAAAGAAGTATACTACAGGAATTATAAGTATGCAATCCGTTTTTTGATATTTTTACATTTTTTATTATAAATATGAAATTTATCCTTGATTTATTGTGGGTTGTATGGTATATTGCATTTATTGATTAATTTTTATGCATTTCAATTAATATTTATATGATTTCAGGAGGAAAGAAATATGGCAAAGGAAAAGATCGTTCTGGCTTATTCAGGCGGCCTGGACACATCGATTATCATCGCCTGGCTCAAAGAACACTACGACTGCGAGGTCATCACTGTATGCTGCAACACCGGACAAAATGAGGACTTCGACGCAATCGAAAAAAAGGCCTATGCTACGGGAGCGTCAAAGGCCTACATTCTGGACATTCAGGAGGAATTCATCACTGACTTTATCTATCCGACGCTGAAGGCGGACGCAGTCTACGAAAACGATTACCTGCTGGGAACCTCTATGGCAAGACCTCTGCAGGCAAAGAAAATCGTAGAGATCGCCGAACAGGAAGGCGCTTTCTATATCGCCCACGGCTGCACCGGTAAGGGCAACGATCAGGTTCGTTTCGAGACGACCATCAAAGCTCTGAATCCCGCCATCAAAGTTATCGCGCCGTGGAGAATCTGGGATCTCAAGTCTCGGGAAGAGTGCATAGACTATGCAAGGGCCCACAACATTCCGATTTCCCAAACCGTAGAAAAAATCTATTCCAGAGATGAGAATATCTGGCACATCAGTCACGAGGGCGGCAATCTGGAAAATCCGTGGAACGAACACAAACCGGATATCCATGTCATGTCCATTCCGCCGGAAAAAGCTCCGGATCAGCCGACCTACGTGGAAATCAGCTTTGAAAAAGGCATCCCTGTCGCCATAAACGACGAAAAGATGGATCCGGTTTCTCTGCTGAAGACACTGAATAAGCTGGGGAAAGAAAACGGTATCGGCACCATCGATATCATCGAAAACCGTCTCGTAGGTATGAAATCCAGAGGAGTCTACGAAACGCCGGGAGGAACTATCCTCTTCGCCGCTCACCGCGATCTGGAAAAACTGATTTTGGACAGGGACACCATGCAGTACAGAAATATCGTTTCCCAGAAGTTTGCACAGCTGGTCTACGACGGTCTCTGGTTCACTCCTCTGCGCAAGGCTATTTCCGCCTTTGTCGACGAGACGCAGAAGCTGGTTACCGGAAAGGTGAAGATGAAACTGTACAAGGGAACCGCCTGGCCTGTTGCCAGTCAGTCTCCGTATTCTCTGTACAATGAAGAGTTCGCCACTTTCAGCGCAGACGAGGTTTACAATCAGAGCGACGCTGAGGGCTTCATCAACCTCTTCTCGCTGCCGCTGAAGATCAGAGCGATTCAGAAACAGAATCTGGAAGGCGTGCCGGAAGCGCAGAAAGCTCTGCCAAAACAGGTGTTTAAGAGCGGTACCTTCGTCGAATAGCTTGTCTCCTGAAACATATTACAATACATAACCGAAAAAGGACGGGGCGTCTGGCCTCGTCCTTTTTCGTATGTTCTTTACTTCCTCCTATAGGTCACGCTGCCGCCCATCACGGTCAGCACCGGCCTGACGTTTTTGATGTCTTCCGGCGGTATAGAGAAGATATCTCTGTCCAACACGGTGAAGTCGGCAACAAATCCGGGGAGCAGACGCCCTTTATAGTTTTCCTCAAAGGAGGCGTAGGCCGAATGTGCCGTATAGCAGTCCACAGCCTCGTCCAGGGTCAGCAGCTTCTCCGTATGCCAGCCGCCTTCAGGTTTGCCGTCGAAGTCCATGCCGGTAACCGCACAGTAAATGTTATCCATCGGCGCAAACGGTTCTACCGGCGCGTCGGTTCCGAAAGGGATTTTGATCCCCGCGTCGTACATCCTGCGGAAATCATAGCTGTATTCCAACCGATCTCTTCCCACTCTGCTCTCCGCCATATGGAGATCGCACTCGAGAAACACCGGCTGAATATAACCTAAAATTCCCGCTTTGGCCATCCTTTCGATCAAATCCTTGCTCAAAATCTGCGCGTGAACGATACCATGCCGGTTTTTCTGCTCCGGATACTTTTTCTGTACCTCTTCTATGACGGACACAGCCTGTTCGCAGGCTCCGTCGCCTATACAGTGGATCGCCGCAGACATGCCGTCTCTGTGGGCCCGTTCCAAAAGCCGCCAGAGTTCTTCCCTGTCCTCATAGATCCGAATGCCCCGATTCCCCGGATCGTCACTGTAGTCTTCCTTCAGCCAGGCTGTTCTTGCACCGAGAGAGCCGTCACAAAAAGTCTTTAACGCGCCCAGCCGAAACAGACTGTTTCCCTGTCCGGTTCGGTATCCGTTCGCCTGAAATTCCTCATATTCCTCAAGACTGGTAATGCGGCACTGCTCACTGACCCTTACGGGAAGTCTTCCTTCCCCCTCAAGCCTGCGATAAGCTTCGATGACATCTTTACCACTGTATCCCGGCATGGACTGCAGGTCGTCGGACTGAATGGAAGTCAGTCCGACTTCCGCCGCCTTTTTCCCCATCTGTATCAGCACTTCTTCTATCTCCTCTGCTCCGGGGCGAGGCATGGCGTTGTAGGTTTCAGAAACTCTCTCGTAGATGATTCCGTTGGGGATGCCGTTCTCATCGACGCCAATCCAGGATTCGCCCTTCCACGGCAGATCCGGATCAACGCCGATCAGCCGAAGGAGGGGAGAATTAACCGTGCAGATGTGCGTGCAGACCCGGGCGGCTAAAACAGGCACTTCCGCAGTAACCTGGTCCAGATCCGCTCTGGTCAAAAGCCGTCCTTCTTCCCAGTTTTCTTCATTCCAGCCGTAGCTCTGAAGCCACTTCCCGCCTTCAAAGTCGTGTTCCCGCAGAAAACGCTGAAGCACCTCTTTCACTTCGCCAATGCTCTTCGTTCCGCCCAAATCCGCCTGAGTCAAAAATCTGCCGGTATAGAGAAAGTGGAGATGACTGTCGTTAAATCCCGGCAGCGTCAGCCGGCCCTCCAGATTTTCACTTTCCACGCCCTCTTCCGATTCGGCCATGTTCAATATTTCCTCATCGCTTCCGACGGCAATAATCTGGCCGTCTTCAATGTACAGAGCGGATACCCATCTGTCTCTCTCCGCTCTGATCTTTCCGTTATAGAATATGCGCTTCATGTTCCTCCTTCTGCAGTCCGTTATGCCGCTTTTACTCTTCAAAAATGGTACGGTTCGTACCGTTTCTACGGGAATTTATCCTGAAAACCCGATTTGTACTCATTATACCGTGGTAAGGAAAACTGTGCAAGCGGAAGCTATGCCAAAGAAAATGCGGATAAGCTTCTTTGTACGACAAAAGAGGCCGAGGGCGATTCGCCGATACCGGCGGACGCCCTTCGGCCTCTTTTGTTGATATGGTATTATAAAGTTTTCGTCTTACGCGAACGTGATTACCGTACCGGTCTTGCCTTCCAACGCGTCGATTGCCTTATCCAGAGAAGTGATGATCGCCTTCTTGTTCGGATATGCTCTGACGAACTTCATCGCTGCTTCTACCTTTGGAAGCATGCTTCCCGGAGCAAACTGCCCTTCTTCGATGTACTTCACTGCATCTTCCAGGTTCAGCTTATCCAGGTTTTTCTGATCCGGCTTGTTGAAGTTGATGGCAACTTTCTCTACCTCGGTCAGGATCATCAGCACGTCGGCGCCTACCTGCTCAGCAAGCAGCTCTGCAGCGAAATCCTTGTCAATTACCGCTGCTACGCCTTCCATCGTTCCGTCGGCGTTCTCTACGACAGGAATACCGCCGCCGCCGCAGGAAATAACGATGGAAGAATCCCACAGTCTCTTTACTGCGCCGATTTCAACAATCTTTCTCGGAAGCGGGGAAGCAACAACTCTTCTCCAGCCTCTTCCGGCGTCTTCCTTCATCGTGTAACCCTTTTCTTCCTGAAGCTGTTTTGCTTCTTCTTCAGAGTAGAACGGTCCGATCGGCTTTGTCGGATTCTGGAAAGCCGGGTCGCTCTTTTCCACGATCATCTGCGTAGCAACAGTAAGAACCGGAATGTTTCTGTCTCTCTTGTTCAGCGCATATTTGAGAGCCTGCTGCAGATGGTAGCCGATGTATCCCTGGGACATAGCTCCGCACACGTCAAACGGCATTGCCGGCGTTACATCCTTTGCCGTTTCGGAAGCCAGCAGGATTCTTCCTACCTGCGGACCGTTTCCGTGTACGATACCGATCTCATAACCTTTGCAGCTGATGTCTGCAATATATTCACAAGTCTGCTTAACGACTTTAAGCTGCGCTTCAGCTGTAGCGTCACTCTTTCCGGACTGGAGTGCGTTTCCGCCCAGAGCGATTACAATTTTTTCTGCCATGTTTCTTTCTCCTACTTTAAATCAATATAGATGATCTGTTTACAGATCGTCCCGGTTAACCGGGCAGGACATGCATCTTGGGCCGCCTCTTCCCCTTGAAAGCTCTGAGCTTGGGATGGTCAGAACCTTGATGCCCTTTTTATCCAAAAGATCATTGGTTACATAGTTTCTTTCATAGGTGACTACCGTTCCCGGTGCGATGCACAGCGTATTGGAACCGTCGTTCCACTGTTCTCTCTGCGCTGCCATCAGATCACTTCCGCCGCAGCGGATCAGCTCTACCGCAGGCAGATTCAGTACCTTCTTCAAAATGTTCGGCAATGCGTCGGTCACCGACTCGAAATGGGCTTTTCCGTCTCTTTCAAGGGTGATCTCGAACAGCTGAAGTGGACCCTCGATTTCCGGATGGATGGTGAATTTATCATAATCCACCATGGTGAATACCGTGTCCAGATGCATGAACGCTCTGCTCTTCGGAATATCGAATACCAGAACTCTCTTAAAAGTGGATTTGTTCAGCATGTTCTCCGCAAATCTTTCGATAGCCGACGCCGTAGTTCTCTGGCTGAGGCCGATAGCTACAGTCTCAGAGTTCAGAACCAGCACGTCTCCGCCCTCGATGGAGTATTCGTGGTCGTAATCATACCACAGCTGCGATCCCTCCGGCGCAAAGTCGCGATTGTACATAAACATGTATTTCAGAAGGAGCGCTTCTCTTCTTCTCGTCGCGGTGCTCATGTGATGGATATTGATACCGTTTCCTACGCAAGCTCCCGGATCCCGGGTAAAATACAGGTTCGGCATCGGATCCATATAAAACGGATAGGACGAGGTGATAAAGTCAGCGAGGGACTTGCCTTCCACATCGCCGATTTCCTCTCTCTTGACACCGGCGATGATTTTCGCCACCATCTCTTTTTCCGGCATTTTAATCAGATAATCAAAGATGGCTTCTCTGACGCCTTCGGAATTGAGATGACTCTCATCCAGAATCTTATTCAGGAATTCTTCCTTGATTGCTGGATCCTTCAGCGCTTTTGCCGTCTCATCCACATAGTAGATGACTTCTACTCCGTTTTCACGAAGAACTTCCGCAAACCGGTCGTGCTCCTGCTGAGCGACCTTCAGGAACGGAATATCGTCAAACAGAAGTCTCTCGAAGTTATCGGGAACGAGGCCTTCTACCTCTTCTCCGATTCTGTGGAGGAGGACTTTGTTCAATTTACCGATTTCAGAATAATTATGAATTCCAGGATACATAATTTCCTCCCTTTTCTTCTGCGGCAGCGGGTCCGCAGAAACAAACTTCAGGTTTAAAAAAGCTGCCGCAGAGCGGCATTCCGTCTATCGGCAGCTTTTATTGCTTCGAAATTAGCCGATCGTCGCTACGATAACTGCTTTGATCGTGTGCATTCTGTTTTCAGCTTCATCGAATACGACAGAGTTCTTGCTTCTGAATACTTCGTCAGTAACCTCACGAATGTCGTATCCGGCTTCTTTCTGCGTCTTTGCCATAGTCGTTTCGAAATCGTGGAAAGAAGGCAGACAATGCATGAACAGGCAATCCGGATTTTCTGTTGCATCCATCAATTCCTTTGTTACCTTGAACGGAGTCAGAAGTCTAACTCTTTCAGGAATCTCAGCCTCTTCACCCATGGAAGCCCAAACGTCAGCGTAGATTACATCTGCGCCCTTCAGGCAAGCCGGATCAGAAGAGATTTCGATAACCGCTCCGGTTTCCTTTGCAACTTCCTGAACCTTATCGATAACATCCTGCTTCAGTTCAGCCTTGAGTTCGTCCGGACCATAAGCTACATAGTGCATGCCCATCTTAGCGCATCCGTACATCCATGCGTAGCTCATGTTGTTTCTGATATCTCCGCTGAATACAACCTTTACTCTGTTCAGCGGTTTTGCAACATGCTCTTCGATAGTGAGCAGGTCAGCCAGGATCTGAGTCGGGTGATCCACGTCAGTAAGACCGTTCCATACAGGTACGCCGGCATATTTTGCAAGACCTTCTACGACTTCCTGATCAAAGCCTCTGTACTCGATACCGTCATAGAATCTGCCCAGTACTTTTGCCGTATCTTCCATAGTTTCCTTTTTGCCCATCTGAGAGCTGCCGGAATCGAGGAATGTAACGCCAGCGCCTTCATCCATAGCGGCAACTTCAAAAGCGCATCTGGTTCTGGTGGACGTCTTCTCGAACAGCAGAACGATGTTCTTTCCTTTGAGGATCTGGTTGCAGATTCCGGCTCTCTTCTTCGCCTTCAGGTCGTGAGCCAGGTCAAGCATGTATCTGATTTCTTCCGGAGTGAAATCCATAAGTGTCAAAAAGCTTCTTCCCTTTAAATTTACTGCCATTGTCTTTTCTCCTTTTCTCTTCTGAATAATTTTAAATGCGATTCATAAAGTAGTTTAACTCTCAATAAAAAAATCATACTATATTTGTCAAAAAATTAAAGTACCAGAGCTTCTGTTTTTTTATGTACCAGTTATTCGTAAAATTTTCCTTTTTTATCCTCTTTATCCCCTCTCCTCAGCCAGTCCCTCGATGATCTCCGTCAGATTTTCCATACCCAGCCGTATCCTGGCCGGAGTTTCATAGGAATAGTTTAAACGAATGTTGTTGTGACCGCCGTTTCGGTGAGGAAAAAACACCTCGCCGGGGATGACGGATATCCCTCTCCTGCCACACTCGGCGACTACGGTTTTCGCGTCTACATTGCCCGGCAGCCTGCACCATATGTAAACGCCGCCTTTGGGCTTTCTGTAGGTAACGCCAAGAGGAGCCAGCCGATCCAGATATTCGCACATCAGATCTCTCTTTTCCTTGTTGAGGCCGGCAATACGCTGCACGTTTTCGTAGTACTTTCCGTCGGTAATGCATTTGGCCAGCAGCTTCTGCGTCATCCAGTCCAACGACATGATTCGGATAGATACCAGATAGCTCAGACTGCGGATCAGCTTTTCCGGGGCAACTACAAAAGCCATGGAAAGTCCCGGAATGAAAGTTAGGGAAAAGGAGTAGATATAGATCACGTTTTCGCTGCGGTCCATGGACTTTATCGTCGGGAGGAACTTCTCCTCAAAGGACAGTTCCGACGCCGCGTCTTCCTCAACGATGGGGAGACGGTACCGATTGGACAGCTCCAGCAGTTTTCTCCGGCGCTCCACCGAAAGAATACAGCCCGTAGGATCGTGATAGCTGGAATTGACGTAGATGAATTTAGGCCTGTGTTTTTCGATCAGGACATCCAGGTTTTCACAGATCATGCCGTTTTCATCCACGGGAACCGTGATCGGAATACAGCCGGCCAGTTCGATTACCCGATAAACGTCCGGCGATACCGGTTCCTCGATGATGACCTTATCGCCCGCTTTCAGAAGGGCCGTGATGATAAAGTCCAGAGCCTGATTGGTCTCCGACAGGATCTGCACCTGGTTCATCCCCGCCTTTATTCCCTTTGTCCGCAGGTAGGAGATGATGCGCTGCCGAAGGGTCAGATCTCCCTGATAAGGGGAAAGATAGAACGGCCGTCTTCCTTCTTCTTTGAGGATCGATGCCAGGTCAGCCGCCAGTTCTTCTTCATCGTACACCGCAGGCGGCATGCCGGTGGAAAAAGAAATATTGTTTTCCTCTGTGAATCTCAAGAAGATATCGTCGAAGGTTCTCTCAATATCCTGGTATTCATCTTTGATGATATTGCTCCAGTTTACACGCCGTCTTACATCCGGCTCCGACGGACTGTCGTCGCTGCGGAAAGTCACTCTGTACCCGACGCCCTGAAAAGAATCGATCAGTTCCTGGTCTTTCAGATGGGAATAAGCTTTGATCACCGTGTTTCTGTGAACGCCAAGAAGCTGGGCCAGAGACCGCTCGGAAGGGAGAATCGTTCCGTCAGCCATATTGCCGCTGACAATCATCTCTTTAAGCTGATCCGCGATCTGCCAGTACAGGGGCGTTCTGAGTTTCTTATCGATGATGATCTCCATAGTTTCATCTCCTCTTTCCGTAAAACTGGTAATAGCAGGTTTCCAGCCTGCCGTTATACAGCTTTCTCCGTCGGTCGGCCGGCCGGTTCAAAATTTTACCCTCTGCCTCTTTATCTGCAGTAAGCAAAAACAAGGACCAGTCCGGATTTTCGGTTAAAAAGCTCCTGTATTTTGCATAGATCTCATCGATTTGTCTGCGGCTGCCGATCCGTTCTCCGTACGGAGGATTGGTTATGATGATCCCGTTCTCCTCCGTGGCGGTCAGATTCTTCATATCCATGCGGGAAAAGGAGATTACATCGTCCACTCCGGCTTCGACGGCATTGCTTCGGGCCGCGGAAACGGCCCGGTTATCGATATCCGACGCAGCGATGCGGACAGCCGCATCGTACTTCACTGCACCGTAGGCCGCTTTTCGCTCTTCTTTCCACAACTGATCCGGAATCAGCTCCCAACCTTCGGAGGCAAATTCCCTTCCGAGGCCCGGAGCCAGATTTCGCCCGATCATCGCCGCCTCTATGGCGATGGTTCCCGATCCGCAGCAGGGATCCACAAGAAGCCTTCCTTCCCGCCAGAAGGACAGCTGAACCAGACCGGCCGCCAGAGTTTCCTTCAGCGGAGCAGCTACGTCGGAAACCCTGTAGCCCCGCTTGTGAAGTCCTCTGCCGCTGGTATCCACAGTTAAAACCGCGATATCTTTAAGCAGCGTAACCTTAATCGTGTATTCTGCGCCGGTCTCCGGAAAGAGATCTATGCAGTAATATTCTTTCAGTCTCTCGACGACGGCCTTTTTTACAATACTCTGGCAGGACGGAACGCTGTGAAGCTTGGACTTTACCGATGTACAGGTGACGGTGAATTTTCCGTCAATGGGGATCAGTTCTTCCCACGGCAAGGCTTTCGTCTGCTGAAACAGATCCTCGAACTCCGTCGCAGGAAATTCTCCCATCTTGAGTAAAACTCTGTCGGCTGAACGAAGCCAGAGATTGCTGCGAACAATAGCCCGCTCATCGCCCAAATAAGTAATCTTGCCGTCTTCTGACCTGAGTATCCGATAACCCAGATTTTGTATTTCTCTTTTTACCACGGCTTCCAAGCCGAAAGTCGCCGTTGCGATCAGTTCTATTTTCATCTCTTCTCCTGTTTCTCCCGGCGCCGAAGGATGCAGACGCTCCGCTCCTTTTCCGGGCAATTGGTCTTTCGACCTGCACAAAAAAAGCACAGCGGTCTATTCGGGTCTGCTGTGCTTTTGTAATAACCAAACCGTTTTACAGATAAGGCTGTCTCCTGTTCAGAGAGTTGCCCTCCAGGGATTCCAACTCGTTGAGCGCTTTGCCCGTGCCGATTGCCACACAGGAAGTCGGATCCTCAGCGATTCTCACCTTTATTCCGGTTCTCTCTTCTATTCTACGGTCAATTCCGTACAGCAGAGCTCCGCCGCCGGTAATGACGATACCGGAATTGCTGATATCCGCCGCCAGTTCCGGAGGAGTCTGCTCAAGAACGCTGTGCGCCGCTTCGCAGATGGTATGGAGAGGTTCCTCAAGAGCTTCCATGATCTCCTCTGAGCTTACTTCCACAGTTTTTGGCAGACCGGTAACCAGGTCTCTGCCTCTGCACTCCATGGTCATGTTCTCTTCGCGGGGAAATGCCGTGCCTATGGTCTTTTTGATCTCTTCGCCGGTTCTTTCACCGATATACAGCTTATGAACCTTGCGCATATATTTGATGATGGCGTCGTCGAACTTGTCCCCCGCCATTTTTACCGATGTGCTGGCCACAATACCGCCCAGGGAAATAACGGCGATATCGGTGGTTCCTCCGCCTATATCGATGACCATGACGCCGTCAGGCTGAGAAATATCGATACCTGCGCCGATTGCCGCAGCTACAGGCTCTTCCATCAGATAGACGTCCTTACCTCCCGCCTGTGTCGCCGCCTCTCTGACTGCTCTTTTCTCCACCTCGGTAACGCCGCTCGGTACGCAGACCATAATTTTGGGCTTGAAGAATCTGCCGCTTCCGCAGGTCTTGCGGATAAAGTACTTCAGCATCCTCTCTGTGATATCATAATCGGATATGACGCCGTCTCTCAGCGGTCTGACCGCGATAATATTGGCCGGCGTTCTTCCCAGCATCTGTCTCGCCTCTTCTCCGACGGCGAGAATTTCGTCGGTATCCTTGTTAATCGCCACGACAGAAGGCTCGTTGAGCACTATACCTTTGTTTTTTATATATACCAGCACATTGGCTGTACCTAAATCAATTCCAACTTCACTTGCCATTTCCATACTCCTTTTCTTCAAAATATTTATCCCTTACTGCCCTGCAGCGCCAACAGACCGGCGCAAACGCACCCCGCTTCTCGCGGCCTTTTTCAGTCCAACCGGTCAGGACAGGGGCTCTCTATCCCATCTTTACCTTTGCAAATTGAAGGCATATATAGTATTTACACAAACGGGAAAAATATACCATAACAATCCCCTGAGACGGCCGGACTGCGGTATAATTTCTATCTTTTGCGTTCTTTCCCAATTTGTCAATCGCTGTGTGAGAACATTATACCCAATTTCCTCTTTTTTTTCAACGCAAATGCTGATTTTTTCCAAAATCGAAAAAGCGCGTTTCTCTTTTCTCGCTGCTATGAGATGGCATATTTTTTCTGATACTCGGCGAACATCTCCTTGAACTCTGGATCGCTCATCGTCTTCAGCTTGTCCAAATATTTGTGGGTATCGAAGGAAGATTTGGACAGCTCGATCATCGCCACGGCAATGTTGGAGCAGTGGTCGGAAACCCTTTCATAGTTGGTCAGAATATCCGAAAGAACGAAGCCGTGCTGGATGGTACACGTTCCGGTCTGAAGACGGTTGACGTGATTCAGCTTTATCTCCTCGATGATTCCGTCTACGGCCTGTTCCAAAGGTTCCACTCGGAAGGCCAGATCCAGATCATCATCGTCAAAGGCCGTTATGGCGATATCCAATATCTCTTTTATTGCCGATGTGGCAATCCGAATTTCCCGCCTCCCCTCTTCGGAGAGAACGATCTTTTTCTCGGAAAGCTCCTGAGCCGCTTCCGTAACGTTTACGGCATGGTCGCTGATTCGCTCAAAATCACCGATGGTATGCAGCAGCTTGGAAATCTGCCGGCTGTCCGCATCTGAAAGCTGAGCCCCGGAAAGTCTGACCAAATAAGAACCGAGGCGGTCTTCGTAGATATCCGCTTCTTTCTCCAGCTCTTTGACATTTTCGGCTTTCTCCCTGTCGTAGTCAAACAGAAGATCCATCGCCGCCATCATGGAATTCTTCGCCACATAGGCCATGTCCGTAGCGATGTGGTTGCACTCCTGCAGAGCGATAGACGGCGTATTCAGAAGTCTTTCATCGAGGAAAGCGATTTCCTTCTCCGGCTCAGTCTTGATGGTTCCTTCAGCCAGCTTGACCAGCTGTTTGGAAAACGGCAGCAGCAAGACTGTAGTTGTAATATTGAAGATGCTGTGCACTACCGCTATGCCCACCGGACTGATGGCGTTGGCGATAAACGGCATATCGATAAGGAAATGAGCGATAAAATACAGAGTCATAAATATGACCGTTCCGATAATATTGAAAGAAATATGAATGACCGCTACCCGCTTAGCGTTTTTGCTTACGCCAATACTGGATATCAGCGCAGTAGCGCAGGTGCCTATATTCTGTCCCATAATGATCGGTATGGCCATTCCGTAGGATATGCCGCCCGTAAGCGACAGAGCCTGGAGAATTCCTACCGATGCAGAAGAACTCTGGATTACCGCAGTCAGCACCAGTCCGGTCAACAGTCCCAACAGCGGATTGGAAAATGCGGTCAATATGGAGGCGAATTTCGGCGAGTCGGCAAGCGGACTTACGGAATCGCTCATGAAATCCATGCCATACATCAGAATGGCAAATCCGATCAGAATGCTGCCGATATCCTTTTTCCGGCTGCTCTTGGCGGACATCATCAGGATGATTCCGACCAGCGCCAATACCGGCGAAAAGGATTCCGGCTTCAGAAGTCTTACCCAGACATTATCACTCTCGATACCTATCAGACTGAGAATCCACGCGGTAACTGTAGTACCGATATTAGATCCCATAATCACGCCTACCGTGCCGGAAAGCTGCATGATGCCCGAATTGACCAGTCCCACCAGCATTACGGTAACAGCCGAAGAGCTCTGGATCACCGCAGTGATTCCGATTCCAAGGAACAGGCTCTTCAGCGGACTCGACGTCATCCGTCTTAAAATCTCTTCCAGTTTTCCTCCGGCCAACTTCTCCAGACCCTGCGACATCAGGTTCATCCCATAGAGAAACAGCGCCAGCCCGCCGAACAGTGAAATAAACGAAAAAATATCCATGTACAGTTTCCTCTCTTTATCTCTGTGCCCGCAAAAGAAGGGGGGGCGGCTAAAATACAATCGTTATGCTCGTCCCCAAATTCAATTTGCTGTCGATTCTTATTCTGGCATCGTGATAAGCCGCTCCGTGTTTGACGATGGACAGACCCAATCCCGTTCCTCCGATCTCCTTGGAGTGGCTTTTATTCACCCGGTAAAAGCGTTCAAAGACCCGATCCAGATCTTCTTCCGGTATACCGATTCCCGTATCGGAAACAGTTAAAGCCGGTCTGCCTGCCTCCTCAAAAACGCTGACCGTCACCGTTCCTCCGGTTTTGTTATATTTTATCGCATTATCACATAAGTTGTAAACAATTTCACTTAAAATTTGTCCAACAGCTTCTACATAAATATGCCTGCCCGTCAGTTTTACCTTGACATCCCGCTCCTCTGCAGCCGTTTCGAGGGTGCGTATGACGTCTTCGCAGGTCAGATACAAATCCAGCCTTTCTTTGTGAGCCGCAATCTGCTTCTCATCCAGCTGCGACAGCTTTATTATGTCCTCCACCAGCTGAATTAAACGCTGAGCCTCGTCATAAATCCGACCGGCAAAGCGGGGAATATCCTCCGACTTGACGATACCGTTCTTTATGATTTCCGCAAAGCCGGAAATCGAGGTCAGCGGCGTTTTCAGTTCGTGAGATACGTTGGCAGTAAATTCTTTTCGAAAATCCGCTTCGCGAGTCTTCTCATCCACGTCAGTCTGCAGCTTGCTTATCCTGATATTCAGCGCCTTGTTCTGTTCAGCGATCTTGTTGACAAGAGGCCGAATTTCTTCATAAGTTTCCGTCTTTTCCGGAAATTCCGGATCGATATCGTTGATCGGCTTGACAATTTTCTTCGCAATTCTTGAGGCCAGCAGCAGCGACAAAACCACAGCCATCAGCAGAACAAAGAGAATGGGTTCCAACAGATTCAGCAGCAGAGTAAAAATCGTAAAGTGAACCTGCGATATCCGCACCACCGAATTATCTTCAATCCGGACTGCACAATACATGGTCTTTTCCGCCAATGTCTCAGAATAGCGCGAATCCTCACCGAAGCCTGTTCTCATGGCTTCCCTTACCTCCGGCCGGTCGCTGTGGTTCTCCATATCATCCTCATCTGCAGAGGAATCGAAGCGAACCGTTCCGTCCTTGCCTATCCAGGTAATTCGGTGATCCTCGGAAACAGAAAGATCCCCAAGATAATCCATGCCGCTGCTTTCCACGGCCCTTGCCACGAGATAGGCTTCATTGCGCAGCTCCCTTTCCGACTCGCCGCTGTACTGTATGTACAGCGCTCCCATAATCAGCGCCAGACAGGCCACCCAGGTCAGAATGGCGACGAGAAAGACTCCCTTGAAAATCCTATTTTTCATTCTTTGCTTCTCCGATTTTATAGCCGATTCCTCTCACCGTTTCTATCAGCTTTCCGCAGCTGCCCAGCTTCTGCCGCAGCGAGCGTATGTGGACGTCTACCGTCCTGCTTTCGCCGTCGAAAGCGTATCCCCATATTTTGGTCAGCAGCTGATCCCGAGTAAAAACAATTCCCTGATTCTCCACAAGCAGGGTCAGCATTTCGAACTCTTTCAGGGTCAGCGTAACCTCCTCTCCGTCTGCTTTGACGATATGCTTGGACGGGGAAAGATATAGATTTCCAATGCTGTAATCTCTCTCCGTATCGACTACGTCCGCTCTGCGCAGAAGGGCTCTTACCCTGGCGATCAGCTCCATCATGCCGAAAGGTTTTGGCATGTAGTCATCGGCGCCGTAATCCAGCCCGATTACCTTGTCGTATTCCGTACCCTTCGCCGTCAGCATCATGATCGGCACCTTTTTGGTCTGACTCATCGATCTGAGCTTTTTCAATATCTGCAATCCGTCTTCTTCCGGCAGCATGATGTCCAGCAGAATCAACGCCGGTACTTCCGTCTTAAGCGCTTCCCAGAACAGAGAAGGCTTTTCAAATCCTTTTGCCTCGTAGCCGGCGTTGTTCAGCGTATACAGCACCAGCTCCCGTATGCTGTTATCATCTTCAACAAAATAAATCATTCTTGTTCCTCCATTTACCTATTACTATAGTTTACTATAGCGTCACTGCAAATTCCACAAACAAAATGTAAAATCTCCGTAAACTTTTAAAATTCAGCCAAATTCCGCCGCCGGGTACCGCCGGCTCGCCTTTCCATCCGTCTCCGCCGGCCGCCGATCCTTCGGCGCGGTTGAAATCTTATGCATATCGGGTATTTGGGCCGCATATATTGGTCTTAACTTGAGTTTAAGGAGCGGTGTTTAATATGAAGGATTACATAGAAGAGAGAGTACTTGCGCTGGCTGAATATATCATTTCAACCAACTCCACTGTCCGTGCCGCTGCAAAGAAATTCAAGGTCAGCAAGAGTACGGTGCACAAAGACGTCACGGAAAGACTGCAGGAAATTAGTCCTTCTCTTGCCGCACAGGTAAAGGCAGTACTTGATGTCAATAAAGCCGAAAGACACATTCGAGGCGGTCTCGCTACCAGAGAAAAATATACACATAAAAAAGAAGAAGAGTAATACAAAGATGTATTCTGTAACATCTAAGAGAACAGGGCTGCTTTGCAATATCGGATTTCCCTCAGGCAAAGCAGCCCTGTTCTGTCCTTTTACCGCTGCTCGTTGTTCGCGCAGGCGCCGATAAACTGACGGAACAGAGGATGGGCGCAGTTCGGCCTGGACTTAAACTCCGGATGGTACTGCACCGCCACAAAGAAACGCTTATCCGCAAGCTCCACCGCTTCTACCAGACGTCCGTCAGGCGAAGTCCCGGATATCGTCATACCTGCAGACTCAAACCGCTCCCTGTAGGCATTGCTGAACTCGTATCTGTGCCGGTGACGCTCGCTGATCTTCAGTGTCCCGTAAGCCTTCTCCAATACGGTTCCCTCTTTGATGCTGCAGGGATATGCACCCAGCCGCATGGTTCCTCCCTTGGGGATGTTCCCCTGCTGATCGGGCATCAGATCGATGACGTTATTGCCGCCTTCCGGAGTAAACTCGCCGGAATTGGCATCGGCCAGACCGAGAACATTTCGGGCAAATTCAATGACCGCTGTCTGCATGCCGAGGCAGATTCCCAGATACGGTACGTTTCGCTCTCTGGCATACCGGGCCGCCTCAATCTTGCCTTCTATTCCCCGGTCGCCAAAACCTCCAGGCACCAGAATGCCATCTACGCCGGAAAACAGGGTCTCCGCAGCCTCCTTGGTCACATCTTCGGCTTCGATCCACCTGATATGGACGCGGACATCATTTTCATATCCTCCGTGACGAAGCGCTTCCACCACGGACAGATAGGCGTCGTGCAGCTTCACATATTTTCCCACAAGACCAATGGTTACATCTCCGCTCCGCTCTTCTATCCGCCGAAGCATCCTGTTCCATTCTCCCATTTCGCACGGACCGGCATTGATGCCCAGTTCTCTGCAGACGATCCAGCTGAGATTTGCTTTCTCCAGCATCACCGGGGCCTGATACAGTTCAGGAAGGGTGATATTCTCAATGACGCAGTCCTTTTTCACGTTGCAGAACAGCGCGATTTTGTCGACGATGTCCTGGTCCACCGGTTCATCTACCCGCATTACGATGATATCCGGTGAAATGCCCAGTGCCCGAAGCTCCTTGACAGAATGCTGAGTAGGCTTTGATTTGTGTTCACCGGAACTCTTGATGTACGGCACCAGGGTAACGTGGATGAACAGGCAGTTTTCTTTCCCCACTTCCAGAGAAACCTGACGAATAGCTTCAAGAAAAGGCTGACTCTCTATATCTCCGACCGTTCCTCCGATTTCGGTAATGATCACATCGGCATCAGAACTCTTGCCCACGTTGTAGATGAAAGACTTGATTTCGTTGGTTATGTGAGGAATGACCTGAACGGTACTTCCCAGGTATTCCCCATTTCGCTCCTTGTTCAGTACGTTCCAGTAAACTTTCCCCGTGGTCAGATTGCTGAACCGATTCAGGTTTTCGTCGATAAAACGTTCGTAGTGTCCCAGATCGAGATCGGTTTCCGCTCCGTCTTCAGTGACAAAAACTTCCCCGTGCTGATAAGGGCTCATGGTTCCCGGATCGATGTTGATGTACGGATCCAGTTTCTGTGCTGCCACCTTCAGCCCTCTGCATTTCAGAAGTCTGCCTAAAGACGCTGCAGTAATTCCTTTTCCCAGACCGGAGACTACGCCGCCTGTAACAAAGATATACTTTTTCATGCCTGTCCTCCTCCATTTTGTATGATTTTTCCGTAAGGGATAAATGCCAAAAACGAAAAAAAATAAGGAAACGGCGTTTTCAGTGAGTAGGATACATAAGATCCCGATACTCGCCATCTTCTCCTTATTTCTATTCTTCCTTGCGCAATTTTTAATAATACTACGCAGATATTATACCCTCTTTCTCCGCAAAAATCCACTGTTTTTTCTCATGATCCGATTTTAATCTTCACAGCACATTTCCGTCCTTCGCTCTCTTCTTTATCAATTGAATTTACTCTGAAAATAAACTATAATATAAATATTCTCATAGATTTTCGAGGAGGAAGACATGATTTACTTTAGAAGCGATTACAGCCAGGGCGCCCATCCCCATATTCTGGACGCACTGATCAGAACCAACGAAGAGCACACTGACGGCTATGCTCTCGACCCGCACAGTGAACACGCTGCGCAGATGATCAAAGATATGATCGGCAGACAGGACTGTGAGGTTTACATGATGGTCGGCGGAACACCGGCTAACGTGATCACCATCGCATCTGCACTGAAGCCGTTCGAAGCCGTAGTTGCCTTAAAATCCGGTCACATCTACCTGCACGAATGCGGAGGCGTGGAGGCTTCCGGTCACAGAGTCCTCACTGTCGACGGAAAGGACGGCAAACTGACTCCGGAATCCATCGAGCAGGCCTGGGGCGAATTTGAGGACGACCACACCGTAATTCCCAAGATGGCTTACATCTCCAACAGCACAGAAAGCGGTACGATCTACACAAAAGCCGAACTGGAAGCCCTGAGCCGCGCCTGCAAGGAAAGGAATATGTATCTCTACATGGACGGAGCCCGTCTCGGTGCAGCGCTCACCTGTGAAGACAACGACATGACGATCCGGGATATCGCCCGGCTGGTTGACGCGTTCTATATCGGCGGAACCAAAAACGGCACTCTGCTCGGCGAAGCAGTCGTCGTATTCGACGATTACATCAACGACCACTACAGATGGATGATCAAGCAGAACTGCGGCATGTTGGCTAAAGGCCGCCTGATTGGCGTCCAGTTCGAAGCGCTTCTTGAAGGCGGAGAAGACAGCCTCTTCTACCAGATCGCCAGACACGAAAACGCTATGGCCAGGATGCTCCGCGAAGGCATCGCCGAAGCCGGATACTCCTTTGACGGCAGCTCAAAGACAAACCAGATCTTCCCAATTTTCCCTGAACCTCTGGTCAGAGATCTGGAAAAGGATTTCTTCTTCTACGATTGGGCTCCTTATAAAGACGGACAGCGCGTGGTACGTCTGGTCACTTCCTGGGGAACCACGGAAGAAGACGTTCAGGCGTTCCTGAAAGCCCTGAAAAAGTAGAAGGTAAGAACACCTGTCTCCTCACATCAAAAGAAGCCTTCGGGCTTCTTTTTTTCTAAAACAGACAGAAAACTGTCGCTGTGATTCGACAAGGAATCATCAACTCTGCTGAGCATTGAAACAAACGATTTTACATCTATATTTCCCCGCTTTATACTTATAAAGAAAATATTATTCCTTGATTCATATACAAGCGATACCACTATTTATTAATTATCTATAATTAAAGGAGAATTTATTGATATCCCAAACTGTTTATATGCCTAAGAGAGTCGGTTTTATTTCCTCTCCCACGCCTCTGTACCGTCTCAGCGGAGTCAGTGCGGACTTTGGCTGTGATATATTCGTTAAGCGTGATGATTTAGCAGGAATCGGGTTTGGTGGAAATAAACTTCGCAAGTTAGACTACCTCATAGCCGATGCCCTAAAAAAAGGCTGCTCCGCCATCGTCACCAACGGTTCACTACAGACTAACCACGGTATGTTAACTGCACTGTGCGCTACAAAAGCCGGACTTCGCTGTCTCCTCTTTCTGCTCATCGAAGATGCCGGTAAGAAGACACTCAGCGGAAATCTGCTGTTAGACGATTACATCGGCTGCGATATAGAATTGGTTGATGTATCCGACATCATGGCTTCAAAAAGGTCCGTAGAAGAAAAAGACCTTCTATGCGAAGCACGCCTGCGCCTGAGAAAAGAAGAAGTCCTTCCACACTACCTAAATAAGTACGAAACGCAAAGGGATGCGCTTTACGAAATCCCTTCCGCCGGAAGCACTCCGACAGGCATCATGGGTTATTTCAGCTGTATGCGGGAGATTTCCGACCAGACAGAAAGCCCCTTCGACTACATCTTCTGTGGAAACGGGTCGGGAGGTACATACGCAGGTCTGTGGTTAGGCAGCAAATTTCTTCAAACCGGCAGCAGAATCATCGGCGTAAATATAGAAGAAATGAATCCGAAAAAACCGGCTTTCATCGCCAATCTGATCAACTCCGCGGCTGAAAATCTGGGCCTTTCAGTTAAAGCTCAACCTGAAGACTTTTGTTTTCTGACGAACAGCGTCAATCTGGGTTACGGCATTCCCGATGACGATACCATGTCCGTAATTGAATACATAGCAAGGAAAGAAGGCTTCTTTCTTGACCCGGTTTATTCCGCAAAAGTATTCAACGGCGCGCTGAAATTTATCCGACAAAACCGGCTGCCGCGAAACAGTCGTATTTTGCTCCTGCACTCCGGAGGTCTTCCGGGTATATTCAATGCAAACATGATCGAATACAGAAATCAACGGTCAGGAATACTGGATAGGTGGAATCATGCTGCAGATTAAAGATATCTATAAATCGTTTAAAGATCTGGACGTGCTCAAAGGTATAAGTTTTGAGGTCTGTGAAGGTGAGATCGTGACAGTCATCGGGCCATCTGGTTCGGGCAAATCCACCCTGCTCAGGTGTATCAATTACCTTGAAGAACCTCAGTCGGGGAAGATCTGTTTCGACGGGGAAGAATTTGAGTACGGCAGCCTGGGCAAAAAGGAAATCTGGAATCTTCGCCAGAAAAGCTCTATGGTTTTCCAAAACTACAATCTCTTTCAACACAGAACCGTGTTGGAAAATGTTGCGGATCCTCTTGTACACGTAAAGAAAATGGAAAGAAAACAGGCAGAGCAGACGGCTATGGACCTGTTGAATAAAGTAGGTCTTTCGGAAAAGGCCCTCTCATATCCGCGCAAGCTCTCCGGGGGACAGCAGCAGCGGGTTGGGATCGCCCGGGCTATGGCCACAAAACCAAGGGTGATCCTCTTTGACGAGCCTACTTCATCTTTGGATCCGGAGCTGGTTAAAGAAGTCCTCTACGTTATTAAGGAACTGGCCGACCAGAAGCAGACCATGATCATCGTAACTCACGAAATGCACTTTGCCAGGCTGATCTCCGACAAAGTCCTTTTTCTCGACGACGGAAAAATTGCGGAGGAAGGCACTGCGGAGGAAATCTTCGATCACCCGGAGAGTCCCCGTCTGAAAAACTTTTTAGAGGTTATCAATTTAGATAAATTTTAATAGTAGGAGAAAGAACTATGAAAAAGAAATTTTTAATTCTAATGCTGTCTATCTGCACGGTATTTGCACTGGCCGCCTGCGGAGGAAACGGAGAAGAAGCGACTGCCCCTGAAGAAACGGAAAAATCCGCTCTGACTGCCGGAACAGAAGGCACCATGTTTCCCTGGACCTATACAGAGGATGACCAGATCGTAGGATTTGAAGCGGATATCATCGCGGAAATCAGCGAAAGAACAGGCCGTGAAATTACCATGGAAGCAATCGAGTGGAGCGGTCTTTTCGGCAGCCTCGATGCTGGCCGCATAGATACAGTAGCCAATATTGTCACCATCAATGATGAAAGAAGGGAAAAGTACGTTTTTACTGAGCCATACGTTTACAACGCCATGGTGCTGGCCACAAAGAGCGATTCGGACATCGAATCCATGGATGATATTGACGGCAGGACCATTGTCGTCGAAGCCGGATCCTCCGACGAGCAGGTAGTCGACCAGTTGGAAAAAGAGATGGGAATTAAGCTGGAGAGAGTGTATTACGAAGGAATCTCCATCAACGATGTGGTAAACGGCAGAGTCGATCTGTGGATCGGCAGCCGCGCTTCACTGAATGTAAACATCGAAGAGGGCTACGACCTGAGAATTGTCGGTGAAACCGGGCAGTATCAGGAATACGGATATCCGTTCCTGAAAACTGACGAAGGCGAATCGCTCTGTAAAGAGTTCGATCAGGTTCTTGAAGAAATGAGAGAAGATGGAACTCTTTCAGAAATCTCGATGAAATGGTTCGATATTGATATTACTCAAAAACCGGAGGCAGAATAATTCAAAGGAGGGAGAAAGACCGACATGGGAATAGAATTTGAAGCCGTTCAAAAGGTAATCTGGTCTATGGTCAAAGCTCTTCCCACGACGATATCACTGTCGCTGTTGGTACTGTTCTTTTCCATGATCATTGCAGTCATCTTCGCCCTCTGCGAATACCTCAACATAAAAAAGACTCTGGGCTTCATCCGGATATACACCTCTTTTTTCAGAGGCACACCTCTTGTCGCCCAACTGTTCTTTTTCTATTTCGGCCTTCCGGCTATTTTTCCGGCGTTCACTGCAGTAACAGGCTTTACTTCCGCGGTAATCACTATGAGTCTGAATAACTCCGCCTATATGAAGGAAGCGCTCCGCGGAGCGCTGATGTCTGTAGAAAAGGGACAGATTGAAGCGGGTCTTTCTCTTGGTTACACAGAAAAACAGGTTATTCGCTATATCGTATTACCGCAAGCCGGCCGTATTGCCATTCCGGCTCTGGCCAACAGCTTTATCGATATCATCAAAGGATCAGCGATGGCCTTCACTGTAGGAGTAATCGAAATCACCGCAGCCGCTCAGCTTTATGCAGCCTCAACTTTCCGTTTTTTCGAAGGTTACTGCGGTCTGATTTTTATGTATTGGCTGCTCGTCGTCATACTGGAAAAGGTTTTGCGGCTGATCGAAAAGCGGCTGAATCGAAGCTTTGAGTAAAGACAAATCTGCTGTCTTTTGCAGCCTTTCAAAAGCTGTGTCCGGAAAGCTGTTTTATCCGCATAAAGATAGAAAAGGGAGATGTATATATGCATCTCCCTTTCTGCTTGACTTTTTATTTGCAGATTTTTTTATTAAAGCATCTCGATAAAGGCCGAGATACGTGTCTTCAGCTGTTCTGTATCCGCAGTCGAATAATCCGTTTCAATATACGTATACGGTATGTTCTTCTCCGCCGTGACGAAGCGTTTGACGCCGTAAGCTTCTACGTTATATGTGTGGCACGCCTGAAGAACCACTTCAATTACGCCATCTATATTGTACTCGTCCACTATGCGGTTTAAAAGCTCGAATCTGTTCGGATTAGGCGACATACAGGAACATGCTGTCTGCAGATAACGATCCGCGATTGCTTCATAGATATCGCCGGCTTCCTCGTCGACCAGCCTGTCAATGGATTTCGCAGCGCTGCAGCATTCCATAGCCACAACATTGGCTCCGGCCTCCTCTATGCACAGAAAAAGCTTTTCCGCTACCCCGCCGATGGGGCTTCCTGTAATCAGAATTCTTGGTCTTTTAGGCATCCGCTCTTCTCTGGACAGTACGGATTCGGTTATAGCCTCGATCTCCTCGATCATAGCCTCTTTATCAAAACGGAAGCTGGCGCCGTTTAAAATGTTGAAAGCTTCTTTTCCGCTCATCGGCGGAGGATCCAGCTTCATTGTCTCGTAAAAAGCTTTCAATGCCCTGCGCTCCCTGTTCTTTCGCCTTACCGCTTCCCGAAGCTTTTCTTCTGTGATCTCCACCCCGAATCGTTCTTCCAGAACCTGCTTTAATTTGTACAGTTCCCTCTTCCACAGTTCCAGTCCGTTTTCACTCTGAGAGTTGGGCAGTTCCATAACGTGAACCGGTTTGATCTCGCTGAGATACTCGTACATCTTTTTCTTCCCGTCACAAGTGGTTTCTCCGATAACCAGATCAGAGAAATAGAAGTAAGGGCATTTATCGGTCTTGGCAAAGCCGTAGCTCGCTTTAATCAGCGGACACAGATTTCTCGGCAGAACCTCCTCTGCGTCGGGAATCGTCTCCTCCGAAACAGAACACAGACTGACGGTCACAGCTCCTATCGCCTCCGCAAATTCCTGGGGCAAATAGGTGCAAAATACGCCGACCATGGGAATGCCTTTCTTTTTCAATTCCATGGCGGTAATAAAGGAATTTTTCCTCTGTTCTCCGAAATCGTCGAAGACCTTCGGAAGTTCTTCAATCAGTTTCATGCTTTTCCTCCTTGGACTGCGGACTGATACCCGATAACTGCGGCGCCGAGGGCTCCGGCAAAACGGCCGTTCTGATCCGAACGAACCGGTAAACCGATTTTTTCACTGAGCCTGTACAGGAACACCTGATTATCGCTGAGTCCCCCGGTCAGATAATAAGAGTCAGCTCTTCCATTCATCCGCATACACTGGGTTTTCACCTTATTGACAATGGAGTCCACGATGCCGTAGGCAATGTCTTCCTTTGCCGTTCCTCGGCCCATCAGGCCGATCACCTCTGATTCGGCAAATACCGCACACATGGAGTTGATCGTTACGCCTCTGCCCTTTTCCGAAAGCCTGCACATCTCATCTGTAGTCAGGCCCAAAGCACCGGCCATTACTTCGAGAAATCGTCCTGTTCCCGCCGCGCACTTGTCATTCATGATAAAGTCTTTCACGTGACCGTTTTCCAACGCGATGATCTTGGTATCCTGTCCCCCTACATCAATTACCGTGTAGCTTCCGCTGCCAAAAAGACAAGCCGCACCTTTGGCATGGCAGGTTATCTCCGTAACGCTTTTATCCGCATAGGTAACGCCGCCTCTCCCATATCCGGTAGCAACGCAGTACATTTGCTCTTTCTCTATACCCTCAGACTGCAGATCCTGCATGATGTCTCCTGCTAACGATACGCTGTTCCAACCGGTCAGCATTACTTTTCTGTAAGCAATCCTCTGTTCACTGTCCAGGGCAATCACTTTGGCATAGGTAGAACCGATATCTATTCCTACGCTGTACATTTTTCCTCCTCCTTTACGGCAAAACTTCCGCTTGCTCACTATGCGGGCATTGATCTCTTTCCACCGTACCGTACTTATATAAAGAATTATATATTCGGGTGCCGTTCTTGTACAATTCATTATACTTTTTCTGCCGTAATCTTCTATTCAAATGTTCAATACACCTTTCAATTTTTAGTCGGTTATTAAAGAGAAGCCGCGCCAATGAAAAAAACCGGCCCGTTTTCCTTTAACAGACCGGCGCAAACTGCAGCTGCAGCGCCTTCATGGAGTATCGCCCTCTTCTTCGTCATCGGCCGATATCCTGCTCATATTCTTGTATTTTTTCATCAGCTTGTCCAGACGCGGATTTTCCTGTAGCTGCCGCTCCCGCACCCGTTCTTCGTACGGGGTGAGATGGTGTATATCCTTGATATGTTTTCGCACCGGTTTAGGCACAAAGATCAGGTACAGCAGCGGAGAGATCAGAAAGATATCGATTGCCGTCCAAGATAGCAGCGCGACAATCCACATGATGCCGCTGAAGGAATCCACACCTATAGCCGCAACGCCGCCCAGACCGAAGAACCAGATCAGGAAAGGCAGATAAATCCGCTCCAATTTCTGGATCGCCCCGGACAATTCCTCGTCAAACCACTGATTTTTCAGCTTCCTAAAGATAAATTTAGCTCCGCGAAACTGGACGTTGGCCAAATACACACAGGTTCGGAAGTCATCAAAGGATACTTTCTCCCGGGGTATCACTACCGGTCCCAGTTCTTCCGGATGGTAGTCGTAAAAGATCTGCGCCATGATCAGATGGCCCTCTCCCATGACGGAAATATTCAGAGGCTCGTGATTCGAACTGTTAATCACCATCTGCTGATCTGCCGAAACCATGACGGTTTCCCCGTTGACAGTCACCGTCGCAAAGCCATCCCGGCAGAAAAAACACACGGAACGATGCTCGTGATCGGGATAATTCTCCAGCCGAACGGGCCGACTCTCCTGCCCGGGCACCACTACATCGAGAAATCCCTGATTCCCCTTTGCCACCATCAGATTATAATCGGTAATCCGCCCGAAGCTTTTCGTACTGAAAGCGCCGTCGAACCGATCCTGCTCCAGTTCACCAAGCCGCGCTACCCGTTCATCCTGATGGGCCAGTACCACGCTGCCCTCCAATACCAAAAGCACCCGATCGAAGTCGGGCAGTCTGGTGAATTGAGATTCCTCTTTTTCGCAGGTGGCGCTGCTCAGCCGCCAGAGAAAATTCCGTTCGAGATAACTGGCATTTTCGGGAAAGATGGCCAGCTGTCTGGTTTTACCTCCGGTCCAGTTAGACACGCGAAAATCAGATTCGCGATAAATTCTGTATTCCATATACCTTTTCCTAAAAGAACAAAATATTAACTTATTTTTAATTATAACGTCCCTTCCTTGATTAAACAACCTTTTTATAGTACAATGGTTGGCAGATTTAGTGATTGGAGATTAAGCGATGAACAGAGCAGACGGATACAGACTGAAAGATTGTGATCCATTTTACGAAATTATTCCGCACATTATGCCCAAACGCTACGATGCGACGAACTATATCGATCTGGATCTGGATATGGAAGCGATTCAGGGGTATGTAAACAAGTGCCGTGAAAAGGGCATCAAGATGATGCACATGAGTGTCATGATCGCCGCCTATCTCCGGCTGGTATCACAGAACCCCAATTTAAACCGTTTTGTCTACAACAAACGGATCTATGCGCGGAACCACTTCTGTGTTTCCTTCACTACCCTGAAATCCGGAGGAGAAAATGAAGAGACGGTTTCCAAAATCTATTTTAACCTGGACGATACCATCTTCGAGGTAAACCGCAAGGTCCGAGAAACCATAGAACTGAACCGAAATGCCGAAACCAGCAACTCCATGGATAAGCTCCTGCGCAGAGTCATGCGTGTACCTTTTCTGGTCAGCAGTACGGTAAGCATTTTAAAGTGGTGGGATAAGCACTTTTCACTTCCTTTTGCCGTTATTGACGGCAGTCCCTTCCACACCTCCCTGTTCATCACAAATCTGGCTTCCATCAGAATAGGCGCAGTATACCATCACATCTACGATTTTGGTACGACCAGCCTTTTTATCGCCATGGGTCAGCCAGAGAAGCGATTGCTCAAGCTGGGTGAAATTGTGGAAGAGCGCAAGGTTATTCCTGTTAAAGTAACCACCGACGAGCGGATAGAGTCGGGTTATTACTTCAGCCGATGTTTTAAAGAATTTAAACGGTATCTGAGTAATCCTGAGATTCTGGAGAATAAACCGGATTCTATCGTCAAAGATCCTAATGTAAAAGTAAAAAATCCTAAATTTATCGTAAAGTAGAGGTGGAAATAATGGATAGAAAAGAAATGGCTGTAAATTTGCATAAGAGCGGATTTAACTGCGCTCAGTCTGTAGCGTGTTCGTTCTGCCACGTTATGGGCTATGAACCCGAAACCGTATTTAAGCTCTCCGAAGGCTTTGGCGCCGGAATGGGCACATTCAACACCTGCGGCGCTGTTTCCGCAATGGCCATGGTCATCGGTATGAAAGAGTCCGACGGAAATCTTGATGCGCCAAAGACAAAAAAGAACTGTTATCAACTGATGAAACAGGCCACCGATATGTTTTTGGAAAAGAACAAATCCATCGTGTGCAGCGAAATAAAGGGCATGGATGGAGGGCCTGTGCTGCGCAGCTGCAATGGATGCATTGAAGACGCCGTTGCTATTTTGGACGAACTTCTCCTGGACATCAAAGAATAAACAAACGGTAATTTTCCCGCTCCGGCGGAAAATATAAGACCCCGGTTGGCCGCTCATCCCTGATTCGGAAGGCTTTCGACCGGGTTCTTTTTTATATTCTTTCATTCAGTCCATATATCTGCCGATAAACCCGAATACAGCGCCCCAGTATCTTTTCGGATCGACGAAACAGGATTCCGCATGTCCGGCGCCTTCAATCTGGAGCTTTTCCTTCGGCTGCGGCGCCGCAGCGTAAACCTGATCCAGCATGGCAAAGGGCACAAAAGTATCGCTTCCTCCATGGATAAACAGAATCGGCCTCTCGCAGCGTTTCAGCTGTTTCACGGAAGATGCCTCTCCGAAGGTGTACCCCGCTCGCAGCCGGCAGATCAGACTGGCCGCACTCACCAGTGGAAAGTAAGGCATGCGGAACAGATACCTGGCTTCGTGGGACATTTCCTCTTTCACAGAAGAATAGCCGCAGTCCTCCACGATGATCTTCACGTTGTCCGGAAGTTCCTCTCCGGCGGCCATCATGACGGCAGCGCCTCCCATGGATACGCCGTACAGTATGATCCGGCATCCCGGTTCTTCCTCCGTGAGAAAGTCAATCCACTTCAGAATATCCAGGCGGTCATGCCACCCCATACCCACGTAATTTCCCTGGCTCTTTCCGTGTCCCCGATTATCCGGAAAGAGCACGTTATAACCTTTCCGGTAAAATTCTCCGGCGCGGAAGCCCATTTCCTCCGCGTCTCCCGTATATCCGTGCACACCGATCGCCCAAAGATCGGTGTGTTTCTTCTGCCGCACCGACAAGCCGTGCAGACGCAGACCGTCAAAAGAAGTGATCCATACGTCTTTTGCTTCTGCCCCTTCGTCAAAGATGCTGGCCGGATGCACGTCGGCTTTCTCTCCTTTGTTCCGAAAGATCCTGCTCTTGTCGAAGCGGGGATTTAAGGCCAGATTGTAGAGCACATTGGCGCAGATAAAGACAGCGGCAACGGCCAAAAAGATAAACACTGCGATCATATAATCTCCTTCCCACCGCAAGAGACAACGAGGAGCGCTTTTCCTCCCGCCCGTCTCAGCGGCTCTTTTCTTTCTCTCTGATCTCAAGACAACTCTTACCGTTCCCTGTGGTGATAAAGGGTAAAGTGATTCTTCCGGTACCGGATCAGGCCGTCTTCCCTCATTCGGGACAGTTCCCTGGACAGGGCGCTCCTTTCTACCGCAAGATAGTCCGCCAGCTGCTGACGGTTGAAGGGAATGTCGATAGTAAAACTGCCCTGTCTGCTGCTCTCCTCCGAAAAATAGGAGATCAGCTTCTCGCGGATCGTTCTCCTGGACAAATGGGCCATCTTCCTGGTCAAAAGCAGATTTTTTTCCGCCATTACGCGAAACATATTGCCGGTTACCTGCAGCAGCAGTTTCTCTCCCTTGATACTGGCCGAAAAGAGCTCTTCGGCCGGCAGAAACGCCACTTCGGAACGTCTGTCGGCTTCTGCGGACACATTCTGCGGTTCCTCCCTTAAAACAGCGAAGACCTCGTCAAAGATATCGCCCTTCTCCACTTCGGTTAGAATTTCCCGATTTCCAAGAAAGTCGTCTCTCACAATATGCAGTCTGCCCGAAACGACCAGACCTATGCCCTTTGCCTTCTCGCCCTGGCAAATCACCAGTTCTCCCCGTTCATAGGTCCTCAGGCTCAGGTGAAACCGGACGGCCAGTTCCTCCAGTTCCGAAAGCTCCAGGCCGCTGAACAGCGGAGACAGAGCCATAGCCTCGATAATTCCTTTCACCTTTTCTCCTTTCCGTTGCATATGCAACAGAAATTTTCTTTCTATTGTATTATACTCGGTTTACAAAAGTCAAGGAGGAAACAAAAATGATGAGAAAAATCATACACATAGACGAAGACAAATGTAACGGATGCGGCGCGTGTGCAGAGGCCTGCCACGAAGGAGCAATCGGCATGATCAACGGAAAAGCCAGACTGCTGCGTGACGATTACTGCGACGGTTTGGGAGACTGCCTGCCAACCTGCCCGACGGGCGCAATCACCTTTGTTCGTCGCGAAGCCGCCGCATATGACGAAGAGGCTGTAAAAACCCATATGGAGAAGAAGAACGCCCGGGAACAATCCCTACAGAGCTGTCCCGGCGCAGCCGCAAAGGCACTGAAACCGGCGAAAACTCCGGCAGAAGAGCAGAACGTGGGAGCAGCCCAAACAAGTTCCCAGCTCCAAAACTGGCCGGTGCAGATCAAACTGGCGCCGCTGAAAGCGCCCTACTTCGACGGAGCCAATCTTCTGATCGCCGCCGACTGCACGGCTTACGCCTACGCCGATTTCCATACGGATTTTATGAGGAACCGGGTGACGCTGATCGGCTGTCCTAAGCTGGACGCAGTGGACTACGCGGAAAAGCTGTCTGAAATCATCAAGCAGAACGATATCGCTTCGATCTCCGTAATCCGCATGGAGGTTCCATGCTGCGGAGGCTTGTCCGCAGCCGTTCAAAAAGCCATATCCGACAGCGGGAAAATGCTGCCTGTTCAGGTGGTGACGATTTCCATTGAAGGTGGTATAATTAACGGATAATCTTCCATCACGCACAAAGGGAGTATCCATCGATGAAAAAAATACTCGTAATCGGTTCTACCACAGCCGATATTATTGTAAAAGTAAATCACCTGCCCACAACCGGGGAGGATATCAATGCCCTGTCCCAGGAAATGACCATCGGAGGCTGCGCTCACAACGTAGCCGGTGTTCTCCGCCTCTTCGGCGTTCCTCACCGCCTCTTTTCTCCTGTGGGCACGGGCATGTACGGTGACTTCGTCCGCCGTCATCTGACCGCCGAAGGATTAACGGATCCCATTCTGACTGCAGATGCGCCCAACGGCTGCTGCTACTGTTTTGTCGAAGCTTCTGGAGAACGAACTTTTGTCTGCAGCCGCGGCGCCGAATACCTGTTCCGGAAGGAATGGTTTGACCGCATCGATTGCTCGCAGATCTGCGGCATATATGTCTGTGGACTGGAAATAGAAGAAGAAAGCGGAGATGTCATCATAGACTTTCTCGAGAAAAACGCGGAAATTCCCGTTCTGTTTGCGCCCGGCCCCCCGCATAAACACGATCGACAAAATGCGGATGGAACGGCTGATCCGCCTGAACCCTTCGATACATCTCAACAAAGACGAGGTCTGCTCCTTCACCGGGACCGATTCGCCGAAGGAAGGCGCCCGCGCGCTTTACGAAATAACCGGAAGACCTGTCGTCGTCACCGCCGGAGCCGACGGCGCATGGTACTGCGTCGATGGAAAGCCGGTTCACTCCCCTCCGGCCCACGTTCCTGCCGTGGTGGATACCATCGGCGCCGGAGACGCTCACTGCGGCGCATTTCTCGCCTGCCTGTCAAAGGGTATGGAAATCGGCGAGGCAATAAAAACAGCCAACAGAACGGCCGCCCTGTGCGTCATGCAAAAGGGGCCGATGATAAGCCGTCAGACCTTTATGGAGGCGTTTCCTTCTCACTGCTGAATCCGCGCCGCAGATCCGGCGCGCCTCTTCATGATGGTGAAGGCCATCGCCCATAAAGGGGAAACGAAAAAGAGAACGGATCTCCTCAGACAATTCGTTCTCTCCTTTCTTGCAATATATCGCCCGCCCCTCGCTGCGCCGATCCTTTTCTGCCGGAGCTTTTTACGAAAGTTCGCTCTTTATCTTCCTTAGCTGCCTCGACAGTTTGTTGATATTGTTGATCCTCCGCACCACGGTATAAGCGTTTTCTTCTCTGTAGAGCAGAATCCGATCGAGGGTCTCCTTCAGGGTGCCGCACAGATTTTCCGTCTGACGGATAAAATCGCCTTTACCCATTGTCACGATTCCCGGCGGCAGACTTTCGATGTCATAGTGAAACTCCATGCCGAAGAGTTCTTTTACCTTCTCAGAAAGCCGAAGTTTGATCTCGTTGAGACGCACCTCGTAGAGCCCGTCGGCTTCCTCTGCTTCCGCCTTGATTTCCTCCACAGTTTTCGAAATCTCCTCAAAGCGGGCGTCCAGCTCTTTATATTCCATATTCATGGCCTTCCAGTAGAAATCCAGCTGCCGCAGAGCGCTGTCAATCGTATCCTTCAGTTTTTTCTCCGCGGAGGACTCCAGAATTTCATCGGCCGATTTCTTACAGTCGCGAAGAATAGCCTTTTTCAGCTCCTCAACGCCCTGTCCCGTCTTTGCGCTCACCGCGAACATGGAAATCTGTTCTGTTTCCATCAGACGGCAGAGCAGTGATCTGCAATAATCCATGTACTCTTTCAGTTCACCCTCTTCAACCACATCCACCTTGTTGACGGCAAAATAGAACTTTCCCGCAAATTCCCGGGTGTTGCGCAGAAAATCAATTTCGATCTGATTGATCGGGCTGTCTACGGAGAGCAGAAAAATCACCGCGTCGCTCTCCTTCATGTACTGATAGGCCGTCTCGGTGTTGTTCTTGTGGAAAGAACCCACTCCGGGAGTATCGACGAAGGTAAGGCCGTTTTTCAAAAACTTGGACGGTACCCGAAGCACCACAGATGATACCCCGAGCCGATTGTCCGCATTTTCCTGTTCACTGATAAAGGAAGACAGTTTTTCAAAAGGTACCGGTTCCACAACTCCGTTCTGATAGTGAACCTCCGCTTCCGGTTTCTTCCCGTACACCACCTTGGTCACCGCCGACGTAATAGGGACAATTCCCACCGGCAGCGCGTCGCTGTCCAAAATCGTGTTGGACAGTCTGCTCTTTCCGCGCTTGAACTGTCCGAGAACCGCTACCGTTATATCCTGATTTTTCAGCTTTTCCACGATCTCCCGGACGTGGCTTGCCTGTCCGCGGCACGCCTCGTCGCCGCTCAGCAGCTGATATGCTTTTTCCGCTTGTTCCAGTATCCTATCCTTCATATAAAATCCTTTCTAATCCGACTGAACTGCCGGTTGAACGTTTCTCTCCGTCTAACGCCGCCAAGCAGAGCGCTGCTTCGCGGCCACAGTTAAAATCATTATACCACAGCAAGCGCCTTTAACACAGCCTGTATGTCAAAATCCCGACGCTTTTTCTCGCCGCCTGCGTCCGTCTTTTTTGGCCCCGCCTCCATAATCCTTCGAAAGAAAAGCATATCCCGGCCGCTTTTTAATACACATATTAATATAACATTCTGTCCGCGCCGACGGCGGCCAATAGACCGGAAGTTCAGCTCGGGCAAAAGTCTGGTGTTTGTATGTCTTTTGGAAAAGTAAAACAGAATATCGTCGTTCTGACCGCATCCAACCTGATCATCGGCCTGATCGAATTTGTCTTCAACATGTACCTCTCTCGAATTCTCGGCGCCGAGGGACTGGGGCTGCTCAGCCTGGTCGCGCCCATCAACAGTCTGTTTCTCTCGTTTATGACAGAAGGACTCGTCGTCACCATCTCTAAAATGTCGGCCAGATATCAACACTATCAGGATTACGCTGCCATGGACGGCATGATCAAAATCTCCACGGCATTCAGCTTCCTGTGGTCTGTTCTGCTTTCCGGACTGGTATGGCTTACCGCCGGTCCCATCGCCTCCGGTTTCCTCGGCGATCCTTCTCTGAGATACCCCATACTGTCCGTCTGTCCCCTGATGATCCTGATGTCCATATCCAACATCGTCAAGGGACATTTTCTCGGCTTGGCGAAGATCAAAATTCCTTCGGCAATCAATATCAGCGAGAAGATACTTCGTTTCCCTATACTCTACACCCTTATCCGCTTCTGCCTCAATCATACCGATTTTCCTCCGGTGACGCTGGTCTATCTGTGCTACGCCATCGGAGAGATGCAGAGCGTCCTTCTGCTGATGATCTACTACAAAAAAACGCTTCCCAAATCACCGCCTCAGCCGATCAGTCTGCAGACCGTAAAAAACACGCTGCTCCCTCTGATCCGCGGCGCTGCGCCGATCTGCCTGACCCAGTGCCTCCTTGAGTCGGTCAACGCCTTTTCGTCCGTCATCGTCAAGTCCCGCCTGTGCTCGATAGGCTACTCCGCGGCAGAGTCCCTTTCGCTGCTGGGGAAGTACAAGGGTATGGTCTTTCCGCTGATGAACTACCCGATGATCCTGGTCAGTTCCACCTGCTCCATCGTCGTTCCCAAAGTCGCTACCATGATGACCGCCGGAAAAGGCCGGTTTGCAGACCGTCTGCTCCTGCGCTGTCTTCTTGTTGCCTTCGTCATCGGTCTGTTTACCGGCGCTGTCTTCTGGATTTTCGCCGACGAAATGGGGGTATTTTTCTATAAGCAGGAGGATCTCGCTCTGATGATCCGGCTTTCCGGTATCTGCAGCCCTCTGCTCTACGTGACTGCTGCGACGACAAGTCTTCTGATCAGCATCGGGCAGGAGGCGCAGTCTTTCCGCAATTCCCTGTTTCAGCAGCTCCTGCTGCTGATCTTTCTGATTCTGTTTACCGGAATTCCTGCGCTGAACATCTACGGTTACATTGCGGCCGCCGCGCTGTCGAATGCAGTGCTTCTTGTGCAGAATCTGTATTTTCTGAAACTACACCGAAGCACCTGAGTTTCTCCTTCAAATCTTCACAATCGTGCGGTATAGTAAGGGTGTCAAAAGGAAATGGATTACACACAAACTTTTGAACGTTCTTTCTTAATTAAAAATGCTAAATATCGCTGGCAAAAGGCTCCGTCTTACGATGGAGTCTTTTGTCGTGCAAAAAAATCCGAAGTTCTCTCTGCCTCCGGATCAGATCTTGGGATTCTCGGCTAAAAAAACGGCGCCGCCCGAACATCCGCAATGGATGATCGGGCGGCGCCCTTCTCGTCTGGTGGAGCATACGGGGCTCGAACCCGTGACCTCTTGACTGCCAGTCAAACGCGCTCCCAGCTGCGCTAATGCCCCAGATATCTTCTCGACTTGCAAATTTGATTATATAATATTTGCATACGCAATGCAAGCAATTTTTGCGACTTCGCCCCCTTTTCTCTGTAGGTTTACAATACATGTGTTACAAGTGAATAAATAAAAAGCGAGGATAGACTCACTTTGTGTTATATTTGAATCAGCATAAAA
>CAJFTU010000052.1 GCA_904420065.1 uncultured Emergencia sp.
TATGCGACCTTTAGGCTGGAAGTCTCCACAGACGGTTTTGGATGAATTTGTGAAGCACGGTGTAACATATGTTTGACAAACCAACAGAGGATTTTCAGATAAAGTGGTAAATCTATTGCTTTTTTTCGGAAAGATGATAAAATGAAATGAATCAGTTTTTGTCGAAAAAGGGGAAAAAATGAAAAAAGTAAAACGAACCGCTCTGTTTGCAGGCCTTGCTGTAATTCTCTGCCTGATCTTTTTTCTCATCGGAAGGTCTTCCGGCGGAGAGGGCAACACGGAGATGTCGGCGGTGGTCCTCGAAAACCGTCTCACGGAGATCAGCGAACTGGCTACCATCACTTATTCTTACACCAATATGGCCGAATTCGAAAACAGCAGGGACTTTTACGGTGTAAAGCTGCCGTTTACAACCAAGAGTTTCATCATTACATACGACGGTGAGATCAATGCGGGTGTGGACCTGTCCAAAGCAGAAGTTTCTGTCCGGGGAACCCGGGTAAACATTACCCTTCCCGAAGCGGAAATTCTCTCCCATCAGATCGATGAGGACAGCATCGAAGTCTTCGATGAAACGACCAGCATTTTTAATCCGCTGAAGGTGGAAGATTATCAGGCCTTCAATAAAGACCAAAAGAAAAAAATGGAGGAAAAGGCCGAGAGCAAGGGTCTGCTGACTGAAGCAAAGGCGAAAGCGATCAGCAGCATAACAGAAATGCTCTCTCAGATTCTGAGCGACGAGTACACATTGAACATAGAATAGCCGCAAAGAGTCCCGCAGCAAACCGGGACTCTTTTTCATTGGCAAAACGACACGCGACAGTGCCATAAGCCTGCGCGCAGAAGAAAAAGGAACCGCGCCTGAATCGATCCGAAAGTCAGCATAAAATCCCTGACAATGGGAAGTCGGTTCATCGTCGGTTCCTTTTTCAGAGGGGGTTAGTAAAGTTTTCGGAAGCTTCTTCCGATTATATCAAACCTACGGACTCCAGGTATTCTCTGGCTACATCTCTCGGTTCCATGCCTTCTTCGTCCACCTTGTAGTTGAGCTCCTGCATGACCTCGTTGGTCAGGTAACTGCTCAGCTTGTTGATGCTGTTTTCCAGCTCCGGATATTTGGTCAGCGTTTCCTCGTTGATCATCGGCACCGCATAATACGGAGGGAAGTAGCCCAAATTATCCTCGAGTATGGTCAGATCGTACTTCTTCAGCAGTCCGTCCGTCGCAAAAGCATTGACTATATCTACCTCGCCGTTTTCAAGAGCGGTGAAGCGCGGTGAGCCGTCGATACCCACAGCATCCTTAAATTCGATATCATACGTGGTCTCCAGTCCGGGCAGTCCGTCATCCGGTCGGTTGAGAAATTCCAACGTCGCTCCAAGAGTCAGTTCAGAATCACACTTCTGAAGGTCTTCCATTGTTTCCAGCCCATACTTCTCTGCGGTTTCCTTGCTGACTGCCAGCGTATAGGTGTTGTTGAATCCGGCCTGTTCGAGGATGACGATATTGTCATTTTCGTACATTTCCTCTACACACTCGTTGTATACCGCTTCCATGTCCGGTTTGGCCTCATGTTTAAGCACGTCTACATAAATTGTTCCGGTGTAGTCCACATACATATCGATCTCGCCTTTTTTCATCGCCTCGTAGCAGACCTGTGTTCCGCCTAAGTTTTCCTGGCGGACTACAGTAATATCTGTATCATGTTCGATGATATCCGCGTACATATTGCAGAGAATCAACTGTTCGGTGAAATCCTTACTGCCGATGGTGATCGTCTTTTCTTCCTGATTCATACTGCCGATCACGCTGTTGCCGACAAGTACGACAACGAGAATTCCTGCCACGGCAAGAACAATCTTTTCTCTCCGTCTCTTTCTCTTCAACTCCTCCTTGGACTTGCTGAAATGCTTCTGCAGACTGATAGGGGTTACCAGCTTTTCCACAAGACCCATCAGAAAATCTACCAGAAGGGCGAGGATACATGCCGGAATCGCTCCCGCAAGAATCTGCAGGTTATTTACCGTACGGATTCCGGAGAATACCAGATATCCCAAACCACCGGCGCCGATAAAGGCGGCCATCGTCATCAGTCCTACGGCGGTTACCGCCGAAATTCGTATACCTGCCATGATTACCGGCAGAGCCATCGGCAGTTTTACCTTGTACAGCACCTGCCACTTAGTCAATCCGATGCCCTTGGCCGCTTCCACCAACTCCGGATCTATGCCGGCGATACCGGTATATGTGTTTTTAATAATCGGAAGAAGGGAGTAAATGATAACCATGACGACTGCGGGCAGCGTACCGATTCCAAGAAGCGGTATTGCAAGTCCCAGAAGGGCCATGCTTGGAATGGCCTGCACCACATTGGCAGCGCCGATAATCGGTTTATCCAGCTTTCTTACATAGCTGATCAGTATTCCAAGGGGAACGCCGATGACTATAGCAAAACCTACAGCAATTGCCGTCATCTCAATGTGTTCGAGAAGAAGATCCACAATCTGTGAGGCGTGCTCTTTCATATAATTAAACAGTGCTATCATTTGCCGTTCCCTCCTTCTGAACTGTCATTGGTCAGGAACTGCTTGCTCAGTGTGGATACCAGATTACTGTTGGTCAGAAGGCCTACCAGCTTTTCATCCCGGTCCAATACAGGAATGTTGTTTACTTCGCTCTCTTCAATCATTTTCAGTACGTCCACAATGTTATCTCCGACATGAGATACATAAGAAACCGGATGCATCATCTCTTCTGCCGGGATCAGAGGATTCTCTGCTTTAAACAGGTCCTTCCTCCCCACAATGCCACGGAGGCACTCATCTTCATCCACAACAAGAAGAGTATCGATATGATGATCCCTCATCCTCTTGATGCACCGATTGCGAATCATATCGCCTTTGCAGGTGATTGGATGATGAATCATGAAATCCTCCACCCGGATGTATTCCGGTGAATCCCATATCCTGTTGGTTCCTACAAAATTGGCGACAAAGTCGTCGGCCGGCTTCTTCAAAATCATCTCCGGCGTATCGTACTGCAGAATATGGCCGTCTTTCATGATGCAGATTTTATCCGCGATTTTGATCGCCTCATCCATATCGTGGGTTACGAAAACCATGGTTTTTCCGATCTTAGCCTGTAACTCCAGAAGTTCATCCTGCAGACTGCTGCGGGTAATCGGATCGAGCGCTGAAAAAGGCTCGTCGAGCAAAACAATTTCCGGGTCGTTGGCAAGAGCGCGAATTACGCCGATTCTCTGCCGCTGTCCGCCGGAAAGTTCAGTAGGATATCGATCCAAAAATTCATCCGGGTCCAGATCTACCATCTCCATCAGACGAATGGTATTTTTTACGATCTGATCCGGGTCCTTTTTCTCCAGACGTTCAATAATCTCAATATTCTCTCTCACGGTCATATGCGGAAAGAGACCGCCCTGCTGAATGACGTATCCCATGTTTCTGCGGAGCTGCACCTTGTCCATCTCTTCGATATCTTTACCGTCGATGTAGATCTTTCCGCTGCTGGTCGGAATCAGCCTGTTGATCATCTTCAAAGTCGTTGTCTTACCGCATCCGCTTGGACCGATCAGCACCGTCAGTTCTCTGTCGTTTATATCCATCGTTATATCCGATAAAACAACATTACCTTTAAAGTCTTTAGTAACATTGCGTAATTGAATCACACGCATACCCCCAATCTGTACTATTTTTACTATACTGCAATTATACCGAGAATTCAGAATTCTGTCAAATGGTGTGATAATTTATTGCGAAAAATTACGTTTCTGTGCGAAACGCTTTTTCTTTCCGCAACGGCTTCTGAAAATTGTCTGTTTTTAACAAGTTAAAATAAAAACCGATTTAAAGATATTTGGGCGCTTGCCCTGCAGACTGATCCTGCCAGTCACTGCAGCGCCTTTAAAAGATATGGAACCGTCCCATGAGGCAACGCTGTCCTCACAGTAATGACGGCACTAAAGAATAAAAAGGAACCCTACACGCATTCTCCGTCTCCTAAAATTCCCCTAACATATTTATTATATCTAAAATTCCAACTTCTGTCAAATTTTACGTATTCAGAGAGTTTTACCTGAAAAGACTAAGTCCCGCAGTCAGCTCTACTGCGCTGCCTGCGGGACTTTCTTCCGTTATCTCAAAAGCGGCGTATTTTCCGTCGCATCTTCGATCAACTGATGAAGTTTACTCATCTCTTCCTCAATCTGCTCCAGTTTCTCCCGGGGCACATTGTGCGTCATAAAGAGATTCTCAATGTCCTTATTAAACGTAGTCACGTAACTTGCCAGCTCGATAAACTTGTTAAAGTTGGTGCTGTTGTACGCCGACTGAAATTTTTGGAGATCCAGCTTGATGATATCGACCACCTGCTGCTCGTTGTAAATCTTTCCGATCATCATCGGATACGGACTGATCCTCTGCAGGTAAATTTCTTCTTCCTTTACCTCATACATATAGGTCAGCCGAACTTCTTCTCCGATAACAAATTTGGCGATATTGATATGAGCCGGCGAAGTCTTTATAGAGACCGCTCCCGCCTGTCTGAGCATTACGTTTATCATATCGTCAGACACTTTACTTCTTATCATTTTCGTTTCACTCCCTCGATTATGCGTATCTGATCAACAGATAGACCATAGATATAACGATCGTCATCAGCATGATCGGAAATCCTACTTTTGTATAAGTCTTGAATGTAATCGGATAACCGTGCTTATTGCTGATACCCGAAAGAACCACATTCGCGGACGCGCCGATCAGCGTACCATTGCCGCCCAGGCATGCTCCCAACGAGATAGCCCACCAGAGAGGCGTAATGTCGACGCCATTTTCTCCCAGCTCGAGAACCAGCGGAATCAGCGTTGCTACAAACGGAATATTGTCCAGAACCGATGAAAGCAGAGCCGACGCCCACAGCAGAATCAGCATGGTCATCACTTCGTGTCCCTCTGTTGCATTGAGCACTACCTGTGCCAGCTGACCGATAACTCCGGTTTCATCCAAACCTCCAACTACCACAAAAAGGAAGATGAAGAACAGGATTGTCGACCACTCTACCTCACTGACAATGTATTCCACATTCTGTTTTCCGATTACCAGCATAATTGCCGCTGCCGCCAGGGCAACTGTAGCCGATTCAAAACCGATCTGGCTGTGGAAGATAAAACCAAAAACGACAAGAATCATTACAACAATGCTCTTATAAAGCAGCGAACGGTCTTCGATGGCCTTTTCCTCGTCCAGATCCATAACCGACTGGATCGCTTCCGCATCAGAAGACATCTTTCTGCCGTAAATGAAACGCATTACTACAACCATGGCGATCATAATGATCACAACGACCACACCTGTATTGGCGACAAAATCCATAAAGTCCAGTCCGGCCGCGCTTCCGATCATGATGTTCGGCGGATCGCCGATCAGGGTTGCCGTACCGCCGATATTTGCCGCGAAGATCTGCGTCAGCAGGAAAGGCACCGGATTGACCTTCAGGATCCGCGCTATGGTAATCGTCATCGGACCAACCAGAAGAACCGTAGTCACATTATCCAGGAAAGCAGACAGAATCGCCGTAGTCAGCATGAAGAGAACCATGATCTTCCACGGATCCCCATGAGCGATTTTCGCTGCTTTGATGGAGACATACTCAAAGACTCCGGAATTCTTTACGATGGCCACAAAGACCATCATGCCCACTAAAACGCCGATCGTATTGAAATCGATATAGCTTACCGCTTTATCTACAGTAAGCACATGCGTCATCAGCAGCAGGACTGCGCCTACCAGGGCTGCAGCCGTCCGGTGAACTTTTTCTGTCATTATCGCAATGATAACTAATAGAAATACAATGATAGCTATAATTTCTGCCACTTCTATCACCCCTCCGATATTTTTTTACTATATTTTATCCAGACGATATTCTATCACGTTATCGGCTGGATACAATAGCCTTTTTGATATTCAGAATATTTGTTTTAAGCAATCCATAGTATTCATTAAATTCCGTTGTACTCTTCAGCGATATTCATCGCGTGATCGCCGATCCGTTCAAAGTCTGTGACCATTTCAGAAAACAATATGCCCACGTCAGCAGAGCACACGCCCTTACGCATCCTGTCAAGCTGGTTCTCCCGCAGACTTTCGCTCATATCGTCTATCCGCTGTTCATTCATCGCCGTAGTTTTGAGCAGCTCAGCGCCGTCCTTTTCATAAGCGTCTTCCAGTTCTTTCAGCGCGTCAAGAGACAGCTGACGCATGTCCTTTATCTCCTGTACCGCCGACTTGGACAGCTCTCCGTCGGTTTTCTCCAACGCTTTAGCGTATTCAGCGATATTCATCGCGTGATCGCCGATCCGCTCCAAATTACCAACTATGCGATAGTAGGAACTGATTTTTCGCGAATCCTTTTCCGGCATTTCCATCACCACTACCTTAGCGATGTACTTGGAAATTTCTGCGTTGAGATAATCGATATACTCCTCCCGGTTGTAGATATTCTCAAACTCGTCGCTCTTTCCCTTCAGCACACTGTCGAAAGCGGCCTTCACATTTTCTTCTACCAAACCGTACATACGGCAGATCTCGTTGTTCAGCTGCCCGATGGTCACGGAAATCTGTCCGACCTGGTGAGTCTTCCTGCCGTCGACAGGCTGCAGATAGATCAACTTGTGCTCCATCGCCTCATCCTCATCATTGCCCGGAAGAAGTCTGATCGCCGCTTTGGCCATCAGGTTGCCGAACGGAAGCAAACAGAGCGTGGTTACGACATTAAAGGTCGTATGTACATTGGCGATCTGTGCAACCGTATCGCCAGGAGTCAGGCTCTCCATCAGGGAGACAAACGGTGTAGCCATACAGATGCAGGTAAAGAGAACCGTACCGATAATATTGAACATCAGATGAATGATCGTCGAACGTTTTGCGTTGATTCTCGTCCCGATAGCGGCCAAAATAGCCGTGATACAGGTTCCGATATTCTGACCGAAAAGCACATATACAGCCTGCGGCAGGCCGATAAGTCCACTCGCCGCAAGAGCCTGCAAGATACCCACCGATGCAGAAGAAGACTGAATCAAAGCTGTAAAAACAGCTCCCGCCAAAATGCCGATAAACGGGTTATCGAAATTGGTAATCAGCTTGATAAAAGCTTCTGAATCCTTGAGCGGCGTCATCGCACTGCTCATCATGTCCATTCCGATAAATAAAACGCCCAGACCTGCAATGATGTTTCCGATATGCTGAGGCTTTTCGCTCTTTAAAAACACCATCATCACTACGCCGATAAAGGCAATAAGCGGAGCAATTGCCCCCACATCCAGAGCAATCAACTGACCGGTAATTGTGGTTCCGATGTTTGCGCCCATGATCACCCACACTGCCTGATTCAAAGTCATCAAACCGGCAGATACAAAACCTACAACCATGACGGTTGTCGCAGAAGACGACTGGATCACAGCCGTAATGCCTGCGCCTACAAGAACACCTTTGAAGCGATTCGAAGTCAGCCTCTCCAAAATCGTCTTCATCTTGTTCCCCGCTGCCGCTTCCAGGCCGCTGCTCATCATCTGCATACCGTACAGAAACAGAGCCAGTCCGCCCAGAAGCATCAGAAAGTCACTTGTCTGCATTATTTCTTCTCCTCTTTTTCTCTTAAGCTATCTTTCTCTCCAAAAAAAGAAAACCCCACTTTGCGAGGTACTTAAAGTCCTGCGCTTTATGCAAGCGGTTGGAAATTTCGTAAATTCGACAGAAACTTCCAGATTTTCTCCTAGCCGACAGATATTCTAACACTAAAATCTTTTTTTGGCTATCAAACTTTAGCATTATTTTCTATTTTTCAGGAAGAAAATTTTCCTGCGGTCCACTGCCCCAAAAAAACTCCGAGTACGCACAGTCCCACGCTCAGAAGTGCGTAGCTGAACGCAGGAAGCCATCTGCCCTCTTGAACCATGACCGCCGTTTCCTGAGAAAAAGTCGAAAATGTAGTAAATCCGCCACAGATACCGATCCGCAGGAACAATGTCAACTGTTCATTGACAACGACACCGCTTTGGGTCCATTTTAAAATCATACCGATAAAAATCGCTCCGACTACATTTACAAGGAGAGTCTGCAGTGGAAGCGCACCTTGTCTGAGAACCGGACTCAAACCGATCAGATAGCGGAAAACCGAACCGATAAACCCGCCGATACCTACTGACAGACAATTAAAAAACATATCCCCTCTCTCCTTTTCTCTCAAAAATTGCATACGCCATTGATGATCATATCACAGGATTTTCCCCTTTACAACCCGTTCTTGACGCATTCTCCTCACCAATGGGAGGAATACTGATCCGCCGCTTTCTTTTTCTTCTATTGCGTTATTCGGCCAAATAGACTAAAATAACAGATACCTTCAGTATACACGGCACATCATTTTCCTGTGCGCTGAAGGCCGCCTATTAATATTTACAAAGGAGAACGGCAATGAACACACTTCTGACCCAGGAGGATATAGAAGAACTGGAATCCCTTTCCGAAGGCTACTTCTACGACATACTGCAATACATTCAGAACTTCATCTCGGAGGGAATCAGCGAAGGACGCTTTAATCGGGAAGAAGCTGAACACGATCTGGAAATCGCCCTCTGGGTATCCTATGCTTGTAACAACATAGATGAATATGAATACTACTATATGTCATACCAATGGCTATCCGACGTAGAGGATCTCGCCCAAGGCTGCGGCGTATGGTATTATCGCTATTCCTGTGCACTGATGTACTGCGGAAAACTTAAGCAGGCTCTCCGTTATGCCGAAAAAGGAGTTAAAGAAGATCCCGAATATCCATGGGGCTGGCTGCAGCTGGCAAAGCTTCGCAGTCACTTTGGAGATAAGGAGGGTGCGCTGGCCGCAAATGAGTCCGGACTTTGTCTGGTTCCCGGCGACTACGAATTTCTCCGCCAGAAGGACGAAATCGAGCGAGACTGCACGCTGGAACAGCTTCTCAACCACTACATTTACGAAGACGAAGACCGGGATCTTCAGGCAGGTATCCTTGACAATACAGAAAAGCTCAGTGCCATAGCAGGAGTCGTGGTGGACAAAGATAAACTCCGGCAGATCAAGTCCTCGCTCCATCTGACCAATTGGGCCGCCGATTTACCGTACTGTTCCTGCCTTTTTCCCTATGAAGGAAGGATGATCACCGCCGTCTTCGAGATGAACGAGGCGGCTGTTTCAAAGCTGGATCTGACCTGGCTCATGGACACGGCAGACTCACTGCCGGAATTGGTCCGTCTCCAGCAGAAGGAAAAAGGTCAATCTCTGGCACAGATCATCTTCTATCGAAACCAGAGTATAGAACTGGTCTTTGGAAACAACGGAAGCAGCGCAATATCCCCTGCCCTCCAAAAGAAAAAATGTATCTGAATCTATCCGCGCCCATAAAAAACGCCGTTCTCGTCAATCACGACACAGAACGGCGTTTTCCATCTTTTTTTCTACCGTTTGGCAAAACAATCAAAGAGTCCGTTTAAAACTTAATCTCTTTTTTGTCGCCGGTTCCCAGATCCGCAATAACCGCAGTTCCGTCTGTTACAGCGAACACTTCCAGATTTCCCGGACGAATCATCTGCTCCAGAGCCGGCATAATTTCCAGCGCCTTTTTCACAGCTTCTTCACCGAGGAATTCCGCTTTGCCGCGGATACGGATGAACTTCATACCGTTTGCGGAAGCAATTTCGACTTTCGGATTAACCTTCAGTTCCTTGGACGTAGCTTTTCCGTCTGCGGTGCAGAAACAGAGCTTTCCATCGTATTCCATGGAAAATCCCTGCGGCCTTACTGCCGGCTGATCTCCGTCTACAGTAGCGACAAAGCACAATTTACTTTCTTTCAGAAAATCCATAATTTCATTCACGGCTATCACTCCTCTTCCTTTTGATGATTAATTATCTACTATAATTATAATACATCCCCGCACAAAAAGGAAGAAATTCCAGACGAATTTTCTTTCTGATGACCGCCGTGGCCGCCGAGGCGCTCAGCCCGTTCTCCCCAATCCCGATTCTTTAAAACGACGTGATAGTTCTCCCAAGGCACGGGCATACTATGAACAATCAGAAAACAGGCAGGAAAGGCGTTGATCGGGTCATCATAGCGGGAGGCGGATGTGAAACCTTTGCATCGGCAGTGAAGTGCCTGAAACCGGGTGGAAAGATCGGCAACGTAAACTACCTGGGAAACGGCGAGTACGTGACCATTCCCCGAATCGCATGGGGCGTTGGAATGGGACATAAGCAGATCAACGGAGGCCTCATGCCCGGCGGGCGGCTTCGCATGGAAAAACTGGGCGCCCTGATTTCATCTAAAAGACTGGAGGTCTCTCCTCTTTCTACTCACATCTTCGAGGGGTGGGAGCACCTTGAAGAGGCTCTGCTCTTAATGAAAAATAAACTCCGGGATCTGATCAAGCCGGTAATCAAACTTACAGACAGATAACGAAGCCTATGATCGGCGAAACGGGTTATGAGAAAAAATCGGGAATGAAAAAAAACACGCTCGAAAGCGTGTTTTCATGGCGGAGGACACGGGACTCGAACCCGCGGGGCTGTTACACCTTACTTGATTTCCAATCAAGCTCCTTAGCCACTCGGTCAATCCTCCATGCACCACTATAATTTAACATAAATATGCTTCTTTTGCAAGTAGATGTTTAAAAAAAATCCTTAAATGTTTTAAGAACTTGAATTCCCCCTGTACTTTGCTAGAATAAAAAAAGCATTAACACACACCAAGGGAAACACAGTGGGCAATATGCAGATTTCCACGTTTTGCCTATACTTTGCAAAGAGATAATTTAAACAAAAGAGAAAGATGGCAGATATTCCAGTTTATCAGCGAGCTGGACGCCATGGCAATCCGCTTCTGCAAAAACACGTTCTGTGAAACGCCTCTGTTCTTCGAATTAGACCAGATCATCAAAGGGATTTTATACTGGAAAACGGAGAAGCAGAAGTAATAAACAGCTGTCCGCATATCGTCTGTATGCGGACAGCCATATTTTTTGACTGCGCTCACGTCCGAGATGACTTCAGCTTCAGCACAGCATAAGCCATCTGCCCTGTCTTACTGCGCGTCTTCCATCTCTTTTTTGGCAGGGACGAATTTCGCCTCGTTCATCAGCGGATGCTGGAGCTTAATTGCGCCTTTCTTCGGACACTCCATGACACAGGCTCCGCAGTACCAACACTCTCCCGGATACATCACAATCGGATGCTCCCCTTTGTTAACGCTGTGAACCAAAACATCCGCCTGACACACATCGGCGCAGCGATTGCAGCCGATACACAATTCCTGATTATAGATGATCGGTCTGGCGCTGCTGAAAACAACCGACGTATACAGTTCTTTCTTTTCCATTAGTGCGCACCTCCCATATAATCCTGATTCCTCTTTTCGTATTCCTCTTTCAGATCACCGAAATAATCGTGCTCTACGATACCTTTGACCGGTTTGCCATCCTCCATGCGGATAGTGATAAAATGACGGTCCTTCTCCGGATCCATTTCCGGGAAGTCGCTTCGTTCAAAGCAGAGCGGCTCCGAGCTGGATTCTCTCATCAGACAGGCGTTTAAAATCAGCTTGGCTACTTCGAGGATATCGAGAACCTCGTGGGTACGCATCAGATCGTGAGGCGTTACCGCGGAAAGCTGCGGAACTTTTTCTCTTTCATAGCTTTCAAGAAGATCCAGACCTTCCTTCAACAGATCCGCGCACTTGACACCGCCGCAGTAATTCTGCATCGCCTTGGAGATAGCCATGTTCAGTTCTCTCCAATTCATGCCGTCTTCCACTTCAAGCGGTGCGTACAGTCTCTTCATCTCCGCGTCGATATCCTCCTGTTTCGGCTCGGCGAAATCCACTGTACCCGCGTAGTCGGCAGCTTTTCGGCCTGCATAGTGACCTGTGGAGCAGGCATAACCGGCACAGTCCGAAGCAAAAAGCTGATCGCCTGCAGCGTAAATACCATCAATGTTGGTCTTCAGATCCCAGTCGTGCATAATGCCGCCCGGCGCGCCAAAGAGCTGACGCTCCTGTGTCAGAAAGGCTGCTGACTGCCATCCCGTTCCGTAACTCTGCAGGGCGTGTTTGGCCGGATCGAATCCTCTTTCCGTGTAGTTCTGCAAAATAGGAATTTTCGTCTTGCCTTCCTCGCCGACCATCATGCCCCATATAACCTTTCTCTCCATCTCCGGCATGCGGGAAAGATCAGCGTAAAACGGCAGCTGGTATCCTTTTTCCATCAACTGGTCAAACGGCATGGTCTCCGGACCGCGATATTCGTATTTCGGTTCGTCGATAACGCCGCCCTTCAGGAAAAACTTCTGACCTTCCACCGGATAATACCTTTCGGAAACAGTCTTCAGCACATTTCCGTCTCTGTCCAAATACGGAATCTCCACGCCTCTGGCGTCGACCATGGTGGCCGCATACCAGGTGTTGTGATTGTTTCCGGCTCCATAAGGAGGGAAGCTTCTTCCCGCTGCGGAGAATTCTCCCTTTACAGACTTCTCCATCATGGTAAACTCCATCCCGATCCGGGCGCCCATAGCGTGACCGCTGCCGATGCTTTGAATCGGACGGAACTCACAGAGACCAACAAGATCAGGGTTAAACAGCCATACGCGAGCAGGTCTGGACATACACAGAACGGTAGCTTTTGCCTTGAATACGTGGAACTTTCCGGTACGCACGTTCATACCCATGGCGCCGATACCCCGTTTCTTCCCGTTTTCAACGGCAGTCAGCAGAGCCGTAGCTTCTGTCCGGTCGAAGACGCGCACGCCCAGCTTCTTCAGCTGCTTGTAAAGAGCCGGTTTGAAGGTCGAACCCCAAACTCTTAGGGTAAACTTATTCTTATAGTCGTAAGCGAACATCAACTTAGTCTCTGCATCCCGGAATTCCGCTCCGACAAATTCATCGTCGGTGTCTCTGATCTTTCCGCCGTAACTTTCCAGATCCAGCAGACGATCGTAGCCTTCTCTGCATTCAATGTAATGGGCAATACCGTTGCTGTAGTGGTTCTGCTCGTCCACATACGCCTCGGCAATCTCCTCCGGCGTTACCTGAGAGCATGGATTGGTACAGGCGGATTCCCAATGGTCGAAACCGGTCCCTGCGCTTCCGCTTCTGACGGTAGCGCCTTTTTCCACCAGGATAACGGATTTTCCCTTCTCTGCAGCTGCAATGGCTGCAAAACAGCCGGCAAGGCCGCCGCCAAGAACCAGAACCTCTGCTTCATCGGTCTGTACGTCGCCGATTTCATTTGCATAAGGCCATTTATACTCTTTCATCCTCTTTTCCTTCTCCTTCCGAAAACATTTTGCAAAATCTTTTATCTTTTTATAAAATATCATTTTTTGCAAAAAAAATCAATAATATTTTAAATTTTTTTGCAATCTATATTTCTATATAATAAATTTATTGCAAATATTGTAAAATGGTGTTAGGATAAATTCAGAAAAAATCCGGAGGATAATATTGATGGGCGATAAACTCACCTTAACTGAGCGGATCTATCATGAACTGTATCACGATATCACTTCGCAGAAACTCTGCTGTGGTCAAAAGCTTACCCTGACAGAATTAAAAAAACGTTTCAACGTCAGTCAGACACCGATACGGGAGGCTCTTACCCGTCTGACTGAAAGCGGCCTGGTGAACTATTGCTCTAATTCCAGTGTCACCGTCATCAAATTTACTGAATCGGATATACGGGAGCTGTTTCAGTGCATCAGCGAGTTCGACGCTCTCGCCATCTTATTCTGTAAAAACGCGTTTTCGCACGTTCCTCTGCTGTACGATCTTCAGGAGATTGTCGACACCGGCAACAAGCTTCTGCAGGAAGGTGATATCGAGGGTTGGAGCCGCTATTCCGATCTGTTTCATCTGACATTTTACCGACACGCACAAAACCACTACCTGGACGATGCCGCCAGGAAGCTCCGGGCCAGAATCGACATCCTTTCTGCCATGTACTATCGCAAAGATCCGATTTATATAGAAAATATTAACGAAGGGCACAATGCCATATTACAATGTGTGAAAGACAATGATTTCAACGAGGCTACAGCGATCATGCGCGTTCACCTGCAGTTCAACATGGTATATGCGTTTAACGCCTACAAAGAGTTTGAAGAAAAACAGGCTAAGGGAGGAAAATAGCGGTAATAAGCCTGCGCAAATTTTACAGCGCTTGTCGCCGGATTGCGTGACTCTGTATACAACAGCAGCTTACAGCAATAAATTTCAATCAAAAACCTTCTGTCAGAAAACGATCCCATTTTAAGATCATTTTCCGACAGAAGGTTTGCCTCATATCGAGCCGTTAAACTATTTTCTTAGCTTGATATATGTTCAGACCGGACAATTCTCAGTGTTCCGAATCTACCCGATCTCCTCTACAGAAGAAATTATGCCGTACTTTTCTTTAATCTTTCCCAACTGGGACAGATGAGGCTTACAGGCATGTTTCTGCTGGTGTTCCTTACTCTCCCACTTTTCCAAAAGAAGGATCTCATTTTCGCGATCGGCCGAAAAGTAGTATTCGTAACCCAGATTTCCGGCCTCCTGTCTGGTAATCTCCGCAATCCTCATTTTTCTTATTTCGTTGTAGAAATCCCGAATGGATTGTCTGTCGCAAGCTGTATACGTCACATTGATGCAATACATGTTTCTTCTCCTTTTCAAATAGACGTCATTATTTTTTATCATTATAGCGTAGATGATATCCGTTATCAAACGGATTTTGCCGTCAGGCGGATAAAATCAGAATCTACCTTTCCAGTTCTTCCCGCAATTTTTTTCTTAAAAAAATCCCCGGAAGGAATTTTTCCTCCCGGGAGTGATTCTCACTGTTTTTTCTGTTTATTTTACCGCTTCCTCTACAGTGGCCTCCATCTGCTCTGCATCTATGACGCCCTTGTGTCTTATTTCCTTTTTGTCCAGGTCCTTCAGACCTTTTGGAATTCTGACACCGGTGGCTTCTTCCAGCGCCTCGACATAGCGGAAATCATCCTCCTGCTCGGATAGTCCGATGGATTTAGCTACGCTTTCCGCAAACTTATACGCGCTGGCTGTGGAGGCAATAACCGTCGGTGTATTATCACCGGTCTCCCGGCGATAATCCTCATATACCTTATAGGCAACGGCCGTGTGAGGATCGATCAGATAACCGTTTTCCCTGTACATCCTGCCTACAGTCTCATTGGTCTCCTCTACAGTTGCATATCCGCCGTAGAAGTCCTTCAATCCTTCGCGAACATCTTTCCTTACCTGATAATGATATTCTTTGTCCAATTTCTCCATTAATAAGCGAATCTCTTTTCCGCTGCCGCCGCTGAGATGATAGAGAAGACGCTCCAGATTGCTGGAAATCAGTATGTCCATTGACGGAGTATTGGTCAGGTAAAAGATTCTGCGCGTATCGTAGATACCGGTATTGATGAAATCGGTCAGCACTTTGTTCTCGTTTGATGCGCAGATAAAGCGGTTTACCGGAATTCCCATCTCTCTGGCATAATAGGCCGCCAATATGTTTCCAAAATTTCCGGTAGGAACAACCACGTTAATTTTATCCCCGTTTTTAATCTCTCCTCTTTCTACCAACTTTATGTAGCTATATACGTAGTAGGCAACCTGGGGTACCAATCTGCCGATGTTGATCGAATTGGCTGAGGAAAGTCTGCAGCCCGCCGAAGCAAGCTTTTCCGCAAAAGTCCGGTCATTGAAAATTGCCTTTACTCCGCTCTGAGCGTCGTCGAAATTTCCATTGATCGCAAAGACGTGGGTATTCTCGCCTTCCTGGGTGATCATTTGCCGCTCCTGAACCTGACTGACGCCCTGGTTCGGGAAAAAGACGATGATCTCTGTTCCCGGCACATCGGCGAAGCCTTCGAGAGCCGCTTTTCCGGTGTCTCCGGAGGTAGCCGTCAATATGCAGATTTTCTTGTCTTCCTTTTCCTTTTTTACTGCCGTTGTCAGCAGATAAGGCAGAATGGACAGCGCCATGTCCTTAAACGCCGCTGTTCTGCCGTGATACAGCTCGAGGAAGTAGGCGTCTCCCTGCTTCTCCAGCGGTACGATTTCCTCCGCTTCAAACTTTTCATCGTAAGCGCTGTCGACACAGACACGCATCTCTTCTTCTGTATAATCATCGAAAAAAGCGCCGATCACACGGAATGCGATATCGCGATAGGAGCAGCCCATCATGTCTTCGATCTGAAACGGCAGTTTGGGAATTTCCACAGGTACATAAAGTCCCCTGTCTTCCGAAATTCCCTGAATTATAGCCTGAGCACCGCTTAACTGCCTTTCGCTCCCGCGGGTACTTTTAAACATTCTCATCTTGCTTTCTCCTTTTTACTTCAAATTCACTACTGTCCGCAGATAGATAAAGGAAAACTTTTTCTCTGCAAATTAAAATTTTTACTGGACAACAATTAACATTAAGTATATAATAAATACCGTGAGATTTCAATAAGATCATTAAATTTATATGTCGCCTTGGTCAAGTGGTCAAGACGTAGCCCTCTCACGGCTGAATCAGGGGTTCGACTCCCCTAGGCGATACCAATTTTATCCCCGCGCAAAGGTTGAATAGTACAGCTTGCGTGGGGATTTTTATTGATTTTATAGATGGGAATCTTTTTGTAAGCCTTTGCAAGTGTTTATAGAAAATGATTAAAGGTTGTTTAAAACAAGGCTTTTTTGTATATTTCTGTTTGCTTAAAGAGTTTGAAGATCTCGCCCACTTGATTAAACTGTTAATTTGTTATTTTTTTATTCTCACATAATATTTATGTTCATCTTCATATTTAATATATCCGCCATTATGTAACATCACTTTGAGTGAAGCGGCATTATCTTTATTTACACGTAAATAGATTTCATTCTCTGGAATAATTGTTCTTGCTATTGCCAGTGTTAGTCTAAGCCCTTCTTTAGCAAATCCTTTCCCTCTAAATTCCTTTTTTATAAAATATCCTATATGCCCCGCACCTGATCTTAAAGATTCACAAAGATAATGTCGTATGCGAAACTGCCCTACAATTTCATCGTCATTCCACAGAAAGAGGAAAGTTTCCGGCACAAAACCATCGGGTAAATTTTCCCCTTTTGAAAATGCAATCATTTCCTTTAGGGCTTTATTTTCAAAATCTTTACGAGTAACACCATTCCATTTATTTGTTAAACCATTTTCATCAACAGGCATGTCGCGAACAAATAAAAACTCCTTTTCAATATCTTTATCATTTATCTCTTTCAAATATAACATATCATTTACTGTGCGAACTTCGTATCATCAATTTCCTTAATCTGGGGATTCTACCACTCATATATGAATTTATGAATTCTTCGATTATAATGTACACTGCGCGAAATAACAGAGCCGGCCACCTTCGCCCATAGCCAAGTCAAGATGAATGACAGATAGATGCGCCATTGTATGACAAGCACATCTACTCACCGTTCAAGGTATTTTGTATGGACAAAATCAAATACTACTTTTTATTTACTTTTTCTTTCAGATTGCACCACCGAACTCGTTAAAAACTATTCGAAACTGCAACCTCTCAGTTCTTTGGCAATTCAACCACATACTGCTCGGGAATGGCCAACACGTAGTAAGTCTCGTAATTCACCAGATTACCTTCTCCGCTATCGCCACCTTCGGAAGCGCGGACATCAAAGGCATAATAAGGAAGAAAAAGGCTGTACTCCTCGCCGGCCAGGTAAATCAGCCGAATATTTTCAATCTGGCTCTCTTCCGTGATCTTCCCTTCATAATTCTCCCTCAGCATTTCTTCCGCTTTTTCCGTTGTAATCAGCGGATACTCTTCGATTTCCCTTCCGCAGGCCATATTGTCGACCATGACAATCGCCTCCAGATCGCCCTCCTGATTGAGAACAAAATTTATCCGCTTCAGGTTGTAGTTGAGAACTTCTTCCTTCTGATCTTCAGCGCTCTCATATCCCATGAGGTACCATCTGGCGTTATCCTGCTCGTCATATTCTACCTGTACGGTGCCCTTTGCATTTTCAAATCCCATGACCTCTCCGTACTCCTCAAGGAGGTAATCGGTCACTTTCTGCGCCTGTTCTTTCGTCATAACGGATGTGGGAACTCGGTATTCCTCAGGCAGCGTCAGACTTTCACTGTATTCCACAATGGCAAGGTGACTGCTGTAGACAGTGATCGTCCCTTCGGCAGTCTCCGCTTCAGCTTTAAAGGATTTATCCAGATTCTTCTCTTCCTTCTTTCGCGAATAGCGGATGCTTTCCACATTCATTTCCGTGCTCTCTGCAATATCGTTGATGTATGTCTCCAGTTCTCCGTCGCTGACCGATGCCGGCGTATCGTTTTGATCAAAAGTCGTATTCTCATAAACCGGCAACGTATCGATCTCCACATCCTCTGACCAGGGATTGCCATCCTCCAAGCCCGAAGCTGCGCTGACTCTCCTCTCTCTCGTATCGTTACTGGCGTACCGGCGTTCAATGGTCAATACGGGCAGATCCGAAACGGTCACTTTTTCTCTGTTTGTTTCCTTATTTGACTCAGGTTTTCCTCCGAAGAGAGAAAAACAAAGCGCGCAGATCAACAGGCAGGCCGCCAAACCACCGTATTTCAGCCATTTTTTTGCGTCGGAACGGGAATAATTTTCCGCTTCTTCAATAAACCGATCATCTATATCGCCCATTGCCGATAAAAAATCCTTTTTATTCATAACGTGATACCTTCTCTCTCAAGATGAACTCTCAATTCTTTTCTCATTCTGAACAGCTTCAGCGCAATTCTGTTTTCGCTCATCGCCAGCCGGTCCGCAATATCCTTGACGGAATCCATGTACCAGTACCGCCTGACGAAGATCGCCCTATTCATCTTTGTCAGTCCCGATAAAAAACTGTTGATCGCTTCGACTACGGCGAGTTCATCTATGATTCCCTCTACGTGATCCGATGTGCTGATGCAGGCCTCCAGTTCCGATAAAATCAGATCCGTCTGCCCCTCGCCTCTCTTCTTTGCGTTATATCCCTTATACTTATTCAATGCCAGATTTCGGGTTATCTTGCCCAAAAACGTGGAAAGCCGGTTCGGTCTGTGGGGCGGGATAGCGTTCCACGCCCGCATATATGTATCGTTGACACATTCCTCCGCATCCTCACTGCTGCGGAGGATATTATAGGCGATGGTTCCGCAGTACTTTCCGTACTTGGACGCCGTTTCTGCGATAGCCTCCTCATTCCTCTGCCAATACAGTTCTACAATTTTACTGTCTTCCATGGATTATCTTCCTTTTGTGTCCCCGCTCGCAAGACCGGAAACATCTCAACTCACTAATCTACACCACAATTTTCCAGTTAAATTACACAATATAAGAGATATTTTAACATAAAGATTTTGGAAGAAAAACCTCTCTGTTTGTAAATTTTAATTCTTAAAGCAGATTTTGATATGTAAACGGAACGAAACAGACACAAAAAGACCGCTCACCTCAGTGAAACGGCCTTATCGTTACAATTGTTTCTTACTTTTTCGCTTTTTTTCTGCAGGCTCCATTGAGCAGAATCCAAAGTACAAAAGCTCCCGCCGCACAGATAAGAATCGCTGCAAACGTGGTATCATACGCTCCGCCTGCGTTTTCGATCAACTTGCTGGAAATCATCGGTCCCAATATGGAGGCCGGAATCAGTGAGAAGTTTCCCAGGCTGAAGTTCACCGCAAAGTGCTTCGGACCGTATTCCCGATTGATAAAAGCCGAGGAAATCGTAGGGTTTCCTCCATAGGAAGTACCCATGCACAGCAGTCCGATCAGAATGAAGATCATTGCGGAAGTCTTCGCTCCGATTAACAGTAATGCTCCACCTGCAGCCATTATGATCATATTGATCAACATCGTCGCCTTTCTCCCGGCGCGGTCAAAAATTCCACCGATGATCACTCGCCCTACGCCGTTAAAAACCGACACGATCATGCCGACGATAGCCGGTGCTCCAAAAGCAAGGGCGATGGAAGCCGCGCTGTTGACGACCATCAGACCTGCCGAATTGGCTATGACGCACCACAGCACAAAGATCCAAAAGGAAGCAGTTTTCATCATCTGTCCCGGAGTATATCCTTCCAGTTTCACGGAAGCGGATTGTTGAACCTCCGGATTCTTGATAAACAGCGAACCGATCATCAGAACGACAAATATGGCAACACCAAGGATCAGGAAAGTCGAAAAAATCCCCTGAGAAGCGATCAGGCTGGTAGCCAGGCTGCCAAGAATGAGTGCACCCAGTCCGAAACCCATCATCATCACGCCGGAAGCCAGTCCCGGTTTATCCGGAAACCACTTATTCATGGTGGAGATTACACTATTATAGCTGAATCCCACTCCGGTTCCTCCCAGAACCCCATAAAATATGTACAACATGGTAAGGCTGGAAGAAGGATTTTCCGGATTCAGCCGCGATACGCCGAAGAATCCAACCAGAAGCAGCACGGCCGACAGCATGATGATAGATCTCGGCTTCAACTTGGCGGACAGCTTCCCTGCGATAAATCCTCCAAGGCAGAAGAACACCATGGAAATGGTAAAAGTCATGGACAGCTGGGACAGGCTCCAGTTGGTATACACCTGGCTGAAAGGATCCCGAAACAGCGACCATCCGTATATCAGGCCGCAAAAGACGAGCAGCACCGTACCAACGCCCAGATAGAGCCATCTCTTGTTGCTATACATCGCTTTACTCCTTCTCCGTAAACTGACTGGCTGTCTCTTTTCCGGTAAGAACGCGCCATACGCCGTGAGACAGAGAATCCATTTCCTTTTCCCCAGGTATGATCTCTACCGGTGCGATAAAGGAAACCCTCTCTTTAACCGCATCGGTAAAATACTTGGAATAGGCGATGCCCCCGGTCAACACGATATAGTCGACCTTTCCGTTCACGTCCACCGCCAGCTTGGCGATATTCTTAGCCGTATTAACCGCCATCGCATCATAGATCAGCTTGGCCTGTTCATCGCCCTCCTGAACCATTTTCTCTATTTCTCTGGAATCGGCCGTACCGAAATGGGCAACCAGTCCGCCTTTTCTCTGCAGCTGTTTCATCATGCCTTCCTTGTCGCCCGGATAAACATCATAACAGTAGTCCACGACACGGAAGATCGGAAGTCCCCCGGATCTTTCCGGTGAGAACGGACCCTCGTCGTCGGAAATCATGTCGATAATCCGGCCGTGGTCGAACATTCCCACGGAGATGCCTCCGCCCAAATGCACGGAGATGATGTTGTAATCCTTATCGCTGATTCCTTTCTGCTCACAGAGGTTTATCACCGCGGCGCGCATATTCAGGTTATGACCTCTGCCGATTCGGATCACATCCGGCAATCCGGTAATTCTGTAGATTTCCTCCATTTCATCTACGGTAACCGCGTCGTAGATGTATGCCTTGCAGCCCGCTTCTTTGGCTATGCTGTAGGCGATCGGCGCCCCAAGATTGGAAGCATGCTGGAGCAGAGGCCGATGCTGCAGACAATCCAGCATAGCCTCGTTTACTTCATACGCTCCGGCATGAACGGGAGGAATCAAACCGCCTCTTCCGACTGCGGCGTCAAAATCTTCTGCCTTATCTCCGTGTGCTTCGATACATTTTCTGACCAGATCCGCACGGAAATCCAACTGGGAATAGATGTTCGGATACGGTTTCAATTCTTCCTGGGTATGAGAGATACTCTCCACCCACTGCTGCTCTCTATCCAGGTATACCGCCACTTTCGTCGAAGTCGAGCCGGGATTAACAGCTAAAATCTTATATGCCATGATCTATTTCTCCTTTCCGGAAATCAGAGAGGCCAACGCCAGGGATACGAATTTCTCCTCGGTTGAAGCTCCCCTCGAAGTTAAAACGACAGGTACTTTAGCGCCTACGACTACGCCGGCCATCTTCGTTCCGCCGCAGATGATCATCGCCTTGTGCGTCATGTTTCCCGCCGCCATGTTCGGGAACAGCAGCATGTCAAAATCTCCGCAATACGGGCAGTCGAATTTCTTCGTCTGCGCAATTTCTTTGCTCATGGCGATATCGTAGGAAATCGGTCCCACTACCTCGCATCCCGGAATTTCACCGTTTTTATTCATTTCCACCAGGGCCGCTGCGTCGGTAGTCTCTACCATCTTCGGATTCACCTTTTCTACCGGAGCCAGAACCGCTACAGACGGATTTTCTATACCCAACTTGTGAAGGGCTTCTACACTGTTAAGGATAATATCTCTTTTCTGCTCCAGGGTAGGATACATGATCATGCCGCCGTCAGCAAGGGCCAACAGCTTATTCATCTGTGGCACTTCGTTGTAGGAAAAGACACACATGGATCTGCCCGTATGCAATCCGTTCTCCTTCTTTACAAGGGGTTTAAGCACATCTTTGGTATCCACCATACCTTTCATGATGAATTCCGCTTCACCCTTTTTAATCAGTTCCACCGCTTCGATTCCGCAGTCCGCAGGAGTCTGCGCGTCTACAATTCTGTAGTGATCAGGATCCTCGCCGCTCTTTTTCAGAAGGCTGCGGATCTCCTGCTCTTCGCCGATCAGAACCGGTTTTACCAAACCGATTTTCTCTGCTTCAACTACTGCTCCGAGCACGTGTTCATCGGCTGCGCCGGCAACCGCTACCGTATTGATATGCGGATTTTGTTTGCACTTTTCTACCAGATCTTCAAATTTCGTATAGGCCACTTCCATTCACTCCTTCTTATAGATTTTTTCGCAGAAGACTCTGTTTCGCGTCCGTCTTCGAAAGCTTCCCTGTTCCTTCGGCAGGCGCAAAGCTCAATGCCGGCCGAATTTTCAGCGCCGCTGACGGCAGGAAAGAAAAAGGCAGACCGGATATCAAGTATGTTCTGCCCGCCGCCTCCCCAAACCAACGCTGTACAACGATTTCAGGAATATAACTATTTTATAGATTTTCAAACAAAAAGTCAATATCATGTTCATAACTGATTTCAGAAAATGAAATAGGACCGTTTCAAAACCGGATCTGCCATATCATTTGATTTTTTTCTTGTTTCAGACAGCAGGAAGCAAAGCCGAAACGAAAATCTGCCATATTATTAAAAAAAACTTCCGCTTCAGACGTTTTTTTATCCGGTGACCTGTGATAAATCACCGACAAGGTTACTTCCTGTATATCTTAAGTCATACCCACAGATGTCTTTTCCATCAATCGACTCAGTGATCTGAAAATTTCCCGTCTGAAACAAAAAAATTTTGGCCCGGTATGGCAATTTGCTGCAAAAAACAGAATTCTTTCCGTCTGAAATTGCCTTTTCTCTGTGCAGTATGGCAAAAGGGAGCCAGCGCAAGACGGGCAGCGTATGTTTTATGTTTTCCATACAAAAACACCGCAAAATCTCCCTTATCGGTGATTTTGCGGTGTCTACAATGAGAAAATTCCGTACACGACATGGCTCGCAGCAGTCTGCGCGCCAACAGAAGAAGACCTCATCAGTCTTCGGCATCGCCTTCCTCTCTGATTCCGATTGCTCCGGTAAGATACAGGATCAGCGGAATTAGTGCAGCCAGACTGAAAACCAGTCCACACAGAATCAGAATAAACTTTCGGATCTCTTTCTTTTTCTTCTTTTCTCTTTTAAACATGGCAGGCGCCTCCTTTTCACCATAGTAGCATAAAGCCTTCGGCCAGTCAACAAAATCAAGGCGTCCTGAGTTCGTTCACCGCGCGGTTTCTACTGTCTGCCGCCTTTCTTTTTTCTGGCACGCAGAACCAGAAATACCACTGCTGCAGCGATAATCACCACTGCGGCGATAATCAGAGGGGAAACCGAGCGCGAACTCTGCGCCTCCAGGTCAAAGGTCCGTTCCGTATCTCCTGCCTTCAGCGTCACCGTACCTACCGGATCGCCTTTCTGGACAGTACCGGCCACCATCGAAGGGATATCGTATTCTGCAGTGACCGTCTCCCCTTCTTTCACAAGCAGCTTTGCTTCTTCCGGCAGAGCTACTGAGAAGCTTCCCGCTCCAAGCAGAGAAGTCACGGTCATATCCTCAGGAACATCGTCAGGCCCGACTGCTTTCAGTCCTTCCGTCAGCGAGTAGAGCTCGATGGTATCGACGAAGTCTCCCTGAACGACGCGTTCTCCATCCTTGTACGGAAATTCTTCACCGCCCATGACTACGGAATAATATACCAATCCGTCCTTCTCCATGCAGCCGGAGAAACAGTATCCCGCAGCCGGTGTCCACCCTGTCTTTACTCCGGTCATATACTGGGAATACGGACTTTCGTAGCGATCGTCAGGGAACATAACCCGATTGGTAGTTTCATAGGTAAACCCTTCATCTCTGACATTAGAAGCCGGAACTTCGCCGTCGGGATAACTTACGGCTTCCCTGAACTGTTCAAAGCTCATGGCATACTTGCACATTTTCACCATATCCTCCGGCGTCGTGTAATGCTCTGATGCGGAAAGTCCGGTAGGATCCTGGAAGTTGGTATTTTCACACCCCAGTTCCTTTGCCTTGGCGTTCATCATATCCAGAAACTTGCCCATATCTCCGGCAATTTCAAAAGCAAAAGCTGTAGCGGCCTCGTTACCGGAAGGAACCAGAAGATACCGCATACAGTCCTTATAGGATATTACCTCGCCCTCTTCAAGATGCTTCTGCGGAACCATGTATCCGCAGTACAGGGAACTTACCGCTCTCTCGTCTACCGTAAGTTGGCCTTTTAGTTCTGGATTTTCCTCAAGGACGAGAATCGCCGTCATGACTTTCGTCATACTGGCCGGCGGCAGTTTCATATCCGCATTCTTGGCGTAAATAACCGTATCCGTTGTAGCCTCATAGAGGATTCCCGCTTTAGCGTGGGAAATGTAGTCTCCGGATGTAATCATAACTCCGTTGTCTTTCTCTGCGGTGTCTGCGGCAGCCTGCAGAGGATGCAGCAGAGAAACGGAAATCAGCATTACCGCCGCAAGGGTCAGCGTGAAAACTTTTCTTTTTGTCAGCATAGAAAAATACTCCTTTTCGCTCTTTCTTTAAATTTCCCCGTTCTCTTCTTTTCAGTATAATATGCAGGAACAAAAAAAACAAGCCGGACGCAATAGTTCCGACTTGTTCAGCAGATCATTTTAGTGGGCGTTCCCGTAAAGATTGAGCAGAATACAGCCGACCACGATCAGAACAATCCCGACCAGTCCTACAGCCGATACGCCCTGTCTAAATACCACTGCGGAAATTATCGTCGTAGCGATGATGCCGACGCCGCTCCAGGTGGCATAAGCTATTCCCAGATTCAGCCTGAGCAACGATCTGGACAGGCAGTAAAAGCACAGAATGTACAGGCCAATGCAGCCCAGTGTGGGAAACAGCTTGGTAAAACCTTCCGTATACTTCAGCAGTGTTGTCGCGACCAGCTCCAAAGCAATAGCCGCGCCTAAAAGAACATAAGCCATAAACAGTTTCTTTCCTTCCAATTCAGATTTTTACTCATACCGGCAGTACCGACAATTTCCCGGGCGGATTCCGCCTCTCGTCGAAAAAGGCCGGTTCCATCTCTGCAGAACCGGCCAAAGAGATTTTAAGCTCCGATCAGCCTTTTCTATTTGTTCTCTTCTTCTCTCAGTCTTACAACCAGTTCTCCGGCTTTCACCTGCTGACCCTCGTTGACGAAAACCGTATCCACAATTCCGTCATCCGTAGCCAGAATATTGGTTTCCATCTTCATGGCTTCGATAACCGCTACCGGCTGCTTATCGGTAACTTTCTCTCCCTCTTTCACCAAAATCTTGATGATATTTCCCGGGATATTGGCGCCGATTTCCATCGGATTGTTCTCGTCGGCAAAGCGAACGGTGGCAATGGAGGAAACGGCAGACTGCATATCCTGATCCTTGATCTTCACGACCCGTCTGTTTCCGTTGACTTCGAAGACCAGATCCCGGTTGCCTTCCGCATCCACATCTCTTATCTCCGTCAGCTTGATGACCAGAACCTTTCCTTCTTCCAGCTTGACCTCGCAGGTTTCACCTTCCTCCAGTCCGTGGAAGAAGATATCGCTTCCCATGTAACGGAAGTTTCCATCGTTCTTCAGGCTCTTCTGGTAATCTTCGAAGACCTTCGGATACATAGCATAACTGATGATCTCCTGCGGCGTGCCTTCCAGATCAAAGTACTTCTGCAGCCCGGATTTAATGTAATCGAAATCCTCCGGCGGTAGCAGTTCACCCGGTCTGCAGGTAATCGGTTCCTTATCCTTCAGGATCAGTTTCTGCAGATCCTTCGGGAAACCACCTTCCGGCTGTCCCATCATGCCTTCAAAGTAGGACACGATGGAATCCGGGAAGTCGATACCCTGTCCCTTTTCCAGGATGTTTTCCGGTGTCAGATCGTTCTGCACCATGAAAATCGCCATATCGCCCACAGCCTTTGAGGACGGAGTTACCTTGACGATATCGCCCAGCATCTGGTTTACCGCCTTGTACATATTCTTCACTTCCTGGAACTTATGGCCCAGGCCAAAGCTTTCAACCTGAGGCTTCAGATTGGAATACTGACCTCCAGGTATTTCATATTTATAGATTTCTGCCGTCGAAGTAGCCAGTTCCGACTCGAACTTCTTGTAAACAGGACGAACATCTTTCCAGTATTCGGAGATCTTCTGAATACCGTCGGTATCGATGCCCGTATCCCTCTCACTGTTCTCCAGCGCAGCTACGACAGAGTTCAGTGCAGGCTGAGAAGTCAGCCCCGACATACTGTTAAACGCCGCATCTACGATATCCACTCCGGCCTGAGCCGCCATCAGGATGGTCGCTACGCCGTTTCCGCTGGTATCGTGAGTGTGGAGGTGAATAGGAATGCCGATCTCTTCTTTCAGGGCCTTGACCAGCTTGTAAGCGGCCATCGGTTTCAGGAGACCCGACATATCCTTAATTCCCAGAATATGGGATCCCCGCTTTTCCAGTTCCTTGGCCATGCGAATGTAGTAATCCAAATTATACTTCTTTCTGGACTCGTCGAGAATATCGCCGGTGTAGCAGATGCAGGCTTCTGCAATCTTACCCTGATTCAGCGTCTCATCGAGAGCGACTTCCATACCCTGAATCCAGTTGAGCGAGTCAAAGATACGGAAGACGTCGATGCCCGAAGCCGCAGAAACCTTGACAAACTCACGGATTACATTATCCGGATAGTTCTTATAGCCCACTGCATTGGCCCCCCGGATCAGCATCTGGAACATGATATTTGGAATCTTCGCCCGAAGAGTCTCCAGTCTTTCCCAAGGCGATTCCTTCAGGAACCGGTAGGAAGTATCAAAGGTGGCTCCTCCCCACATCTCCAGGGAAAACATCTCCTTGCCGTACAGCGCCACTGCCGGCGCAATCTTTTCCATATCTACGGTTCTGACTCGGGTTGCCATCAGAGACTGCTGCGCGTCGCGCATGGTCGTATCGGTGATCAGAAGTTTCTTCTGTTCCAGAGCCCATTTCGCCACTGCTTCAGGGCCTTCCTTGTCCAGCATCTGCTTCGTTCCGGACAGGACATTGATCTCCGTCATCGGGATTCGAGGGAATACCGGAACATTAAACTGAGGTTTTATACCTTTTGTCTCATTAACTACTTTATTTCCTATGTAATTGAGAACTTTCAATTCCCTGTCTTCCGCTTTACGGATGTTCAACAGCTCAGGATTGGCTTCAATAAATCCGGTATCGCAGTTTCCTTCTCTGAAAGTCGGATGGTTGAGCACGTTGAGCAAAAATCCGATGTTGGTCTTTACGCCCTTGATCTCCGTCTCACGAAGAGCGCGCACAGCCTTTCTGGCCGCTCCTTCAAAGGTGTTGGCAAAAGCAGTCAGCTTGACAAGCAGGCTGTCGTAGTAAGGGGAAACCACCGATCCGGTAAATCCGTTGCCGCCATCCAGACGGATTCCGTATCCGGAAGCGCTCCGATAGAGCTCAATCGTTCCAGTATCCGGGGCAAAGCCGTTGGCCGGATCTTCTGTGGTAATTCTGCACTGTATCGCATAGCCGTTCAGCCGGATATCCTTCTGATTTTTGATTCCCACTTCGTCGGAATCGAGAGAATAACCCTCAGCGATGAGAATCTGCGACTGCACGATATCGATTCCAGTAACAATTTCCGTCACCGTGTGCTCCACCTGAATCCTCGGGTTCATCTCAATGAAGTAGTGGTTTCCATGCTTATCCAGCAGGAATTCCACAGTACCGGCGCTTCTGTAGTTGACCGACCGGGCGATCTTCAGCGCGTCTTCACAGATGGCGTTTCTCTTCTCTTCGCTCAGGCACAGAGAAGGCGTGAACTCGATAACCTTCTGATGTCTCCTCTGGATCGAGCAGTCTCTTTCACACAGATGTACCACGTTGCCGTACCTGTCGCCCAGCACCTGTACTTCTATGTGTTTCGGGCTTTCCAGGTATTTTTCGATAAAGATATCGTCAATACCGAACGCCTTTTTCGCTTCGCTCTTGGCGCTTCTGTATTCCGGAATCAGGTCCTCTTCGCTTCTGACGATACGCATACCTCTTCCGCCGCCGCCGGCTGCCGCCTTGAGCATGATCGGATATCCGCACTTTCTGGCAAACTCCTTAGCTTCCTCTTCTGACGCAATGGCTCTCTCCACACCCGGGATAGTCGGCACACCGACCTTCGACGCTACCAGCTTGGATTTGATCTTATCGCCCAGGCTGTCCATCATCGTATGAGTAGGTCCGATAAACTCGATCCCCGCCTTTTCGCAGGCCGCCGCAAATTCTACGTTTTCCGAAAGAAAACCGTAGCCTGGATGAATAGCGTCAACGCCCTTCGCCTTCGCCAGATCAATGATCTCGTCGATGCCCAGGTATGCGGCTACCGGCGTTTTACCTTTGCCGATCTGATAAGACTCGTCCGCTTTGGTTCTGAACAGCGAATTCTTATCTTCCTCTGAGTAAATCGCAACGGTTCTGATGCCCAGCTCATTGCAGGCGCGGAAAATCCGGATTGCGATCTCGCCCCGGTTGGCAACCAGGACTCTCTTGAATTTTTTGATGTCTTTCATGTTATTCTCCCATTCTCTTTATATAAAAGCTCGGCAATGCCGATTTTTTACCAAAAACACAAGTTACTCTATGATATGAACATCCATCTGCGGATAAGGAATATTGATACCTGCTTCATCGAAAGCCAGCTTGACCTTTTCCTCTAAATAATATTTTACATCATAATAGCTTTCGGTGGAACACCACACTTTCAGATCCAGCTGCACCGCGTTGGCCCCGTGAGACGACACGCCGATCAATGGCTCGGGATCGTTGAGGATTTCCGGATGGGAAGCCGCTACTCGTGCGAGAATCCCTTTCGCCTCCGAGATGTCGGTCTCATAGCTGATGCCGAATGTGCAGTCTACCCGGCGCTTATCCGCGCCCGAATAGTTAATAAGGACGGAATTGGTTACGGTTCCGTTCGGTACAGTAATCAGTTTATTGTCAAAGGTGTGAAGCTGAGTCGTAAGCAGATCGATGTTGTCTACAACACCGGTAATCTCTCCGATTTCTATGGTATCTCCTCTGCTGAACGGTTTGGTGATCAGAATGATAATGCCGCCGGCCACATTGCTCAGACTGTCTTTCAGCGCCAGCGCAATGGCCGCTCCTCCCGCGCCGAGAACCGCCACCAGCGAAGCCGGGCTGATGCCCACTTTAGGAAGCATGGCGACGATCAGAACGACCCAAAGGGTGATTTTCGTTCCCTTAAGGATGAACAGGTGCAGCACTTCATCCAGCTTGGACCGTTCCAGCGCCTTTTTCTCGATGCGAAGCAATATTCGTATCGCGATCCAGCCGACCGCAAGGGTTACGGCAATAATTCCGATATCGGTGAGAACCTGTATGGTTCGTTCAGACATGGCTACCTCCTTAAATTCTGGCCTACTTTCCGGCTCTCCTTCTTTCGATTTCCCGAAGGAGTTTTTTCCTCAGCCTTATATCATCCGGCGTAACCTCCACCAGTTCATCGTCTTCGATGAACTCCAGAGCTTCTTCGAGAGAAAAAATTCTGGCCGGAGAAAGCTTAATCGCTTCGTCGCTGCCCGCCGCTCGCATGTTGCTGACCTTTTTGGCCTTGCACGGGTTGACTTCCATGTCGTCGCTCCGGGAATTCATGCCGACGATCATTCCTTCGTAGACCCGGGTTCCCGGCTCTACGAACATCTGCACCCGCTCTCCGATATTGAACAGCGCGTAAGGCGTACATACGCCTTCTTCGATAGCGATGGCGACGCCGTTAGTTCTTCCCGGAATATCACCTTTGTATTCTTCAAAGTCCAGAAAACGGCGCTCCATGGAGCCTTCGCCTCTGGTATCGTTGATAAACTCCGAACGATATCCCAGAAGTCCTCTGGTCGGAACGTGGTATTCGAGGCGGGAATAACCGTTTTCTCCGGTCATCTGAACCATCACGCCTTTTCGCAGGTTCAGCTTGGAGATGACCGTTCCGGCGTACTCGTCAGGCACGCTGACGACCACCTCTTCCACCGGCTCCAGTTTCTTTCCGTTTTCGTCGCGGCGATAGATAACCGCCGGTTTGGATACCGCCAGCTCGTAGCCTTCTCTTCGCATATTCTCTATAAGGATCGAAAGATGCAGTTCTCCTCTTCCGGAAACTTTGAAACAGTCCGTAGAGTCGGTCTCCTCCACGGTAAGTCCTACGTTGACCTCCAGTTCCCGATTCAGCCTCTCGCGGATGTGCCGGGAAGTCACGAATTTGCCCACTTTACCGGCAAAAGGCGACTTGTTGACCATGAAGTTCATCGACAGTGTCGGCTCCTCGATCTGGATCATCTCCATCGGCTGAGGGTCCGCCGGATCACAAATCGTTTCGCCGATGGAGATATCGGCAATACCGGATACGACGGCGATGTCCCCGCATTCCGCCTCCTCTACGGAGATTCTCTTCAAGCCCCGATAGACGAAGACCTGGTTGATCTTTCGCTGAACAATCTTTCCGTCCTGCTGGGCGACTGCCACGGTCTGTCCCGCTCTGACAACGCCTCGAGTGATTCTTCCGATCCCCAGCCTTCCGATATAGTCGTCGTACCCGAGGGTGGAAACCTGAAATTGCAGCGGCTCATTACGGAGATCCGGATACGGACTGCAGTGATCGATAATCGTGTCAAACAGCGGCGTGATATCCAGACCCGCATAGCCTGCCGGCGTATGTTTCAGTTTGGTATCGCCCTGCTGCACGGACAGTCCTTCCGCATCGGACGGATCTCTGACTGCGATCCCCTGTCTGGCTATGCCGTAGAGGATGGGGAAATCCAGCTGCTGATCGTTGGCGCCCAAATCCATAAATAACTCGTAGACCTCGTCCACAACTTCGTCGATCCGGGCGTCCTTCTTGTCGATTTTGTTGATGAACAGGATAGGATTGAGCCCCTGCTGAAGAGATTTGTTCAGAACAAAACGGGTCTGCGGCATCGGTCCTTCACTGGAATCCACCAGCAGGATGACCGTATCCACCGTCTTCATAATCCGTTCCACCTCGGAAGAGAAATCAGCGTGACCCGGTGTATCTACAATATTGATTTTAACGTCGCCGTGCATGATCGAACAGTTTTTGGAATAGATCGTAATTCCCCGTTCCCGCTCGATATCGTCGCTGTCCATTACACAGTCGGCTACCTCTTCGTTGGCCCGAAAGACGCCGCTCTGATTGAGAAAAGCGTCCACCAGAGTCGACTTTCCCGCATCTACATGAGCGATAACGGCTATATTTATGATTTTCTGTTTTTCAGTCATGAAAACTCCTTTATTTATTGTACTCAAAAATATCCGACAGAATCCTCTCGGATTTTCTAATGATACCACACAATTCGTAAATATTCAATAGTACGCAAAAATATCAGCCTATCTTTGCGGAAGCAAAAGCCCAACCCGATAAACGGCAAATCCGGTTGAAGAGACGAACACTTCGCCCTTCCTGCGCATATAAATAACAGTAATGATTCATATATGATTGGAGGATTACCATGCCTACTGTTTATCTGAGTCCGTCAACGCAGGAATACAACCTGTTTGCCGGCGGCGGCACAGAAGAATACTATGCCAATCTTATTACGGATGCCATGATTCCCTATCTTCGGGCCAGCGGAATCAATTTCGTCCGAAACGATCCCGGCGGAACGGTGAACGATTCCGTAAACAGTTCCAATGCGGGGAACTACGATCTTCACCTGGCCATCCACTCTAATGCGGCTCCGGAACGGCTTTCCGGCGCTCTCAAAGGTCCGGACGTCTACTATTACAGGGACAGTACAGAGGGCAAAAGGGCTGCGGAAATCATCGCAAACAATCTGAAGATAATCTATCCCGATCCGTCTCTGGTTACCACGGTGCCCAACACTTCGCTGGCTGAGCTTCGCCGCACAAAAGCTCCCGCCGTACTGGTGGAAATCGCCTACCACGATAACATCGACGACGCCAACTGGATTAAGGACAACGTAGAGGCGATCGGCAGAAACTTGGCCCTTTCCGTAGCGGACTTTCTCGGCGTCCCTTTTATTGAACCCTGAATCCTTTTGTGTTAAAATGTTCCCCGTAGAAAACCATAACGGGAGAACAGGTAATGGAACAATTAGAAAAACTTTTCACTGATATTTTTTCCGGGGCAGAACTGGTCCGCGCCATTTTCTCAGGAAAGCGCAGAAAATCATCTTCGTGCAGCCGCGCGGTGATCCGCCCGGTGATGCTGTCCGGAAATCTTTCCTTTCAGGCTGAATACACAGAAGGGCCAAAGGTCATCCACCGCAATATGAGCGGCACAGAGGCAGCGGAAGAAGCGCTCCGCCCCGTTGCCGAGGAGTTTAAACAGATCAATATTTTCACCCTGAGTGAAGACATTCAGGTGCTTGCCGCAAAAGCCGACAGACCGAGAATCACCTCCGGTCCGGCTACAAAAGGTATGCCCAGCCTTTCCCACGACAAGAAAAAGCGCTATCTGATTCCCGACGGCCAACCCTGCGATTTTCTCATACGGCTGGGCGTCATGGATCAAAGCGGGAAAGTATACAAGCGTCATTACAGCAAATTCCGACAGATCAATCGCTTTTTGGAAATTACCGACGACGTGTTCCCTTGTCTGCCTGAGGACAGGACACTGAAGATCATCGACTTCGGCTGCGGTAAAGCTTACCTCACCTTCGCCCTCTGGCATTATCTGCATGCCATAAAGAAAAGAAAGGCGGAAATCATCGGATTGGATCTGAAAAAAGACGTCGTTGCCTTCTGCAGCAAGGTGGCTTCTGATCTGCATTATGACGGCTTGAAATTCCTCATCGGTGACATCGCAAAATACAGCGACGACCGAGCCGATATGGTGGTCACTCTTCACGCCTGTGACACGGCTACGGATTACGCGCTGATCAACGCTGTCTCCTGGCAGAGCAAAGTGATCCTGTCCGTTCCCTGCTGTCAGCATGAATTGTTCAAACAGATCAGCAACCCGATTCATCAGCCCATGCTCAAGCACGGCATACTGAAAGACCGATTTACCGAGTATCTGACCGACGGCCTCAGAGGCCTTAAACTGGAAGCGGCAGGCTATGATGTGGCCATGATTGAATTCACCAGTTTGGAGCACACGGCAAAGAATATCATGATCAAAGCCATAAAGAAAGAACCGGCGGATCCTTCACAGGCGGCACGAGCCCAGAGTGAGTATGAACAGCTCCGGGACTTTTATCACGTACATCCGACCATAGACGGTCTTCAGACCATCTGAAAAAGACGGCCGGTCAGCCTGAATGCAACAGGCTGACGGACCGTCTTTTTATCTGTGTCTTCCCCTCTGCGGGCTGCTGACTGAATGCACTCGATTTTCCGTCTCAATTCTTTCCGGAATCCTTCGACCAAAGTTTCCTCCCAAAGTGAGCAACAAATATGCACAAGCCCATCAGCGCCAGATAATCGAGATAGAACAATGCGAGAGGCTCGCTAAAATCCAAAAATACGAACTCCGACCGCAGGAAAAGGTAGACTGGAAAATCTCGTTTAAAAAAGACGAAGATTCCGTATCCTGCGATCATCGCCGCTATAGCGGTAAAGCAGGCCTGCGGTACGGCCTTCCTCCTCTCCGAAGCCAGCCTACTGCACACCGCGCCGGCTGCCATATTCCAATGGAGACCCAGGTGAAATCCGACAAGCAGAAATCTCCAGTAAGCGCCGAGGATATGCAGACGGCGAGCCAGGCCGAGTCCGCTTTCTGCAGGCAGAAATTCGAACACGTGGCGTGACAGAACGATTCCGCTGTACATCTGTATCAGCATCACGGCCAAAAGAAGCAGGTCCGTGGTAAGCAGCACAATTCTTGCCGGCGTATATTTCCCTTTAAAGATACGGCGGTAACAGCTGCGGTTTAAGATGTTGTGGATAATGAACAGAACCAGCAAGCCGGCCCCGGCCCACTCGTGAGCCACTTCTCCCCAAAAGGGATAACCGTTCAAAAACAGGAGCAGTATCGTCATCAGTATATCCACGGAAATCTTTCTCTTTGCTTTTCCGCTCATGGCTCTTCCTTTCTCGTCCTTTGCTTTTCCCAATGAATCCAACTTTAAATCTTCTGATTGCCGCAGGACCACACATGATCTTCTGCAGCCGTCTTCTGCGTATTCTGTGCCATGACGCCCACCAGACGATGCGGCACATACAGTTCCTCCAGGTAAGCCGGCTCACGCTCCTTCTCTCGAAAGATCAGATTATAATGTCCCTGAGCAGATATGAATCTGGAAAATCCTTCCTTGTCCGGCAGGACGTTGACCTTTGCAAGCTGGCAGGCAAAATCGTCAGAAATATCAACATATCACATCTTTTCCTTTTCACTATTTCGTTCAGGTTTTCCAAAACATCGTAGATAGGCGTTCTGTATTCCCACATGCGGTAGATGTATAGATCCACATACTCCATGCCCTGATTTTTCAGGCTTTTACTGCGCATCCTTTCGATGTGCTGCCATCAGGTTACAGCGACCTTCCCAATTGGTATGCCCGTTCCGGAAATTCACTCCGCTCCGTCATGGATACCGTTCCGCAGCCGACTCCCAGTATGCGTCCCTGATCTTTGAAGTTCAGATAGCGGCAGAGAGTATCGTAGTGGGAATTTATCTCCCTCATGGTCCAATCGTTACTGTCCCAGGCGGCAACGATCAGCGCCGTTTTTATTCCCTTCGACGTCAGTTTTCCGTTAAAGCTGTAGAAGCGGTCAATTACCGTCTTCAGCTGAGCGGAGAATCCGAAATAGTAAAGAGGCGTTACGAATACCATCATATCCGATTCCAGAATCTGATTTCGAAGGACAGCCATATCATCTTTCTGGCAGCATGGACCGCTCATGCCGCAGACGTCGCATCCCAGACAGTGATGGAGCTCTGCGCGCGCCGCATCAAAAACAGTTACCTGATGACCCTTTTCCTTGGCTCCTCTGATAAAATTATCCGATAACAGGTTGGAAGCCCCGTGTTTATGCGGACTGCTTTCGATTACTACAATTTTCATTTTGCTCCTCCTTCTTCACTGTTAGGCGAATTACTGTTCTGACATACCTATGGCACTCAGCCATTGGTTAAAATCACTTTCCGCGTCTCCGGCGGTGGTGCGAAGTCCTTCTGTAACCGTTGCAGACGGCTCAAGAGCCTCAATTTCTGAAACGGCTCCGGAAATACCGCTGCCGCCGCTGGTGCAGAACGGCGCGATGGTCTTTCCCGACAAATCGTAAGTATCAAAAAACGTGTAGAGAATTTTCGGCATGCCTCCCCACCAAATCGGAAATCCCACATAGATTACATCGTAATCCTCTATATGTTCAATTTCTCCCGAAATGGCCGGTCTGGCATTGTCGTCATTCTGCTCCTCGTTGGCTCTGCACGAATCGTTGTTATAGTCCAAATCAGCTTCGGTATACGGCTCCTCTGGTACGATTTCACAGAGTTCCGCCCCCTGCATTTCCGCCAGGATTTCCGCTGCGGCCCTGGTGTTTCCCATAGCCGAAAAATAGACGATCAACGCACTGCTGTCCCCTTCTCTCTCCTCTGATGAGGAACTCTGCGTTCCGACGCCGGAATCTGTCTGGGCGCCCGTATCTCCGCCCGTCCCTCCGGTGCCGCAGGAAGTCAGACAAAAAATCAATACGAAGCACAGAACAAGGTATTTTACTCTTTTCATCGCTTTCTCTCCCTTCTGTTCTAAGGTCGTGTCACCATGATTTTATTTCCGTTTGTGCCGGGTATCAATCGCCCAAACCATACTTATATTGCATCTGCAGTCATACCTCAGAGGAATAACTGTAAACGCCCTAAAAATCAACGTTTTTCGAACTTGTAAGCAATAGAAAAGACAGGAAAAAATTTTCTTTTTCCCTGTCCGCATTATCCGTTTTCTGTTTATGTTTTGCTCAAAGCCGGCATTCTCTGAAATGATCTATCCGACGGCTCCTTCAAGAAGCTGCGGCGTTATGCAGCACTCCACTACGGCAGCAGCGACGATCAGCGGAATAACGACGAGAACAAAGGCCTTAGCCAGATTGTTCAGAAGCGGAAGAATTCTCTCCTCTTTTGCTCTGCCCAATATTTTCAGCGACAGTGTCCTGCAGAGATAAAGGCCCATGGCCATGGACAGGAACACCGCCGGAAGCTCGAAAATTCCGTGAGGAAGCAATCCGAGCACTATGGCCCGGAAAGCCGGAAGCACTCCCGAAGCGCTGCCGTATCCCAAAACCGCGCCGATAACCATGCTGTTGGACAAAACCGTCCACGCGGTGAGAAACAAAAACGGAACCGCACCCAGTCCTACGCAGAGGGCGCAGGCATAGAGATTATTCATGACTACGCCCAGGTAAGACAGGCTTCCGTCCTCATTGGAAACGGATTCGGCGGTATCCATATAAGCGGCCAGAATCTGTTCCGCCGCATTTTCGTTGCTGTAAAAGTAAAAGCCAAAGGACGCAGTCAGCGCGATAAACACCGCCCCGACAGATAACGTCAGCTTTACCATCTTTTTCCGCAATATTTTCTCCCCCTTTCTTCCCCGGCGAATCTCACTTTACGCATGAGACAGAAGCGGAAACATAAGTCTGCTCTCTGAAAACGGGGTTTCTTTTCCGTCGAGGACGAAGAGATAATCCTCGTCTTCAATGGGCAGACAGCTGCATTCCTCTTCCTCTGCAGGTGTAAATCCCAAGATCGCCCGATCGGCGCCGGCAGGCATCATACAGGATATCAGCTCTCCCAGTTCTGCTCTTTTCTCCTCACAGAATATATCAAAACAGGTAAAATCGCTGCCTCCGGCCATGCCGACGACCACTGCTTCGTATTTCCGGCAATAGTAGATGCAGTCCCGAAGGAGGGAATCGCAGTAAAACATCACCAGTCCGCCGTCGTCGCTCATGCTCAGCCGGGAGTAGGGATTGGATTTTCCGCAGAAAGCCTTCATCAGTTCTCTGTCCTCTGCATCATCCATATCCAATTTTCTGAAGCTGTCGCTTTCTCCTGTTCCTGAAAGCTTCAGAACGTGCTGATATTCCTGCTCCCGGTGGAACCCGAATCGGGGATAAAAATCCAACACCGTATCGTTGGCAAAGAGAAATACTCCGTCGCACTGATCTTTCCAGTCGTCCAGTATTTCTCCAAGCAGGCGGCGGGCGAAGCCTCTTCCCCGGTATTCTTCATGAGTCATGACTGTGCCAAGCTGAATATAGCGTCTTTCCCGGCCCTCCCAGATCATATCCATCCGGTTTACTGAGGCGTTGGCAACAACTCTGTTCCCATGGACAATCGCATAAGGAACATATCTTTTCGTCCAGTAGCCCCTCTGATACCATCGATCGAGATGGATATCGAACACTTTCTCCGCCAGAGAGAAAAAACTCTCTCTCAACTCACTTCTGTCCTTCAGCTGCTTTACCAAACGGTATTCCATAAAAACTCCTCTTTCTACTTTCACCTGAGGCAGATCCGTTACCAGGAACCTCCCCCGCCGCCGCCAAAGCCGCCTCCCGAAAAGCCGCCTCCGCCGAAACCTCCGCCGATACTTCCTCTTCCGGTATCGGCGCTGCTGCTGGCCACCGAGCTAATGGCGCTTCCCGCAAAGCTTTTGCTGCATCGATTCATCACGTGTCCGAACCATATTACGTTAAACGCCCGGTCCGCATCGTATCCGTCGTACCATACCGGAGGCGTCGTCGGAATCTTTTCAAAGTGGCTGATCCAAACGTCCGACAGTCCCATCACATAGGCATACGGCATGATGTCGTAGAAATACTCCGGATTTTCTTCCGCCAAAAGCTTCAGGCGATCCAACTCTGCACTGCGGATAAACTCCTTCAAACCCAAAATCTGCCCCTGCCACTTGGCGCTCTGTTTTGTTCTGGCGTGCATCAGCGTGACAAAGAACAGCGTGACGATCGTGGAAACGGGAACCAGAATGAGAAGCCACAGGCTTCCCATCAAAGATGCAGAAACCATGGCCGACACGACCACACCTGCGGCGAGCAGCAAAACACCGGTCACGGTCATTGCAATGCTCTTTCCCCTGCTGTAAGATTCCCTCTTGTCAAAGACGAAGATCAGCATAAACATGCCGATTAACAGCGCAAGAATCACCGGCACCAGAAGAATCAGAAAGATATAGCGGAAAGACGCCAAAGCGGCGAGGGTAACCGACGAAAGGGCCGGTACAAACATCAAAATCATTCCAAGGATCCGACAGCTGCGCGAAGCCTTGGTAAACAGCATATTCTTCTTCCTGCGATAGTAGCCAGATAACCGATCCACCACTACCGGATACATTTCGCCGAAGGATTCGGGCAGCTCATCCAGCCTGACGCGATCGCCTTCCTCAAACAGGGCATTGAACAGGGTCTTTGCAAAAGTCTTTTCCTTCGGATCGATATTCTTAAGCTTTATCGCGGTAAATTCGTTCTTTTCAGGTTCTTCTATTTTTAGATATCCTTTGGAGGCATAGTAGACGATCATCGATACGATATCCTTCGTATCTACGTGCCCGTCGATGACATAGCCGATCTCCGCCGGCGTCATCCCCTTTGGCGGATAAAACTCGACCGTCTTTATCACCTTTGGATCCCTTCCAAACAAAAGCCACAAGATCAGCATCAGTACGGGTATGGCAACGAGCGTCGCCATAAGAGGATAGATCAACCAATCTCTGCTGGCCGCCCCCTGCCAATATCCCTCCGGCAGACGGGCGTTGACTGTAACCGCCGTTCCATGAGGAATATCCGAGGAGGAAAGAGTGAGGACGTTGTTCTGCCTGTCATAGTTCACATCCATACCGGCGGCGTTGCTCTCGATGCCGTATCTCCCCGAGTAAATCTGCAGATCCGCTTCATCGACAGCTTTGGGAAAATATATGCGGATATCTGCAGAACCGATGGCCGTTTCCCATTCTGCCGGAAGCACGTCGAGAGAAAAATAATCCTGCAGCCCGTCGCTATCGGCATAACCGACTACATCGTAGCTCAGCGTATAAGTATGGCGTCCGTTAACGAGCCTGTCCGCATCGCCGATTCGGATAATCTTCTGAAACAGTTCGTTCTCAGAAACACTTTCCACCTCATAAGTTTCTCCCTCCGCGCGGATGTTTTTTATGGTATAGACTCCCAGGTCATAGGGAATATATCTGTAAATTCCGTGCCGCGGTTCATGGAAATCGACGGTAATCGTTTCTGTTACACTGCACACGTGGTCTTCGCCGACCCGGACTTCCACGTCGTAACTTTCCGTAGTGTAAGCCGCGCCATAGGCAAAAACACCTGCTGCAGCCGTCTGCAGCAGGATTAGGGAAAACAGGATACACAAGAATAATTTTCTCATTAGAATTCCACCTTTACGTTCTTTCTTTCGTCCTTTACATCCACTTCAAACATGGGCCTTTTCTCGAAGTGAAAAATGCCCGCAAGGATGCTGCCCGGAAACATCTCGCACTTGTTGTTGAAGATCTTGACCACCGCGTTGTAGTATTTCCGCGCATTGGCAATATCCTCCTCCACTCGGCGCAGCTGGTCCTGCAGCTCTACAAAGCCGGCATTTGCCTTCAGATCCGGATATCCTTCGGACAGTGCGAAGAGATTCCGCAGCGAACCAGAAAGGACGTTATCCTCCCGGATTTTTTCTTCTGCCGTAGTCGCGTTTTGCGCCGCATTCCTTGCCGAAATAACCTGCTGCAGAGTCTGCGACTCGTGCTCGGCATAGCCTCTGACCGTTTCCACCAGATTCGGAATCAGATCGTATCTCTTTTTCAGATACACATCCATGGTAGAAAATCCTTCTTCCACATTATTCTTCGCTTTGACAAGACCGTTATATCCGGCGATAACCCAGATAATCACGGCGATAATCACCACCAGCACGACGATCAACGCGATAATCAATGCTGTTGCCATATCAATCCCTCCTTAAATCCCAATCGATTGATTTCTCTCCGTTTTCCTCCAGAAACGCATTGGTTTTGGAAAAATACCTGCCGCCGAAAAATCCGTTGTACGCCGAAAGCGGACTGGGATGAGCCCCTGTAAGAATCAGGTGCTGCTTCCCGGTGATCAGCTGCGCTTTTGATTTGGCGTTTGCTCCCCACAGGATGAACACGATCGGCGTCTTCCGTTCGTTGAGCAGGGAAATTACTCTGTCGGTAAAAATCTCCCATCCCTTTCCTCTGTGGGAGTTGGCCTGATGTTCTCTCACGGTCAGGCAGGTATTGAGAAGCAGGACGCCCTCTTCAGCCCATTTCATCAGATAGCCGTGATCAGGCGGGCTGATGCCCAGATCGTCCTCAAGCTCCCTGAAAATGTTCACCAGAGACGGCGGCTGTTTTACCCCTTTCTTTACGGAAAAGGACATCCCGTGAGCCTGCCCCGGCTCATGATACGGATCCTGCCCCAAAATGACCGCCTTGACCTGATCATAGGGCGTATACTTCAGCGCATTAAAAATATCGTACATTCCAGGATAGATCGTCCTGGTCCGGTACTCCTGAATCAGAAACGCTCTCAGTTTCTGATAGTATTCCTTTTCAAATTCTCCTTCGAGAACCTGATCCCACACATTTCCTATATTCACCATATCGCTATTATACACCAGCCTTCTGTCAATCTCAACGAAAGTTTCGTCACTCCGCCGATTCCGGCTTCTTGAGCCAGTTGCTCTTCTTCATGTACAGGAAAACCATTGCCGCGCCGATCGCCCAGGTGATCGGATAACCCAACAGCAGAATGTTCAGTTTGTGAACAAACTGGAAGGTGATCCATATCCAGGCCACACGGGCTGCGCACAGGGATACTACCGACATGACCATGGCGGCCAGAGTCTTTCCCACTCCCCTGATGGTACCGATCGATACGTGGAATATGGCGATTACCCAGTAAAAAGGATACATGTATTTCATCATATAAATGCCGTTTTCGATTACCGCCTGCTCGGAAGTGAATATCCTGATGATGTACGGGCCGAAGACCAGCATCACCGCGCCGGCGACAATGGCATATACCGTGCCCATACCGATCGATACTTTCATTCCGGAACGGATACGGTCAAATTGTCCTGCGCCGTAATTCTGCCCCGCAAATGTGGTCGCCGCCATATTGATGCTGAGAATCGGCAGCAGAATAAAGCCGTCGATCTTGTTAAAGGCCGCGTAGGCCGCCATAACCGTGGCTCCGAAACTGTTGATCCCCGACTGTACCACTACGTTGGACAGCGATATGACGATGTTCTGAATGCCCGTCGGCAGACCCAGCTTAATGATCCTGGACAGAAGTCCCTTGTGAAACCGTATATCTTTAAACCGAATGCTGTATATCTCCTTGCTGCGCCGCAGGAATCTCAGGATAAATATACAGGAAATCAACTGGCTGATATCCGTCGCTACCGCCGCTCCGATTACGCCCATCTTGAATACCGCTACGAACAGAATATCCAGAAAAATATTGGATATGGCCGCAATGATCAGATAGATCAGCGAGCGCTTCGAATTACCCACCGCATTGAGGATTCCCGCACACATATTGTAGACTACGGAAAAGATTATACCCGCAAAGTAAACTTTCAGATAATCATCTGCCTGATCGAATACTTCCTCCGGTGTCTCCATAATCTGCAGAATCCACGGTGAGGCGATCACCCCGACGATGGAAAGGATCAGTCCCGCCGCAATGGAAATCGCTATGGTTGTATGAACGGCCTTTTTTACTCCCTCTTCATTGCCGGCTCCATAGTACTGAGATGTTACAACACCGGCTCCGGCCGACGCTCCTATACAGAAACCGATAAGCAGCTGAATAATCGAGCCGCTGGATCCTACAGCAGCCAGGGCGTCGCTTCCGACCACATTGCCCACAACAATGGAATCCACCATGTTGTACAGCTGTTGAAAAAGATTCCCCAAAATAAGAGGAATCGAGAAAAAAAGAATTTCCTTCCAGATGACACCTGACGTCATCAGCGTATTGTTTTTCATCCTTTTGCTGCGCCTCCCTCTGCAGATTTCCAAATCATCTCAGAACTCGGAAATATTCTCATCCCCGAGAGCACCCCTCAGCCGACTCTCAGACTTATATACGCCTGCCAACTGATGGTACCAATATAGTATAAACATACTTCTGTTCAGTAAGTCAAGAGGCAATCACACCCTGCCGACAGGTATGACGCTCTTTTTTCTTTTCTTCCCCGCCCATCCGTGATAAAATAGTAGCTATGAAAAAGATATACATTTCCAAAGACGCAGATGTCCGGCTCACCGACTATCTGACCGCGCAGGGATATGCTCTGGAGTACATCCACTCTGAAGGCGTTGTCGACGAAGCGATCGCTAATCATCCGGATGTTTTTTTGTGCAAAATGGGCATAGAGGAAAACGCGCCGATCTTCTTCGCCGAAAAAAGCGACCTGGGGCGGGACTATCCCGCCGAGGCAGCCTTCAACGCAGCCTGTACGGGAAAATTCTTTATTCACAACCTGTCCTGTACCAATCAGCGGCTGCTTCAGGCCGCAAAAAACATGGACATGGAGCTGATCGACGTCAGACAGGGATATACCAAATGCAGCGTCGTCATTGTCGACGAACATTCCATCATCACCTATGACGAAGGCATCGTCCGCGCATGCAGCAAATATCCGGATCTGAATGTGCTCAAGGTGTCGCCCGGTTTCGTAAAGCTGGACGGCTACGATACAGGTTTTATCGGCGGAACCAGCGGAAGGGTGGGAGACGAGATCATCTTTCACGGCGATCTGTTCGTTCATCCGGATTTTCAGCGCATCGTCTCTTTCATCGAAAAACGCGGTCTCACCTGTCGCTGGTTTTCCGATTTTAAACTCACCGATATCGGATCTATCCTGTAGCGACGACCGGAAGGGAGCTGTCAGAATTGAAAAAACACGCGATAATCCCCATCTTCATCCCCCATCGCGGCTGTCCCAACGACTGTATCTTCTGCAATCAGAAAAAAATCACGGCCAGACAGCCCGATGTAACGACAGAAGATGTTGAGCAGATCATAGAGACTCATCTTGCAACCCTGGAAAACCGAGGTCTTTCGACGGTGGAAGTCGCCTTCTTCGGCGGCAGCTTTACCGGCCTTCCCATGGAAGAGCAGTCCGCTTATCTGTCCGTAGCAAAGAAATACAAAGATGCAGGGCGCGTCGATAAAATTCACATGTCCACCAGACCGGACTACATCGACAAGCCCATCCTCGAGAATCTGAAGCGTTTCGGCGCAGACGTAATTGAATTGGGCGTCCAGTCTTTCGACGACGAAGTTCTGCGCCGTTCGGGCCGGGGACACGACAGCGCCGTCGTATACAGAAGTTCGGAAATGATCAAAGACTTCGGATTTGAACTGGGAATCCAGCTGATGATCGGACTTCCGGCAGACAGCCGGGAAAAGTGCATCCGCTCCGCGCAGGAAACGGTCAGAATCGGCCCTTCTGTCGCCCGGCTCTACCCGACCATCGTCATCGACGATACGGAACTCTCCCGCATGTATCAGCGGGGGGAATATACGCCGCTGTCGCTTCAGGAAGCCGTTCTGCGCTGCAAAGAGATGTATAAAATTCTCGACGAAGCCGGCATAACCATCATACGGGTAGGTCTGAAAAGCTCCGATATCATCAGCGAAAACGGGCAGATCAGCGGAAGCACCTTCCACCCCGCCTTTCGTCAGCTGGTCGAAGGCCGGATTGCCAGAGAAAAAATGCTTTCTCTGCTGTCGGACAAAGGACTCTCCAGCGATGAGCATGCAGAGATCGTCTTCTTCTCCGGAGAGCAGAGCTTTTCCGACATGATCGGTCACAAAGGGGCAAACAGGAAATTTTTCCTTGAAAACTACCCCCGTCTTAACATATCATATAGAGTAAATCGCCAATTGAAACGAGGTCAATACCAAGTAAAGATAAAAGGAGAATAAAAATGAACGAAACAGCAAAAGCAGTAGTTACTGTCATCGGAAAGGATATGGTAGGCATCCTGTCCAAGGTATCCACAGCCTGCGCCGATGCCAACGCCAACGTTATCGAAGTCACCCAGTCCGTGCTGGACAGCTTCTTCTGCATGGTCATGATTATCGACATCACAGAAGCGACCAAGCAGATCGATCAGCTGCAGAAAGCCATCGAAGCCGAGGTACCCGCCATGCAGGTTCACGTCATGCACGAAAACATTTTCAATTCCATGCACAGGATTTAACAAAAAGAGAAAGGGAGAATAGCTATGCTGAATATGAGCGATATCATGGAAACCATCACCATGATTCAAGAAGAAAATCTGGACATCCGAACCATCACTATGGGGATCTCCCTGATCGACTGCGCCGACAGCGATATCGACAGATCCTGTGAAAAGGTCTATCAGAAAATCTACACCCGCGCAAAGGATCTGGTTAAAACCGGCGAATACATCGAAAAAAAATACGGTATTCCCATCGTAAACAAACGCATTTCCGTAACGCCGATTTCCATACTGGTCGGCGTATCCGGCGGCGATCCGATAAAATACGCCCGTACCCTTGACCGGGCGGCAAAAGCAGTCGGCGTTAATTTTATCGGCGGTTTCTCCGCCCTGGTGCAGAAAGGATTCAGCGCCGGAGACCGCGAGCTGATCAACGCCATCCCGCAGGCCCTCGCCGAGACGGAGCTGGTCTGCTCTTCCGTCAACGTGGGTTCGACAAAAGCCGGTATCAATATGGACGCGGTAAAACTGATGGGGCAAAAGGTTCGTGAGACAGCAGAGCTGACAAAGCACAGGCAGTGCATCGGGGCCGCTAAGCTGGTCGTCTTTTGTAACGCCGTCGAAGACAATCCGTTTATGGCCGGCGCCTTTCACGGCGTGGGAGAAGCCGACTGCGTACTCAGCGTTGGCGTGTCCGGTCCCGGCGTCGTTCGTTCGGTGCTCTCCAAAATGCCCGACGACGCGCCGCTCAATGAAGTGGCCGAAGTCATCAAAAAAACCGCCTTCAAAATTACCCGAATGGGCCAGTTAGTAGGCACGGAAGCGGCGCAGATGCTCGGCACCGAATTCGGCATCATCGATCTGTCTCTGGCGCCTACGCCGGCTGTAGGCGATTCCGTGGCGCACATCCTCGAGGAAATCGGTCTGGAGCAGTGCGGCGCTCATGGAACTACCGCGGCGCTGGCCATGCTCAACGATGCGGTCAAAAAAGGCGGCGTCATGGCTTCCTCCAGTGTGGGAGGATTGTCCGGAGCCTTTATTCCGGTCAGTGAAGACGCCGGCATGATCGCTGCCGCCAGAAACGGAGTCCTGTCCATCGAGAAGCTGGAAGCCATGACGGCGGTATGCTCCGTTGGATTGGACATGATCGTAATCCCCGGCGATACGACAAGTGAAGTCATCTCCGCTATCATTGCTGACGAAGCCGCCATCGGCATGGTCAATACGAAAACTACGGCGGTTCGCGTTATTCCGGCAATCGGCCTTTCTGAGGGCGACGAACTGGACTTCGGAGGACTCCTTGGCTACGGCCCTGTAATGCCGCTTCGAAGCCAGTCTCCGGCAAAAATGATCAACCGCGGAGGCAGAATCCCTGCTCCGCTCCAGAGTTTAAAGAATTAGGAGGAAAGAAAAGTGACACAGGTCAGACTGGGAAAAACCGAAATCGTTACCAACAAAAACGGCTTCGGTGCGCTTCCGATTCAGAGAATCTCCTTTGAAGAAGCGGAAAAGCTGATTTTAACCGCATATGAAAACGGCATCACCTTTTTCGATACAGCCAGATTCTATACGGACAGTGAAGAAAAATTAGGTCGCGCGCTCAGTTCCCGCGGTCTTCGCCACAAGGTCTTCATCGCCAGCAAGACCATGTGCAGCAACACGGATCAGTTCTGGTCTCAGCTGGAAACCTCCCTTTTCAATCTGAAGACCGATTACCTGGATCTCTATCAGTTCCACAACCCTGCTGTCTGTCCTAAACCGGGAGACGGCAGCGGCCTGTATGAGGCCATGGAGGAAGCCAAGGCCCAGGGTAAAATTCGGCACATCGGCATAACCAATCACCGCCTTGCGGTCGCCCATGAAGCCATAGACTCCGGTCTCTATGAAACCCTTCAGTTTCCTTTCTGCTATCTGTCCACCGACAAGGATATCGAGCTGGTTGAAAAATGCCGCAAAGCCGACATGGGTTTTATCGCCATGAAGGCCATGAGCGGCGGACTGATCACCCGCGCCGACGCGGCTTACGCTTTCTGCAGCGCCTACGAAAACGTATTGCCGATCTGGGGCGTGCAGAGGATGGAGGAGCTTCAGCAGTTCCTTGACTGCGAAAAAAATCCACCGGCGATGGATGCGGCCATGGAAGCCTTTATCGCTGAAGAACGCCGCGAACTTTCCGGAGAATTCTGCCGCGGCTGCGGTTACTGTATGCCTTGTCCTGTAGGCATTAAAATCAACGACTGCGCCAGGATGTCTCTGATGATTCGCCGCGCGCCGACTTCCGTTTACATGGACGAGGCTCATCAAGCAGACATGGAGCTGATCGACAGCTGTTTACACTGCAACCAGTGCAGCAGCCGCTGCCCGTACGGACTGGACACGCCCGCTCTTCTTCAGAAAAACCTGGATGACTACCGCATCCAACTGCAGAAAAGCCGCGCCGACTGACCAGGATGAAGTATAAGTAAGCGGGTTTGCTTTACCATCTCAGTTCAAAGACAAAACTGCCAATTTGCAAATAATAAAAGAACGTCCTGCCTTCTCATCAGGGCGTTCTTTTATTATTTCCATAATTAAGCTGCGCTCTATTGATCGTCTTTAACCAGTTCTTTCAGCGAAGTGGCAAGTCCTGCCAGACCTGCAATCTCCGAAGGTATGATGATCTTCGTCGCCTGACCGTCGGCAGCCTTTTCGAAGGAGTTCAGACTCTGCAGAGCGATGACCTCCTTATTCGGCTGAGAATCGACCAGCATCTTAATTCCGTCTGCGGTCGCCTGCTGTACCATACGGATAGCTTCAGCCTGACCTTCCGCTTCTCTGATCGCGGCCTCTTTTTTAGCCTCCGCTTCCAGAATCGTAGACTCCTTGTTGGCCTCCGCCTCCAGGATGACCGCTTCCTTCTTTCCTTCCGCGATGAGAACGGCCGATTTTTTCTCTCCCTCCGCGCGCAGGATGGCTTCTCTTCTCTCCCGCTCTGCACGCATCTGCTTTTCCATGGCCATCTGAATATCTTCAGGCGGCGTGATATTCTTTACTTCCACCCGGTTTATCTTTATTCCCCACGGATCGGTAGCTTCATCGAGGACCATCCGAATCTTGGTGTTGATGTGTTCCCGGCTGGTCAGGGTTCCATCCAGTTCCAGCTCGCCGATGATGTTTCTCAGTGTCGTCGCCGTCAGATTCTCAATGGCGCTCATCGGACTCTCCACCCCGTAAGTATACAGTTTTGGATCGGTAATCTGAAAATATACGACAGTATCGATTTCCATCGTCACGTTATCCTTGGTAATAACCGGCTGAGGAGGGAAATCGATGACCTTCTCCTTCAGCGATACCTTCCTCGAAATCTTGTCGATCAGAGGAATTTTAAAGTGAAGACCAACCTGCCAGGTGTCTTTGTAAGCGCCGAGACGCTCGATGACATACGCTTTCGCCTGAGGAACAACTCTGATGTTGGTTACGATCAGGCCAATTACAACCAGAACCAGAACAATAATCACAATTGTTCCCATGACTGTTTCAAATCCCATATGTTCGCTCCTTTTTTACTCGCTCAGGGGAATCACAATCGCTTTTACCCCCTCAATCGCCGTAACTTTAACTTTAGTCCCTTCCTCGATAGTCAACCCTTCTACTCCGCAGACTGCGCTCCACTCCTGCCCGCCGATCATGACTCTGCCGGTCGACAGTTGCCCGATGGCGGAAATCGCAACAGCCTCTTTTCCGATCAGCGCTTCAATATTGGTCTTCTCCTGTCCGGTGCGCAGTTTTTTTACAAACAGCTTTCTCGTCGAAAGAAGCAAAACCACAGAAACGCCAAAGAAAAGAACGATCTGTACAGCCAGTCCTGCGCCAAGCAGCGCCGCGATCAGGGCGATAATTGCCCCTCCGGCAAACCATATGGTCGTCAGACCCATGGTCAGTCCCTCTACGACGACAAAGATTATGGCTGCAGCCAACCAGAATATGGGTGCGCTCATCCAGGAAAAATCAAAATCCATAGGATTACCCCCTTCCTCCTTCTCCAATCCGCAAAAGCGTAAATGTAAGACCTGAGCCGGACTTTCGAACGGCGTCCCTACATCCGGCGCGCTCCTGCAAACGAAGACAGGCCCGGTTTCATTCTATTTAACTATTCAAGGCTCACCAAAATTATATCATCAATAGGTATGCGCTTCAATAGATACTCTTCCTATATAACTAATTCTTTTAACTTTTTGTCAAATTCAGGAAGCACACTCTTCAATCGAGCCGGTCTGCCGTTTCCGTCGAGGAAACAATGTTCGGAAGTTCCGACAAATACCGTTTCTCCGGTTGCCCAGTTCTTCATCTCATACTCCAGTACAATCCTGATTCCGCGATATTCCTTCAGCATTGCAGTAATCTCCACTTCGTCTCCAAAAGTGGTACGCTTCTGAAAGTGTCCGTCGACGGACAGTACCGGAGAAACTACGCCTTCTGCCTCCAGTCTGTCGTAGCCCCAGCCGATTTCCTCGAGAAACGCCACTCTGGCCTCTTCCATCCAGCGAATATAGTTGGAATGATGAGTGATTCCCATCCGGTCTGTCTCATAATACTGCACTCTATGTATATACGGTTTCATACTTGCTCCTTCACAACGGCGAACGAGGCGCTTTTACCGCCTTATCGCCGAATCACTCCTTGGGTTTCAGAAAAACACCGCGCTCTGTTTCTTCCGTCGCGGTGTCTGTCTTCTACTCTTCTTTTCGGTTTTTAATAGCCGCCTGCGCAGCTGCGATTCGTGCCACAGGGATGCGAAACGGCGAACAGGATACGTAATGGAGTCCGATGCGGTGGCAGAACTCTATGCTCCGCGGATCGCCTCCGTGTTCACCGCAGATTCCCAGCCTTATGTTCGGTCTGACCTTCCGGCCCGCACCAACCGCCATCTCCATCAGCGAACCTACGCCTTCCTGATCGATAGTCTGAAACGGATCCTCGGCGAGTATGCCTTTCTCCACGTATTCCCGAATCAATTCTCCCGTGTCATCCCGGGAAAGACCGAACGTCATCTGGGTCAGATCATTGGTTCCAAAAGAGAAAAACTCCGCTTCCCGAGCGATTTTTCCGGCTGTCAGCGCGGCTCTCGGCACCTCGATCATGGTGCCCACGAGATAATCTATCTGAGAATCGTACTCCGCTTTGCATTTCTCCGCCGTGTCCAACACCGTCTTCTTTACGTCGGCAAACTCTTCCTCGATACCCACAAGAGGAATCATAATTTCGGGAACGATATCGATGCCCTTTTCTCTGCTAACCTCTATAGCCGCTTCCATCACCGCTCTGACCTGCATCTGGGCGATCTCTGGATAGGTGATCGCAAGTCTGCATCCCCGGTGACCCAGCATAGGATTGAATTCCGCCAGATCACTGCAAATCTGAAGAAGCCGCTGTCGGGGAATGCCTGTCTGCTCCGCCACCTCCCTGGTCTCTTCTTCAGTCTGGGGAAGAAATTCGTGCAGAGGAGGATCCAAAAGCCGAATGGTAACCGGTTTATCTTCCATTACCCGATACATTTCACAGAAATCAGCTTTCTGATACGGCAGCAGTTTCGACAGCGCCTCTCTGCGCTCTTCCTCCGTATCGGCCATGATCATACGGCGAATAGCAGGAACCCGGTCCTCTGCAAAAAACATGTGCTCCGTGCGGCAGAGACCGACGCCTTCTGCACCGAATTTAACAGACTGAGCCGCATCTGCCGGATTGTCGGCGTTGGCCCGGATTTTCAGAGTCCGTATGTCGTCGCTCCAGGAGAGTATCGTCGCAAAATCCTCCGAAAATGCCGGCGGTACAGTCGCAATTCGTCCCCGGTATACCAATCCCTTTGAACCGTTCATCGACAAAAAGTCACCTTCAGAAAAGGTCTCCCCGCCTATTGTCAGCGTCTTTTGCTCTTCGTCAATGACGATCTGAGAACAGCCTGCAATGCAGCACTTACCTATGCTCCTGGCCACTACTGCCGCATGAGAAGTCATTCCTCCCCTGACAGTCAAGACTCCTTCAGCTGCCACCATACCGGCCAGATCCTCCGGAGAAGTCTCCTGTCTGACAAGTATAGTCTTCTGGCCGTTCTGCGCTGCTCTTTCCGCTTCATCCACAGAAAAACAGATCCGGCCGGATGCCGCTCCGGGAGAAGCGGGCAGGCCCTCTGCTATGACTTCCGCACACTGCTCATCGCCTTCGTCAAATTTGGGATGAAGCAGCTGATCGATCTGTTCCGTATCGATGCGGGAAACTGCCTCTTCTCTGCTGATCAGTCCTTCGGCGGCCATGTCTACAGCCGTTTTTACCGCAGAAACAGCCGTCCGCTTAGCCGTTCTGGTCTGCAGCATGTACAACTTGCCGTTTTCAACAGTAAATTCCATGTCCTGCATGTCCTTGTAGTGCTTTTCCAGAACATCGGCTATCCGTTCGAATTCTCTGTAGACATCAGGGAAGACACGGGCCATTTGCCCGATAGGCTCAGGCGTTCTGGTACCCGCAACTACATCTTCACCCTGGGCGTTGATCAAAAATTCCCCAAACAACTCATCTTTACCAGTGGCCGGATTTCTGGTAAACGCCACACCTGTACAGGATGTCTCTCCCATATTCCCGAACACCATGGACTGTACATTCACCGCCGTCCCCAGATCGTCCGGAATGTTGTTCAGCTTCCTGTACAGGACAGCCCTTTCGTTATTCCAGGAACGGAAAACCGCTTTTATCGCTTCGATCAGCTGTACTTGCGGATCCTGAGGAAATTCCTTTCCCGAGCATCGCTTCACCAGATCTTTATACGCATTTACTATGTCGATCAAATGTTCCGCCGCCAGATCCACGTCAAATCTGATGCCTGCAATCTTCTTCCTACTCTCGAATACCGCACAGAACTCCGATTTGGGGATTCCCATAACGACTTCCCCGTACATCTGAATAAAACGCTGATAGCTGTCGTAAGCGAACCGCATATTTTCCGTCAGGCTGCCCAGAGCGGCGGCCGTCTCATCATTTAATCCCAGATTCAGAATCGTATCCATCATCCCCGGCATGGAGAAGACCGAACCGGACCGGACGGAAACAAGAAGCGGATCTTCCATATCTCCAAACTTCTTACCGATTACATTTTCCAGTTCCTCCATCTTCTGGCAGATCTCATCGACAATCTCTTCTTCCAGCTCTTCTTCATCTTCGTAATAACGATTGCACGCTTCTGTAGTTACCGTAAAGCCGAAAGGCACGGGCAGACCTATTCTGGTCATTTCAGCCAAATTGGCGCCCTTGCCTCCGAGGAGTTCCCGCATATTCTTCGACCCTTCATTAAATGAATAGACGAATTTTTTCATTATCTCTAATCTCCTTTAAAATATCAGCCTTTCTTCGATGTATGCTCTGACCTGGTCGATCGGCAGACGAACCTGTTCCATGGTATCCCTGTCCCGAATGGTAACACAGCCGTCGCTTTCCGTATCAAAGTCTACACAGATGCAGAACGGCGTACCGATCTCATCCTCTCTTCTGTAGCGCTTTCCGATCGAACCTGCCGCATCGTAATCTACGTTGAAATACTTGGACAGTTCCTCATACACAGGCTCCGCCACCGGTCCCAGCTTCTTGGCCAGAGGCAGAACAGCCGCCTTAAACGGCGCCAGCGCAGGATGGAACTTCAGCACAACCCGGGTATCCTCTTTTCCGTTGGCATCGGTAAGCGTCTCCTCTTCATAAGCGTCGATCAGGAAGGCCAGCGCCACTCTGTCGGCTCCGAGAGACGGCTCGATGCAGTAAGGAATGTACTTTTCATTGGTTTCCGGCTCAGTGTAGACCATTTCCTGTCCGGAGTATTCGCTGTGCTGCTTCAGATCGAAGTCGGTTCTGTCCGCAATGCCCCAGAGTTCGCCCCAGCCGAACGGAAACAGATACTCCAGATCGGTGGTCGCATTGCTGTAGTGGGACAGTTCTTCTTTCTCGTGATCCCTGGTACGGATGTTCTCCATGTTCATGCCCAGAGAGGACAGGAAATTCAGGCAATACTCCTTCCAATAGGCGAACCACTCCAGATCGGTTCCCGGCTTGCAGAAGAATTCCAGCTCCATCTGCTCGAACTCCCGGGTTCTGAAAGTAAAGTTTCCCGGCGTAATCTCGTTCCGGAAGGATTTTCCGATCTGAGCAATGCCGAACGGAATCTTCTTTCTTGAAGTCCGCTGTACATTTTTGAAGTTGACAAAGATTCCCTGCGCCGTCTCGGGACGCAGATAAATCTCAGATTTAGAATCCTCCGTAACGCCCTGGAACGTCTTGAACATCAGGTTAAACTGCCGAATCCCCGTAAAATTGCTCTTTCCGCATTCCGGGCATTTTATCGAGTGCTCCGCAATATAGCCTTCCAGTTTTTCGTTGGACCAGCCATCCACAGGAACCGGTTCCTCACCGTTTTCCTTCATGTAATCCTCGATCAGCTTATCGGCTCTGAAACGCGCTTTACATTCACGGCAGTCGATGAGAGGATCCGCGAAACCGCCTACGTGACCGGAAGCTTCCCAGGTGCGGGGATTCATCAAAATAGCCGCGTCAAGTCCCACATTGTACCTGGATTCCTGTACAAACTTCTTCCACCAGGCCTTTTTCACATTGTTCTTGAACTCTACGCCGAGAGGACCGTAATCCCAGGTATTCGCCAGTCCGCCGTAGATCTCCGATCCCGGATAGACAAACCCTCTGTTCTTAGCCAGTGCTACGATTTTTTCCATTGTAACTTCTTTACTCATCCGCTAAACCTTCCATTTCCAATTGTATTTTTAGTCTTCTTTCTGTGTGTCGTCCTGCCAGTCGCCTGCGTCGCCAAAAGGCTCTTCTTCTTTTTCGTAGAGCTCCACATCTTCCATATTGAGTTCCTCGTCCGTTTTGTCCTTCTTCAGCCGTTCTCTGGCATCCTTGGCCGCGTCCTTTGCCTTTGCGAAAGCCGCTCCGCTCTTTTCCCGAATATCCTCGTAAACGCCTGGAGCCTTCTCCTTGATATCCTCATAGATATCGGTACCCTTCTCTTTGGCGTCTTCATAGATGTCGCCTGCTTTTTCGGTGATATCGATGACCGAACCGTCGTCCTTGATCAGCTCGATCTTACACTTGAATCCGAAAGCCGCCACGATACTTGCGATCATGCCCCACGGCGCGATAACCGTGCCCAGAACGCCTACGCTGAGCGGAATATTGACAATTGTATCTCCATCTCTGGTGACCAGGATCTTCGATACGTTTCCTTTCTTTACGATTTCCTTCATCTTCGCGACCAGCGCCTCTCCGCTCGCTCCCAGCTTCTTCGGGGATTTCTGATCGATGGTCTCTTCGATGGCGATAATCGCGTCGACGACGTTTCCGTCGGCCCCTTCGAGAGCTTCCTTCGCCTCTTTGTAGGTTACACCGGTTCTGTCCTTAACCAGTTCGATTTTTTCCAACGTAATCTCCATTTTCGTACCTCCTAAAATTCTCCTTCAAAAATACTTTCGCTTTTCAGCGTTCCTATGTCCAAGTGATAAGAGATATACTTACGCAGAATCTGCTGCAGTTCCTCTGCCGCTTTCTCGTCCAGAGCTATCTTTTCAAAGGCGCCCATCGGCGTTTTCAGAAAAAACTTTAATATATTTACTATATCAAATTTCGGTTGATAAATCAATGCGTCATTGGCTTTATTTCCGCAGGCACGACAGAGCATTCCCCCGTCTTGTACGCTGAAAAATTCAAGATTTTCCGTCTCCCCGCACCGGGCGCACGAATCGAGAGACGGGAAGCTGCCGAAGATATCGAGCAGCTTAACTTCGTAGGCCAGTACCAACGTCTCGTGGCGCTTTTCCCGCTTTTCCATGGCGCTGAGAAATTCCGTCAGCAGATTAAACAGACGAGGCTGCGGCAAGTCTTCCGGCAGTGTTTTCTCTGTCAGCTCCAAAATATAAGAAGCCTGCATGTACTTATCCACGTCTTCACCGATGCGAAAGAAACTCCTCTTCACATCCGCGCTGTCGATATTGTAATACTCCTTGTTTTTGTACAGCTCGTAAACGCCGTAGGTAAAAGGCCGCAAGGCCAGCGCCGAACGTTTTTTTCCTTTTTCGCTGATGCTGCTGCCTGCGCTGATCTTTCCGTATTTCTTTGTAAACAAAAGAATCATCCTTCTTCCCCCGGCAGCTTTCACCTGTCTGAAGATGATTCCTTCTGCGCTGATATACATAGTTTATTCCTTATATCCGAAATTAGACAGGGCAAAATCGCTGTCTCTCCAGTTTTCCTTCACCTTTACCCAAAGCTCCAGAAAGACTTTCGTTCCAAGCAGAGCCTCGATTTCCAGTCTTGCGCTCTTTCCTATGCCCTTCAGCTTTTTCCCTTGCTTACCGATGATGATTCCCTTGTGAGATTTTTTCTCACAGTAGATCACCGCGCCTATGCGGGTGATGTTCTTCTCCTCTTTAAAACTCTCGATCTCTACGGCTATGCCGTGAGGAACCTCCTCCTCCAGATAGTTGAGCGCTTTTTCTCTGATGATCTCGCTGACGATAAACCGTTCCGGATGGTCGGTTACCATGTCCTCAGGAAAGAACATAGGCCCTTCTTCGAGATAAGGCTCGATCTTTGCCAGCAGCTGCGGTACGTTTTTTCCCTTCAAGGCGGATACGCCCATGATTTCGTCGAAGATTTTCATCCGGTCATACTCTTCGAAGATCTCCCGATACTCGTCGATCTCCATTCCGTCGATTTTGTTGATCACCAGTATTTTAGGCGTGTCCAGGTCCCGGATCAGCTCCGTAATATATCGATCTCCGGGGCCTTTCTTGATGCTCCCGTCTACGAGGAAGAGAATCAGATCCACCTCTTTAAACGTATTGACCGCCATATCGGTCATAGCGCTTCCCAGTTTGTTTCTGGCCTTGTGAATCCCCGGCGTATCGATGAAAACCATCTGCGAATCGGGATTTCCCTCTTCGTCTTTATGGGTGTAAATTCCCCTTATACTGTTTCTCGTCGTCTGCGGCTTGTCTGTAGTGATGGCAATCTTCTCTCCAAGGATACTGTTGAGAAGCGTGGACTTTCCCACGTTAGGTCGTCCGATAATGCCGATAAATCCTGATTTTATCATAAGCGAAATCCCTCCGGTAAAAGTTCTGACAGCTGATGAATTTCCAAATGTTCTTCATCCCGACCGGTGATCACGGTTAAATCCGGCGCAAATTCGTACAGAAACTGCCGGCATATGCCGCAGGGATACGCCTTTTCTTCCTCGGCTGCTACAGCTAAGGCTTTAAAATGGCGAAACCCCTCCGAAACCGCCTTGACGCAGGCCGTTCGCTCTGCGCAGATCGTTCCGCCATAGGACGAATTTTCCACATTTACCCCGGTAAAGACCTCCCCGCTGTCGGTTAGGAGCGCCGCTCCTACGCGAAAATTTGAAAAAGGAGCATAAGCGTTAGGCAGGGCCGCTTTTGCCCTTCTGTACAGTTCTCTATTGTCCATTTTCCTGTCTCCCGATTCCCAGATATTCCATGACTTCTTCTTCTCTCTGCCTCATCTGCCGCTTGTCCTCATCGGTCATGTGGTCGTAACCGAGCAAGTGGAGAACACTGTGGGTAAAAAGATAGATGATCTCCCGCTCAAAAGAGTGGCCGAATTCCTCAGCCTGACCGGCGGCCTTTTCCCTGCAGATCACCACATCACCCAGGCAGAGCTCTCCCTGCTGCGGCATCTCATCTGCGCCTTCAAACTGAGGAAAGGACAGCACGTCGGTAACCTTGTCCACTCCCCGGTAATCTCTGTTGAGAACGCGGATTTCTTCAGGATCGACGAAAGTCACGCTGAGTTCAGCCCGCTGTCCATCTACGCCTTCCGTCTCCAGGCAGCGGCAGGCTGCCCTTTCCATAGTCTTGCGGATTTCTTCGCTTACAGCCTGTCCGTCTTCAAAATATATTTCCATTGATTATTCCTCAATTTCTTCCGGATGCCTGCGGTAGTACTGATCGTAGGCGTTGATGATTTTCTTTACCAGTTCATGCCGAACGACGTCCACATCTTTGAGATAGCAGAAGTCGATATCTTTGACGCTGCGGAGAATCCGCTCGGCTTCGATCAATCCGCTCCTTCTTCCTCTCGGCAGGTCGATCTGGGTGACGTCTCCCGTTACAACAACCTTGGAGCCGAAACCCATACGCGTCAGAAACATCTTCATCTGTTCCCTCGTCGTATTCTGCGCTTCGTCCAGTATGATAAACGAATTGTCCAGCGTTCTTCCTCGCATGTAGGCCAGCGGCACCACCTCTATGGTCTCTTTTTCCTTCAGACGAAGCGCGTTTTCCCGTCCCAGAATATCATACAGCGCATCGTACAGTGGCCGCAGGTAAGGATCCACCTTTTCCTGCAGATCTCCAGGAAGGAAACCCAGTCTCTCGCCTGCTTCGACGGCAGGTCTTGCCAGTATAATCTTCTGCACTTCTTTATTCTTAAACGCATTGACCGCCATGGCCACGGCGATATAAGTTTTTCCCGTTCCAGCCGGTCCGATACCGAAGACGATATCTTTCTTGCGTATGCTGTTCACGTAATCCTTCTGTCCGATAGTTTTCGGCTTGATCGGACGTCCCTTGCTGGTAAAGCAGATAATATCTTTGCTGACGTTGTTTTCCCGGTAAGAGAGTCCCTGCTCCTTCAGACTGATCACGTAGTTCACCTTTTGAACGTCCAAATTCTCGCCGACTCTCAGAATATCCATCAGCTCGCTCAATATGCCTTCTGCCAGCTCCAGTTTCTCTCCCCGCAGAAGCAGGCAGTCATCTCGCTGAAAGATCTCTACCCCTGTCTTTTCCTGAATCAGATTGAGATTGGCATCCATGCTGCCAAACAACTCGGTTCTGTCCACGTCGTCCTCAATCTGCAGCTTCTTCAGTTCTTCGTTCTTTTCTGTCAATTACTATCTCCTTCTCTATTCCTACTTGTTCCCGAGTCTCTACAGTCCCATACACTCTTATTATATTTTTTTTCTGGTCAAAATGAAAGTCCTTATTTAAAATTTGCGCATCCTCGGGCACATTTTCCTCAATCCATACCCGCAGCAGGCTTTCCGCCTCTTTCTGTCCGTTTCCTTCTTCCATATAGAAAGAAAAGTAGTAGGGAACTCGAGCCGTAATCAAGCCGGCCGCATGAACATAGTGCTCGGCCGCATCGTTCTCGTCAAGCGGATAAGACGGGTGCTCTATGGGCACGATTCCCGAGATTAAAACGTCGCCCTTCCGGGCATAGTCATCCCGACTTACGGCTCCCCGTCCGGAGTACACCTGGATTTCCTCAATATAGCATTCCTTTTCTGCTATGATATTGCACGGCGCAGACTGGTCGATCTCTTCGGCCGGGTTCTGCTCGCCTTCAGAAATCTGCACTTCTACATAATTCCCCTCGTAGGCCACTCTTGCCCAGACGATGTTTTCAAACTCACGAAACAGCCGCTTTTCCACGGCGCTGCAGTCGAAATCCCTGAACGCTCCCTCGTAGAGTCCTTCTTTTTCTATGCACTGACGGATGCTGTCCTCGGGAATACTTTCACATCCTATTATGTTTATCTCTCTGACAAAAAATGTCTGGGAAATAAAAAACAAAGCAAAGATAGCCAACCCTGCGATCGTCATCTTTCCGCGCTTTATTCTTCCCCAAAAAGGTTTTACGCCGCCTTCTTCCACCACTGTCAGCTTGTACTTGCTCCCGGCCATCTTTTTCATCTGGCGGAATCCGCTTTCCGCTACAGAAACGACGACCTCCGTCTCATCTTTACGGCAGATCCGTCTTATGGGAATTTCCTCGGACATGGCCTGAGAGATCAGTCTCTCCGGCCGGAAGCCCTCAATTTTCACTCTGACCCAGTGCCTTATAAAATTCGATTCCCTGGATTTCTCCCTCAAGTTCCATTCGCCCTTCCCAGATCTCACCGATTACAAATCCGCTGCCCCTGACCGTGACAAAAAAACGTCCCGTGTCGACGGTAACCGACGTATCGCTGATCAATACGACTCTGTAAACGTTTTCAATTATGGCGGCTTTCTCTGACGCCGTAATCTTCGGTCCGGTGACATCGAAGTCAAAGGTGATTTCATTTATCAGTTTCATGGTTCAATATATGAACGACGGGAAAGGGGTATGCAGAAAAGGTGAAAAGCAAAAAGCGGGATAGCCGCGGCGAATCCTGACGGCTGGAAACCTTTTTCTTTCTACACAAAAAGACTGCTGAATGCTCAGCAGTCTCATCATATCCGATCTACTTATGACAGGAACTCCATGACGACTTCCTTTACCAGGCTGCCGTCGGCAAGGCCTTTGACCTTTCCCATAACCGGTCCCATCAATTTGCCCATGTTCTGCTTGCCTCCTTCGATTCCCAGTGAGGCTGCAGTATCTTGTACAATTTCGAGGATCTTGTCTCTCGACAACTGTTCCGGCAGATATCGGTTAAGAATTGCTATTTCTGCGTTATACGCGTCGACCAGATCGCTTCTTCCAGCTTTTTCAAAATCAGCGAGGGCATCCTTTCGCATTTTTACCTGCTTGGATAAAATCGCAACTATGCCTGCGTCGTCCAGTTCTTCTCTGTTGTCCACTTCGTATTGCTTAATCGCTGCACGAGCAAGGCTGATCGTGTTTTTAGCTGTTTCATCGTGAGCTTTCATTGCTTCTTTGAAATCAGCCATCAACTGTTCTTTCAAAGCCATTTACTATCACCTCGATCCTAAATGACTAGTATTTCTTAGCCTTTTTTCTGGCAGCTTCAGACTTTTTCTTTCTCTTAACACTCGGTTTTTCGTAGTGTTCTCTTTTTCTGAGTTCGCTCATCACGCCGTCTCTTGCGCAAGATCTCTTGAATCTCTTCAGAGCGCTTTCCAGACTCTCATTTTCTCTGACGATTACTTGTGCCATACCTCAACTCACCTCCTGACTAACTTGAATGTAAAGCTGGTAAGTCTTTCGCTTATAACGGAACTATTATACTATTTTTGAACGGGATAGGCAAGTCATATTTTTGCCGAATCCCAATTAAACGCCCAACGTTCTTAGAAATAAACTTCAGTCTTTTTCCCTGTCAGCCCGCAAACAGCGGAACAAGCACGGGAACCGATATGGTGTGTACAAATCCGCAGATAAAAGAATAGATCGCCACATCTCCTCTCGTAGATCGTTCGATCACCGGCAGGCACACTCCCATAGCCGTACCACCGGCAGCGCCTATAGCCTCCATGTAGCCAATTTTCTTCGCAATAAATGGAACGGTCAAAACCGACAGATATTCCCGCATGATACAGTGAAGAAAGGATATCGCCGCGCAGTGAGCCAATCCCGCTTCGAGGATGATTCCCGGCGCCACACTGTACCAACCGAAGCCTGCGCAGACGGCCAAGGCCTCCCTGACCGAAATTCCCAGAATCGGAGCACAGAGAGCCGTACCGCCAAGTGAGACCAGTATGATCACAACCGGAAAGATCATGATTCGCAGGCCTACTTTCTTGAAGTTTTCAATTACGGTTCCATCATAGCCGATGTTGACGCCGATCAGAAACAGCAGCACGATCAGGCCCGCGTTTACCACATTTCCCGCCAAATGATCAAATTCCGCAAGCTTGCCCCTCAGCAGATCCAGGACGAGGAAACATCCGAGGAGCATGCCGGAAACCACGGACAAAATAATACCTACCGACATGACAGTCTGCATGGAACCCTTTTTCTTTTCACTTCGTTCCTCTGAGGATATGGGTTCTGCCGGCATACTTTCCAATCTGGCAAACCGATCCATGCCGATCATCTTTCTGCACAGCGCTGCCGCCGCCATGGCAAACAGCATTACCGCTATCGTCAATACCACAGAAATCAGTCCAATGGAGGCTAAATTTTCAGTTACTTCTTCGTTGGCGCCCATGCGCAGCCCCATTACAAAAATCAAAATCAGGATAGCTGCAGTCTGTACGACTGATGTCCAGCGAGTTATTCTTGTTGTTCCTCTCAGCCTGCTTCCGACAAAATAGCCGATGGAAGCAGCGATGAGAAATATGATCAGATCATCCATCACTTTGCTCCTTGCGTTTAATCATGCAACATTGTCGATTATATAATCTTTCTCTTCCGATGTCCAGACAGTCCAGACAATAGAGTGAAAGAACATGGCTCGCGTTCAATCCTGTCTGGTCTTGTTGCTTCTCATAGGGTCCTGTTTTCTAAACAGGCGAATTTGTTTCATATAGAAACAAATTCTATTGTCGGGAAACAATTTTCGAAAAAAAATCAAGTTTTGTTTCTTTAAACTTGATCCTGTTTCTATAAGAAACCATTTTCGTTAAACTGAAAAAAATACCCGTTTTTTTCGATCTGCTGAGCAGTTCTGCGAGAGATTTTTGTTCCGTTTTTTCTTTTTATTTGATTTTGTTTCTATAGGAAACCGTTTTCGATTTCTATAAACTGACGCCCCTTATCAACGATCATCTCGTTTCTCAAACGGACAATTCCGTTTCTTATAGAAACAAATTCTTTCGTTTGGAAAATCTTTTTCGATCCGGTGTGCGGATTAAACCGAAATGCACCGGCCGCTTCTCATCAAAAAGCAGCTGTGCATTTTGCTCAGCTGCTTCGCAAGGCTTTTAGAAATTTGAAAGTTAGAATCGGAGAGACAGGCATGTCAGACTGCCGTCAATTTTCTTTACCTCATCATTGTTGACCGTCAAAACCGGATACCCCAAATCCTCAATGAGTTTCTTTGTATACGGATAGCCTTCCGGAACGATGACCGTGCCGTTGAAGTACAGGCTGTTGATAGCATAAAGTTCCTCCGCCGGAATGACATACCGGTTAAAATCTTTGAACGCAGGTTCTTTATCCATGACCTCGGTCACCAGCAGGTTGTTATCGCTGAGATATACGGCGAAGTCTTTCAGGTGCAGGCCTTCTGTTACAGGCACAGTGGAAGAAGTGTAACCGAACTTAGTTACGATTTCGTTAAACTGTCTTGCGCCTTCTTCGTTGGTTCTATCGCTGAGACCCACATAGAAATGCTTGTCGACCAGCATCACATCGCCGCCTTCCATCGTTCCCGGCGACTTGATAAAGAAAATCTGATCATCGCTGTAGTATTTCTTGATAGCCGGAAGAATTTCCTCTTTTTCACCGTTTCTGGATTCTCTTGCCGGATTTGTAATTACTGCACAGCCCTCCATAACTACAGCCGGGTCTTCTGTAAACACTGAATCCGGATATCTCTCGTCAGCATCAAGGACCAGTACTTTTGCACCCAGACTCTCTAAGGTTTTAACATACTGCGCGTGCTGTTCGACAGCCTTTTCGTAAATCGGCGTTTCTCCTTCTTCTGTGAACTGAGCAGTGGAAATACCGTCAATCAAAGCTTTGCATGGTTTTCTTACGATCGCATTCTTAAACATGTTTCGTCTCCTCTCGTCTTTTCTTCATAAAAATTTAACTCAATATTGTATTCAAATTGTTATTTTTGTATATTATATTTCTTTTCCGATTTTTTGTCAATAGTATTTCATTATCAAAAATCGTATTCACAATTAAAAAATCATTGACCGCATACAATGACTTGATTTAAAATAATATTGAGATTTCGGAGGAGATAAAGATAAAATGGAAGAAATCAAAACATTAAAGGATCATGTCTACAACTACATCGCTGAACAGATCCGCACAGGCGGTATGCATCCCAATCAAAGAGTAAGTGAAACCGCCATCTGTGAAGCACTGAAAATCAGCCGTACTCCGGTACGTGAAGCTTTGATACAGCTGACAGCAGAAGGTGTGCTGGAAAAGCAAAACAGGAAGGGATTCGTCATTAAAATGATTTCAGAGGAAGAGGTTGCACAGCTTTACGAAATCATCGGCGCTTTGGATGGCTACGCCGCAAAGAAAGCCTGCGACAGGCTGAACGAACAGGACTTTGCTAATCTGGATTTCTATGTAAATTCTATTGACCTTGCTATTAAAGCCCAAAACAGTCAAATGTATTATGAACAGCAGCAAAAATTTCATCAACTATATATCGATAAATGCGGAAATGATTCACTGATTGCCGAGCTTTCCCGCCTTCACAACAAGCTGCTGAAAAATACTTCCATAGATTTAAATAAAGAGGAAAATAGGGAAATTCTTCTATCTACCAATATGGAACACAAGGAAATTCTCCGCCTCTTTACAAAAAAAGCGAAAGATGAACTGTTCACGTACATTTCCGAAACCCATTGGCGGCCAGGCTATGCCGCATACGATGCAAAAGCAAGCATCGCAACCTCTGATACCTTCACAAAAAAATAACCGCCAAAGTCAGGAAAACTAATCCGCATCAAAATTCAAAAAAACTACAGTTATGCAGCTGCCGAGGACTGCCTCCCGTACCGCACAGGAGGCAATCCTTTCGTTTGCCTGTAATTCGTTTGTTTAAAAGAAGCTGCAGTTCCAGCCGGACTGCGGGCAAACACAGCAAAAAAACAAGAGTACCGGCGGTCTTCTGCAACTGATGTTTCTTCTGTCCAAAGTTTCTGTCTTAGCTTCTCTGCTGCAGTTCACCTGCCTGCAGTCTTCTAAGCGTTCACTTTGCGAAACCTCTAATTACGTCTGACAGCCGGTACTCTCTTCTGTACCTCACTGAACACTTCTGGCGGTCTCACCTCTTTCTTACCCGAAGCCCCTGCCTCGGTTTATTTTATTCTAAAGCATCTGAAAGGTTTCTTGCTTTGTACCCTCAGTATAGCACACGGTACAAAAAAAGCAAGATGTTTTTCAGAATTTTTTTATTTTTCTTTTATTCGCTCATTAAAATGCCGCGCCCGATTCAATCTGCAGGCGCGGCAAAGCATTCTTCTGCTATTCTCATCAGCCCGGCGGCCAGGACATCTTCCGCTTTCCAAGAATATGGAAATGCAGATGTTTGACCGTCTGAAACGCATCTTCACCGTTGTTGCTCACAACCCGATAGCCGTTTTCCAGTCCCAGCTCTGCGGCGATATCGTGAATTTTAAACAGGATATAGCCCAGAAGCGCCTGATCTTCCTCTTTTACATCATCGAGGGACTCAATGTGCTTTTTCGGGATGACCAGGACGTGAACCGGAGCCTGCGGCTCCAGATCGTGAAACGCGATCAGCTTGTCGTCCTCATAGACAATGTTGGACGGGATATCGTGACCGGCGATGCCACAGAATACACAATCAGCCATTTTCTATCTCTCCTTTCATTCCATCTTTATATTCGCTTAAAAGTCTTATATTGCAAAATCGGTTCAGCAGCTCTCTCTCTCCGGAAACGTACACCTTGATGTAGTTGTCCGTATAACCGGTAAGAAGGCCCTCTTCCGTCTCTTCCTCAAGAAGCGCCGTGCGAACTGCGCCGCGGCAGTTCAGGTAAAAGTTGCCGGCGGTTTCCTCGGCTCTCCGCATCAATTCCTGGCTTCTGCGGTTCTTCACCTCTTCCGGAACCTGCATGTCCATCTCCGCCGCCCTGGTCCCCTTCCTCGGCGAATACTTAAACGTATGCACCCTGCAGAAGTCCGCCTCCTCTACAAGTTTGAGACTGTCCGCAAAATCCTCCTCCGTCTCACCGGGAAATCCCACAATGATATCGGTAGTGATGCCGTACAAAGAGTCGAATTCTCGCAGAACCTGTACAATTCGGAGGTAATCTTTCCGACCGTACCTGCGGTTCATACGGGAAAGGATTCTGTCGCTGCCGCTCTGGACGGACAAATGGAGATGGGGACAGAGTTTCTCGTAACCGAGCAGTTTTTTTACATAGTCGGCATCGATCACCGTAGGCTCCAGTGAACTGAGGCGTATTCGAAAGTCTCCCGGCAGAGAATTCAGGCGGGAAATGAGTGGTTCTATGCCGTCGTACCCGAAATCCTTTCCGTAGAGCGCCGTATTGATGCCGGTTAGGATCAGCTCTTTGAATCCCCGGTCGATCAGACCTTTTGCCTCCTGCTCTATCTCCTCCGGGCTTCGGCTCCTGACCTTTCCCCTGGCGTAGGGGATAATGCAGTAGGAGCAAAACCTGTCGCAGCCTTCCTGAATCTTTATATACGCTCTGGTCCTGGACTCCATGGAAGTGATGATTCCCGAAGAGCGATAGACATCCAGTTCGTCGTAAGCCCTCACGTGACACTGCGCTCCCTGAGAAATCCGCCGATACTCTTCGATATACGACAGCAGATTCTGCTTCTCATTGGTCCCGGCCACAATATCAACGCCCTCTATATGGCTCACCTCATCGGGACTGACCTGAGCATAGCAGCCCGTTACAGCGATGACGGCGCGCGGATTGATTCTCTTCATTCTGCGGATATACTGCCTGGACTTCCGGTCGGCCAAATGGGTTACCGTACACGTATTGACCACATATGCGTCTGCGAAATCCTCTTCACTGACGATCTCATGGCCGGCGGAGGAAAACTGTTCCTTCATGGCCTCTGTCTCGTACTGATTGACTTTACATCCCAAGGTGTGAAATGCGATCTTCATCTATATCCTTTCTGTCTGGTACTTATACTCAACGAGGACGAACAGAAAAACAAACGTCGGTATGAAATACCTGAACACCATATGCCTGCCCGCACGCTGAAGTTATTCTCTCTACAGTATACTCGAAAAAGAAGCAAACCTCAACAGCAAAGTCTCAAGTCCGCTTCCGCCCGGTGCGGCCGCGCCTTTTTTCGAATATTTCTGCCATCCACTAAATATATTGTGTTGAAAGGATCTGTGATATGGTAAAAAAATTTTTTTCTGTCTTCCTGCTGTGCGCTCTTCTGTGCGTATTTATCGCAGAAAACAGTCCCGATCTCCTTCCTGTCGGTACGGACAGCGAAGGAAACGACTATATCAAATGGGTGGACTTCGACGTGACCTATCAGGCGCTGCGGGACGCCATGGATGTGGATATAGAAACCTATGAGCAGGATCTTCACATCAGCTGGACAGACATCCTGTCTTTTCTTGCGGCAAAATACGGCGGCGACTTTTCTTCCTATCGTTTCTCTGATATCGAAGCGCTTACCCAAGAACTGAACGAGGGAAAATCCATGGAAGACCTGACAAAAAACATGAAAAGCTATGACTACTATCACGAAGCCTACTCCGCAGTAATCGGAAATTTTCTCGGCCTCCGTGAAGACGGCAGCTATGGACTGACCGCTTATTCTCCGCTGTCAGCCGGCTATTGGTATACGGAAAGCGACGATTTCGGCAACGGCCGCAGCTACGGCTTTGCAAGAAAGCACCTTGGACACGACATGTTCTGCTCGGTCGGCACACCGGTAGTCGCGGTAGAGAGCGGAAAGGTGGAGGCCCTGGGCTGGAATCAGTACGGCGGATGGCGGATCGGTATTCGGAGCAGCGACGGTTTTCGCTATTACTATTATGCCCATCTGCGAAAAGATTCGCCCTACGCCGAAGGGCTGAAGGAAGGCGATACGGTAAAAGCCGGCCAGATCATCGGCTATACGGGGCAGACCGGATACAGTATTAAAGAAAACGTCAACAACATCAACGTCCCCCATCTCCACTTCGGCATGCAGCTCATATTCGACGAATCCCAAAAGGAATGCAACGCAGAGATCTGGATAGACACTTACGCACTGATACAGCTGCTGTCCAAGCACAGACAAAGCGCCGACAGCAGAACGGCTTCTGCTTCTTCAGCAGAAACAGGAGAAAACAGCGGAGAAGAAATTCCTGTACCCATACTCATGTACCATGCGCTGACCCGCAGAGAATCCCAGGTCAATGATTACACCATTCCCGCCTATCTATTCGAAAGCGATGTCAAATATCTGAAGGAGCACGGCTATACTGCAGTCACGATGAGCGAGCTGATCGATTACGTCTACGACACCGACGGAAACGTTTCTCTTCCCGATAAGCCGGTGGTGCTCACTTTCGACGACGGCTTCTGCAACAACTACAATTACGCCACGCCCATACTGGAAAAATACGGTATGAAAGCGGTGATCTCCGTCATCGGCAAGCCTTCTGAAGAAACGTCTGCGGCAGAATACCGCTCGGAAGCATTCTGCAGTCTGACCTGGGATCAGATCAAGGAAATGGCAGACAGCGGACTTTGGGAAATTCAAAATCATACTTACGATTTTCACGATACGAAAAACGGACGAAACGGCGCCAGCAAAAAGAGCACAGAGACGGAAGAGGAATACGAAGCTCTGCTCGCCGAAGACCTGAAAAAGCTGCAAAGCAAGCTGCGAGAGCTTACGGGTACGTCTCCCAATACGTTCACCTGGCCCTTCGGCGCATATACAGAAGAGTGCCGGGACATGCTGAAAAGTTTGGGTTTCAAGGCTACACTGAGCTGCAACGGTGGTATCAACCGCATAAAAAAAGGAGATACCGAATGTCTGTATCTCCTGAAACGGAATCTTCGCGATCCCCGCTCACCCATATCCCAACTGCTGCAGTAGGCGGCTTACAGTTCCAACTCGTACATGATCATGGCCAACGCAGCCATCCCTGCAGTTTCCGTCCGTAAAACGGTCTTTCCCAGCGTAACGCTCACCGCGCCTCTGTCCGTAAATTCCGCCGCCTCCCGGTCGGAGAATCCGCCTTCCGGTCCGATGATCACCGCCACAGATTTCGGCTTTTCAGAGAGGCTCCGCAGGTGGTCCTTGATCGTATAGTTTCGCTCGTTCTCGTAGGGAAGAAGAACCAGATCGAAATCATCTGTCTTCTGAACCGCCTCCGACGAAGAAATTGGATCTTCAATCAGAGGCACTCTTCCCCGCTTGCACTGTTTCACCGCCTCGTCGCTGATCTTCTGCCATCGATCCAATTTTTTTCTGAAATTCCCTTTATCCACCACAACGGTACGTTCCATAAATACCGGGACCACCGCCGAAACACCCAGCTCTACGCATTTTTGGATGATGCCTTCCATCTTTCCGGCTTTAGGGATCCCCTGAAACAGCGTAACCTCAAGCTCCGGTTCCCGGGCAAAGGCCTGTTTATCCATGATCTGCAGAAGAACCCGCTCCTCTTCTGCAGAGATAATACGGGCGGTATACTCCCACCGGACTGAATCGGAAACCTCCACCACATCCCCTTCACCAAGTCGCAGAACACGGAGCATATGCCGAATATCACCTCTGTCCGCAATGGTAATGTATTTACCGCCTACGTTGGCGCTGTCTGTAAAGAGTTTCATATCCAACCTCCGAAAATCCGTGAAAAAGCGTCAAAATATACTAAAGCAAAAGTGAACACGATGATGAACGGCAGAGCCATCAGCTTCTGATTCTTTCCCGGTGCAAGCAGAACGTAGAGAACGACGGCAAAGACGATATCCAGAAGCAGTGAAACGGACCGGCTGTGATATATCGGATAACCTTCAGCAATCAGAAGTGAAACCGGTACGGCGCAGCAGACCGCTCCCAGCCATTCTCTGTCCTGAGAGTGCCACACGAGAAAACCGATCAGTGCGCCCATCGCAGCAAATATCAGACGATATGCCACTTGTTCCGCGAAAACCGGCTCGCCGAGCAGGCTGCAGTGAAGAAAGTAAGCTCCGATTACGCCGGCGAAAAAGACAAAAACATGAAGCGCAGCCCGTGAAGCCTGCGGAGAATAAACGCTGAGCAGCGCCGACACAAATACCCAAATGCCTATGTTACTGATGACGGCGTGCGGAATGCCGCCGGTGAAATCTCTGGCCAGCCACCCCATGAGAAGGCCCAGAACCAGAGAGAACAAGATAAATATGATATCGTTCTTCCTTTTCGAATTTCCCCTTTTCAATGATTATCCTCCTGTTATGTGATTTCTGTCCGTTTAAAGCTGGTCCCCTTCAGGCATCAGCGCGCATATGGCACACCATTCGCCGTCGTGCTGCACTTCCTCGATAAGGAATCCTTTATTTTTAAGAAAATCCGTCACCTCTTCCTCTTTTTCCGTCAGGATTCCCGATGAGATGAACTTTCCGCCCCGGCGCAGATGAGCGGCGGCATCTTCTGACAACATCATCACCAGATCGGCCATCAAATTGGCGACAATAATATTCGCCCGGTAATCCAAACCTTTGGCCAGATCTCCGTACTGCACCTTCGCCGTACTGCCGACGCCGTTCAAACGAATGTTATCCTTCGCCACTTCCACCGCTGTGGGATCGATGTCGATTCCCAACACGTCTCCTGCATTCAGCAGCGCTGCCGCAATCGAAAGTATGCCGCTGCCGCAGCCTACATCGAGAACCCGGTCGCCCGGTTCAATATACTTTTCCAGCATCTTCACGCACAGAGAAGTCGTCTCGTGAGTCCCTGTACCGAAAGCCATACCCGGATCAATCTCGATGATCTTAAAGCCGCCGACATTATCGTATTCCTCCCATGTTGGCTTGACCACAATCTGTTCGGAAATCCGGGCCGGTTTAAAATATTCTTTCCACTTATCCTTCCAGGAAGTGTTTTCCTCCGTTTTGACGGTTACCGAAAGAGAACCGAAATCCGCCTCGCGTCCGAAATAACCTTCCTTCTGCTGTTTCTTCAGCTCCGCTATAGCCTGTTTGACTTCCTCAGCGCGTCCGCGGTTCACTCTGTTATCTTCAAAATACACGGTCACCTTCGGCGTCGTTTTCATCATTTCCACTACGGAATCGTCTACATAATCCCAGTCGTAGGTCTGCTTTTTCTCCATCAGATCTTCCACATCGCGGGGATCTTCCACTACGGTATCCGTTATTCCTATGTTTAAAAGAGCAGTCGCCACTGCCTCTACGCCGCTGCCCGACGTCTCTATGCAAATCTCGATGTATTTCATCTCTTACTTCTTACCTCCTGCCGCCCGTCAGTCGGTCTCTTCGTCAGGGCGCATTGTCTTCTTGGTTAAAGTCTGTTAAACTATATTACAGCAATATACTTTCTATATGCAAGAGAAAAATAGAAAATAAGATGAAAAAGAAAAAAGACTACTTTACCACAGGAGAATTTGCCAAACTGTGCAATGTAAAAAAACAGACCCTGTTTCACTACGATGCGATCGGTATTTTCAAACCGGAGATCGTGGATAAAAACGGCTATCGCTACTACTCTTACACGCAGCTGGAAACCTTTTCTGTTCTGACTATGTTCAAAGATCTTCGCGTTCCCCTAAAAGAAGTGAAGGCGCACATGGATCACCGCTCGCCGGAAGCGCTGATATCTCTCCTTGAGGATAAGAGGAAAGAAGTCGATCATCTTCAGGAACGTCTGGAAAACGCAAAAAAATATATCAATGCCAAGATCGAGCTGACCCGTGAGGGGATGAACGCCAGTTTAGGAGAAGTGTGCCTGACGTCTGCGCCCGGACAGTACTTCATCGAAACCGGCTACAGCGACTCCGGCGACGAGAAGGAGACAGCGGCTGCCGTCTCGAAACACTTCAATTACTGCCGTAGTCTCGGGCTGCAGAGCGCCTGTTCCATCGGAGGAATCATTCCCAAAAGCAGCGTCAGAGAGGACAGTCACCGATACAGCGGTTTTTACACGATCGTCGACCCCGCTCGTTTGAAAAGTACGGGATTCACCGGCGCGGTCTTCCGCCGCGGCGGCAGTTGTCTCTGTATCTACGATGACCACGGATACGACAATGTAACCGCTCTCTGCAATCTTCTTCTCGACTACGGCAAGACAAACGGTCTGCAGTTGGAAGATTTCTTTTATGAAGATGTAATCCTCGACGACCTCTCCGTAGATGGCTATAGCAGCTACATGATAAAACTTTCCGTCATGCTGCAGGAAAACGATGAAACAGTGAAAAGAAAAACCTCAGCCTGCGGGAATCTCCGCGAGCCAAGGCTCAGCCACCTTTAGAAAATATCTCTATAATCGTTCAGATCTACCGCTTCTCCGCGCCGACGCTTTTCCACACCTTCTAAGATACGCGGAAATGTCTTTTTCGTTATCGGATAACGGCTGACAACGAGAGCAACGAAGAGCATCCCCAATCCGGGCAGGAAGGAAAAGCAGTTGCTGACCCAAAACAGCGCCGTCTCGCTCTGCTGCGCCAACGATTCGTTGAAACCTGCCTGCTGTAAAATTATACCCAGCAGCTGTACGCCTACAGCCGCAGACAGGGACTCAGAGAGAGCCTGCAGGGAAATCACCTGTCCCGAGTGCTTTTCGCCGGATGCCAGTTCTTCCGCTTCACAAACGTCATAAATCATCGACGGCATCAGCTGCCAGTAGCAGGTATTCCCGATGGCAAACAGGCCGCACATCACGCACGCTTCAGCAAAGGAAGTTACGCCGATGATCCTGGCTGAAATGAGAACTATCCCGCTGATGACCATTCCCCCTATAAACGCAGTTTTCTTATCTGTCTTTCCTGCACACAGGGTAATCAGCGGTGACAGAGCGATTCCCGCCATTGTCATCAGCAGGGTAATCAATGACATTTTTATAGATGATATATGAATATTGTATGTAAAATAGTAGATCATATCCGACATAAAGACTGTATTGGCAATGAGATAAACCAAACTGGCTCCGATCAGATAGCGAATCGGTCTAAGCCTGAGAATTTGAAAATACCCGCTGAACATTTCCTTGACCTTTTTCGCGTCAAGTAATCTTTCCCGATTCTTACTTTTCACAAATTCCGGATTGTCAGTTTCCCTGATACTCAAAGCACAGATCAGAAGGGAAGCGCCGCTGACCACGCCGACCGTAATGCCCACCGCGGACCAGGACTGCGCTGTGGTAAAACCTATTCCTGCCAGCACAGCCACGAGAAAGGTCGGCATGACCATTCCCAGTCCCTTTCCCACCTGGTTGAAAACGTACGCATAAGAGCGGAGCACCGTTCTTTCGTGATAATCCTCCGTCAATTCCGATCCCCAGGTCATATAAGGAACGAAGAACACGGCGAAGCACCACCAGAACAGAACCGTCATTATCCCATAGTAAAAGACCTTTAAACCATAACTCATATCGATAGAGGTAAACAGCAGTGAGGTCACGACAGCAGCCGGAACCGCAGCGAACAAAAGAAATGGTTTCCGCTTGCCGAACCGACTTTCGGTATGATCGGAAAGATAGCCGCTGATCGGCCCGCAAAAGGCCTCCCAGATACAGCCGATGGCCAGAATCGTCCCGGCGATGCCCGGTTCTATGCCCACTACTGTAGTCAGGAAAAACAACAAGAACGTTTCAATCAGCGTAAACATAGCGTTGTCCGCCGTGCCGCCTATTCCGTAAGACAGTTTCGTACGGAATTTCAATTTCATGAAGACCACCTCCACCTTTTATCATAAAGTATACGGTTACCGTACAGTCAAGAAAAAAAGGATGCCCCTTCCCCGCTTACTCGGTTTCAGGTCATCCCTCTCATCTCTGTGTTATCTGTGATTTATGCTATTTAAACAACTCTTTCATCTTCTCCGCAAAACCGGATTTTTTCTGGTAGCACTTATGATCCACTACCTTGCCCATTTCTTCAATGGCCTTTTTCTGCTTTGCCGTCAGTTTTGTCGGGATTTCAAGAATCACTTTTACGTACAGATCACCCATCCGTCCGTTTCTCACATTTTTCACACCTTTTCCGCGAAGTCTGAAGATGGTTCCCGGCTGTGTTCCCGCCGGAATCTTATAGGACACTTTTCCATCCAACGTAGGTACGGTAATCTCGTCGCCAAGCGCTGCCTGATTAAACGTGATCGGAATTTCCAGATGTAAGTTGTCTCCGTCTCTTTTGAACATCTTGTGTGGTTTAACGGAGATCACGATATAGAGATCACCGTTAGGACCGCCGTTATCTCCCGGCTCACCCTGCCCTCGAATTGGAATTACGCTGTCATTATCCACCCCGGCAGGAATATCTACGCTGATCTTCACGTTCTTACGAACCCTGCCTGTACCGCCGCAGTCAGGACACGGCGTATCGATAATGGTTCCTTTACCGCCGCAGTCAGGACATGGTCCCGTACTCTGAAACTGACCGAAAGGCGTTCTTTGCACGGTATGCACCTGTCCCGTTCCACCGCATTTGCTGCAGGTTCTCTTTTCCGTTCCCGGTGCGTTTCCTTCACCGCCACAGGTAGAGCATTTCACGTACTTTGTGATATTGATCTCTCGCTTTGTTCCGAAAGCAGCTTCTTCAAAATCAATGGTAATCGCCTTCTGCAGGTCTCTTCCTTTCATCGGACCGTTTCTTCTGGACGCATTGCTGCCACCGCCAAAACCGCCGCCAAACATATTACCAAAGATATCAAAAATATCGTCAAAACCGCCGCCTCCACCGAAACCGCTGAAGCCGCCGCCTCCGAAGCCGGCGTTAGGATCTACCCCCGCATGGCCGAACCGATCGTATTTGCTCTTTTTATCCGGGTCAGACAGAACGCTGTAAGCTTCATTGACTTCCTTAAACTTTTCTTCGGCAGCTTTATCTCCTGGATTTTTATCCGGATGGTACTTCATTGCCATCTTTCGGAAGGCTCTCTTTATTTCATCATCGCTGGCCCCTTTTTTCAGACCGAGGACTTCATAATAATCCCTTTTCTCTGCCATTTTCTCACCTTCCATCTACTGAATATATCGCAAAATTACTTTAACATTACAGCAAATTTGCCCGCGGCGTGAAACCGTGAGCAAATTTACTTTCAGCCGCTTTACTGTCATTGACAAACAGCCGTCCCGACATCGCAGTTCAATCTGCTGATATCGATTTATTTATCGTCGTCGACTACCTCGTAGTCGGCATCCACTACGTTATCGTCTGCAGGACCATTGGACGCCCCGTTTCCTGCTGCTCCGCCTGCAGCACCTGCATTCGGGTCAAAGCCCGCAGCGCCTGCGCCCTGCTGAGCAGCCTGAGCCTGCTCGTAGAGTTTGGTGGAAATTGCATGGAATTTTTCGGTCAGCACATCGGTCTTGGCTTTGATGTCGTCCGGATTGTTAGCCTCCAGAGCCTTCTTCAGGTCTTCCTTGGCATCTTCTACGGATTTCTTTTCATCCGGGGAGATCTTGCCGTCCAGCTCTTTCAGGGCCTTCTCTGTCTCATAGACCAGGTTTTCCGCCTTATTTCTCTCTTCGATCTGAGCCTTTCTCTTCTTATCCTCTTCAGCGTAAGCTTCCGCTTCTTTTACCTTCTGATTGATCTCGTCTTCAGACAGGTTAGTGGAAGAGGTGATCGTGATCTTCTGCTCTTTTCCGGTTCCCAGATCCTTAGCGCTGACGTTTACAATACCGTTAGCGTCGATATCGAAAGTAACTTCGATCTGAGGTATTCCCCGAGGAGCAGGAGCGATGCCGGTCAGCTGGAAGCGTCCCAGTGTGATATTATCCGCAGCCATTTCTCTTTCACCCTGCATTACATGAATGTCTACTGCCGTCTGGTTATCCGCAGCGGTGGAGAAAATCTGGCTCTTTTTGGTCGGAATCGTCGTATTTCTCTCGATCAGCTTAGTGGCTACGCCGCCCAGAGTCTCGATGGACAGGGACAGCGGAGTTACGTCCAGAAGCAGTACATCGTGAACTTCACCAGTCAGTACGCCGGCCTGGATAGCTGCACCGATAGCTACGCACTCATCCGGATTGATTCCCTTGAACGGTTCTTTACCTGTAACGCGTTTTACGGCTTCCTGAACCGCCGGAATTCTGGTTGAACCGCCGACCAGGATAACCTTAGCCAGATCGCTGTTGGTGATGCCGGCGTCAGCCATGGCCTTCTTCATCGGCTCGATCGATTTATTTACCAGATCAGCAGTCAGCTGATCAAATTTTGCTCTGGTCAGATCCATATTCAGGTGAAGCGGACCGTCGGCAGTAACTGTGATGAACGGCAGATTGATATTGGTCGTCTGCGCACTGGACAGCTCCTTCTTGGCCTTTTCGGCTGCTTCTTTCAATCTCTGCAGCGCCATTCTGTCGGAACGCAGATCTACGCCGTGTTCTTTCGCAAAACTGTCGGCCAGGAAATTCATCACTGCATTGTCGAAATCGTCTCCCCCCAGGTGAGTATCGCCGTTGGTGGCCAGAACCTCGAATACGCCGTCGCCCAGTTCCAGGATGGATACATCAAAAGTACCGCCGCCCAGGTCGTAAACCAGGATCTTATGAGATCCCTCTTCTTTATCAAGACCGTAAGCCAGAGAAGCTGCCGTAGGTTCGTTGATGATACGCTTTACTTCAAGACCTGCGATCTTTCCCGCGTCTTTCGTCGCTTGTTTCTGCGAATCGGAGAAATAAGCCGGAACAGTGATAACCGCCTCCGTTACCTTTTCCCCCAGATAACTCTCTGCGTCTGCTTTCAATTTAGACAAAATCATCGCTGAGATGTCCTGCGGCGTATATTTCTTACCGTCAATTTCTACAGTGTAGTCTTCACCCATGTGTCTCTTGATGGATGCTATAGTTCTCTCCGGATTAGTAACGGCCTGTCTCTTTGCCGTTTCACCGATCAATCTTTCGCCGTTTTTCGCAAATCCGACTACCGAAGGAGTTGTTCTGTTTCCTTCTGCGTTGGCGATAACTACCGGATCTCCGCCTTCCAGTACAGCTACACAGCTGTTAGTTGTTCCCAAATCTATACCTATTACCTTTGCCATTTTAAATTCCTCCTTTTATTTCCCTTTTTGATTTTCCGGTCGTCAGCTTCAGTTGTTGACTTTAACCATCGAAGGTCTGATGACCTTTTTATTCAGCAAATACCCCTTTTGCATGACTTCGGTAACCTTTCCGCTTTCATAGTCGGCGTTGTCCTCCGTCATCACTGCGTTGTGGAAATTGGGATCGAAATCCTCTCCCAGCGCATTTATTTCTTCCAGCCCGGCTTTTTCAAGCACGCCGGTAAGCTGTTTGAAAATCATCTTCATCCCTTCGATATAATTCTCGTCAGCCGTTTCGTGCTGCAGAGCTCTCTCGAAGTTATCTATCACGTCGAGCAGTTGAACGGCCAACTTTTCGTTGGCGTAAGCGTAAATCTCACTCTTCTCTTTCTCTGCTCTCCGCTTGTAGTTCTGGAAGTCCGCCATCAGCCTCAGATACTTTGCGTCCATAGCTTCTTCATCGGCGCTTTCTTCCTTTTTCGGTTCTTCCGCAGTCTTCTGCGAATCCTCTTCCTTTTCCTCCGACGCGTTCATCTCTTTCTCTTCGTCTTCCGGAGCAGCCGCGTCCTGATTGTCCGAAGGAATATCCTCCTTCTTTATCTCCTCTTCTGCCCCTTCTGTATTTAACTTTTTCTCTTCGTTACTCACTTTCCTCTTCACCGCCTTCCAACTGAAACGTATTGCTCAGGTTTTCCGTCAAATATTCTACAATTGATGTTATTTCACTGTATCTCATCCTCGTCGGCCCGATCACGCCGATCTTCCCGACCATTTTGCCGTCCACATGATAGGTTGCCGTGATCAGAGAGCAGTCATTCATCAATGTGTCTGCATTTTCATCACCGATAGTTACGATCATGCCGTCTTCTCTCTCCATCAGCTTCTTTACGAACTCCTCTTTTTTATCGAGGAGGGTCAGAAAGCTCTTTGCCTTTTCCAGATCATTGTACTCGGGAATGTCGAAAATATTGGTCAAACCGTCCATATAGAGGTTGACATTGAGCATGTCTTCCAGCGTCTTCATAAAGTTTGGCATGATGTTTTCTGCCAGCTTGCTCATGGCTTCGATATCCGTCTCGAAGTTAGAGATAATGTGCTCCTTGAGCACGTCGGTAATCTTCCTGCCGTTGTAGCTGTAAGTCATGTTCTTGGCCAGAATCTGCAGCCCTTCTTCTGTATAAGGCACTTTCAGGCGCAGCGCCGTGTTGGAGATCTTGCCGCTTTCAGAAACGATCATCAAAATGACCGTATGCTCATCCACCGGAAGCAGATTGATAAACCTCAACGTGTCCTCGTTTTGAGATGGTGTCATGGCAAAAGAAGTCAAATTGGTGATTTCCGAAAGAAGTTTTGCCGCGTGCTTGATCGTTTCGTCGAATTCGCTTACATTAGCTCTCAGCCTCTCCGCAATCAGCTTTTTTTCCACAGGGGTGAGCACATGCTTCTCCATCAGGTGATTTACGTACAGTCTATACGCTTTGTCTGAGGGAACTCTTCCTGCCGAAGTGTGGGGATGGGTCAGATAACCCATTTCCTCCAGGTCGCTCATCTCGTTTCTGATCGTAGCGGGACTGATGCCCAGATCAAACTTTTTGGAAAGAGTTCTCGAACCAACAGGCTCTGCAGATCTAACATAATCGCTTATAATTGCCTGCAAAATCTTAAGTTTTCTCTCTGTTAATTCCATAGCTTCATCTCTCCTTATTAGCACTCACTCGGCACGAGTGCTAATCACTATATATAAGATACTACTTGACGCCCTGAATGTCAACAGTATTTTCGAAAATTTTTTTTGATGATCAGGTGAAAATTCAGATGGAATACACCATACTGCGTGGCGCAAATTTTCAAGTCAAAAAACGAAAACAGAGTTCCCACTTGAGCTGATCTGCAAACCAACCCGAGCGGGAGTTCTGTCTATTCTTCTTTCATTATCGCAGTCAATTTTTAGTGAAAAAATTCTTCGCATTATCATACAATATGCGCTTTATTCCTTCTTCATCTACACCGCTAACCAAAACCTTCTGCAGTTCTACGCTGGGATGATGAAACGGAGTATCTGTGCCAAACATGATTCTGTCTTTTCCCACAGTCTCATATGCCTCTCTGATTTTCGACGGCATCGGCATCCCCGACATTTCCAGATAGATATTGGGAAACTTTTTCGCCATCTTCAGCGCCGCGTCGATATACACGCCGTGACCGTGTCCCATGTGAATCATCATGATTCTTACATCGGGATACCTCTCCGCCAACAGGCCGATCTGCCACGGCAGTGAATAAGGCGGATGACCGCTGTGTATGCAGACCGGCAAATTCAGCTTACGGGCTTTTTCCATAACCGGGTCGACTGCGTCGCCGTCAGCGCAGTAAGCGTGCCGCAGCGGATTGAGTTTTACCGCGCAAAATCCCTCCTGCGCATAGTGTTCCATGAAATCAACCGTTGCTTTATTCAGCGGGTTCACATAGATACAGCCGATGATTCTGCCCGGATTGCGGTCCATGGCGCCCAGCGTCACCTCGTTGTCTTCGCAGCAGAGAGCCGTCTTCTCTATGTCGAACTCATCCATCTGTCTGATCAATCCCTCTTCCGTTATCCCCACATCGGCCCAACCTCCTATGTATCCTATGTGGGCATGGGCATCTATTTTCTTCATTTCATCTCACCCCGTTTCCGAAACAGCATCGCTGCATGTTTCATCAGAACATTTACAAGTACGGCGAAGAGCACGATTCCTACAGAAGTCTGAATCGTAACGTTCGGTATGGACAGTATGGCCGGGCCCATGCCGATCAGCACAATCTTGACCAGCGTGTAGGCTATGATCTGAAATATCCCGCCGACCAGCGCGCCGACAAGCTGTTTCTTGCGGTTCATCGGATCGCCGTATATAATCGTCCCCATGATAAAGGCCATTGCGAATTTGATAACCAGCGTAGGCAATACCCAGGCCGCCGCTCCGGCAAGCAGATCTGAAAGCGCTCCGCCTATGGCCGCCGCTATGCTGCCGTTCCGTCTTCCGATCATTACCACCGCAAGAAAAACCATACAGTCTCCCATGTGGCTGTATCCGCCGGTAGCCGGATTCGGTATTTTAATCAGGTACGTAGCGACGAATACCAACGCCGCCAAGAGCGCCGTGTACGTCACCTCTGCAGTTCTGTTTTTCAACGTGTCGTCCCTCCTTGTTGTCTGTCGTTGTTTCTTGCAGGTTAAATTGTATCTCAATTTTGTTACTTTTAAAATATGCATTTATATATTTTTTATAGAATACAGTTTTGCAAATTCTCCCTGGATTTACCGAAAATCAGTCAAAGCAGTGAACAGTTTATGGCTTCTGCTCATATACAGATATTCTCAAAAGGTCTGCTGGACGGCCGGTTTGAAAAGAAAGAACCCCCTGCAGGAGTTTCCCTTACAGGGGGGTTGTTCATACAGATCATATCAAGGCAGAAAAGCCAATCACTTTTTCACTTCGCTTTTCTCTGCTCCCGCTCCGATCTGCTCTTTCTGCCTTCCCAGCCAGTTCACGCTTCCCAGCCCGAGCCGCACAAGCCCGGCTTCGAACACGCCGAAAGCCCGAAGAAAGACGTTTTTAAGCAGCCACATAAAGACGTCGTACAGCCCGTCTACGACAAAATCGTAAAATCGGGATACCGGCTTTGAAGAGAATACCACCACGCACAGGGAGGCCAGACCGAAGATCAGCACGTAGTACAGCACGCTGTCATCTGCCGGCAGAGCAAACAGCCCCAGCGTAATGCCGTGCTTCTTTATCCATTGTCTGACGACCAGATGAAAGATGTACACCGGCATGGTGTTCCGTCCCACGTAAGCCACATAATTGTCTTTACCGGGCAGAATGTTCAGCATCAGCACAATCCAACCGCAGCCGAGGAAAAATAAGACCAGCCGGCCGAGAATATCCGTCAGAAAATCTACGCCGATTTCCGCTCCGGGTCTTCTGAGCAGATACCATTCCACCGGAATATCCACCAAACCGTAAGCCAAAAATATGGATATTCCTATCAGCACAGCGGCAAGAACCCAGCACTGCCACTTTCGCAGGCTCTTTATTTTGGCGATATGCTCGCTCTGACAGTAATAGCCCAGAAAGAAAAAAGGGAAGTAGGACACCAGACGGCCCAGGGACAGGAACTCTGTCAGAAACGGGATACAGCCGGCGGCCAGATAGGCGGCGAAGGAAATCCCGAAAAAGTGAGGAATCTTCACATAGTTTTTCTGAAACAGCTTGTACAGAAACAGCGCAAACATGAACCACATGGCAAAGGGCGGCCGGTCAAAGTACAGCGTAGCGCTGCCCCACAGCAGTTTTCTGACTCCGTAAAAGAAGAAGATGCTCAGAATATAGGGCCACAAAAAGGTCTTGAAAGCGATCTGACGGCTCTTCTCCGGTTTCTTGGAAAAATATCCGGATAAAAACATGAACGCCTGCATGACGAACACGTTGATGGTTATGTACACCACTCCGCTCAGTGAGGCGTGGCTGAAATGCCCCGCCATCCTGGTAAAATGGGAAATGGGAATCGCCCACATGCACAGACCCCGGAAGGTGTCGAAAACGTAATCCCTCTGTTTTATCTCCGCCATCGATCACTCCTCCTTCTTGGCCCAGCCGGCGACGCGGCTTACCGCTTTGCTCCAGCCGCTGAGCATGGTATTTCTCAAATTTTCGTCCATCGAAGGGATAAATTTTCTGTCGATCTGCCAGTTGTCCAGCACATCCTCCTGGTTCTTCCAGTAGCCCGACGCAAGGCCCGCAAGATAAGCCGCGCCGAGAGAAGTTGTCTCTATACACTGCGGACGCAGTACCTCGGTACCCAGGATATCCGCCTGAAACTGCATCAGGAAATTATTGGCGCAGGCGCCGCCGTCCACCTTCAGCGAAATCAGATCCCGCCCCAGATCGGTAGACATGGCCTTCAGCAGATCGTTGCACTGATAGGCCAAAGATTCCAGCGTAGCTCTGACCAGATGATTCTTGTTAGCCCCTCGGGTCAGTCCGAAGATGGCGCCCCGGGCATAGGGATCCCAGTAAGGCGCGCCGAGTCCGACAAACGCCGGCACCACATATACCCCCGCCGAATCTTCTACGGACAGAGCCATAGCCTCCGACTGGGCCGAGTTTTCCAGAATATTCAGCTCGTCCCGCAGCCACTGAACAGCTGCGCCGCAGACAAAAACGGAGCCTTCAAGAGCATAGTTAACTTTGCCGTTAAGCCCCCAGGCTACGGTAGTCAGCAGGCCGTTTTGGGAAATCACCGGCTTTTCACCTGTGTTCAGCAAAAGAAAGCAGCCCGTTCCATAGGTGCTCTTGGCTTCCCCTGCGTTAAAACAGGTCTGCCCAAACAGGGCAGCCTGCTGATCTCCGGCAGCCCCGGCAATCTTTATCGGTCCGGCAAACAACGTCGGTTCCGTCTCCCCATAAATCTGGCTGGATGGCCTTGGCTCCGGCAGCATGGAGCGGGGAATGCCGAGAATGTCCAGAATCTGCTGATCCCACTCCAGCGTATGAATATTGAACATCATCGTTCTCGACGCGTTGGAGTAGTCTGTGATGTGTACCTTTCCGCCGGTCATCTTCCAGATCAGCCAGGTCTCCACCGTACCAAACAGAAGTTGGCCCCGCTCAGCCTTTTCTCTCGCTCCTTCCACGTTTTCCAAAATCCACCTCAGCTTTGTCCCGCTGAAATAGGCGTCGATCAGAAGTCCTGTCTTTTCCCGAAAGGTTTCGGTCAAGCCTCTTTCGATGAGGCTGTCGCAGTACTCCGCGGTCCGCCGGCACTGCCACACGATAGCGTTGTACACAGGCTGTCCCGTCTCTCTGTCCCAGACCACCGTGGTTTCCCGCTGATTGGTAATTCCGATCGCTTCGATATTTTTATAGGTCAGTCCGGCCTTCAGCATGGCTTCGTGGGCCACCGTCATCTGCGCGGACCAGATTTCTTCCGCGTCGTGCTCCACCCAACCCTGTCTGGGATAAATCTGTCGAAACTCTTTTTGGGCGACGCTGACGGTATTTCCCCGCTTGTCATAGATAATACACCTGGAGCTGGTCGTTCCCTGATCCAGGGCTAAGATATATTTTTCCATTTACTGCACTCCTCTCTTCCTCTGTCACCGGTCCGGCCGCGAGACAAATCACACGAACTCGGCCATAATCCGGTTTGATACGTCGATTCCCGTTTCCGAAAGACGCAGCCATCCATCTTCTTCGACGAGCATACCTGAAGCAAAATATTCTTCCAATTCCTTCCTCCTGTCGCCGAACACCGTCCAAAATTCCCGGCCGAAACGGCGCGCGAATTGGTCCAGACTTATGCCGCAGGTCTTCCGAAGGCCGGTGAACACGAACTCAGAGGTTTCATCGGCGAAATCGTTTTCGTGGCGTTCAAAAAAAGGAGGCTCGGTAAAGCGGATTCCGTTCACATAGGAGCTGGCCCCGCTGCCGATTCCCAGATACTCTTCCATGGACCAGTACTTCAGATTGTGTCTGCAGGCGTATCCGGGCCTGCAGCAATTGGATATCTCATAGTGTTCGTATCCGTTTTCTTTCAGGAAAGCGATGGCTCGATGGTACATCGCCCGGTCCACGTCATCGGGAATTTCTTCAAGCTGTCCCGTCATGAATTTCTGATAAAACGGCGTGCCTTCCTCAATCTGCAGGCTGTAAAAAGAAAGGTGTTCCGGCGAAAGGACCACGGCTTTTCTCAGCGTATCCAGCCAGATATCCATGGTCTGACCCGGTATGGCAAACATCAAATCTATATTGATATTGTCAAATCCGCACTGTCTTGCCAGGTGAAAGTTTTCCACAAAATCCTCCGCCGTGTGAATTCTGCCCAATGTCCTGAGACATTCCCGGTCAAAGGACTGAAGTCCCATAGACAGGCGGTTGACACCGTTTTCCCGATAAACCTGCAGCTTCGCCGCAGATACCGTCTTTGGATTGGCTTCTATGGTGATTTCCGCCTCTGGGTCCACATCGAAGCCGGCCCGAAGGCTCTCTAAAATTTCCCGGATACAGGAAGGCGGCAGAACTGACGGAGTTCCGCCGCCGATGAAAATCGTATCGACAAGATAACTGTTCCCGTAGGTTTTGCCGTATCTTTTTATATCGTCAATCAGCGTTTTTACATAGTCCTTCTGCTCCGCCGCAGAGCTTCCGCTCTTCGAGTAAAACCCGCAGTAGCCGCACTTGGCTGAGCAGAACGGGATGTGAATATAAATTCCAAGTTTCTTTTTCATCATTCGATATCGTAAAGCTGATACAGCTTCAGCATATTTTCGTAAGTCAGCTTGTTGCTCATCAGCTGCATATAAGTAGCGGATTTCTGCCGGCCAGCCTGACGCAGCCTGTCCATCTTTTCCAGTATGTCCCGGTGCTGCTCTTCGATGGCCGCTTTCATGGCCTCAAACCGCTCTAATCGTTCTTTTTCATCCATCATCTTTATCACTTATTCTCATCGTACTTCAGCACGGCAGTAAACGCCTCCTGCGGCACTTCTACCTTACCGAACTGACGCATCCGTTTTTTACCCTCCTTTTGTTTCTCAAGGAGCTTCTTTTTACGGGAGATGTCTCCGCCGTAGCACTTGGCGATAACGTCTTTTCGATAGGCCTTAACCGTTTCTCTGGCGATGACCTTCTGCCCTATGGCTGCCTGAATCGGCACTTCAAACTGATGCATCGGGATGATCTCCTTCAGCTTCTCACAGACAAAGCGCCCCCGGGCATAGGCTTTGGACTCGTGAACGATCATGGAGAAGGCGTCCACCAGTTCTTTGTTCAGCAAAACATCCAGCTTAACAAGCTGGGATTTCTCGTAGCGGATAAACTCGTAATCCAGAGAGCCGTAGCCTCTTGTCTTGGATTTCAGCGCGTCAAAGAAATCGTAGATGACCTCGTTGAGCGGCAGTTCGTAGTGAAGCTGCACTCGGTTCTCTGTGATGTATTCCATATGGAGCATTTTTCCCCGCCGGTCCTGACAGAGCTCCATAATCGAACCTACATATTCCTTCGGAATCATGATATCGGCCTTGACGATCGGTTCCTCTATGTGATCGATCTCCGCAGGCTCGGGAAGGTTGGTCGGATTCTGGATCATCTCCACGCTTCCGTCGTTCTTCACCACTCTGTACACTACGCTTGGCGACGTGGTGACTACGGCCAGTCCAAATTCCCTTTCCAGTCTCTCTACGATAATTTCCATGTGGAGCAGCCCGAGGAAGCCGCAGCGAAATCCAAAGCCCAACGCCGTGGATGTTTCCGGTTCAAAGAGGAAAGCCGCATCATTAACTTGAAGCTTTTCCAGAGCGTCTTTTACTCCCTCGTATTTTTCTCCCTCCGCAGGGTAGATACCGCAGTAAACCATGGACTGCACTTTTTTATAGCCGGGCAGCATCTCCTCTGTAGGGTCGCTGTCCAGCGTGATGGTATCGCCCACCCGCGCGTCTCTGACCTGTTTGATGCTGGCGCAGATATAGCCTACCTCGCCGGCGCGCAGATACTTGGTCGGCACGTGTCCGGGAGCCATGACCCCGACTTCCGTGACCTCATATTTTTTGTTTGTATTCATCAGACGGATGGTATCGCCCACCTTGACCTGTCCGTCAAATATTCTGGTATAGATAACCACGCCCTTGTAGTTGTCGTATGCGGAGTCGAAGATCAGCGCCTTCAGTTTTCCCGCTTCATCACCGGACGGAGCCGGAATGGTCTTTACGATCGCTTCAAGGAGCTCGGTGATTCCGGTTCCCTCCTTGGCCGAAACCAACGGCGCATCAGAAGCGTCGATACCGATCATCTCCTCAATTTCGTCCCTGGTCTCATCCGGTCTTGCACTGGCCAGATCGATTTTGTTCAGGCACGGCAGTATTTCCAGATCCTCATCCAGCGCCAGGTATACGTTGGCCATGGTCTGGGCTTCCACGCCCTGGGTCGCATCCACCACCAGTACCGCTCCTTCACAGGCGGCCAGACTTCGGGACACCTCGTATGTAAAGTCCACATGGCCCGGCGTGTCGATCAGGTTAAAGATGTATTCCTGTCCGTCGGCGGCCTTGTACACCAGACGGGTAGTCTGCAGCTTTATGGTGATGCCTCTCTCCCGCTCCAGATCCATGTTGTCCAAAAACTGTTCCTTCATGTCTCGGTGAGCTACAAGTCCTGTATTTTCAATAATTCTGTCCGCCAGGGTGGACTTTCCGTGATCTATATGGGCAATGATGCTGAAATTTCTTATATATTTCTGATAATCCATAGTTCCCTCTCTTCAATTTCCGTACGCATACAATGCGCACTGATTCAATATCCATTCTATAGCAAACAGCCCTGTTTTTCAATGATATTTTCGACTTCCTCCGCAATGTCCGCGGTGGTTTTCTCCATTTGGGCACACTGCCTGTCCACGTGAATCAGCGCCATCGTTCCCAGCATAAACACCAGAAAGATGACCACGGATTTTCTGAAAAGCTTCACCAAAAACCTCCTCTACTCGTTCAGCGCTTTGGATAGGATTTCACCGAACACCTCCGCGCATCTTCTCACATCCTTTATATTATTCCTGTTATTCCCCATTTCTATGAGCACGGATTTTTCACACAGCTCCTGATTGTACCAATAGGGGCGCTCCAGAATATTCCCCGTGTAACCGCCGTAGTCGGCGGCGGCGATTCCGTTCAGCCGGTCCAAAAAGGCCTTGTTGGCGCTGTAGGTGTTGGTCGTATTGCTCAGCACATAGGAATAGACGCTGCAGGTCTTCCCGTTTACTTTCTCCACCTGGCCGGCCACTTCCGCCGCTGTAGCGTCCCGGTGCAGGTCGATGATACATTCGATCGTCGGATATTTTTTGAGCAGAGCGGTCACCGTTTCATAGCTGCGCGAATAAGAATTGTTGTACGACGGATTATCGTGAAGGGTCTTGTCGTGAATCACGGCGATTCCGTTTTCTTCCAGAGTGGCTTCGAGCACATCTCCGGCGTCGCGAACCGTATTTTCCTCGGCCGTCGTATGGTAATTACCGGCAGAGGCCGGGAGATAGCTTTCCGTAGCGTGGGTGTGATAGATCAGTACTCTCGGCTTTCCGTTGTTCTTCTTCACCGCCTCGGTCTTTTCGCCGCTTTCTCCGGTATCTTCAGCAGTTACGGCACTGCTGCCGGCTTCCGCACCGGCGTCGGACGCTTCTACCACTTCCATGCAGGGCAGACTGCTCTCAATCAGCATAGCCGTCAGGCCTGCGCTGCCGGAAACCGCTGGCGCCGCAGACTTCAGCAGCACGGCAATCGTTACCAGATAGATAAAGATAAAAAAAATAATCGAGTTTTTTCTGCTCATAATTCCCCCTGATATCCTCTAAGAGTATATGCCGGGGTGGAGAGTGATATTAATCGCTTTTGCAATTATGTCCGAAAAATATTTTATGATGATATCGATATCCGTAGACGTTACGACCATATCCAGTTTTTTTCTCTCAAAATAGCGCTCCGCTTCCTTTTCATCGATGCCCAGCTCCTCCATAGCCTCAAGAATCACGGTTTTCGAATCGATTACCGTAGGTACGCCGACGGCGATGACCTTTGTTCCCAAAGTCTCCTCATTGAGCTGCTTTCTCACGTTCCCCATCCCTGCACCCGGGGAGATTCCCGTATCGCTGATCTGGATGGTCGTACTTACCCTGTCTATATTTCTGGCGGCAAGAGCATCTATGGCGATAACCGCGTCCGGCCTGGTCATCTGCACGGCTCTTTCGATCAGTTCGGCAGTTTCCATACCCGTAGTGGCCGTGACTCCCGGTGCCATGCCGCACACGTTGGACATTTCCTCATCACCGTCGCAGTCGAAAAGCTTAAACAGATGGCCGGTAATTTTTACCTTTGAAACCGTATGGGGTCCCAGGCTGTCCGGAGTGACTTTTTCGTTACCCAGACCCACCACCAAAACCTTGAGAAAATAATGATGCCGGATCAGCCGGGAGAGCTGGTCCGCCAAAGCCCTGGCAGCCCTATTGACGATATCTTCTTTTTCCTCTGCAATACCGTCCACCTCCATAGTCACATACCTGCCGCATGGCTTTCCCAATATGGCCTCTCCTTTTGGGTTCACAATGTCGATGGTCGTTACCCGGATGTCCTGGTCGATCTGCTCCCTGCGCACGACAACCCCGTCTTCTGCATCCGGCTTTTTTCCCGTTTCCTCCAGGTTTTCCACAGTCTCCACGGCCAAATCCGTTCTGTACTTCATCCTTTTCCTCCTCCGCTATTTTTTTCTTGCTTTTTTCACATTGTTCGTATACAATAGAGTGTGCGAATTTAGCGAAAAAAATTGCTAAAAATTTAATAGTGGGGTGAAAAATTATGGCAAACATTAAATCCGCAAAGAAAAGAATCAAAGTCATCGACAGGAAAACGGCGAGAAACAGAAGAGTAAAGGATCATCTTAAGACCGTACTCAAGAGTTTCGACAGCGCCATAGAAGCAGGCGATTTCGAGCAGGCCGCTGAAAAGCTGAAGCTGGCAGAAAAGAAGCTGATGCAGGCCGCTGCTAAAGGTACGATCAAAAAGCAGGCTGCTTCAAGAAAAGTTTCCAGACTGGCAAAAAGATTCAACGCTGCCAAAGCAGCGAAATAAGTCTCACCCGTCCCCACCAGTGTATAAGTTAAATACACATGCGAGAGCAGCAAAAACGATGGATGTGTCTCCCATCGTTTTTTCTTTATCTTAACATTCATTACAGTATATAAAGAAAGGAAGTGTGTTTTATGTCACTGCATATCGGAGCCGAAAAGGGACAGATCGCCGAAACCGTTCTCATGCCCGGCGATCCTCTCAGAGCCAAATTCATCGCGGAAAATTTCCTGGATAGTCCGGTTCTCTACTCGGAAGTCCGCAATATGTACGGTTATACCGGCACCTATCGCGGAGTACCTGTTTCCGTACAGGGAAGCGGCATGGGCATGCCTTCCATGGGCATCTATTCCTATGAACTGTTCAGCGAATACGGTGTAGAGAATATCATACGCATCGGAACAGCCGGCGCATTCCACGACAGCATAAAGGTCGGCGACATACTGGTTGCACTGGCCGCATCCACGGATTCCAATTATCAGCATGCCTTCAATCTGCCGGGACAGTATTCCCCTTCGGCCAGCTTTGACCTTTTGACCAAAGTCATCGACGCGGGAAAGGAAAACAACATTCCGTTCAAAGCCGGAAATACGGTCTCCTGCGACGTATTCTACGAGCTCGGAGATAGCTGGTGGAAACAGTGGGCTTCTATGGACGTCCTCGCAGTGGAGATGGAAGCCGCCGCCCTGTATATGAACGCCGCTTACCACGGAAAAAAGGCGTTGGCCATGATGACCATCAGCGATCACTTCGTAACAGGAGAAAGAGCTTCTGTTGAAGAACGGCAGAACACGTTTACCGATATGATGAAACTGGCTCTCGAAGCCGCAATAGGATAATCCGCAGCAAAATGCCTGCCCTGCGTCTCAACATAGATGCGGGGCAGGCATTTTTTCTGCAGTCAGAGATAGGCCATCAACTTCCTGTACAGTTCAAATTCCAATCCGATGAGCCGACTGGCCAGAGAAAGCTCCTGCTGACCGGCTTCTTTGTACTGGCGAATATACTTGCTCAGGGATTTTATTCCCATATTGCAGCCGTCAGCGAGCAGATCGGCAGCGTGGCTGTCGTCGCCGTCCACCATCATTTTTACCTCTGTTGTGAATCGCATCACCGCTTTAGCTACGGAAGGCGGATCCTTCTCATCTTCACCCTGATCGTTGAGCATCTGATGACATTGGTCGCCGATCTCTGCGTGTTTTTGGCTGTAATCGTCGATCAGCGCCAAAAGGGTTTCATCCTTGACAAACTCCCTGACCTGGCCGAAACTGTCCGTAGCGTTTTTGCAGCCCGAGTTCACTTCTTTTAGCAGTTTAACACTGTCTTCGTTCAACCCTCCTCACTCCTTTCGCAAAGTAGTATGCGCAAAATGAATCCCGATTATCAGCCGATATGGCAGGGATCCTGATGCGATAAACCCCTCTCCTGCGGGCCGATAGGCAAAAGCGCCGCAAAATCTTCGTTTTCCACGATTCTGCGGCGCTCTTTTTACTCTATTTACCTTTTGGGCTGATTTCCGTCAGCAGTCCTGAGCCTTCACCGGTCCGTCGTAAGGAAACGACGGCATCAGCTCCAGCTTGAACTTGTTCATTTTACGCTTCTGATCGATCTTGGCCCTGATTTCCTGATCTTCGCAGACTCCTGTGCGGATGTAATTATCCAGCACCGCGTAAGTGAATCCCAGGTTCTCCTCATCGGTCTTTCCCGATAAGCCGTCGATAGGAACCTTGTATACCAGTTTGTCCGGAAGTCCCAGCTCTGTCCCGATCGCTCTTACCTCCTGAACCGTCAGATGGGCGAGAGGGCTGAAATCTCCGGCTGCATCCCCATATCGGGTGGAATATCCCACCCAGTCCTCGGACAGATTGCAGGTATTAGCTACCCTTCCGTTCATCGACTGGGCTACGGCATAAGTTGCAGCCATGCGCAGTCTGGCAGGAAGATTGGTTCTGGTCTGCTTTGACACCTCCGCCGGCAGCTTTTCCTGAAGTTCTTTAAGCATCCCCTCGTAACTGTCCCTTATGTTTACAACGGCGTGGTCGATTCCGAGGTGAGAAACGAGAAGCTTAGAGGCGTCGATGTCGGCCTGCTCTCCGTTAGGCAGCAATACGCCGAAGACACGATCTTTCCCCAGAGCCTGAACACACAGCGCGGCTACCACCGAGCTGTCCTTTCCGCCGCTTATGGCGACTACCGCTTTGCAGTCCTTCCCGTTGCGTTCAAAAAAGTCGCGTATCCACTCTACTAACTGTTCTTTTACCTTTCTGGCGTCAAATTCGTACATCTTCGCTCACTCCTTACTTCTCCACGATGATCTGACAGGATTTCATCGCCTCAAGGGCATGCTCGTGACTTTCCGGGGTGACTCCGGCGCAGCAGTCTGCAGCGACTCTGATCACTGTTTCCGGAAAAGCTGCTTTTAAAATCAACCCGTTTGAAATTACACAGATATCCGTGCACACGCCGCAGAGAACGATCTCCTCCGGCGCGCCGCCCAGTCTGCCGCACAGCTGCTGCGGCAGCTTCAGCGATCCAAAAGTTTCCTTATCAAAAATATCTTCTTTCCTGGCATAGTGCCTGAGGCTTTCCACAATCTGCCAGCCATCACTTCCCCGGAGACAGTGCGGAACAGGCAGCATCTTCCCCTCCTGGGTTTCCATGTAGTTCTCTCCATGGGTATCCCTGGTAAAAAACACTTCTGCGCCTGCATTCCTGTATTCCTTGATCTTATTCTCCACATTCTTCAGGATTGCTTCCGCCTCCTTGTTAGCAAGGGCTCCCGTCACAAAATCGTTCTGCATGTCGATCACGATCAGCGCTGTTTTAGATTTCATTTCGATTCTCCTCATCGCATCGGTTTTGCATACCGGATAGTCTCATACCGGTTTTTACCAGTATACCGCAAAACTCAACGTTGGTCAAAAGCATTTCAATGAGAAGGGAGAAAAACGATCGGAATCCTGCCTTTAACTGCCTTTTCCAGAAACAGTGGGCCGAAATCCCGTCCATCTCCATCGACGGACAGGGCCAGATCAAAATACTTTCTCGGTATTCCCCGAAGGCTGCTGTACACATCGCTGCAGGCAATCCCGGTAGACATGCGAAAGTAAAGCGACAACATCAGGTTTTTGAGCCGGATTAAATAAGGTTCCTGATGGTGTTTCAGATTCCGCGTCCCCAGGATGATCCCCTCCTTCTCCTGTTCCAGCTGATCGCAGACCTTGAATATATCTTCCGCGGGAAACTGACCGTCCTCATCAGCCGTAACGATGCCTGTCACTTCCGGACAGTGTCCGGTTACGTACTCTATGCCGGTCTTTATGGCTGCTCCCTTGCCAAGCCGGTGGCGATGATGGAGCACCGTACAGCCTCTTTCTCCAATCTGACTTAAAATCCGCGAATAGACAATATCGCCCTCGCAGCCGTCGTCTACGACCAGAACCCGGATATCTTCCCGTGCATTCAGCTGGTCGATGAGGCGGAACAGCTGCTCGTCAGGGCAGTCTGACGGAATAATAATTCCGATTCCCATAAAATACACCCCCATTACATTTTCCATATCACATCGCTTCTCTACCTTACTCCCCATCGTTGTGGCCTGAGTGGAAACTCTGTGTCGTTTATGTGATTCTTCCCGCTGCTCAGGGAATTATTCTCCGGAGATTAATTAACCAAAAATATGTGTATAAATACAATAATTTTTATGTTAGAATAAAGTCAAACTTTAAGCGGTACTTCCAGGTAATACAAACAGAAAGGAAATCTTCTATGGAAAAACGAGTTGCACTGCTGTCCATCATCGTTAAAGATGCGGAAGCGGTAGAAAGCCTGAACAGGCTTCTTCACGAGTACGCCGATTACATCATCGGCAGGCAGGGAATCCCCTATCGTGAGAAAAACATCCATATCATCAGCGTAGCTATGGACGCCCCGACCGACGAAATCAACGCGCTCTGCGGCAGAATCGGCCGAATAAGCGGAGTCAACAGCAAGGTTGTCTACGCCAATGAATAGCCAAATCAAACGGCTCGTACAGCTTCTGGAGGAGACCCACGGACTGAGCGACGAGCAGTTCGCCCTTCTCCTCACTGCTGAAGACGATCAGCTGTCGGCCTGCCTGTCGGAAAGGGCGAGGGCCGTCAGAGAAAAGTATTACGGACGCAGCGTCTACATCCGCGGCCTGATCGAGTTTACAAATTACTGTAAAAACGACTGTTTCTACTGCGGTATCCGGAAAAGTCAGCCTTCCGTCAGCCGTTACCGTCTGACGGAAGAGCAGATTCTGCAGTGCTGCGCCGTAGGATACCGGTTAGGATTTCGCACCTTCGTCCTGCAGGGCGGAGAGGATCCCTACTGGAACGACGACCGGCTCTGCGGCCTGGTCGCCGCAGTTAAAACCGGACACCCCGACTGCGCCGTCACCCTGTCCGTCGGCGAACGAAGCCGTGAAAGCTATCAGAAGCTCTTTGACGCAGGCGCCGACAGATATCTTCTGCGTCACGAAACCGCCGATCCGGCCCACTACCGGAGTCTCCATCCGGAAGAAATGGATGCCGCAAATCGTCTGCGGTGTCTGAATGCGCTGAAAGAAATCGGCTATCAGACCGGCTGCGGCTTCATGGTCGGTTCTCCCGGCCAGACCATTGGCCACATCGTCAAAGATCTTCAGTTCATCCGACAGTTCAGACCCCAAATGGTCGGTATAGGGCCGTTTATCCCGGCGGCAGGAACCCCGTTTGAAAGTCAACCAAAAGGTTCATCAGAGTTAACAATAAAACTCTTAAGCATGATTCGATTAATGCTTCCGTCCGTTTTGCTTCCTGCCACGACAGCCCTCGGCACCGCAGAGAAAGATGGTCGGGAGCGAGGCATTCAGGCCGGCGCCAACGTGATCATGCCGAACCTTTCTCCCGCAGATGTCCGGCAAAAATATCAACTGTACAACGACAAGCTGTCTACAGGAGAAGAAGCTGCCGAAAGCGTGGCCAAACTGCGCTCCTCCATGGAAAAAATCGGTTATAACGTAGTCACCGACCGGGGCGACTACCTTACAGAATAGCAGAACAGATCCACCATTTCGCGGAAAACGGAAATATCCCCCGCCCTTTCCGCATCAATAAAACTAACGGGAAAGCCCGGAGTTTTTCCGAACCTGACCCGAAAGAAAGGAAGAGACCAAACATGTACAATCCAAAATCACGAAAAGCAGAAGAGTTCATCTGTCACGACGAAATCCTCGAATCGCTGAAATATGCAGATGAAAACAAGGACAACCGGGAATTGATTCGTCAGATCCTGGATAAGGCCGCCCTGCGAAAGGGAATCACTCACAGAGAAGCCTCTGTACTTCTATCCTGCGAAGATCAGGAAACGACAGAGAAAATTTACGCTCTTGCCGAACAGCTGAAAAAAGACTTCTATGGCAACCGCATCGTCATGTTCGCTCCGCTGTATCTGTCCAACTACTGTGTCAACGGCTGCGTCTACTGTCCGTATCACCTTCAGAACAAGCATATCGCCAGAAAAAAGCTGAACCAGGACGACGTGCGCAGAGAAGTCATCGCCCTTCAGGACATGGGGCACAAGCGGCTGGCTCTCGAAGCCGGAGAAGATCCGGTGAACAACCCTATCGAATATATTCTGGAATGCATCAAAACGGTGTATTCCATCAATCATAAAAACGGCGCTATCCGCAGAGTCAATGTGAATATCGCCGCAACTACAGAAGAGGAGTACAGGATGCTGAAAGAGGCCGGCATCGGTACATATATCCTCTTTCAGGAGACCTATCACAAAGAAAGCTATGAAAAGCTCCATCCGACGGGGCCGAAGCACAATTATGCGTGGCACACCGAGGCCATGGACCGCGCTATGGATGCAGGCATCGACGATGTGGGGCTCGGAGTGCTCTTCGGCCTGGATATGTACCGCTATGAACTGGCCGGACTTCTGATGCACGCCGAGCACCTTGAAGCCGTTCACGGCGTAGGCCCTCACACCATCAGCGTACCCCGGGTTCGTCCGGCGGACGACGTGGATCCGGCAGATTTTGACGGCGGTGTAGAAGGCGGCATCACCGACGATCTCTTTGCTAAGATCATCGCCATTATTCGCATAGCCGTTCCATACACCGGCATGATCATGTCTACCCGGGAAAGCCAGGCCATGCGTGCAAGAGCCCTTCATCTGGGAATTTCTCAGATCAGCGGCGCGTCAAAGACCAGCGTAGGCGGATACGACGAACCGGAAGCAGAAGAAGACAATTCGGCCCAGTTCGAAGTCGATGACAACCGCACGTTGGATGAGGTTGTCAGATGGCTGATGGATATGGACTATATCCCCAGCTTCTGCACCGCCTGCTACCGCGAAGGCCGCACCGGAGACCGGTTTATGAGCCTGTGCAAAAGCGGTCAGATTTTAAACTGCTGTCACCCTAACGCGCTGATGACACTGAAGGAATACCTGGTGGATTATGCCAGCCCGAAGACCCGGGAAATCGGCGAAGCGCTGATTGCCAAAGAACTGAACAATATTCCAAAAGATAAAGTGCGTCAGATTGCGTCAGACTATATCAAGGAGATAGAACATGGCAAGAGAGACTTCAGATTTTAACCGGACTCCTTCCGCAAACCGTCTGCACATCAGCTTCTTTGGCCGGAGAAACGCCGGAAAATCCAGCGTCGTCAACGCGATAACCGGTCAGGAGCTTTCCATCGTTTCCCAGGTTTTAGGAACCACCACCGACCCGGTAAAAAAGGCTATGGAGCTGCTTCCCCTCGGACCGGTAGTCATCATCGACACGCCCGGTATCGATGACAGCGGCGAAGTGGGCGAAAAACGTGTGGAAAAAACCCTGCAGATTCTTCGGCAGACCGATATCGCCGTCCTGGTCATCGACCACTTCATCGGCTTTTCCTCAGAAGATCTGAATCTGATCGATCAATTCAAAGAGAAACAGATACCTTTCATCGTGGCAATGAACAAGGTAGATCTGGATATGGAATCCCTCACCTCTGATGCTGACAGGAATACGCAGGAGAACTATACGTTCCCCCGCGTCCTGGTCAGCGCCCTGACCGGTCAGGGTATCGAAGACCTGAAAGAAAAGCTGGGCCAAATGGCCAAACCGCTGAAAAAAGACAGACAACTGATCACCGATCGACTGAAGGAAGGTGATCTGGTGATTCTGGTCACGCCTATCGATTCTTCAGCGCCCCAGGGGCGGCTTATTCTCCCGCAGGTGCAGACCATCCGCAATCTTTTAGACGGTCACTGCAGCTGTATGGTAACTCAATTGCCTCAGCTCCGCAGCTGTCTAAAAGCTCTGCGCTGCCCTCCGGCGCTGGTCATCACCGACAGCCAGGTATTCGGCCAGGTTAAAGAAATCGTTCCGGAAGATGTTCCCCTCACCTCTTTTTCTATTCTGTTCGCCCGCTTCAAAGGCATACTCAATGCTGCGGTCGGCGGCGCAAAGAAGCTGAAGGAACTGAAAGACGGGGACTGCCTTCTGATTTCCGAAGGCTGCACTCACCACAGACAGTGTGAAGATATCGGAACCGTCAAACTTCCGGCATGGATAGAAAAATATACCGGAAAGAAACTGCAGTTCCGTTTTACCAGCGGAGGAGAATTTCCACGAGATTTATCGAATTACGAACTGATCGTCCACTGCGGCGGCTGCATGCTCAACGAAAGAGAAATGCTGAGCCGAATGAAACAGGCGGAAACCGCCGGCGTGGCATTTACCAACTATGGAACGCTGATCGCGCAGATCAACGGTATTTTAGACAGGAGTCTGGAAATTTTTTATGATGAAAAACAGAATCACTGAAAGCAAGAGAATCGTCGTCAAGGTCGGAACCTCGACGCTGACTCACCAAAGCGGAAAGATGAACATCCGCCATATCGAAGCCCTGTGCAAAGTTCTCAGCGATCTGCAGAACGCAGGCAGAGAAATCATCCTCGTTTCCTCTGGCGCTATCGGCGTCGGAATAGGAAAACTGGGTTTGTCCAGCCGGCCCGACGACACCGCCAAGAAGCAGGCTCTGGCTGCAATCGGGCAATGCGAGCTGATGTTCATGTACGATAAATTCTTTGGGGAGTTCAACCATACCGTGGCGCAGGTACTGCTCACGGCCGACGTCATCGATCAGCCGATCAGCCGGCAGAACGTACACAATACCTTCAGCGAACTCCTGCAGATCGGCGTAATTCCCATTGTCAACGAAAACGACACGGTTGCCACCGACGAACTGGAGGGACGCAACTTTGGCGACAACGATACCCTTTCGGCTATTGTGGCCAAGTTAACTGAAGCTGATCTTCTCGTCATTCTGACCGATATAGACGGCCTGTGCGACAAGGATCCGAGAGAAAATCCCGATGCGAAACGAATACCGCTGATCGAAACCATCGACGAAGAAATCGAAACCCTGGCAGGAGGCGCCGGTTCCCGGTTCGGTACCGGAGGCATGGCTACCAAAGTCAGCGCAGCCAAAATCGCCGGCCAGTCCGGAATACCCTGCTGCGTAATCAAAGGGGATCCGCCGTCCAGATTGTACGATCTGTTCGACGGAAAAGACATAGGAACCACGTTTATGATCAGGAGGAAGGAAAAATGAGTTTATCCGAATTAGGCGCCCGGGCAAAAGAAGCGGCTCAAACCCTTCGGACAAAAGATGACATAGAAAAAAAACAGGCCCTCATCCAAATCGCCGCAGCCCTGACAGACAATGCAGAGGAAATTCTGCTCCAGAATCAGAAGGATATCGAAACGGCCAGGGACAAGCTCTCTGCCTCGATGCTGGATCGTCTTACACTGACAAAAGAGCGAATCCGATCTATGGCAGAAGCCGTATCCGCCGTAGCGCAATGGCCCGATCCAGTGGGAAAAATACTCGAAGAGACGAAACGGCCCAACGGACTGATCATCCAGAAAACCGCCGTACCTCTGGGCGTTATCGGCATCATCTTTGAAGCCAGACCCAACGTAACCAGCGACTGCGCCGCTCTGTGCATTAAGGCGGGAAACGCCTGCATTCTCAGAGGCGGCAAGGAAGCTTTTCACTCCAATATGGCCATCGTCAGGGTTATGCGCGAAGCATTGACCCGTTCCTCTCTCGACGTCAACTGCATTCAGTTGGTAGAGGACACGCGCAGAGAGTCCGCGGAAGAGATGATGAAGATGACCGGATATCTGGATGTGCTCATCCCGAGAGGCGGCGCCGGACTGATCAAATCGGTTGTAGACAATGCGAAAGTTCCCGTCATCGAAACCGGTGTCGGCAACTGCCATATCTACATCGACAAAGCGGCCAATCCCGACATGGCAGCTGATATCGTCTTCAATGCCAAAACCTCCAGACCTTCTGTGTGCAATGCCGCAGAAAAGGTCCTGGTTCACCGGGACGTCGCTTCCACCGTCCTTCCCCTGCTTGCGAAAAGGCTGGCCGAGAAAGAGGTCCAGCTTCGGGGCGATGCGGAAGCCTGCTCCATACTTCCCGGCGCCAAACCAGCCGCGGAAGAAGAATGGAGTCAGGAATACCTGGACTATGTGCTGGGGATAAAAGTGGTCGGCAGCATCGACGAAGCTATCCGTCACATCGAACAGTATTCCACCCATCACAGCGAAGCTATCGTCACAGAGGATCTGCAGGCTGCGGACAAATTCCTCCGTTCTGTGGACTCGGCCGCGGTATATCACAACGCTTCCACTCGTTTTACCGACGGAGGAGAAATGGGACTGGGCGCAGAAATCGGCATATCCACCCAGAAGCTTCACGCCAGAGGCCCTATGGGAGTGGACCAGCTGACCTCATACAAATATGTAATCAAAGGTAACGGACAGATTCGATAAAATTCCGCACAAAACCAACGCGGCGTTCATATGAATAAAACGTGAAAACTACAATCCGGGAGTGATTCATTCATATGAACGCAATAGTGTGGGCACTTTTGGGCACCCTGTTTACCTTCTCGGTAACTACACTGGGCGCCCTCAATGTTTTTTGGGTAAAAAAAGAAATCAGCAATACCTTTCAGGGGATTTTTCTGGGTTTTGCCGGCGGTGTGATGATCGCAGCCTCGGTCTGGTCCCTCCTTCTGCCCGGAATTCAAAGAGCAGAAGAAAACGGGCAGATCAGCTGGCTCGTCGTCAGCGGAGGATTTCTGCTGGGCGTCATCCTTCTCCTCCTTGCGGATAATCTACTGCAAAAGCGCTGTGAAAAACGGCTGTCAGACGGGAGAGTGACCAACCTCAGGCAGAGCACGTTAATGTTGATCACCGCTATCACCATTCACAATATTCCGGAAGGCATGGCTGTAGGGCTGGCCTTTTCTCTGGCTATGTCAGATCCGACAGATCCTGCCCTTTTCTCCGGCGCCGCCGCCCTGTCGCTGGGGATAGGCATCCAGAATTATCCTGAGGGCACGGCAGTTGCCCTTCCTTTGATTAAGGACGGCATGGGAAGAAAAAAGGCTTTTTTCCTCGGCAGCATGTCTGCCGTCGTAGAACCGGTATTCGGCGTTATTGCGGCAATGATCGCTTCCTTTGTCACGCCTCTGATGCCGCTGCTCTTATCCTTTGCTGCCGGAACCATGATCTACGTGGTCGTCCAGGAACTGCTTCCCGAGGCTCAGGCCTGCGACGATGGAAAAACAGCTACGCTGGGATTTATAGCCGGCTTCCTGATCATGATGATCCTTGACGTCAGCCTCGGGTAATGCCAAAGACAACTTTTTTGTTTATTACACCATGTATTTTTAAAAAACATTGTACTTTTTTACAAATTCATGGTTGACAGACCATCAGAGCCGTGCTATGATGGAGAAAATTAAATCACAGACAAACCTTTGAGGGAGAGTAGTAAGCTTTGATACTTACATAGGAGAGAGCTGCAGGTGGTGAGATTGCAGCATGAAAAGGCAGAGCCGAATGGACTCCTGAGGGCAAACCGAACAGGGCGAAATTCTTTCCCCCAGTAGGAGCGCCGGAGAAGACACTCCGTTAACAAAGTCGGCATATGATAGTATGCGCTGAGTGGTCGCGGTTAACGCCGCGTCAAGCCGGGTGGCACCGCAAGAGAACTTATTACTCTTGTCCCAGCAGAAGATTTGTCTGGGACAGGAGTTTTTTATTTGTCCTAACCGATCCGCAAATCGGATCGCAGGCAGATCCGATATCGTAAATTTCGAGAGTTTCTATTCTTTCGGAAATCACGAGTTAATCGGTATCGCAAAAGCTCCTGTCCATCGTAAAATGAAAGGAGCAAAAAATGAAAAACGAAGCAAACAAAATTCCTTACAAAATCTATCTTGAAGAAAGCGAAATGCCTACCCAATATTACAACGTTCGGGCGGATATGAAGAAAAAACCGGCGCCTCTGCTTAATCCGGGAACACTGAAACCGATGACTTTCGACGAACTTCGTCCCGTCTTCTGCGACGAACTGATCAGGCAGGAGCTGGATGATACCACTGCATATTTCGATATTCCGCAGGAAATTCAGGATTTTTACAAAATGTACCGTCCTTCTCCTCTGGTCAGGGCCTACTGCCTTGAAGAGAAGCTGCAGACACCGGCAAAGATCTATTACAAGTTTGAGGGCAATAACACCAGTGGCAGTCACAAACTGAATTCGGCTATCGCTCAGGCTTATTACGCCAAACAGCAAGGGCTCAAAGGCGTCACCACGGAAACGGGAGCCGGCCAGTGGGGAACCGCTCTCTCCATGGCCTGCGCATATTTGGGTTTAGACTGCAAAGTCTATATGGTCAAGGTTTCTTACGAACAAAAACCTTTCCGCAGAGAGGTGATGCGCACTTATGGAGCCCAGGTTACACCATCTCCTTCCGAATCCACTGAAATAGGAAGAAAAATTCTGTCGGAGCATCCTGGAACTACAGGCAGTCTGGGCTGCGCGATTTCTGAAGCGGTGGAAGACGCTACGACTCACGAGGGATACCGCTACGTCCTGGGCAGTGTTCTCTCTCAGGTTCTCCTTCATCAGAGCATTATCGGCCTGGAAACAAAAACCGCTATGGATAAATACGGCATTACACCGGATGTGATCATCGGCTGCGCCGGTGGCGGTTCCAATCTGGGAGGACTGATCTCCCCGTTCATGGGCGAAAAACTGCGCGGAGAAAAGGATTATCACTTTATCGCTGTAGAGCCTGCTTCCTGCCCGAGTCTGACCCGGGGAAAATATGTCTACGACTTCTGCGACACCGGAATGGTCTGCCCGCTGGCCAAAATGTATACGCTGGGAAGTGGATTCATTCCGTCTCCGAGCCATGCGGGAGGCCTGCGCTATCACGGGATGAGTTCTATCCTTTCCGAGCTTTACGATCAGGGGCTCATGGAGGCGCGCAGCGCAGAACAGACGGAGGTTTTCACTGCGGCAGAAGAATTCGCCAGAGTGGAAGGAATTCTCCCCGCACCGGAAAGCAGCCACGCCATAAAGGTGGCTATTGATGAAGCGCTGAAATGCAAAGAAACCGGTGAGGAAAAGACCATTCTCTTCGGTCTGACCGGAACAGGCTACTTCGATCTAAAGGCTTACGAACAGTACAACAACGGCACTATGAAGGACTATATACCAACTGACGAAGAACTTCAGGCCGGATTCGACGGTATTCCTAAGTTTCCTGGAAATGAAATATAAGAAAAAGAATACGGGAATAGCATAAAAGACACTTTTGCATAAGAAAAGCAGCTGTACGATATGTAACTCACATAACGAATGCAGCTGTTTTTCATTGTCTCTTCTCAATTTGGCCTGCGGGCGGCAGTTCTCTTGTGTCTATGCCCGCTTTCTCTTCACGGACAGAAAAATTCCCAACACGCAGAGCGCAAAGAATACGGCGAAGGACAGATGCATCGTCGCAATGACATCTTCCGGCGGAGCCGTGTCCAGGGCGGTATCCCCCAGTGTAAAGCCGATTACCACCGTAACGGCTGCCATACTGGATGACTGTCCCACCGTCCGCATCGTGGCCAGAATAGAATTGGCCACACTGTACTCTTCCTTCTCAACACAGGACATAATCGCGTTGTTGTTAGGCGATGCAAAGAGAGCGAAGCCGAAACCGGCTATCGTCAGTGTCAGAAGAATACTCCACAGCGGCGTATCGTCCGATATAAAATAAAGCATACCCAGTGCGGCGGCACAGAAACCCATTCCCGCGCTGGCCAGTTTGTAAGGCGGTATCCGATCGGAAAGGCGCCCCATGACCGGTGAAAACAGAGCCTGCACCGCAGGCTGAACGATTAGAATTAAGCCTGCCGTTCCAGAAGAGAATCCCATCACGACCTGCAGATAGATGCTCATTAAATAGCTTATGGCATAAGTTGCCCCATAATTGAGGAGAGCCGCTAAATTAGAAAACGTAAATACCAAATCCCGCGAAAACATGGACACCCGAATGGTCGGCTCCTTTACCCGGAGTTCGACGAATACAAAGGCCGCCCCTGCTGCTGCTCCGCAGAGCAGGATCATCCAACCATAGCGCAGCACAGACAGATTGGTCAGACCGTATAAAAACAGAACGATCGACAGGATATAGAGGAAATTCCCCGGCACATCTACTTTCACGTCTTTTGTTCCGACATTTCTTTGTGGAATTCCCTTCGCCGTCACGATGAGGACGATCAGGGAAACCGCTGCAACAGAGACGAAAATCGCTCTCCAGTTGATATAGTTGTTCAAAAATCCACCGATTACCGGCCCCAAAGACAGTCCGACATAAACAGAAGCTGACGAAATTCCAAGAACTCTTCCCCTCTGATCAGCCGGATAGGCTCCGATTAGAATCGCGTTATTAGTCGCAAAGATCATCGACGCGCCAAAGCCCTGCACAATCCGGAAAGCAAGGAGAATCCGGATATCCGTGCAGAACGCGCAGCTCAGGGACATCACGGCGAAGATTCCTATACCGAGAATCAGTATTTTCCGCCTTCCCACCGCGTCGGCAATTTTTCCAAAAGGCACACTCATCGCCGCTACAGAAAGAGTATAGGCAGTAACGATCCAACCCACCATCGTCGCGCCGATACCGAATTCCTTTTCCATGGCGGGAATAGACAGATTCAGTGCGCTTCCCATAAACGTAGTCAGAAAGGCCGTCATCACCACTACGTGCAGAATCGTCTTCTGTTCTCTTGTTTCTGTCAACCAACTCACCTCCAAAACATGCCTTATTATTTTATCACAAATTTTTTATTTTGTGACAGCATATATAGGATGAAACGCAAGGCGCTTTCTGGTAAAATTTTCTTTTTCTGCGGCCACATATCGGTCGAAAATCCCACAATCAAGCGGTCGGTCTATTTTCCCGGGATACACCTCCTTGCCTCTGTCCGCATTCATACCGTCCCGCTTCTGCAATTTTCTTTTTTCTTCCGGACAGCTGTGTTAAAATATTCCTATGAAACATCAGAAAAGCAGAAAGGAGCGAATCATGGATACATTTACCCTCAGACCCGTCGCCTACATGGAAAGCTGTTTTCCAACAAAATTCGGCATTCCCCGGCAAAGTGGCCTTGCGCCTCACCTGCAGGGACGCATTATCTTTGAGAAGGATTACCGCAGCGCCGATGCTCTGCGAGGTTTGGAGGACTTTTCTCACATCTGGCTGATCTGGTCCTTTTCAGAGAATCCGACAGACAAATGGAATCCCACCGTTCGACCGCCCCGGTTGGGCGGCAACAAAAGAATCGGCGTCTTTGCTTCCCGCTCCCCTTTTCGTCCCAACGGTCTGGGGATTTCCTGCGTAAAAATAGAAAAAATAGAAGAAGATCCCTGCCTGGGGCCAGTCATCCTGGTTTCCGGGGCTGATCTGATGGATGGCACGCCCATTTTCGATATCAAACCGTATATCACTCTGGACTGTCATCCTGAAGCTGTCTGCGGCTTTCAGGAAAAAACGGCAGATTATCACCTGTCGGTAGAGGATCCTGACGGTCTCCTTGCCGGAATCCCTCAAAATCTGCAGAGAGGTCTTCTTGAAGCTTTATCCCAGGATCCCCGGCCGGCCTATCAAGACGATCCGAACCGGATCTACGGAATCCCGTTCGCCGGTTTTGACGTTCATTTCAGAACCGATGGATACCATCTTGTCCTGACGCAGATTGTAAAAACAGCGCAGATTGTAAAAACAGAAAGGTAGAAAAAATGAACAGACCAAAGATCAAGATCACTCTCGTAGACAAAAAAGGGCCCTGCGGATGCCATCGAGGTCACAAAATCGGCGACCAATTCGACTATGATACACAGCGGGGCGAACTGTGCCCCATGGCCATGCACACAGCTTTTCCCTATATCGATATTCTTCGTTACGGCGGAACTCTGCCCCAGAGCAAATCGGGTGATTTTCGCTTCTGCTGTCCCGACGCCGACGTGATCAACGTCTTTCGGCTGGAAGTGGAAGATGAATAATTGGCGCTTTCGTTCATAAAAAAAGGCGAATGCCTTCAGCCTTTTTCTTTTTGTTCGGCTTTGTTTCTAACGGAGATATCCATATCGAGTTTGCAAACAGCCCGTCGTAATTGAGAAACCTTGTACACAAGAATACGGGGGCGTTTTTTCTCTCTATTCTCTATTCGACTGTTTGTATACCTTTTGAAACAAAGTCCTGATAGTACTGATACGCTTCCTCATAGCTCTCGCAGCCGGCTTCTCCCCGGTGATCGTCCAGATCGTAATGTTCCTCGATATACGATGTCAGATACTCGGTGTACTTTTCCGCGCCCAGATAGTTGACGTGTTTGCTGTTGTAAAAGTCCGTATCCCAGTCAATACCCAGTTCTTCGATCATCTCTTCTGTATTGAAATTGAGTACGGTATATCCTCTCTCTTCTACGGTGTCGATAACGGTATTGAACTGCCCGACCTGATCCTCCTTTACCGAAAACGGCGAAAGGACGAAGAGAACTTCCTTGTCCAGGCTGTCACAGTAATCCAGCACCTCTTCAAGAGTCTGCAGGGCTTCGTCCGCCAACGCCTCCCTTTCATCGGAATAGACCGCTTCCGCCTGTGCTGTCTGGGTCAGTGTACTCTTGCTGGTAACGTACCCCTTCGTTCTGTTCTCCTGGTTTTCAAGGAGCCACTCGCTGAGCGAAATATCCCCCTGAATCAGCCGGCTGTGGTATTTGACGATGGGAAGATAGTATTCTAAAAAGCTGTCTCCGACATCGGTTCCCTGAGCACCCTCCGTGAACTCCAACGCCTTTTTAATGGCGTCCGTACGGTTCGAAGAAAACTTCATGCTGTCGGTCACTCGCCTGATATGAGCGTCGGTGACCATATCCTTGTCCTTAACCACACTCCGCAGTTCGATGATATACAGTTCCGGATCCTGTGTCTTCTCTGCCTCTTCGATCAGGTTTGGAACAAAGAACAGCGGCATGCCCATGGTTGCCAGGGTAAAAGCGGTCATCCCCGTTTCTTTGTAAGCTATCGGCGAGATAAAATACCGATTGGACGCACTGGTTCCCAGATACAACACATCTATGGTATTCTCCTTCTCGCTGTAAAAAGCATTGAAGATCTGACGGTTAGAATCCGATCCGGAAATGGAAAATACTCGGTTGAAATAAGCGAAGAGCAGAGCCGCAATGATGAAAAACACCGCAACGCGCAGAGCCGTTTTTTGTTTTTTCAATGATTGTTCTTCTCTGTTACTCAAATTCTTCATTTTCCTCCCAGAGCGCGTCGTGGAACATCTTCCACATCTGTCCGTAGCCGTCGGATACCGGAGATACCGGCTTTTCTATGGTGTTTTTCGTATCGATTTTAACTTCTCCCCGCTTTGTCATGAACAGGATCCGATCTCCAAGCACAAGAGCCTCCTGTATATTGTGCGTGATGAAGATTACCGTAATCGGCTCTTTTTCCTTGATATCCAGCAGACGGTTCTGCAGCTTCGTTCTGGTCATGGCGTCCAGGCTGGCAAAAGGCTCGTCCATGAGGATAATCTTCGGCTTCAGAGCCAATCCTTTGGCGATTGCCACCCTCTGCTTCATTCCGCCCGACAGCTGGTGCGGATAGAGATCACCTTTTCCTTCCAGACCCACCAGCTTCAGATTTTCCGAAGCGATTCTTTCCAGTTCATCTTTATCCTTAAGACCATTGACCTTCAGCGGATACTGTACGTTTTTCTTCACGGTTTTCCAGGGAAAGAGCTGGTTAAAATCCTGGAAAATCATCATCCTGTCGATTCCCGGCTCGTCCACTTTTTTCCCTTCTACGAAAATATCGCCCTGGTAATCCTCAAATCCCGCAATACATCGAATCAGTGTAGTCTTTCCACATCCGGACGGTCCCAGAATGCAGACGAACTCGCCCTGATTGACGGTGAGGGAAAGGTCCCTGAGGATGTCACGGCTGTCTGCAGCATCGTGATAATTCTTCGTCAGTCCTTTTATTTCCAGCACTGTGCTCATCTTACCATCCCCCATTTCTTCACCGTGTATTTTTCAATCGTCCGGAAGACGCCGTATTCAATGACGATTCCGATAATGATGATCACAATCAGTGCAGCAAAAACACCTGCGATATCCACATTGGTTCTCTTCATAAAGATGTACCAGCCAATTCCCGCGCCGGAACCCGTCGTCCCGAAAATCATCTCAACGCTGAGCAGGCCTCTCCAGGCTCTGGCCCAACCTACCCGAAGACCGGACAGCACACTGGTAAACGCAGCCGGCAGATAAATTCCCCGAACCAGTGAAAATCCGCGCAGACCGATATTTCTTCCGCTTTCCAGAAAGATGCCGGATACCGATTTGAACCCGTCGATGAGATTTCTGGACATGGGCCAAAGGATCGAGTGAACCACGATGAAAATGGTGGTACCCTCGCCTATGCCAAACCACATAATCGCCAGAGGCAGAAGCGCCACACCCGGCAGAAGATCGCATATAGACACGATCAGATTGTAGATCGCATAAAAGGTTCTGCTGACCACCGCGATGCTGGAAAAGATAAACGCCAGCACGATACCGATGGCCAGTCCCTTGGCGATCAGTTCCATGGAATAAAGCGTATAAGAGAGCAGGCTGTCGTCCTGAAATCCCTCCACAAAGCTCTTTCCGATTTCTCCCAGCGAAGGAAAAACCAGATCAGAAAAAGCCTGCGTCTGGTAGACAAACTGCCACGCAGCTAAAAAACATACGATAAATATAATCTGTGTTCTGACTTCCTTTTTCATCTATTGTCTGTCCTGCCTCCCGTGTTAATTTCCCTTTACATTGTCAAAAGCCAGATCACTCATAGACGACGGACCTTCATTTTCCAGAAATTCGTTTTCGGCCATAAAGTCAGCCATGTCCATCACGCCCTTTGTCTCTGCGGAGTAAACGCAGGCCGGATCGTTGAGCCACTCCAGCATCGTTTCAGCATCCACGTCCTCGGCTTCACAGAGCAGCTGAGCGGTTTCTTCCTTGTTGTTGTTGTTTATGTAGTCGATAGCTTCTGCAAAAGCTTTTACCACAGCGTCATAGAGCTCAGGATTTTCTTCCTGCAGTTCCGTAGAAGCGATGGCTACGATGAAGGAATTTCCGTCAGGCCATACCGATTCCAGGCCTTCTACCTCATAGATTCCATCTTCTTCCGCTTCTTTAAATACATAAGGTGACGTGGTCAGATGGCATTCTACGCTTCCCGACAGCAGTGAAGTCATTCCGTCAGGATGGGCCATAGCTACGATATTGTTGTCCAGCGCGTGAGCGTCGCCCAGTTGTTCCTCCGCGGCCATGGCCAGGAAGATGTGCTGGATGCTGCCGATGTTGACCAGCGCAATCTTTTCGTCGGTTATATCTGACAGGGACTTTATGTTTTCATCGTTGGTCATAATTTTATGCGGCTGAGCCGACACGCCGGAGCAGATCTTGTAGGGAACGCCGCTGGTTATTCCTGTAATAACCGGCGCAACTCCCATTGCGCCTACATCGATATCTCCCGATATAAAACCTTCTGTAATTGCCGATCCGGAGTTGAGCACATTCCACTCTATCTCCACATCGCCTTCATAGTTTTTCTCGATAAGATTCTGCTCCTGCATAATTTCAAGAGGCGCGTAAGCCATCCCGTACTGATAGGCGATGGTCAGTGTCTGGGAATCCTGTGATTCCTCAGAGGATTCTTCACTGCCGCAGGCAGTAAATAAAGCGATCAAAGCGACGATCAAAATGAGAGCAGCTGAGATCTTGGTTTTTTTCATTGATGTTTCTCCTTTTACCGTTTGCATTCGTATATCTATCCCAAAAAACCCCAAAAAAATATCAGCAGGTTAATTTCAAACAGAAATGTTTCCATTCGCTGCGCCCCTCGATAACCTCTGATACACTCTCTCTGTAATATGCTAAATATTTTCCCTTTTCCACTCTTTTGCCTGTTCTTATTTTATACTCCGGCTGTAAATATTACAACATTCTTCTGTGAAATTTACGTGTGCATGCTGAAAAAAAAATGTAAATATTATATAATCGAAATAGCCGGCGGAAAAATTCCTGTCCGCCGCCGATTATCACTTCAGGAGGTACATATGGAAGAAGCTTCATCTATAGTAGAATATATCGCCCGCCACGCCCGGACCTGTCCTGACCGCATCGCCGTAGCCGACAAGCGCGGAGCATTGTCCTACAGTCTGTTCTGGCAAAAAATCCGCGCGCTGTCATCTGCGCTTTCCCGCCTCGGCGTGTCCCAAGGAGACTGCGTAGTCGCCGGCTGCACACAGGATACCTCTTACGCTGTCTGCGAATTTGCCATTCAGCTGCTGGGCGCCGTATTCGTTCCCACAGAAAAAAATGCCTCTGCCGACAGGATTCTCCAAATCTGCAGAGAAACAGAAGCATCCCTCTTTATCGGTAAAGAATCGCCCGACCCGTCTGTTCCGTTTTTCGATATACGGCAGACAGCGTCGCTGACCGGAGCGGACCGGCTCCATAGCGATGAGAATATTCGATTTCCCCATAAAGAAGACGTCGCGGAAATTCTCTTTTCTACGGGAACCACAGGCAAATCCAAGGGAATTGTCCTCACCCACGGCAACGACATCGCTCTGGCGGAAAACGTTCTGTACGGTGTCGAAATGAAAAAGGACAATGTAGAATTGATTCCCATGCCGCTGAGTCATTCTCACGGACTGCGCCGAACTTACGCCAATCTGGTCAACGGCAGTTCCGTCGTCTTCGCCGACGGCGTAACCCTGCTGAAGCAGGTGTTCGATCTGATGGACAAATACAGAGTAACCGCTGTGGATCTGTCGCCAAGCATGCTCACCATCATCTTCAAGCTGTCAAAAGACCGGATCGGGGATTATTCGGAGCAGATCGACTACATTCAGCTCGGTTCCGCCCCGCTTCCTGAGGAAGAGAAACTGCGGCTGCGCCGGCTCCTTCCCCGCGCCAGACTGTACAACTTCTACGGCAGCACGGAATCCGGCTGCACCTGTCTGCTGAATTTCAACACCGACGCCGATAGACCGCACTGCATCGGCAGGCCGGCAAAGAACGCCCGTTTCATCGTCGTAGACGAGGATAAGAAGCCGATCTCCTCTTCGGAGGAAAACACAGGTTTTTTGGCCAGTTCCGGTCCGATGAACATGAAGGGTTATTTCAAAGCGCCCGAACTGACCGAATCGGTGCTGAAGGACGGCTATCTGTATACGAAAGACCTGGGCTATATCGACGAAGAGGGCCGAGTCTATATGCTGGGCAGAAAAGATGACGTCATCAACTGCGGCGGAATCAAAATCGCTCCGGAGGAAATCGAAGGCGCCGTCATGGCCGCCCCTTCTATTCTGGACTGCGCCTGCATACCGGCGCCCGATCCGCTGACCGGACAGGTTCCCAAGCTTTTCATCGTTCCCGACGATCCGCAGAACTTTGATCTGAAAGCATTCAGAAAATTCCTGAGCAGCGCTCTGGAACCGGGAAAGCAGCCAAAATACATAGAAATTATTGAAAAGATTCCTCGAACCTTCAATGGAAAAATCCAGAGAAATAAACTGAGAAGCTAAGACACATAAAAAGACGCCGTCAGTCCTTTCCCCGCCCGGTGCGGCGAAGAGCCGACAGCGTCTTTTTGTATTCCTGCACCGACAGTTCCCGATCAGAAACCTCTGTAGATAAATGACGCAGCGTCGTATCCGGGACCGTACATACCGAAAATCAACACCACCGACGTCAATATCAGGTAAGCGCCCCATCTGACCGGCAGCGGTCTGGAATCCAGCGACAGCCGAATCTGCGTGCCCCTTTCCTGCATGAAGCTGACCGCAAACCACAACGCGCATCCGGCAAAGATCACGGCGAAGTCCGCGGAAGTCAGTCCCAGGGACAAAATCTGCGACGAGAAAGGAACTTCCCCCGTTCCTTTGAATACCGACCCCAGTTCGGACACGGCGGCGGTAAATGAAACAGAAACCGGAAATACTCTGCCGACAACAATCAGAAAAAAGGTTCTGACCGTTCGGAATACTCGCCATCCCGTTCCTTCTTCGTCGATATGCAAAGCTCCGACGATTTTTTTCAGATACGGATCGAGAAGCAGTCCCAGCACGATGATTCCGCCGTTATACATACCGTAAGCGATGTACTTGAATTCTGCTCCGTGCCAGAGGCCGATGGTGAGGAACGTGGCCATCTGCGCGACGAGAACCGGAAACAGCTTTCCTACACGGTCGCCCAGAACGCTTCGCAGTGATTTTCCCGCTTTGCCGAAAGTTTTGGACAGCGATATCGGATAGAAGATGTAATCTCTGCACCAAAAGCTGAGAGACATATGCCACCTTCGCCAGAATTCCGAAATGCTGTCGGAAAAATAGGGCCGGCGGAAATTATGGGCCATATCTATGCCAACCATCCGAGCCGCTCCTCTGGCGATATCGATTCCGCCGGAAAAGTCGCCATAAATCTGTATGCTGTAGAACAGCAAACCGACCAATACGATCGTCCCCTGATAATCCTGATAATGATCGAACACCTGATTAACCAGGATCGCCGCCCTGTCTGCAATCACGATCTTCTTGAAAAGTCCCCAAAGGATCAGCTGGGCCCCATGGGTCAGATTGGTATAGGCAAACCGATGCCCCTGGTAAAGCTGCTCAGACAGCTGATCGTACCGGGCGATAGGCCCCTGTATGATCTGAGGAAAGAAGGAAATGAACAGGACAAAGCGTGGGAGACTCTGATCAGCCTGAATTTTTCCTCTGTACAAGTCGATGATATAGGCGGCCGTCTGAAAAGTATAGAAGGAAATTCCCAGAGGGATCAGAGCTCCGAGGTTAAAAATTCCTTCAAAGCCCAGCGCCTCAAAGAGAGCGCGGAAGTACTTGACCGCTGCCAGTATGCCGAAGTTGATCAGCAGGATGAAAAAAACCATCTTTCTCTTTTTCTTTTGTACTGCGGACTTCAGCTTCTTTTTTTCTTCACGGGAAAGTTCGCCGTGTTCGCTCAGATACTGTTTGTGCCGATGATTCTGCTCTCCGATATACCGCCCTCCGAAAAAGGTAATCACCGCCGTAAACAGTAAAAACAAAAAAGTCTTTGGGCTTGACAGCAGGTAAAAGGCCGCACTGGCCAGCAGCAGCACGACCCATCGAAATCGAATCGGCGCCGCATAGTAGGCGCAGACAAAGACAGCCAGAAAAACAAAAAAATAAAAAGATGTAAAACTCATTGCAATCGTCCGTACCTGTCTATTCCTGCGCGCTGCGGATCAGTTCCACCATAGCGTCCACCGAATTGAAGTTTTCCGGCAGAAGATCTTCCACAGATATCTCCACATCAAATTCGTCGTTGAACTCGCTGACAATGGATACGATATCCAGCGATTCCAGAATATCGTCGTCGATCAGTGCAGTGCAGTTTTCAAAATCCACATCGCTGCGGATGTCCTTCAGGATTTCCATTACTCTTTCTTTCATCGTCATTCTCCAATTCTTAAAGATTCGAAAAAATTCTACCACTTTTCCCAGCGGGAATCAAGAGATTAACCGTGAAGGGAAGGTGACGAAAATGTGATCGGCCCAAGTCCTGTAAACGATAGAAAAAAACACCGTCCGGGAATTTTCCGTCCGGTGTTTTGCTGTACTTACCGCGATCCTGTCTTCTACAGAAGATTTTTCATAGACTTCAATGTAATCGCCAAAGTTGAACCGTTGTGAAGCCATGCCGACACGGTGGGCGGTATCAAACCGGTCACTCCGCCGGCAATCAGTCCCCCATTGATGCCTACGATCATGCGATAATTTTTTTGGATTCGCTTCATCAAAAGGCTGCTGAGAATTCTTAGCGTAAGCAGTCCCTTCAGGCTGTCGGATCCGATGGTGATATCCGCAATTTCTCTGGCAATTTCCGCACCGTCGCTTATAGCTATGCCCACGTCTGCCGCCGATAGGGCAGGAGAATCGTTAATTCCATCGCCCACCATGATGACCACATTTCCCTTGGCTTTTTCCTTTTCGACAAAGCGGGCTTTGTCTTCAGGCAGAACTTCGGAGTAATACTCGTCAACACCCACCTGTTGCGCTACTGCTGCCGCAGTTTTCTCGCTGTCTCCGGTCATCATGACCAGCTTCCGGATTCCAAGGGTCTTCAGCGAACGAAGAACATCTGCCGCTTCTTCCCGCAGCGGGTCTTCTATGCAGATAACCGCCGCAAGTCTGCCCTCCACGGACAGATAGAGCTGGGAATATGCAGGTGAAATTTGGTCAAAACGCGCCTGTCCTCCCTCGGGGATTACGCAGCCTTCATCTTCAAAGACAAAGTGATGACTGCCAATGACGACTTTTTTCCCATCTATCTCTGAGGCTATACCGTGCGCTACGATATAGCGCACCTTCGAATGCATCTCCTCGTGCTCCAGGCCCTTTTTCTTCGCCGCGTCAACCACAGCTTTCGCCATGGAATGAGGAAAATGCTCCTCGAGGCATGCGGCGATCCGAAGCATTTCATCTGCGCTTTCTTTCTCGAACGGAATCACTTCTCTGACCGTCGGCGTGGCTTTTGTCAGAGTTCCCGTCTTGTCGAAGACGACAGTCACAGCATCGGCAACTGCTTCCATGTACTTCCCGCCCTTGACCATTATATCACAGGCTCCTGCTTCACGTATGGCCGACAGAACGGATACCGGCATAGCCAGTTTCAAGGCGCAGGAAAAATCCACCATCAGGACGGACAGGGCCTTGGTCATATTCCTGGTAAGCAAATAGGTAAGGACGGTTCCGGCCAGCGTATAGGGAACCAGCCGGTCGGCAAGGTGCTCCGCTCTGCTTTCGGAAGCCGACTTGAGCTTCTCGGTTTCCTCTATCATCGTCACAATTTTCTCAAAGCGGGTAGATCCTTTTGTTTCCTTTACCTTTACACAGAGCTCTCCTTCTTCTACGACAGTTCCCGCGTAAACATAGCCCTCCCGTTCTTTTTTGACGGCGAGAGGCTCTCCCGTCATGGATGCCTGGTTCACCATGGCTTCTCCGGATTCCACGATCCCGTCGAAAGGAATGACATTGCCCATGTGTACGACAACCACATCTCCGGGAACAATCTCATCGGCAGCTGCCAGTGTCTCCGCCCCGTTTCGTTTCAGCCAGACCCGCCCCACGTTCAGAGACATGCTCCTGGCCAGATCTCCCACCGACTTCTTATGGGTCCATTCCTCTAAAAGTTCGCCTATACCGAGAAGGAACATTACCGATCCTGCGGTTTTCACATTTCCCCGCAAGACGGAAACGCCGATAGCCACCGCGTCTAAAACCGGTACCTCTAATCTTCCCCGTGAAAGACAGCGCAGCCCCTTCCAGACATACTGGCACGAACGGATAAGGGTGTATGCCAGACGGAACGGATAAGGCAAAAACAGCCTCCTGCCGATCCTCATCACGACTTTCTGAATCAGCTTTTCTCTGTACTGCATATTGAGCTCTCTGCCCGAATGGTGAAGGAATGCCTCCGGTACGCTGGTCTGATCGTAACGAAACCGAGAAATGCTGTCGATGACCGCTTTTCTGTCTCCCTCAAAATATACCGTCATATCGGCGGTTCTCTCGTAGACAGTAACCTTCACGATTCCCCTCTGCTGCTGCATATAATACTGAAGGGTGTCCGCCTGCTCGCAGGACATTCTGGACTGATCCAGATGAAAGCGAATCCGTCCTTTTATTTCATGTCTGATTGCAAATCTCATTTTGCTGCCTCCAAGAGATCGGGGCCGCTTCGCAAGCCGCCCCGTAGCTCACACTTATTCCGCTGCGGCGCCTTCCATTCCAGCTTCCGCTTCCGCCTCTCGTTCCTCGTTGATCTGCTTCGCTTCAGACAGAACGTCCTCTGCATTTTCCTGCACGGTGGTCACCGTTTTCATGATACAGTCCTTCGCCCGCAAAACAGCCGCCGTACACTTGGTGTACGCCTTTTTCGCATCTCTGCTCGAAAGCAGCTTCACTCCCGCTGTGCCAAACAGAACTCCGCCTGCAAAAATTCCGATCTTGTCCCATTTCATAAAATCCATCGCTTTTCCTCCTGTTTTATCGTCTATTTCTTTTTATAACCTGTATACATAGCCATAATAAAACAACCGACTGCGGCCCATGCCCAGAACTTGTGCCGTTTCAATTTCATCACTCCTTTTCAGCGCGCAGAGTTAAATTTTCCTATAGGTTTTTTGAAGTTAGTCATGACTAATTCATGTTATATTTTACTGAGAAGCCGGGGAAAAGTCAAGAGATTATACGGCAGAAAAAGTCGCTACAGTGTAGGTTTACAATACATGTGTTACAAGTGAATAAATAAAAAGCGAGGATAGACTCACTTTGTGTTATATTTGAATCACCACAAAA
>CAJFTU010000053.1 GCA_904420065.1 uncultured Emergencia sp.
TATGCGACCTTTAGGCTGGAAGTCTCCACAGACGGTTTTGGATGAATTTGTGAAGCACGATGTAACATATGTTTGACAAACCAACATATACACGCTTCGGCTTAGGCCTTATCCACGCCTCGATAGACTTCAAACTTTGCCTTTACGTTGGCATTGAAGCCCTCATAGGCCATGGGATGTCTTGCGCACATGACCACTTTGTAATCCAGACCGTGACCGCGGGTAATGGAATTTCTCGGGAACGTGGACGGTTCCGGATCGGGCAGCGTCATGTAAGCCTTGCCCAGAGCGCTGTTATACGCGTTGGTACATTCCAGAATTACTAGCGTTCCGTCCGGCTTTTTATCGTAGACCATAGCCGCATGGGAAATGTTGCGGAAAGAAGTGGATTCAAATTCGTCGGTATCGCCGTCGGTTGGATACTGAAACCTGGTAAACAGAATATCGCCCACGTCGGCGGCGCTGTACGGAATATCGTATCCCTTGCGGTACAGCTCATCGGCCATAGCCGCAGCGCCGTCGAAGCCGAGGAATACCTGCGTTCCCGCGCTGTTGACGTAAGTATTATCAGAATATTTTGTTTTATCATCTTTTATCACTCCCTGAGCGGTTCTGGCACAGAGAAAGTCAAAGTAATACCCTTTCACCGAAGGATCGGTAAACTGAGAATTGATGGTCGTAATCGGTTTGGTCAGATGGCCGGTAAAGTCCTCGATTTTTCTGCCCATCCAGATCATTTGAGCAAAGAGCCCGCAGTTAAGCAGATACTGACCGCCCGTGGTCAGACAGGCGTTGACCGCGTTAGCGTTGTCTTCCGCTACGGTTCCCGTCTTGGCATAGGCCTCTCTTCGGGTTACACCTTTGTAAAAAAACAGGTATTTCCCTTTCTCCGCATAAGCTTTGTTATTTTCGTTAAAGTAATTGTCCATCAGCGTCTTCAGGGCATTCTTCTGGGTCTGGGTCAACGTCGGATACGTCAGTTCTTCATACTGCAGACCGTTGCTGTCGGTATAACTTATCATGATTCATTCCTCCTTTTTTCCTTTTCTATTCCGGATCAAAATTGGTGTTCCTGTACTTGCCAAACGCTGCCGGTACGTTGTCCGGCTGACCGTAAGCCGCCGGATGTCTTGCGCACATCGCAATCCGGTAATTAAGTCCCGCTCCGCGTACCAAGCCGAACGCCGTAGCTCCGCTCACCTTGTGAATGTAATTTTTCCCCAGCAGCCTTGAATATACGTCGGAAAACTCCATGATCACCGGCGGTTGATCTTCCTCCTTTTCATAGACTACGCCCACCTGAGTGATATAGCGGAAGCAGGCGGATTCTCTGCGATCTTCACTGTTATCGATCAGCGATTCCGCCCGGTAGAAAACCAAATCCCCTACATCGACTTCCGAATAGGGAATCTCATAGCCCTTGCGGTACAGCTCCGCCGCCATGGCCGAAGCGTCGTCAAAGGTGGTAAACCGTCTGGTGCCGTTGTCATCGTAATAGGTGTTAGCCGCATAATACGGCGGATCTCCCTTTCTGCTAATATGATAGGCAATTTGTGCACCAAGAAAGTCAAAATAGTACCCCTTGGTCGTAACCTTGTCAAACTGACTGTTGACAGCGGTAACTGGCGCTTTCAAAAATTCCGATACCGGACGTCCCATCCAGATCATCTGAGCAAAGGTTGCGCCGTTCATGTAGTATTTGTTGTCGCCGTTCACACAGCCGTCCAGAGCCGGATCGTCTTCGTCGGTATTCGTCAGCTGTCCTGCCCAGGCGTAGCCTTCTCTCGCCATCTTCTGCAGATAGCGAAAGGGCCCTTCTGTCCTGCTTTGATTTCTATTTTCAAAATAGTCGGTCATCAGTTCTTTCATTTTGCTTCTCTGCGCTGCGCTCAGGACCGGCACACTGCATATAAGTTCTGACATTGTTTTTTCCTCCTTATGCTATTTGTTTCTTCCCGCGCTTCTTTCTACTTGAGACGAAACACCGTGAGGCCTCTTACGGCAGCTTCTGCCGCAGCGGTTTTCCTTCTCGTCAGGAAAAGCGAGGGAAAAGCTCATGTGGAAAAAAGAAAAGCAATGCATCTCTGCACTGCTTTTCTTTCAGTTTTCCACTGTACACATCATAGCACGTTTTTGAGGCGCCGATGCACACACCTATGTTTTTTTCAAACCAGATCCAACTCGTCTGCCACCAAGCGGATAAACTCTGCCTGCCATCTGCCCGCCGCATTGCGGTGACACGGCACCTTCATTGCTGCGCCTTCGATGGTATGGGATTGTTTCCAGTAAACCAGATCGATAATCAGAAGTCTCTGGCCTGCACTGTCCGGATGAAGAAGCCGGGTCTTTTCAATAGCGGCGGATACTGCATCATATTTCCTCTGCTTTTTTGGCGGCAGATCGTGAATTACACACTCCTCTGTGGGATTGGCAATCCGTCCGCTTCTGCCGCCGTTTCTGAAGACAGAGGTTACCCTCTGCTCCCGCGGCTTCTCCGCTTCCCGCTTTAATTCCGGATACTCCTTGATAATCGCCTTTACATAAGACCAGTACGGTTCTTTTGTCGCTGCCATTTCTATCACCTCCGTTTTTACCGTTAACGGTAATTTTATAACGATATTATTATATTTAACGGTAATTGTCAATGGATTTTTACAATTTTATTTCCATTAACGGTAAATTTTTGTTGTCTTTTTCACCCGTCTATGGTAATATCAATATAAACTTATTCAGAAAGAGAAAATACAATGGGCCTGGAGTATTTAAAGCAGAGAAAAAACGAACTCAATATGACGACGGAGGAACTTTCCGAAAAATCGGGCGTTCCCATCGGCACGCTGAACAAGATACTGGCAGGGCAGACCTCCGATCCCAAGTTTGAGACACTGAAATCGATCTGCAGAGCTTTAGACATAAGTTTATCCGACCTGGACGAGTATGACGCGCAGGGATATTATTTTGATTCCGACGCTGCGAAGATGGCGCAGGAGCTCTTTGACCGCCCGGAGATGAAGGTTCTCTTCGATGCGTCGAGAAAGGCTACCAAGGAAGATATCGAACAGGTTGCCGAGATTTTGAAAAAGCTCAGCGGCAAATAGCGAAATTTTTGATTCCCGTTATTTCCGCTGTCAAAAAGAAACCATGAGAAGGGGATTTTCCGGACGAGCAAAGGAGGCGAAAGCCATGAGTGACGTCAGAGTAATCTATTGTGATCTTCCTCCAAGGATCCACGGTCTCACCGTGGGCTGTGAAGAAGACGGGCAGATGTACTATACGATTGTACTCAATTCCTGTCTCAGCTTCGAGATGAACCGCTGCACCTATTTCCACGAAGCAGCGCATATCATCAACGGGGATTTTACTCACATCTATTCCGTTGACGAGTTGGAAGAACTCAGACATTCCGCATAAACTCTGCGGCAGATGGCTGTTTGGCCATTCTGTGCAAACTGTATTTTTCGCAAAAAAACAGGAGCCGCTTTGACGACCGGTCAGATCGTCGAAAGTACTGCTCCTGTTTTTTTAATTTTCGCTTTCAAGAAACCCGGAAAATCACCATGCGGCAATCCGCAGATTCCGCCTTCAGGAGTCTTTTCCAAACAGAAGATATTCTGCCGATGTCTCCAGCCGGTGCGAAAGAAGTTGAAATTCCTTCAGAGACAAAGCCCTGAGTCCTCTTTCCACGCATCTTAAGGATTCTGTACTGACGTCCATGATTTCCGCTATCTGTCCCCGAGACAGGTTCAGCGACTCTCTCCGATTACGGACGCGCTCTCCAACTTCCGCTAAATTCAACTGTTTTCTTTCCATAGATCGCAATCCTTTCTCCATTCCCCACCGATTGGGAAATACCGTCCAAACAGTAGTGTACTTCAAGTGCACTGCGCGATACCCTCTTTCAGATACCGCCAAATCTTCACTCCTGAATTATATCACACTCGGGACCGATTTTCTCTCCCATTATAATTTTATAACATCATACATAGAATTGAGAACGTCGGTGAAACAGCCATAGGTGGTCCATAGGTGTAACCCCACTCGTAAGTCATGAGCAGTACGTAATCGGCGGCTTCTCCCATTCCCGGGTAATCGTGCCCCGGATAGACGGAACCCTGCTGATCCGCCGAAATCTTAGGCGCCAAGGCCACAGTGACATAATAGCCTCTGCTGTTGAGGGTTTCTCTGGTCTTCCGTACCAATTCTACGTACTGATCCTTCAGCCAAAACCCCAGCGTCTCCATAGAAATCATCGGATACGCATAGCCGCTGACGATGATATCCATAGCTTTTCTCCTTTCGGTCCCGATCCCTTTTTCTCTTTTATAGTATGAAGAGAAAAGACTATCATTCCCGCTTTTGCGGCACCCGCTGTCCGCTTCCGTCCGAAAAGATAAAAAAGGTATTATAAAATTTTCCAAATGGGAGAAACTACTTTATGAGTAGAAAGGAGATAACAAAATGAAAAAGTTAACGACACTTTTACTGTCAGCACTGCTGTGCTTCGGACTTTTTGCCTGCAGCGGCGGTTCAGATTCTTCTGCCGGAAATAATTCTGCAGAGAATGCGGATACTGCCAAAATCGAGAAAAATATCGATGCGGTAGCCGATCATCTTGGCCTTAAAAACGGTTCAGAAACCGCCTACTCAACCATCGGGGCCAAAGCGGGAAAAGAATACAACGACGGAGCCGTGGAACTCTACGAATTCGATGCGGATTCGGCCGAATACGAAGCTATCACCAAAGGAGAAGGCAGTGTTAAAGCCGCAGCCTACAAGGACGGTATCATCATCCTGTTCACCGGCGACACCGATCAGGATATGGTCGACAAATTTAAAGCCATAGAATTTAAGTAAAATACGCCTGCAGGGTTCCCCGGCTTTCCTTGCAGGGACAGAGCAAAAAAGGCCGCAGGGAAGCTGTCTGAAACGATTAAAGGTGCTTAACCGCAGACAGCTTTCCTTTTCTTTTATTCCCGTATTACAATATATTTTTCCTGCTGTAGTTTATTATAAAATACGCTTCTACATAATAAAATAGAATGAAAGTATGATCGCGCGGGCGCTTCCGCCGATCAGGCAGGCAAAAGGAACAGAGTGGCAATGGAACTGAACTACAAAGAAATCGGGCAGAAAATTAAAGATGCAAGGAGCAGGGCGGGACTCACGCAGGAAAAACTTGCGGAGAAAACCGATCTGTCCGTCACACACATCAGCGCCATCGAAAACGCAAATTCCAAATTCAGCCTGCACACTCTGGCCAATATCGCTTCCGAGCTGGATCTCTCCATCGATTACCTGATCTTCGATTCCGAAACGTCAAAAGGGTTGGAGAGCGAAGTCAAGAGGATTTTTTCAGATTGCTCTGAGCAGGTGTAGGTTTACAATACATGTGTTACAAGTGAATAAATAAAAAGCGAGGATAGACTCACTTTGTGTTATATTTGAATCACCACAAAA
>CAJFTU010000054.1 GCA_904420065.1 uncultured Emergencia sp.
CGAGCGGAAGCGAAGGGAAGAGCGGGAGGAATCTACGGCGAGAGGCTAACCCAATTTCCGAAGGAAATTGATGGTAGGTCCCCCGTGAGGATTCCCCGCGAAACCGAGCGGAAGCGAAGGGAAGAGCGGGAGGAATCTACGGCGAGAGGCTAACCCAATTTCCGAAGGAAATTGATGGTAGGTCCCCATCGTGAGCGCCAAGCCGGCTGAAGCCGGGGCGCTCTGAAATAGCCCCTTCCAAGAATTTGCGAAGCAAATTCGGATAGGGGCGTACGCGAGGGGATTCCCCGCGAAACCGAAGGGAAGAGCGGGAGGAACAGGCCGCTTGCCAATCCAAAGAGAGAGCAGGAAGGAAAAATTGAGAAAGAAGCGTTTATTCACTGAAATTACAGCGATCGTCATAATGCTGGCGATTGCTTTTTCAACTGTCTCCGTTTACGGAGCACAGCTGAAGCGTCCCGTCATTACGGCAAAAAGCGGAATAGTTCTTGACGGGAACACCGGAAAGATTTTATACTCAAAGTATGCACACTACAGACGAGATCCGCTGAGCACCACAAAGCTTTTGACAGCGCTTGTGGCCCTCGAACATTTAGAGACCAATGATACGATAAAAGTGACCAAAACCGCGGCTGATACGCCGGGCTCGACAGCGAATTTGAAAACCGGCGAAAAAGTCAAAGTCAAAGACCTGATTTATGCGGCCCTTTTGCCGTCAGGCAACGATGCGGCCGTTGCGCTGGCCCAGGGAACTTCCGGAACGACAGCTGCATTTGCCAAGCTGATGAACCGAAAGGCCAAACAGCTCGGCTGTAACGACAGCCGTTTTGCCAATCCTCATGGCTGGAAAAATAAGAATCACTATTCTTCCGCCTACGACATGGTTTTGATTGCCAGAGCCGCAATGAAGAACCCGCTGATTCGCAAGGCCTGCAGTACAGAGATATACAGAATGGCAAAGACGAACAAGCAAAAATCCAGATTGATCGCCACGACAAACAGCTTTGTCGCCGGGAAAAAATATCCCCGTCTTGGCGTTTTCGCCGGGAAAACGGGAACCTGGGATGCGAACAACTCCGCTTTGGTTTCGGTCTGTGAACAAAAGGGGCGCGTTTTTTATGCCGTGGTGCTGAATGACAAGATGAGCAGGCGATATGACAGTACATATAAGATTTTGAACTACAGCTATAAAAAAAGGGGCGCATAACAGAGAAAGGCATATGTCTGCACGAAAGTCATATTTTTTAAAGGTACTTTTGAACCAACAGAAAATACAAGTGAAGCAGCGAGAGTGAATGGGAACGTATTTTATGAACAGCAGAATGAAAAAGGTATTTGCAGCCATACTGGCCGGCCTGATACTGATGGCTTCGCCGGCGTTTTCCTTTGCCGCACAGTCGGAAAAACCGGATATTACAGCAAAGGGAGCCATCGTGTATTGCCAGAATACAGGTGAAATTGTATATTCCAAAAACAGAGAGCAAAGAATAGATCCCTACAGTGTGACCAAGCTGATGACAGTTTTGCTTGCCGTTCAGAATCTTCCTCTTGATAAGGAAGTGACGGTATCCAGCAAGGCGGCTTCCCAGCCGGGTTCCACGATGGAGTTAAAGGCTGGTGAAATTGTAACTGTAGAGGATCTGATTTACGGCGCTATGCTGCCGTCAGGAAATGACGCGGCCTACGCTCTTGGTGAGGCGGTTTCCGGCGATATGGACAGCTTTGTTCAACTGATGAATAAAACGGCGGCCAACATCGGATGTGAGAACACCCACTTCGCAAATCCGAGCGGTTTACAGAACAAAAGACACTATACGACGGCCTACGATATGATGCTGATTACCAGAGCGGCTCTTTCTAACGATATTATAAGGAAAGCGGCCGGCGCTCAGTCGTACACTGTCGAAAAGACCAACAAGAGCGAAAAGCGAACGCTGAAAACCCATATTGAGTTTCTGACCGATGAGGACTCCGGCGTATACGCGGGAAAAACCGGATACTGGTCCGATTATGACTGCAGTATCGCTTTGGGCTACAGTCAGGACGGTCTTGATCTCTATATTGTTCTTCTTGGCGATACGGCGGAACAGCGAAGCGAAGATGTAAAGAAGCTGATCCGATATGCCAACGAGACGATAGACGGGGTGAAAGTTGTCGGAAAAAACAAGGCGATGGGTAAGGTACGGATTAAGCACGGAGCAAAAACCCGTTTAGAAACTTATACTTCAGAAATCGGTTATGCCTATCTGCCGAAAGAAGCCTCGGAATCGCTGATCAGTACCCGAGTGGTGATGCGCGACGACGTGGAAGCGCCGGTGAAAAAAGGCGATGTGGTAGGCACGCTGGAAATCTACGCCGCTGACGAACTGGTCAACGAAGTGGATTTGATCGTAAAAGAAAATGTGGAAGAAGGTTGGTTTACCTCATATTTGGGTATATCTAATTTTGCGGCAGTGATTATTGGAGCTGCAGCGGCGCTTCTTCTCATTCTGTTCGTCTGGATCAGTATCATCAGAATGAGATACAGACGCAGAAAGAAAAGATTGAAGCAGGAAAGGATCATGGAAATCGCAATGGAACAAATGCGGCAGGAAGAAGAACGGAGAGAGAGGGACTGGCGTTTCTGAAATGTTTGATATAAAAGAGAACCTGAAAAAACTCCCGGATTGTCCGGGAGTTTATATGCATAAAGACAAACTGGGGCAGATCATCTATGTGGGAAAGGCCATATCTTTGAAAAACAGAGTGCGCCAGTATTTCCAGAGCGCTGCCAAGACCAATCCGAAGGTTCGGGCGATGGTTTCCCATATCGCAGAGTTTGAGTACATCACCTGCAGTTCAGAGATGGAAGCGCTGATTTTAGAGTGCAATTTGATCAAGAAGTATATGCCGAAATACAATGTGCTTCTTCGAGACGACAAGACTTATCCCTATATCATGGTTACAACCAGCGAAGCGTTTCCACGCGTGGTGAAAACCAGGCTGATCAATCGCGACGGAAACCGGTATTTCGGACCGTACAGCGACGCAGGCGCAGTCAATCAGATCGTGGAACTGCTCTCTAATATTTACAGTCTGAAACGGTGCTCTGCCAAAGAATTTCCGCAGAATCACAGGCCGTGTCTCAACTATCATATCCAGCAGTGCAGAGGTATATGCGCCGGGAAAGTAGATCAGAAAGCGTACCGGGAATCCATCGATAAAGTTCTGGAATTTTTGAGCGGAAAGGAAAAACCGCTTCTGCGCAGCCTGGAGGAGAAGATGCAGCAGGCGTCCGAAGCTTTGGAGTTCGAAGAAGCGGCGAAATACAGGGACTATATCGCATCGATCAAAGCCATTTCAGAGACGCAGAGAGTCACCATGGTTCACGATAAAGATCTGGATGTGGTTTTGCCGGTTAAAGATGAAAAGAATTCCTTTATCGCCCTGTTTACGGTAAGAGACGGAAAGCTGAGCGGCAGAGAAACCTTTCAGATCCAGACTGATGAAAACGACAGCAGAACAGAAATGGTGTCCGAATTTATAAAGCAGTATTACAGTCAGTGGGCCAGCGTACCGCCGGAAATCATTGTCGAGAGAGAACCAGAAGACCGTCAGCTGCTCGAAGAATTTCTGAGCAGAGAAGGGCGGAAGGTACGGATCTTTGTGCCGCAGAAAGGGGAAAAGCGCGCACTGCTGAAAATGGCTCAGAGCGACTGCGTTGAGATGGTAAAGACGCTGTCAGAAAAGGCGAAGCTCAACCAGGAAAAGCAAGATGCGGTCAAAGAACAGGTGGAGCATGTACTCAGCCTGTCCGGAAGTCCTTTTGAGAAAAAAGAAGTGTATCGGATCGAGTCTTACGATATTTCTAATACAAATGGCGTGGATTCAGTCGGCGCGATGGTGGTCTTTGAAGGTCTGAAGAAGATCAGAAAAGATTATCGCCGGTTCAAAATAAAGACGATAGAAGGTCCCGACGATTACGGAAGTCTTCAGGAGATGATTTACCGCAGATTTAAGAGGGCAAAGGCCGGAGATCCCGCATTTGCAAAGATGCCGGATGGGATTTTTATGGACGGAGGCCAGGGGCAGGTCAGTGCGGCGTTAAAGGTCCTGCGGGCGCTTTCTCTGGATATTCCTGTGGTGGGTATGGCAAAGGATGACAGCCATCGGACCAGAGCGATCGTATTTGAAGACGGCAGAGAGATTTCCCTGAAGGATCGGCCGATTCTGTTTCGCTATGCGGGAACCATTCAGGAAGAGGTTCACCGCTTTGCCATCGATTATCACCGATCGCTGCGGAACAAAAATGCTATCCATTCCGTATTGGATAACATCTCTGGCGTGGGGCCGACCAGGAGAAACGCGCTGCTCAATCATTTTCAGACAGTGGAGGCCATCAAGAAGGCGTCCGTCGAGGAGCTGCAGGAAGTTCCCGGCATAACCGAATCAGTAGCGAAAAGTATAAAAGAATATTTTGGTTGATAAATCCGTCTGATGATGTTATATTATATCAATAACAAAGAAATTAGCCTAATGAAAATGGAGGATCAGTATGGCAGATAAGAAAAATAACGTGCAGGACGAAGCAGATATCATCACTCTTGAGTTTGAAGATGGTACTGAACTGGAATGCGAAATCATGGGGGTCTTTGATTACAGTGGGAAAGATTATATTGCCCTGATACCCCTTGATGATTCCGACGATGTTTATATCTATGGATATAACGAGGTCGGAGACGACGAGTTTGAACTGATTGACATTGAAGATGATGAACTGTTCCAGAATGTCGTTGAGGAATTCGACGCCATCATGGCAGAAGAAGACGGTACGATGAATTAAATTTTTGTCCGTAAGGTCAGAACAGATGAACTGCTCCGCCTGAACGCATTTCAGGAGAGCAGTTTTTATATGCGAAAAAAGCCCCGTCTATAGACTGGGACTTCTCTCGCTGCGATATTAAATTTAAGAAAGAACGTTCAAAAGTTTGCTGTAACCCTATCTCCCTTTTGACAAGCTTATTATAACGCGAAAATATGTAGATCCTGCGAAGCTTTTTTAGCCTCTCTGTGATCGTTAGATGATATCTTGCAGGAAACAGGATACAGATAAAAAACCTTATTAAAACTATTATAGCATAAAGACAGCTGAGTTTACAGAATTGTTTTTTGCTCCAGGGCAGGTTAGAATAGACACGTATTACAGACAGAATGGAGAGTTTTTGTGAAAAAATACGATATTATAATCGCCGGCGCTGGTGCCAGCGGTGTTTTCATGTCCTATGAAATGACAAAAATAAAAAACGGAGCGCGGATTCTGATGTTGGATAAGGGGGCGCCTCTGGAAAAAAGAGTATGCCCCATCAAGGCAGGAAAGACGCGCCACTGCATAAAGTGCTCGCCGTGTCACATTATGAACGGTTACGGCGGAGCGGGCACGTTATCCGACGGAAAGTACAACATAACTACCCAGTTCGGCGGTGAGCTGCACAAATATGTGGGAACCAGCAAGGCTATGGAACTGATGGAATATGTGGACAGCGTGCTGTGTGCCATGGGAGGAGCTGAAGCCAAGCTGTACTCCACGGCCGATTCGGATCTGAAGACCAGGTGCCTACAGAACAATCTTCACCTTTTGGAAGCGAAGGTTCGGCATCTGGGAACTGACCGCAACATGCAGATACTGGGAAAGATCTTTGACTACATTAAAGACAGAATCGACACGCAGTTTTACACCACCGTTGAAGATGTTTCTGTAGAAGATGACGGATCCTTCAGAGTGGTTACCGATAAGGGCGAATATCTCTGCGATAATCTGGTTTTGGCTACGGGCCGTTCAGGTTCCAAGTGGATAGCCAAGATCTGCGACGAACTGGGTATCGAGCAGAAGAAAAACCGTGTGGATATCGGCGTCAGAGTAGAGTTGCCTGCCGAAGTGTTCAAACACATTACCGACGTAGTATACGAGGGAAAGATCGTGTACAAGACGGAACGGTACAACGATATGGTCAGAACGTTCTGTATGAATCCGTACGGCGAGGTGGTGTCAGAAAATACAAATGGAATTGTAACGGTCAACGGACACAGCTATGCCGACCCTGCCCTGCACACGGAGAATACTAACTTTGCCCTGTTGGTTTCTAATAAATTCACAGAACCGTTTGAAGACAGCAATGAGTACGGGGAGTCCATTGCAAGATTGTCCAACATGCTGGGAGGCGGTGTACTCCTGCAGAGATTCGGCGATCTGGTAAAGGGAAGAAGAAGCAGTGAACGCAGAATGGAAAAGTGTTTCACCCGTCCGACCCTCGATGCCACTCCAGGCGATCTGAGCCTGGTCATTCCAAAGCGACAGTTGGACAGCATTATCGAAATGATCTACGCTCTTGATAAGATCGCACCGGGAACGGCCAACGAGGATACGCTGCTTTACGGAGTAGAGGTGAAGTTCTACAATTCCAAAGTGAATGTGGATGAGATGCTGCAGACTCGAATTCCGGGCCTTTATACTTTGGGAGACGGCTCCGGCGTAACCCATTCGCTTTCGCAGGCTTCTGCCAGCGGCGTTCATGTGGCGAGAATACTGGCTGAGCAATATAAATAGAAAGAAAATCCTGATATAGATCCATTGCGGAGGGCGGCGTCTGTTTGGTTCGTCGCCTTCCGATTTTATTTGGGTTTTGACGGATTGTATTTTTTTTTATACTTAAAAAAATACCCTTGCATTATTTTCTCTATTGTGTATAATAGAAGAGTCGCAGGAAATAAATGAAAAATATGCGGTCATGGCGGAATTGGCAGACGCGCACGGTTCAGGTCCGTGTGAGGCGACTCATGGGGGTTCGAATCCCTTTGACCGCACCAGAATCGTTGAGATGTCAACGAAGAAAGCACCTAAGCAATTAGGTGCTTTTCTGTTTTTTGCATAGCGTATATGGCGTGAGCTGTGCGGTTTATTTTACGCTTTTCCTGTATAAAGAAAGGTGGTATTGCACGAAGGCTGAGAATCGTGGTAAAATATACAAATCGTACAGCAGTTTTGTTAGATGATGCAATCATCAGATAAGGAGAAAATATGAGAGAAGAAAGTATAAGCTATCTGGAAAAAAACAGGCTACTCCATATCGCTATGCTTGAAGCGATTCGAAGAAACAGCGCGGAAATTCTTGACGGTTCAGAAAAGGGAGTGCTCCTGCTGGATAAAAGCAGCAACGTCCATATGTTATCTGCTGTGAATCTGACTGAAGGGTTGAGACTTTTGGACGAAATCGACAGCTGCTATCAGTTGGTGATCTGTCAGGAGGTCCTGCTGCCCTATGCGGAAGAAAAGTTTCAGCTGCACGACATTTTCCGCTGCAAAAAGGTAGCGTATTTCAGCAAGGAAAAGCTGCCTTTCCATTCAGAGCTGGAGATCATTAATCCCTCGGAAGAAGCCCTGAAAAAAATAAAGGAAAATTATCACACCATTCCTGAAGCGGAAATCGATGAGATCAACCGGCGCGGAAATCTGTTCGCCGCATTTTTTGAGGGAGAATTTGTCGGGTTTTCCGGAAACCATCTTGATGGAAGTCTGGGCCTTCTGGAGATTCTGCCTCCTTATAGGGGAAGAGGCTTCGGGGAACAGTTGGAGCGCTACATGGTAAACTGTATTCTGGATAGGGGAGATATTCCCTATGGGGAAATAGTTATCGGTAATGAAATATCTGCTCGACTGCAGAAAAAACTGGGATTTGAGACTTCCAAGGAGACGATTTCCTGGTTGCTTTAGAAAATGTCGGTGGAAGGCAGAGAAGAAATGAGTGGAGGAAGGATGGCGGAAACAGCAACGAGAGAAAGAATAGCGGAAGCCTTGCTTGAGCTGATGAAAAAAAAGAACATCGACAAAATAACCGTAAAGGATGTTGTCGACCACTGCAATATCACGCGACAGACATTCTATTATCACTATCAGGATATGATGGATGTTTTCGAATGGATTTGCCGGAAGAAAGCTGATGAAATGCTCCGGCTTATTCTGGGGATGGATGAAGCTGAAACAACAATTAAATATTTTCTTATCGAAATTCGCCGGGACAGAGATATTGTCAATAAGATGATGGATTCTCGAAAGCGGATGGAGATCGAGGAAATTTTGTTGTGTATGACAAAGACGTTTTTGAAAGGAATGATTAAAGCGCGGGGATTGAATAGAGAATTGGTCAGTTTGGATCTGGAAATAACTCTGAATTTTTACAGCTATGCAATTACGGGGATTATGATTGAGCTCTGCAGGAAAAAGGAAATCGATATTGACGCCTACGCCAAAGCAATTCTGCGGGTGTTGGAGAAAGGATTAAAAAGATAATTTTACATTCTAAATAAATTGTAAAGACACATTGCGGGATTTGGCAGTGGACTTTTGAACTCTTATCTGCTACAAATTTAATAGATATTTTATCATCTGAGAAAAGTTAGGGAGAGAGTGGGAAAGGAAGCTGAACATGCAGGAGGTCAAATCACCAAAGAAACCAATCATCTATTATTATATTATAGCCATAGCCGCACTTCTTCTTTTTAATTTACTGGCGATTCCCTATATGAGCAGGGCGGAAATAGAAGAAGTCGATTACGGCACCTTTATGAAACTGACCGAGCAGAAGAAGATCGGACAAGTTGAAGTGCGGGATAACGAGATCCTGTTTACCAATAAAAGCGGAGATCGCATCTATAAGACGGGTCTGATGGACGATCCGGACAGAACCCAACGTCTATACGATTCCGGAGCGCAGTTTTCTCAGGAAATCGTCGAGGAAACGTCGCCGTGGATCAGTATACTGCTTTCATGGATTCTGCCTCTGCTGATTTTCGTTGGAATTGGACAGTATATGTATAAAAAGATGCTGGAGAAAGCAGGGGGCGGAAGCAATTCCATGATGTTTGGCATGGGAAAAAGCAATGCCAAAGTCTATGTAAAGTCATCTTCGGGTATTAAGTTCAGCGATGTAGCCGGTGAAGATGAAGCGAAAGAAAATCTGACAGAAATTGTAGAGTATCTTCACGATCCGAAAAAATATACAGAAATCGGCGCCTCTATGCCGAAGGGAATTCTGTTGGTAGGCCCTCCGGGAACAGGAAAAACCATGCTGGCCAAAGCTGTGGCCGGCGAAGCGGACGTTCCGTTTTTCTCCATGTCGGGATCGGAGTTTGTTGAAATGTTCGTGGGTATGGGAGCTTCAAAGGTCAGGGATCTGTTTAAACAGGCCAAGGAAAAAGCGCCGTGTATTGTATTTATTGATGAAATTGACGCTATAGGCAAGAAACGAGACGGGCAGATTGGCGGCAACGACGAGCGGGAGCAGACATTGAACCAGCTTCTGACTGAAATGGATGGATTTGAAGGAAATAACGGCGTGATTATTCTGGCCGCAACCAATCGGCCGGAATCTCTTGATCCCGCCCTTCTTCGGCCGGGCAGATTCGATCGTCGGGTACCTGTAGAACTGCCTGATTTGAAAGGCAGAGAAGAGATCCTGAAGGTACACGCCAGAAAGATCAAAGTAGACGAGAACGTGGATTTCAATAAAATTGCCCGTATGGCTTCCGGCGCTTCCGGCGCTGAGCTGGCAAACATTGTAAACGAAGCCGCTCTCCGCGCGGTAAGGGATAATCGCAGCTGCGCCACACAGCAGGACCTGGAGGAAAGTATCGAAGTGGTTATCGCCGGATACCAGAAGAAAAATGCAATTCTCTCCGATAAAGAAAAGAAGATCGTCTCTTATCACGAAATCGGCCACGCGCTTGTTGCCGCTATGCAGACTCATTCGGCTCCGGTGCAGAAAATTACCATTATTCCGCGTACGTCGGGCGCTCTGGGCTATACTATGCAGGTAGAGGACAGCGATCACTATCTGATGACAAAGGAAGAAATGGAGAATAAGATCGCCACATTTACGGCAGGACGAGCGGCGGAAGAGCTGATCTTCGGATCGATTACCACCGGCGCTTCCAACGATATTGAACAGGCGACAAAGCTGGCCCGCGTTATGATTGCCCGTTACGGCATGAGTGATACTTTCGACATGGTCGCAATGGAAACGGTAAACAATCAATATCTGGGCGGCGACAGCAGTCTGTCCTGCTCTGCGGATACGCAGACCAGAATCGACGAGGAGGTTATCGAGCTGGTAAAGAAACAGCACGAAAAGGCCAGAACGATTCTCAAAGAAAACGAGGAGAAGCTTCACCAGCTTTCCCAGTTCCTTTATGAAAAGGAAACGATTACCGGTACGGAATTCATGTCAATTCTTAACTCATGATATCTCGATTGGCAAGGACATAAACGTTTCAAAGCGCTGCAGCGCAGCGCTTTGGAGCGTGTGTTTTTGTCGGTCTGCATAACGGACCGAAAGAAAATCGAATATTTATGTAAAAAGTTTTTAAAATAAGTCTTCCCTTTTTGAAAAAATGTGTTACAATATTATTCGCGACGGGGTATGGCGCAGTTGGTAGCGCGCTGCGTTCGGGACGCAGAGGCCGTCAGTTCGAGTCTGACTACTCCGACCAGATAGAAACCGCCGATATGCTTAATAAGAGCAGATCGGCGGTTTTTCCTTTTTCGGAAAGAATTTGCAGTCTTCGCCAGACGGCGCTGTGGAATCGGATAATCGATTTATATTTATATCGTTGCGGTTCATCTTGAAGTTTGATAAACTATAGGTAAGCGGAAAATGTATACGGCGATGCAAAGATACCGGGTTGGTTAACGGAAAGCAAGAGGTGGAAATGAGCAGAGACAGAAATCTCGCCCTGCTGGGCGTGAAGGAGGGCGCCGGGCAGGAAGAAATCCGGGAGGCCTATGAACGACGACTTCAGAAGTATGAGTCTTCAGATTACGGGGACGATCCGGAGTATGTGAAAGAGAAGATCAGAGAACTCAGGCAAGCCTATGAAGCAGCAAGCAGAGGAAGCAAATCTTCCGGATCGAGCAGAGGAACCGGCAGGCAAACCCGTTCCGATACCGCAAGGGAGCGGAGAGAGCAAAACAAAGGCAGAGAGAAAAAAGAAAGCAAGCGGTCTTCGGCCGCTTTTGGAGCAAAGAAGGATTTCTTTCAGATTCGTCCCGAACGAACCAGGAAAAAAGGAATCATCATCTTCGCCATTATCCTGTTTATCCTTTGTTTTTTGGGCGTCGTGATCTCTTCTGTTATTGTATATGACAACAGCAGCGACTATTATTACGATGATTACGACAATTACGACGACGGTTACAACGATTACGGCTATAGCTATGAAGATCTGGCTGAATCGGATCAGAAAGTATGGTTAATGGCGGAAGGCGCCAATCAATATCTCGAAAGGCAGGATTATGGAGATACGTATATTTCTGAAGATGTGGCTTTGTCTGAGCTAAAAGATGCGGGCAACTTGTTTGTGCAGAACTACACGAATATGCAGACCGTAGAAGAGTTAACCGGTTATCTATACGACAATTACGGCAGTTATTATGTCGATACAGATGACGATTTAGAGCTGCAGATCGATGAGATCCTGATCTTCTATGGATTTATGTCCTACTATTCGGTGGAAGGGCGTATCGATCCGTATTCCGGTGAATCGATTGCTTCGAGGAAAGGTTATCTGGATTATCTCAATCAATTTTATCAGGACAACGCTGCAGAAGCAACAGAAAGCGGAGATCAGGTGTGATCTCCGCTTTCTGCTGCTTCCTGCATGATCGAGACGCTGGCGCTGGCTCCGATCCTGTCCGCGCCGGCCTGAAGCATTTGTTTTACCGCCGCATAGCTTCGAATACCTCCGGATGCTTTCACCAGCAATCTGCCGCCTACGGTTTCCTTCATCAGTTTTACTGCGTGAACGTCTGCTCCCGGCGCTAAAAATCCGGTAGAGGTCTTTACAAATCGCGCGCCGGCATCTTCGGCGATTCTGCATCCTTTCACAATTTCATCGTCGCTGAGCAGGCCGGTTTCCAGTATGACTTTGACGATAGCGCCGTACTTTTCGGCGGTGCAGACGACTTCTTGGATATCGCGGAAGACGTAATCGTAATCACCGCTGCGAAGCATTCCAATGTGAAGAACCATGTCGATTTCTGATGCGCCGCATCTGCAGGCCTGTTCTGCTTCTACTCGTTTTGTTTCTGTTGTGCAGGTACCGAGGGGAAAACCTGCGACAGCAGCGATTTTCACATCGCAGCCGGCGAGCTCCTCTGCAGCCGTTTCTACAAAGCTGGAGCCGACGCATACGGCGTAAAAATCCAGCGCCTTAGCTTCCCGACACAGCTGTACGATCTGACGGGGTTCGGCGTCGGGCTTCAGAAGGGTATGATCGAAAATTTTATTCAGTTTCATATTTTTCCTTTCAGCGTTGTATTGTTTAAATCGGTGATAAACTATTGTATCATGAAGATACGGATTGTTCTATGGAAAAATCCCTGAAAATAGAATTTGTACCGGTGATTTGATTTCGAAAAGATGGTTATGATAAACTTTGTGTTTTTCTTTGACATTGCAGTTAAAGGAGCATATAATAATTAAGAAAATCCGAGTAAGGAAATAAAAGGCAGGGAAAAAGAGGTATAATGCAGAATGGAAAAAACAGTTAGAGCTATAGGCATATGCAGATGGCTGGGGCTTCCGCTCGGCGGCATCATGTTCTTTTTTACGTATGGAAGCTTTGGGATTACGATCGCTTCTGTACTGTCCATAATGGCTGCGGTGTCTTTCTGGATTCTGATGCGAAGCGAACAGTCCAGGCTGATCGGGCAGACTATCGCCAGGGAGATTAAAGAGGCGATCAACGAAGCAGGGAACGTGGAGAGCTATATCGAGATCAAACGTCTCAAGAGCGGAATTATCGCCAGGGTCTATCTGATCAACGCCAGAGAAAAGGTAGCCGTTGTCCACAAGGCTATCGCCAGGAGATTGGAACGCTGTACTTTCAAGAAGTACCTTTGGATTATGCAGCTCACCGATATGCCGGGGAAATCGGCTCTGCGCGACACGCAGAGGATGCTCAACGATCAGCTGCTTGAAGAACTGATGAGAAAACGCAGAGGTGATGGAAATTAAATGAGTCTTGTGATCGGTTTCGGTGTGTTTATTGGAGCGATGATATTGTGTATTTCGTTGGATTATACAATGGTCATTGCTCTTTTTATTGGATTGGCAGCTTTTGCCGCAATCGGTACGAAAAAGGGGTATACCGTCAGAGCGCTTACGGGAATGGGAGTGCGCGGAGTCAAAGATGCCTTTGTAGTGGTCAAAATCATGTGTATCATCGGTTTTATTACGGCCGCATGGAGATCGTCGGGAACCATCGCGTTCTTCGTCTATTACGGAATAAAGCTGATTACGCCGGATCTGTTTCTGATCGTAACCTTTATCCTCAGTTGCCTGCTTTCCTACGCGCTGGGAACTTCCTTCGGCGTAGCCGGTACAGTGGGCGTCATTTTTATCACCCTCGCCAGAAGCGGCGGAGTCAGTGAGATTGTTACAGCGGGCGCGGTTATGAGTGGAATCTATTTCGGCGACAGAGGCTCTCCGGTTTCATCCAGCGCTATACTGGTATCCACTATCACCGGGACAGATATTCTCTCCAATGTAAAAATGATGATGCAGACCGGAATCATACCTTTGCTCCTTTCTTTTTGTATATATGGGGTTCTTTCCTTTCTCAACCCTATACATACGGTGGATCAGGGCTTTCTCTCCCTCTTCGAGGAGGAATTTCGCATATCCTGGTGGTGCGCTCTTCCTGCGGTCTGCATGCTGCTTCTGCCTCTTTTGAACGTTCCGGTCATCTGGTCGATGGTGACCAGTATTGGAGCAGGCGTGCTGGTCAGCCTCTTCGTTCAGCATATGGCGCCTGTATTTCTGATAAAATCGTTGATTTTCGGATATGAAGCCGAAAGCGGCAGTCTGAGCCGGATCCTTGACGGAGGCGGTCTGTTGTCCATGCTGGAGATCGTCGCCATCGTTACCCTGTCCAGCACGTATTCCGGGATTTTTTCCGGAACGAACATGTTGCAGCCGCTGCAGAAGAAAATTCAGCCTATTATGGAGAAGACCGGCCGCTTTTTTGGCATGGTTATAGTTTCTCTGGCTACCCTGTCCGTTTTCTGCAATCAGACCATAGCATCCATGATGTGCTGCGATCTGCTAAAGCAGCCTTATGCGGAGGCAGGCGCTTCAAAGCAGGAATTGGCTATGGATATGGAGAATTCGGTAATTCTTCTTGCCGGTGCTGTTCCGTGGTCTATTGCCTGCTCCGTCCCCCTTGGCTTTATGCAGGTAGGCTTTGCGGCTGTGCCGCTGAGCGTTTTCCTCTATCTCGTCCCCATTTGCTACGGAATTCAGAAAAAAGTAGCAAATCCTTTCCGCGCCGAATAGAGTGAATTATATTTGACGAAGAAAGATGAAGCCGAAGGCTTTTTCTGCGCGAGAAAGGGGATATCAAAATGAATATTGCGATCGTCGGCACGGGAACCATGGGAAGACTTGTTCGCGATATGGCGCTGCAAAATCCGGGAATAGATCGGGTGTGCAATATCGAACCGGCTCTGGGGGAAAGCCTGTCTGACGTGCAGCAGCCGGACATCGTTATCGATTTCAGTCATCCGGACGCACTGGATGGAATATGCAGATATATTTCGGCCAAAGACGGGCAGGTAGGCGTTGTCTTTGCAACTACTGGGTTTTCTGCGGAGGACAAGAAAAAGATAAAGACCCTGTCGGAGACGGCGCCGGTCATCGAAAGCGCCAATTTTTCTTACGGAATCAACTCGATGAAAAAGATCATATCCTTTGCGGCTCCGCTGCTTGGAGACTGTTCGGATATTGAGATCGTTGAAAAACACCACAACCAGAAAGTGGATTCGCCCAGTGGAACGGCTGTAGCGCTGGCCGAGTGCTGCGATCCGCTTCAGGAACGAGAGAGAAAGTATGGACGCAGGGGAGAAGAGAAGCGAAGGAATGAGATCGGGATACACAGCGTCAGAGCAGGAACCATTTTCGGAGAGCATACGGTAATTTTCGCGCTCAAAGATGAAGTGATCGAAATCAGACATACGGCTTTTTCAAAGACCATCTTTGCCAAAGGAGCCATCGAAGCCGCCCTCTGGCTAAAGGGAAAAAAGCCAGGGTTTTATCCTCTTGAAGAGGTATTCTATTGACGAAAACGCGATTTTATGATAGAACTTAATGTGCGATAGATTAACATAAAAGGAAAAAGGCAAATGGAAATAGAACTTAAGTATTTGATAGAAGACAAAGCAGTAATCGATCAAATCTTTGCGGATCCTTATCTGTCCAGCATAAAGGACGAAAAGACGGAAGAAAAAATGGAGATGCACGCCGTTTACTTCGATACGGAAGACAGGCGGCTTTACCGCGAAGGAATCGCTTTCAGAGTCAGAAAAGAAGGCACCAGAATTGTAGGTACCCTGAAGTGGAACGGTTCCAGTGAGGACGGTATGCACAAGAGGGAAGAGATCAACGTTCCCGTCAGCGACGAGGAAAAGCTGAGGACGCCGGATATACAGATCTTCAGCCAGAGCGAAATGTGCGAAGTTCTGCGCCAGGTGGTCGGCCACCGCACGCTGATCCCGGTAATGGATATCTGTTTTACCCGCAGGCAGGTTCGTGTGGATACGGGAAAATCCATCAGCGAGCTGTCTGTCGATATCGGACAGGTGGTTTGCGGAGGAAAAACTGCACCGATTTCGGAGATGGAGATCGAGCTGTATTCCGGTGAAGAAGGGGATTTCCTGGCCCTGGGAAAGAAGATCGCCGAGAAATATCAGCTCAAACCGGAGGATACCAGCAAGTATAAGCGGGGGCTGGACTTGATGCAGCAGTAAACCTTGCGGTTCTATTGAAAAAAGAGGATTGGATTCTGGAATAGACAGGTTCTGGTCCTTTTTTGGTTGTTAGCGGCGAAAAAATCGCTTAAAACCCTGGAAATGCAGTTTTTTATCTATAATTTCTTTACTTTAACGGCCAAAAAGTGTATAATAATATGCATTCTATGTTCAGAATCGGTCAGGAGACCCAATGAATTTGTTATATTTTTAGGAGGATATATATCAATGAAAACCACGTTTATTTCCAAAGAGAATAATGAAGTAAAATTTACCATGGAATTTACGGCTGAGGAATTTGAGGCCGCAGTAGTAAAAGCCTATCAGGCGTCAAAGAATCAGTTTTCAATAGACGGTTTCAGAAAGGGTAAGGCTCCAAGAAGCATCATCGAAAAACACTACGGCGAAGGCGTATTTTATGAGGATGCGATTAATAACATGTTTAGAGAGGGCTATCCTGTGGCAATAAAAGAATTGGAACTGGAAGTAATCGACAGTCCGGCTGCAGAATTCAGTGAAATCGGAAAGGGAAAACCTCTGACTATTACCATCACCGTCGCCGTATATCCGGTCATTGAAGTAAAGGATTATACCGGGGTTGAAGTAGAACAGGTTGAAGAGAAAGTCAAGGAAGAAGACGTAGACAGAGACATCGAAGCCCTTCAGAAGAGAAACGCCCGCATGATTCTGGCCGACAGACCGGTTAAAGAAGGCGATACCGTGCTTCTGGACTACTCCGGATTTGTAGGCGAAGAACAGTTTGAGGGCGGAACTGCGGAGAGACAGGAACTGAAGATCGGTTCCGGTATGTTCATCCCGGGTTTTGAAGAACAGCTGATCGGCGCAACACCGGGAGAGAAGAGAGACGTCTGCGTTACCTTCCCGGAAGAATATCACGCAGAAGAGCTGGCAGGCAAAGAAGCCGTATTCCACTGCCTGATTCACGAGGTTAAGGAGGAACAGCTGCCTGAGCTGGATGATGAGTTTGCTAAAGACGTCAGCGAATACGACACTTTGGACGAATTAAAGAACGCTACCCGTGAAAGACTACAGAAGTATGCTGACGCTCAGTCTGTAAGCAGCGCAAAGGATGCGGTTATCGAAAAAGTTTACGAAGCAAATAAGACCGATGTTCCAAGAGTCATGGTAGAGGATGAGATCGACCGTATGGCTCAGGAACTGGATCATCAGTTGAGATATCAGGGACTGTCCCTGGAGCAGTACCTGCAGTTCATGCAGAAAGACGCCAACGCATTCAGAGAAGAACTCCGTGAAGATGCGACCAAGAAAGTCGTAACCCGGGTAATTCTGATGTCCATCGTAGAGGCTGAGGGTATCGAAGTTTCGGATGAGGAGCTGGAGGAAGAGCTGAAGAATATGGCTGTACAGTACAACACCGATTCCGAACAGATGAGAAAGATGATCGGCGAAGACAGCCTGCCTTACTTTGTCAAGGATATTCAGCTCAAGAAGGTTATCGACATGCTTTATGATAAGGCCAAGGTAACCAAAGTGGAAAAGAAAGAAGAAGAAAAAGAAGCCGAAAAGGAAGAAGCTCCGGCAGAAAGCACGGAGGAGTAAAAGCGGCGGAACCTGCCCTCGTTTGACGGCAGTTCTGCTGCGGCAGAAATATTTTAGTAACAAGGGGGATTTTAAGAATGGCATTAGTACCATACGTAGTGGAACAGACGAGCAGAGGTGAACGCTCTTACGATATCTATTCCAGACTGCTGAAGGACAGAATCATCTTTCTGGGAGAGGAAATCGACGATCATGTGGCCAGTTTGGTGGTAGCGCAGCTGCTGTTCTTAGAGGCCGAAGATCCGGATAAGGATATCTGCATTTATATCAACAGCCCCGGCGGATCTGTCACGGCGGGTATGGCGATCTACGACACCATGCAGTATATCAAGTGCGACGTTTCGACCATCTGTGTCGGTCTCGCAGCCAGCATGGGAGCATTTTTGCTCTCTTCCGGTCAGAAGGGAAAGAGATTTGCTCTGCCCAATGCGGAAATCATGATTCATCAGCCGCTGGGCGGCGCGAAAGGACAGGCGTCGGATATCAAGATTCACGCGGAGTGGATGCTGAAGACAAAGGAAAAGTTGAACCGGATTCTCAGTGAGAATACCGGCCAGGATATGGAAACCATTGAAAAGGACACTGACAGAGATAACTTTATGAGTGCAGAAGAAGCCTGCCGGTACGGTCTCATTGACCGGGTTATCGAGTCGAAATAAGGGGGAATATTTATGGCAGACAGATATGACGACAGCAAACAGCTTCGCTGTTCTTTCTGCGGTAAGCCGCAGAGCCAGGTCAGGCGCCTTGTTGCCGGTCCCGGCGTATACATTTGCGATGAATGTGTGGAGATGTGCATGGATATCGTTAACGACGCTATCCGTGAATATGAATCTTCACCGGACGATATAAAATACGAGCTTCCGAAGCCAAAGGAAATATACGATACTCTGTCCGACTATGTGATCGGCCAGGATTCGGCCAAAAAGGCTCTGGCTGTGGCCGTATACAATCACTACAAGAGGATTAACGGGCTGAGCGAAAAGGATAAGGAGGTCGATCTGCAGAAGAGCAACATCGTCATGATCGGACCGACCGGTTCCGGAAAAACGCTGCTTGCTCAGACGTTGGCTAAGATTCTCAATGTACCTTTTGCCATTGCCGACGCTACGGCTTTGACGGAAGCCGGTTATGTCGGCGAGGATGTGGAGAACATCCTTCTGCGGCTGCTTCAGGCGGCGGACTACGATGTGGAAAAGGCGCAGAAAGGAATTATCTACGTCGACGAAATCGACAAGATTGCCAGGAAGTCCGACAATCCGTCGATTACCCGTGATGTCAGCGGAGAAGGCGTGCAGCAGGCCCTGCTGAAGATACTCGAAGGTACGGTAGCCAATGTACCTCCGCAGGGAGGCAGAAAACATCCACATCAGGAGTTTATCCAGTTTGATACGACAAACGTTCTGTTCATCTGCGGCGGAGCTTTTGACGGACTGGACAGCATCATCCAGAGAAGGATGGGAGAGAGAGTGATCGGTTTCAATTCCGAATTGGTGGTCTCCAAGAAGCAGGAAGACAACTTGCTTTCCCACATTCAGCCTGAGGATCTGCTGAAATTCGGTCTGATTCCGGAATTTATCGGAAGGCTGCCGGTCATCGTTACCCTTGAGGAGCTGACCGAGGAATCTCTGATCCGGATCATGAAGGAACCGAAGAACGCCCTGATCAGACAGTACAAAAAGCTGTTTGAACTGGATCACGTGGAATTGGAGATCGAAGAAGAGGCGGTATCGGCCATCGCGAAAAAGGCTATAGAGAGAAAGACAGGAGCCAGAGGGCTGCGCAGTATCTTTGAGAAAGCGATGACGGATATCATGTTTGATATTCCTTCGAGAAAGGATGTAAAAAAGTGCGTCATCACGAAGGAAACCATAACAGATGAACAAGAACCCCGGTTGGTTCTGTCCGAACCTGCAGAGGAGAATAACGAGGCTGACGCCTCATAAATACAGGCGGCTTATGTCGCCTTGTTGTTGTAAAACGACAAGGCGGAAAGACAGAAGTCCGTCACAGGGAGGAGGAAAAGATTGATGAACGAAGAGATGAAGTTAGAGGAAAAGACGCTTGAGCCTGCAGATGCTCCTGCAGAAGAACTGCAGAAAGTATTTCCCTGCATTCCCCTCAGAGGAGTATCGATTTTTCCCAATACAGTAGTTCATTTTGATATAGGCAGAGAAAAATCCATCCGCGCGCTGGAAAAAGCGATGGCTGTAGATAAGCTGTTGTTTGTCTCTACCCAGCGGGATGAGAGCGTGTTGATCCCTACTTTTAACGATATCTATAAAATGGGGACTTTAGTCAGAATAAAGCAGATGCTTAAAATCCAGGGGGATGCGGTCAGAGTCCTCGTAGAGGGAATCTGCCGTGCGGAAATTGCCGAACCGGTTGCAGAAGAGACTTACATGTCCTGCACCATAAGAAGAATCGAAGAGAATATCCAGATGGATGATCTCACTCCGGAAGATAAGGCGGCGATGCGGATTCTGACGGAGAGTTTTGTAGAATATGCCGCGCTGACTGGACAGGTCACCGATGAGGTTGTGGACAAAGCTGTTTCCAGCGAAATGCCGGCAGTGGTTGTCAACAAGATTGCCAATGAGATGCTGATTGCCTGCAGCAGAAAGCAGAAAGTGTTGGAAACGCTGGATTTTTCCGAGCGAATTAAAGTGCTGACAACGATCATCGCAGAAGAAAACGAAATTGCGGTAATCGAAAAGGAACTGTCGCAGAAAGTAAAGGAAAGCATAGACAACAATCAGAAGGAGTACTTCCTTCGTGAAAAGATGAAAGCGATTCAGGAGGAGCTGGGTGTCAACGAAGACGCAGGACTGGAAGCGGCCGACTGGCTGAAACAGCTTGAGGAACTCCATCTGGACAGCAAGATCGAAGGGAAGATCAAGAAAGAAATCAATAAGTTTTCCAAGATGATGCCGTCGTCTGCGGAGGCTACGGTCATTCGGAATTACGTAGAAACCATACTGGCACTGCCTTGGAATCATTCGTCCAGAGTCAACGTTAATTTGAAAAAAGCGGAAAAAATACTGAACGAGGATCACTACGGTCTGGATAAGGTCAAAGAGCGGGTTCTGGAATACCTTGCGGTGGTGCATCTGTCCAAGGCGATAAAAGGACCGATTTTGTGTCTCGTAGGGCCTCCGGGAGTCGGTAAAACGTCCATCGCCAGATCCATTGCCAGGGCTTCGGGCCGTGAGTTTGTTCGGATGTCCCTCGGCGGCGTCCGCGACGAGGCTGAGATCCGCGGACACAGAAGAACCTATATCGGCGCGATTCCGGGCAGAGTGATCTCCTGCATCAAGGATGCGGGCACCAATAATCCGGTATTCCTCTTTGACGAGGTCGACAAGATCGGAGCGGATTTTAAGGGAGATCCGGCGTCGGCTTTGCTTGAGGTACTGGATCCGGAGCAGAACAATACCTTTACCGATCACTTCCTTGAGATACCGTTTGATCTTTCCAAGGTCATGTTTATCACAACGGCAAATTCTACGGATACCATACCGAGACCCCTTCTGGACAGAATGGAAGTTGTCGAAGTGCCCGGATATACCGAAGAGGAAAAGGTAAAGATTGCGCAGAAATATCTGATTCCAAAGAAGATAAAAGAGCACGGTCTGAAAAAAGAGAACATCCGCATTTCAGAAAAAGCGCTCAGGGATCTGATCAACTATTATACAAGAGAATCCGGCGTGCGGAACCTGGAGAGGGAGATTGCAAATCTTTGCCGGAAAGTGGCGCGAAAGATCGTCACCAACAAGGCAAAGTCCTACAGCATAACGCCGGGCAATTTGGAAAAGTACTTGGGCAAGCACCGGTTCCATTACGATATCGTGGAAGGCGAGAATCAGGTTGGCGTAACCACAGGACTGGCGTGGACCATCGTCGGAGGCGATACACTGCAGATTGAGACCACAGCGGTTGCCGGGAGCGGAAAACTGGTTCTGACGGGACAGCTTGGCGACGTGATGCAGGAATCAGCTAAGGCCGGAATCAGCTATATTCGTTCCGTAGCCGACAAACTGGGAATCGAATCGGATTTCTACAAGAAATACGATTTGCACGTTCACATTCCTGAAGGCGCGGTGCCGAAAGACGGTCCGTCAGCCGGTGTGACCATGTGTACGGCTGTGATTTCTACTTTAACCAATACGCCGGTTAGAAGAGATGTGGCGATGACCGGTGAGATTACCCTCAGAGGAAAGGTGCTTCCTGTGGGTGGAATCCGGGAAAAAGTTCTTGCCGCTCACAGAGCCGGCATCAAGAAGGTGCTCCTTCCGAAAGAAAACGAACCGGACATCGCAGAAATTCCTGCTGCCGTCCGCAAACAGATGGAATTTGTTCTGATCAGCGACGTGAGTCAGGCTCTCGATGAGGCGCTGGTGAAATAGAGTAGAATACAATGAAAATAGTAAAATCTGAATTGGATGCGATCGCTGTAAAGCCGAGTCAGTATCCGACGGACGATCTGCCGGAAATCGCTTTTGCCGGCAGATCCAATGTGGGCAAGTCCTCCCTTTTAAATCTTCTGACCGGACGGCGCAAGCTGGCCAAGGTCAGCGGGAATCCGGGAAAAACCAGAACGATCAATTTCTATTTGATCAACGATTCTTTCCGCATCGTCGATCTGCCGGGATACGGCTACGCCAGAGCTTCGAAGTCCATAACCGAAGACTGGGGAAAGATGATGGAAACGTATTTTCAGCAGAGAAAAGGGCTGCGCCGGGTTGTGCAGCTGGTGGATATCCGTCACAAGCCTACGGCTCAGGACGTACAAATGTACGAATACCTGCAGTATTACGGACTTTCGGGACTGGTTGTGGCGACAAAATCGGATAAGGTATCGCGGTCGGAAATGCAGAAGAACATAGCGGTGATAAAAAAGGCCCTTTCCCTTACGGCAGAGGATAAGGTCATCGCCGTTTCTTCGCTGAAAAAGACAGGCTGGGAACAGCTGCTTTTAGAGCTTGACCGGATTTTGGAGGAGTAAATGCAGTTCATAACGTTCAGAACCATATTTAAACGGATTGGCGCCATTTCCCATCTTCTGAGGGACAAGACGGTTCCACTGCGCAAAAAAGCGCTGGTTGTGTTCGGTATCGTCTATCTGTTCCTCCCTGTGGATCTGATTCCGCCTATCCTGTTTCCGTTCGGCTTTATCGACGATCTGGTTCTCTGGATCTTCATACTGTGGCATTTGAAAGACGAACTGGACACTTACTGGATGGGAGAAAAGCGAGAAGATCTGTCGAAGAAGTTCAGAGGAAAGACCATGGTGGAAGGCGTGGACTACGAAGTAGAAGATGATGGAAAGGATAAGTAACAGATATGGCAAAAGATGAGATAAAGGGAAAGATACTCCTTACTCAGGAGCAGATTCTGGATAAGGCCGAGGAACTGGGAAAACAGATATCTGAAGATTACGCAGGCGAAACGCTGGTTCTCATCGGTACGCTGAAAGGCGCCGTAATGTGGATGGCCGATCTGATGAAACAGATCAGTCTGGATACGGAGATCGATTTCGTTTCTGCCAGCAGTTATGGCAGCGGCACAGTCAGTTCAGGCAACGTGGTTATAAAAAAGGATATCGACATCGATATTGAGAATAAACATGTGATGATTATCGAAGACATCATCGATACGGGAAATACGCTGAAATACCTGAAGGATTACTTCCTTGCGAAACATCCGAAAAGCGTAAAGATCTGCACCCTCTTAGACAAGCCGTCAAGGAGAGCGGCAGATGTGCGGGCTGATTATATCGGGTTCACCGTGGATGATCTGTTCATCATCGGCTACGGTCTCGACTACGATCAGAAATACAGGAATCTTCCGTATATAAGTTATTTAGACGATTAGCTCAATCGAAAATTTTACATAAAGGAGAAAAAGGATATGGGTTACAAAGTAAAGATTGGTTTATCAAACAAGCACGTTCACTTGAGTCAGGAAGACCTGGAAACGCTGTTCGGACCGGGTTATGAGCTGACGCCGTCCAAACCGCTGGTTCAGCCGGGACAATTTGCAGCTGAGGAGAAGGTGGATATCGTCGGACCGAAAAGAACACTGAGCGGAATTCGCGTTCTGGGACCGGTTCGTAAGGAAACCCAGGTAGAGCTGGCTCTGACAGATGCCAGAACTATCGGAATCAAAGCTCCGGTCAGAGAGTCCGGAAAACTGGAAGGAACGCCGGGATGTAAACTGGTGGGACCTTGCGGAGAAGTAGAACTGGATCACGGTGTAATCGCTGCGCTGCGCCACGTTCACCTCAACGACGAGCAGGCCAAGGAAGCAGGCGTAAAAGACGGCGACTGGGTAAGCATCAAAATTGAAGGCGAAAGAGGACTGACCTTCGATCACGTACTGGTCAGGGCTGGAGCAAAACACGAAAGAGAGGTTCATCTGGATACAGACGAGGGGAACGCAGCAGGATGCGGTCCGGATACCGAATGTGAAATCATTAAGGAAAAATAAGTAAACGTTTGCAGAATTTTCTGCGGCAGGGAAGCGTTTATGAAATTCATACTCTCAGTCAATTTTTGCGCATTGAGGGTATAGTCGACTGGGGATAGGCTGATAAGCGGCCTATCCCATTGTTGCAATGTGGATTAGGAGTTAAAATGCATAAATTCAATTATTTTTGTTCTGTTGTTCTGATTTTTACCCTATCTCTGATGATCGTTATTCTGAGTTCTAATCTGGTACTGCGCGCATCGACGATCTATACGTACCACTTCAATGACAGTCAGGTTATGAATCAGATCCCGTACAGCGTTACCGGCTCGCAGATGGCCGATGATATCGCTTCCTATCTCTCCTCCTTCAGTGGAAAGGATTTTCAGGTTTATGAAGATAACGGCATATACAGAGATCCGGTATTCACCGCTGAAGAGCAGCAGGCGATGGGGAAGGCGAGGAATATCCTGAATATTGAACTGGCTATAGGTCTGTTGTGTCTGGCTTTGACTCTGGCCATATACATCTATCTGTGGAAAAACGGATTTAAAGAGGCGCTGCTGAACAGATACAGGGTCAGCGTGGCTGTTACGCTGGTTCTGCTGATCGGACAGGGCGTCGGATGGGCCACAAAAGCCTTTCGCTCCTGGGCCTATGATTTCTTTATCGGTGTAGATCTGGGAAAGGATTCCACCTTGGAGATCATTCTTGGCGACCCGTTTTACAAGACGTATATACTGTTCGCATCGATTCTTGGGGCAATTCTTCTGTCTGTCCTGACCTACATCAACTATCATTTGACAAAACCTGCGAGAATTTTTTATTAGAAAGGACGTGTAAGGAAATGGTATATGTTTTTCTGGCCAACGGCTTTGAAGAAATCGAAGCACTGACCGTTGTGGACCTGCTGCGCAGAGCGGATATTCAGGTGAAGACGGTTTCTGTCATGGAGGACAGGCTGGTATACGGCTCCAGAGGCGTAGGCGTGGAGGCGGACATTCTGTACAGAGAGGGTGATTACCAGCGCTGCGCAATGCTGGTGCTGCCCGGAGGAATGCCGGGAACAACCAACCTGTGCAATCACAGAGAACTGAATGAAGAACTGAAGGCTTTTGATGAGAGCGGCAAGCCTATAGCGGCTATATGCGCAGCACCGATGGTTCTGGGCAGAGCTGGAATTCTCCGCGGCCATCGCGCCACCATATACAGGGGAATGGAAGAAGAACTGCTTGGTGCGCAGCCGTCGGCAGAAAAGGTTGTCGTTTCGGGAAACATCATTACGTCTATGGGACCGGGGACGGCCATGGATTTTGCGCTCAAGCTCATTGAGTATCTGAAGGGGCAGCAGAAGGCGGAGGAAATTGCCGCGGAATTGCTGTACGAGTAAAGGCGGTCGATATGAGTTACAAAGCTGATTATCATATACATTCCTGCTACTCTGACGGTACGATGCGGCCTGTAGACATCGTCAGGATGTACAAGGAGAAAGAATACGATGTAATTGCACTGACGGATCACGACGGCGTGGACGGAGTGAAGGAGGCCGAAATTGCCGGAGAAGCGCTTAAGATTAAAGTCGTTCCCGGCGTTGAGATTTCTTCGTCCATGAATTTTTACGAAAAATCCGTGGAACTGCACATTTTGGGATACCATATCGATACGGAAAACCAGCTTCTTCTGGAAAAGCTGAAGGAACTTCGCGCCTACAGAGAAGATCGCAACAGGAGACTGCTGACGTTTCTCAACGAACACGGATATCCTTTAACCGAAGAGGATTTGCTGCAGCAGCCGGGTCAGACCTATGTGGGGAAACCCAATTTTGCCAGAGCAATCCGGGAAAAGGGCTACGTGATCGAGGATATGTGGGATGTCTTCGATCAGGTGGAAAAGGAAAAGATCTCTGTCGGCGAAGCTATCGAAGTGATTCGGCAGGCCGGGGGAATCGCCGTTCTTGCCCATCCGATGAAGATCAGGGGAATCGGCGAGAAGGAAAGTCAGCCGTTTTGGGAGGCGTTGGATGAGATTACAAGCGAGCTGAAAAGAAACGGACTTAAGGGCATGGAGTGCTATCATCCTTCAGCTTCAGCAGAAGATTCTCTTAGGCTGGTTTCCCTGGCAGGCAAGTATCATCTGCATATCACGGAGGGATCTGATTTTCACGGCGAGTGAGAGAAGGGGAAAAGGAGGAACTCTGCGTTTCGTCGGGAAGATGCGGACCTCTTTTTTTCTTTTTCCGTGAAACGCTTTCCGTTGTAAAGAAAGAATGAAAGTATTATAATATAAATTGAATATACCCTGAGTGAGAGAAGGAGAGAAAATGGCGGTAGATTTCATGAAAAAACCCATTGCTGCGGCAATCAGAACAGAGAAGGACTTCAGTACGGCGCTTCGATCCAATGTGGATATGGTATTCCTGCTTCATTCCAACATTATGACGGTCAACCAGTGCGTGAAGGAAATTCACAGTGCAGGGAAAAAAGCGTTTATCCATGTCGATTTCGCTGAAGGGATCGGAAAAGATCGGTTTGGCCTCGAGTTTCTGGCCAAACAGGGTGTTGACGGCGTTTTGACGACCAGAACCAATATCGTCAAATCGGCCAGAGAGTTTGATCTGATCACCGTGCAGCGATTTTTTATCGTAGATTCTCATTCTGTGGGGACTTCGATCGAATCGATCAAGATATCCAAGCCGGATATCATAGAACTGATGCCGGGAATTGTGACAAAAAAGATCAGAGAGTTTTCGGAGAAAGCAGATATGCCGATCATCGCCGGGGGAATCGTAGAGACCGTCGACGAGGTCCGCGCGGCTCTTGCAGCAGGCGCCACGGTGGTTTCCACCGGAGAGGCAGCTCTGTGGAATGTGGAAGTGTAGCGGAGGAGTTATGAAGATTAAATTTTGCGGCGCCGCATCAGGCGTGACGGGATCCTGTCACTTATTGACCACGGAAGACCACAAGATCCTTTTGGACTGCGGTCAGTTTCAGGGAGGAAAGGCACAGGAGGCTCTGAATTACGAACCGTTTCCTTTTGAGCCTTCAGAAATCGAGTGTGTGATTTTGAGTCATGCCCATATTGACCACTGCGGCAGACTGCCGCTTTTGGTTAAACGCGGATTTACCGGAAAAATATACTGTACTGACGCGACAGCGGATCTGCTCGACGTGATGCTGAAGGACAGCGGATACATCCACGAGAAGGACGCGGAGTGGAAGAACAGGAAGGCCGAGAGAGCAGGAAAACCTCCGGTAGAACCGCTTTATACATATGACGACGCCTGCAAGACATTGGAATTTGTCCAGCCTGTTCTCTACGACCAGCTCATCCAGATTAACGACGATATGCGCATCGTGTTCAATGATGCCGGTCACATATTGGGATCCGCCATAACCGAGCTGTGGGTTCGCGAAGGTGATGGAGAGTCCAAAATCGTCTTTTCCGGTGATCTGGGCATGATCAACAGGCCCATTCTCCGGGATCCAACCGTTATAAAAAAGGCGGATTATGTCATCATGGAGACTACTTACGGAAATCGAAATCATCCAGCCAATGCAACCAGCATAAAAGCCCTTCTGGACATTGTGTTGAAGACTGTTCGCAGAGGAGGCACCGTGGTGATACCGTCCTTTGCCGTTGGCAGAACCCAGGAGTTGATCTTTGAATTCAATAAATTTTACGAAGAACACAGCGAATACAAGGAAGAACTGGATAAACTGATGGTTTATGTGGATAGTCCCATGGCGACGACGGCTACAGAGGTCTTTCGCAGGAACGCGCAGGTATTCGACGAAGAGACTCGAAATTATATTCTGAAAGGGGATAACCCGCTGGATTTTAAGAATCTGCGATTTACCCGAAGCACTGCCGAATCCCAGGCGCTCAATATGGATCGGACGCCGAAGGTGATCATTTCAGCCAGCGGCATGTGTGAGGCCGGCCGCATTCGCCATCATCTGAAGCACAATCTTTGGGACTCCAGATCCAGCATTATCTTCGTCGGCTATCAGGCGGAGGGCACTCTCGGAAAGCTTCTGGTAGAAGGCAAGAAGGATGTAACCCTGTTCGGTGAGGAAATTCACGTCAACGCTGAAATCTATAATTTAGAAGGATTTTCCGGTCATGCCGATCAAAACGGTCTGTTTTCCTGGATTGCCGGATTTCGCCAGAAGCCGAAGCAGGTGTTCCTCGTTCATGGAGAAGAGGATTCGAAGAAAGATTTTGCTGAGCTGATACACGGCAGGCTGGGATACGATCCGGTAGTGGTTCTGGGAACTTCCGAATTTGAGCTGGATCTGAATACGGCTCGTCTTCTCAACTATGAAGAGGCGGAAGAAGAAGGTTACCGGGATGAAGAGATTCAGAATCTCAGAAATAAAATTGCTTCCATTCACGGCGATATTGAAAGCATCCTCTACAATGCGGATTTGGCCATGGGCAAACATATCTCAGAGGATAAGATGATAAAGATAAACAATATCGTTCAGGAATTGGAAAAGGCGACGATGGTTCTCGGCTCCACGGTGACAGAAGAGGATCGTCCGGTTTCGCCGCAGAATTGATTTTTCCACAGCGATGAGGAGGAAAGATATGGAAGATTTAAAGCTGGCCCTTCTGGGGTTTGGCAACGCCGCTCAGGCGTTTGCCAGGATGCTTTTGGACAAAGAGGAAGAGATCGAGCGGACCTATGGCAGAGGCGTTAAAGTGACGGCGGTTACGACTCCGACCAAGGGGACGATTTTAAACGGCAGAGGCATCGATCTCGAAAAGGCGCTGAAAGATGTGGCCTCTGTCGGTCGCTTTAGGGAGGACACGGAAGGACTCTGTCAGATGGATGCTTTTCAGGTCATCGAAAAGGCGGACTGTGATGTGGTCTGCGAATTGACGCCGCTGAATATCGCCACGGGGCAGCCTGCGACGGATCATATCCGCCGGGCGTTTCAACGGGGAAAACATGTGATCAGCGCCAACAAAGGTCCCATAGCATGGGCCTTTGACGAATTGAAAAGCCTGGCCGAAGAGAAGGGGCTGCTGTTCTTCTATGAGACGACGGTAATGGACGGAACGCCGGTTTTCAATCTGATGGAGCATACGCTGAAGTTCTGTAAGGTGACGGAGGTATCCGGAATTCTCAACAGTACGACCAATTATATATTGGAGGAACTGGCCTGCGGAAAAGCGTTCGACGAAATCCTCGAGGCGGGAAAGAAAAAGGGCTTTATCGAAGCGGATCCGTCAATGGACATCGAAGGCTTTGATGCGGCGGCAAAGACGGCCGCCCTGCTGAACGTGCTGATGGGCGCGGGAATTACGCCGGCGGATGTGAAGCGGGAAGGTATTGAGAATATCACGGTGGACACCATAAGAGAAGCCGAAAAGCGGGGAAAGGTGATCAAACTCCTGTGCTGTGGAAAACGGGAGGGAGACAAAACCGAAGCATGGGTGAAACCGGTGGAAGTGGATCGGCACGATATGCTTGCATCCATTGACAGCACTACTTCGGTGGTATCGATTACAACCGATCTGATGGGAAAGCTGTCGATCATAGAGCATCAGCCGGAAATACAGCAAACAGCTTACGGCATTTTCGGCGATGTGATAAGAGTACTGGATAGTCTGAAATAGATGAGCTATGACAGCGATATTTATGAAAGAAAAAATTACTGAGAAAAAATGGTTTATTTACGCGCTGGTTCCCCTGTGTGCGCTTTGCTGGGGGTTCTCCTATCTGGGCACAACCGTAGCGTTGGCAAGCCTTGCTCCCATGCAGCTGCTGTCTCTGCGCTGGACGGTTTCCGCGCTGATCTTTATCATCCTGTCTGCTCTGCGGATCGTCAGGATAAACTACAAGGGGAAGGATATCCGTCTCATTCTGATGGTCGGAATTCTTCAGCCGTGCATCTACTCCATATTTGAAACCATGGGAATTAAACTGACCACCACGTCAGAGTCCTCGATTTTTATTGCTACCATTCCGCTCATGGTGCTGCTTATCGGTTCCCTGTTTCTTCACCGAAAAAACAGCAAAAAAACCATAGCGGCAATCGCAATGGCTTTTGCCGGCGTTGTGATCTGTGTTGCCGGTTCTCCCGGATTTTCCATAGGAGGAAAGGGAACGGGTTATCTTCTGCTGCTGGGCGCGGTAATTACGGGGGCGCTCTACTCCTACGCCGGAAGTAAAGCTGCGGAGCAGTTTGATGCGATTGAGGTGACCTTCGGCATCTCCATCATGGGATGTATCTTTTTCAACTGCATCAGCTTCGCCATGGGTTACGGGGTCAGCGGATATCAGGCCTGTTTTGCCGATGCGGAGCTGCTTGCCGGCGTTTTGTTCCTCGGTATGTGCTGTTCCTGTCTGTGCTATCTGATCTTCAATTTTGTTTTGGGAAAATTGCCTACAGCGATTGGGACTAACATGATCGCAAATTCAACTACTGCGGTAGGCGTAATTTCCGGCTGCGCCTTTGCGGGCGATCCTTTCGGCTGGTATACCGTGGCAGGCGTCGCATTGACGATCGCCGGAGTGTGCCTTTCCTCCGTACAGGATAAGGAAAAGGAGGAACCCAGAGGAGAAGCTGAGGCGACAGACTCTGCGCAGTAGCGATCTTTTTCCCGGCCATGGGGCCGGGATTTTTTATGCCTCCATGTCGATAAATGATTGACATTAAATGTAAAATATGGTAAAAAATAGACAGAGGTTTCGGAAAGAGGAAAGTATGGCAAGAGAGTGGCAGCAGACGAAGTACAAACAGTTCGTCATGCCGGATACCGTGTATTACCAGTGCCTTTGGGCTGTCAGAGATCTGGAGCGGATGGAGAAGCGGAGAAGCGAGCTGATCGCCGAAAATGAAGGTGTTTTGCCGGGAAGACATATTGTCAGTGACAAGAACAGCGGATTTATACCCCATAGGCCTACCGAGGAGCAGGCTGTAGAGCGGGCCATTTTAGACGAGCGTATAAAGGCTATTCGAGATGCTTTGGAGGTAGTACCGGAAGAGTACCGGTCTTTTATTCTCAGCAACATCATCCTGAAGAATTCGGGAAAAGCTTATCCCGATAAAATCTGGAAATACTGGAAACAGCGTTTTCTCTACAATGTAGCGAAAAATCTCTCTCTCATGTAGAGGTTTCAGCGAATTCCCGGATAAAAAACAGTTGTAAGAGATGGAAAAATGTGGTAATATGATATTGGGAGAAATTGGAAAAAGATGGAAGCAGGCTGTGTGACAGCCTGCTTCTTTTCTGAAGGAGAGGAGGAACATGAAAACAAAAAAGAGGAGAATAGCGAGAACAGCTGCCGCAGCTGTTCTTCTTTTTTTCTGCACTTCGGGAGCGATTTTTGCGGCATATATCATTTCGGGACCTTCAGGAGGGAGAATCTCACTGATCCCCGTCAGCAACGTGAATTGCCGAGGAGAGATGACCGCATCGCCGCAGATGATCAATACTGGACAAAGCGTGACCTTTCAGCTGAAGGACGGCGGGTCTCCGGGAAATTTTACCGGTCATGCAAAGACTCACAACGGAACGGCCGAGTATCGCTTTGCCGGCGTATCCCGTTTTCTGATCGTTGTAGAAGGCAGAGAATACTTTTCCGACCGGGCTGTACACCGTTTTTCAAAGGCAGGAACATACGAGGCAAAGGGCTACATTACTTTTCGATGGACAACCTCGAAAAATAAGATCCGCGCAGGATATCCCCCTTCCTATTTCAGAACGCTGATTCTTTCCAGGACGATTCGTGTGACTGATCTGGAGGAAGCGGCAGAAGGCGAAAATACGAAGGAACAGACCGAGCCTGCAGAGGAAGAAAAGGAGAAGGAGGCCGATGCAGAGCCTCAGACGCCTATTATTGTCGGAACGGTTTCTCATACCACTGCGTGGGAAGAAAACCGAAAAAAATTCAATGCGTTCTGCAGAAAACGGAATTTGCCGCAGTGGGTACGGCCGCCGGAGGTATTTTGGTCGGGAGAGCAGTTTGTCCTGTCCGCAGATGTATTCAGCGAAGAAGAACCAGGAGCCGTTCGCGTTTTCATCGAAGGAACCGACTATCGAACCCGGCTGTACCGCAAGGACGGAAGATGGATGGGGACGCTTTTTGACGGAAGTATGATCCGGCGCTGGGGACAGAACGGAAAACAGCCGTTGAACTTTATCTTTTCCGCTGTGGTCGGCGGATCTTATTGTGAAGATCGAAAGGTGATCTATGTGGATGACAGACAGCCTTACTGGCTGATGCACAGAAAGGAGTGAGAGGCAGGTGGATCGAGGAAAAAGAATCATCGGCGTTGTTGTCGTCATCGTCAGCGTTTTTACACTGATCGCATGGGAAAAATGGGGGAAAGACCGGTTCCTCTACGATGAGATCCTGGTACTCAACAAAAATGTGGAGAAGGGTACCGTGATTACAGAGGAAATGCTGTCAGAAAAGAGAATCGGAGGGACGGAAAAAGACTGTCTTTCTGCCGATGACAGAGAGTACGTCATTGGTCGGGAGGCGGCCTTTTTTGTACACAAAGGGGTTCCTCTGTTCCGGGAGTACTTTCAACAGAGCAGCCTTTCGGCCGACGAAGAAAGAGGGCAGTATCTCCTGTCGGTACCGGCAGACTGGCTGACCTGTATGCCGGCGTCGTTGGGAAGAGGCGACAAGATCTTCTTTTTTCGCGGCGGCGATTTTGTCACGTCGGCTATGGTCGCTTCTGTGGATGAGGAAAAGACCTTTATGGAAATCGTCGTATCGGACGAACAGGCGTCTGCGCTTTCAAAAATTGGCGGAAGCGGGGAAATCATGACGGTGATCTATAACTGAAGGGAGAAAAGATATGAAACATGTTATTGGTTTTTTTGGCGGCGACAGTCAGGTAGGGACAACGATGATCGCGCAGTCTGTCGCCGAACTGCTGAAAGAGAGGGGAAAGAGAGTTCTGCTTATCCTGGGAAGCGGTAAGTACGGCGGGGAGTTTGTCCACGCGGGGGCGAGGAGTTCCCTGGATGATTTGAAAGCGGGAATTCGCAGCGGAAAGATTTCTGAGGATGACCTGGATCAGGTGATCGAGGAAGTGAAAGGAATATGGGTACTGCCGTCAGTTCGAAATCCCATGTCTGTCAGGTATTTTCCCGAAAACACCTATGAGGTGATGTTGGCCTCTGCCGGTGAAGAGTTTGACTATATCGTCATAGACGGAGGAGAGGATGCCAATTCGGGCCTGATGATTTCCGCGCTGAATATATCTGATGACCGCTTTTTCATCACGACCCAGCAATCCAAATCTGTACATCGTTTTTTGCTTCTGCAGAAAAATGTGCTGGAACCACTGCAGCTGCAGGGACAGCTTATCATCAACAAATACGTAGCGGATCCGGCTCTTTTCCTGAAACAGGATGTACTGTCCCTGTGCGGGAGAGAGGCTGCCTTTACCGTTCCGTATATCGAGTATGGATGGCAGGCCGAAATGGAAGGGCGAACGCTGCTTCACTTCAGTCGATTTGCCAAGGCATTAGGTAACATTGCAGATATTTTCGTTCCCGTGGAAAAGAGGGCAGGCGTATGGAAAAAGAGTTTTGCTTAGAAGAATATCTCAACCGGGCCGCAGCGTCAGAATTCTTCGAAGAAAAGGATGATATGGCCAGATTTGAGCAAATCTGCAGAATTGTAGAAGCTGAATTTGACAAGGAGTGGAAAGAAACCGACGACGAGGCGAAGAACAGAAAGCTGGGCAGGGAGAAGCGGGCAATCATGGGATTTGAAGAGGAAACGGCGTTCTATAAGGAAAAGATTCGCGAAATATTGAGAGAGAAAAAGCTGGCAGAAAGCTGGCACCCCGACTGGTATCCGAATCTTTCCGAAGGGGTGTTCGCCGAGCTGTACGGTTTGGCAGGACTGGCGCCCTGGGCTTACGACATGGCTGAAAAATACAGGAATTCTTCGTCGGCAAAGCTGATAGGCGACCGGCTCTACTGCCTGATCGGAGGGAAATCCTGTCTGCAGCCGCAGAGGATATCGAAGAGGCGGCGGGAACAGCTGAAGCGAACCCTGCTGTTGGCGACCCCGCACGAAAGACTGGAGTACGGATTCCACGAAGTCTATCTGCGGAACGGCATAAGGATTACCATCTATTCGGGAGATCGGACCAAGGAAGGCCAGGATATCATGGTGTTCAGAAAATATCTTCTGCAGGATCTTTCCTTTGAAAGTCTGGCCGAAATGGGGACGATTCCTGCAGAGGCTGCGGGTCTGTTCAGAAAAATGGTTGACATCGGCTTTAATATGATCTTTACCGGACAAGTGCGGTCGGGAAAAACCACTTTTCTGCAGATTTGGCAAAGCTATGAGGATCCATCCCTTGAGGGACTGGCGATTTCTACAGACCCGGAGACTCCGTGGCACGAGATCATGCCTGAGGCGCCGATTATGCAGCTTGTCGCCGACGGCGACAGACTTGCTTCGGTTGCCAAGTCCCTTTTGCGAGGGGATAACGACTACATTCTGCTCGAAGAGATGCGCGATGCTGCCGCGTTTCGGCTGGCGCTGGACATTACCTCTGCAGGTACCCACAGGAGTAAAGCGACAATTCACGACAACGACGGCGTAAACGTGCCCTATAAGATGGCCTGCAAGATCAGAGAACAGTACGGCGGGGAGATTAAGGAGCTGATTGCGCAGGTGTTCAGAAACTTTGACTACGCCATAGAACTGTGCCAGATGCCGGACAACCGGTCGAAAAAAATGATGAAAGGAATTATCGAGTACTCTTATGACAGTGAGACGGATACGGTTACTGCGGAAAGGATATGCCGGTATGACTTTAATCAGAAACGATGGTTGTGGAATCCTGCGCCAAGGAGAGCAAAGCTGCACAAGTATCCGCAGCAGGAGAAAAAAATCCTGGAGATGTCCTGTATTCTCACCGGTTTGTCCGGGCAGGGAAAGCTGGATGAGCGAACGGTAATTCACCCGGCCTATTATCGTCGAGAGACAGGCGAAGGGAGATGATGCAGTGGAAAAGATACTGTATGTTTTTTATTTCGCAGGGATTCTCTTGTGGCAGTACCCATTGCTGTACCGTGTCTGGTCTGCGTTGCGCAGCCGGATCTTTATCCGCAGAGATCTGCGCCGCCTGACCGATCGAGAAGGGTTGGCCAGATACGGCAGGATCAGCCGCCACGTCAGCCTGCTGATCGAAGGGTCGGACATGCAGAAACTGTTTCCGTCGCCGGCATCCTTTTATGCGGTGAGTACGATTTTGGCTCTCGGCACGGCTCTGATCGTTTCGATGGCAGAGAGCTTCTCCATGGCTCTGCTCTGTGGACTGTTCACCGGCGCACTGCCCTATCTGCTTCTGACTGTCAGGCTTTACAATCAGAGGGTTGCGCGGTCGAGAGAGGGAGACCTTCTGGTGCAGGAACTGCTGAACAACTATAAGATCTACGATTTCAATATGAAAGAGGCTATAGAGGCGACGGCAGTTTCTCTCGAAGACGCGCCCAATGGCCGCCGGTTGCTCTTTCATCTGGCCAAAGGATTTCAAACCGCCGCAGGCAGAGCTGAAGTGGAGAATTTGCTGTCCGTATTCCGCTATTCTCTCGATACCGCCTGGGGAAATGTGCTGTCTTCCAATATCTTTTTCGCTCACTTTTACGGAGTACGGGTGGATCAGGCGCTGGAAGATCTGCTGTCGGGCATTGTGAAGAGCCGGCAGGTTGCCGAACACGGAAAGAGGGAAAACAATGAAGCCCGGTTGATTCTCAAGTATCTGGTACCGGTCAGCTTCCTGCTTTCCATCGTATGCGCATGTCGATACTTTGGGTTTACTTTGCCTAAGTTCATCAAGTATCAGTTCGGCACGCCTACGGGATTGAAGTGGTTTCTGATCATGGCCATGCTGTACGTAGCGGGGCTTCTGCTCAACGGATTTTTTTCCCGGGAAAAGATGGACATATGAGAAGGGAGGAAAGCTGATGAAGACGATGAAAATCAGAACGACGCCGTCCTTTAAGGCGCGCAGACTGGCCGGATATACAAAGAAATTACTGCCTGAGGTATCAGAAAAAGGCCGGAAAAAAGTTCTGACGCAGTGGAGAAACATCGGCAGAGACCGCCTTGAAAGGGAGATTTTCAACAGTTGCATCGTGCTGAAGAACCTTGCCATCGTACACAGAGATATGCCTATGTCGGCCGACTTTATTCTGGAGCAGTTGATGGAAAGCAGCAGAGCACTGCGAAACATTTATGCAGATATACTGTCCGCTTACAGAAACGGCAGGGGAGAAGCGTCCTTTCAAGTGCTCTATCAGAGAATTCCCATAAAAGCGGCTAAGAATTTTGCTTTTCTTTTGGCAAAGATCGAGAGGATCAATCCGGCGGAGCTGGTAGTACATATGACCGCCTTTGAAGAAACCTTTTCTTCAGAGCGGATGACCCGTGGGATGCGTCGTGCGGAGCGGAAGAGTCTGATTACAACGGTGGTCGCCGCCGCCGCGGCATTTGCCGTCCTTCTGAACTTCACCGTTGTAGTAGTGTTTATGGACACTTTGTCCATGCTGGGACAGGTATTTTGAAAAAGGAGTTGACAGTCATGAAAAATCTAATCATTATCATAGGAACGATTCTGCTCGGGGTGGTTATTGTGAATACAATGGTTCTGGGCGACAGTGAGACGTCCCTTCAGGGCGCTGCGCAGAGCATCGTGGAACGGGGCGTGCAGAGCATCGACTCCATGGAGATCGGAGAATAAGGATGAAAGAACTGATCGTCATCATAGGAACCGTAGTTTTAGGGTGCCTGTTATTCCAGATGATTGCAGGTGAAGAGGACAGTCTGAAGAGCAGCGGAGCGCGGTGGATGGAGCGGAATATAGAGATGTATCAGGAGCAGTGAAGGGAGAATGAAAAATTTACTGACATCTGCAGCCTGTATTATGATTCTGCTGGCCTTCGTATTGCAGTTTACGCAGAACCAACTGCTCCACAATCGGCTTACCGCTGTAGATCAGGCGGTTAATAACTTTAAAGAGGTCGTCAAGCAGGAGGGCTGCATTACAGAAGAGAATGAAAAAGAGCTTCGCAGGGAAATCGGAAGAATACTCGATTGTCCGGCGGATACCGTTGAGATTGGCGGAGGCCGTGAAAGGATTTTTCGGGGAGGATTGATCGAGTACAGTGTGGAAGTACCCATCGATGAAATCGTGTCCGTTCCTTTTTTCTGGGGAATCAGCGAAGAAGAAAATCAAATCAATTATCGCATACTCCGCTATACGACCAGCGAATATATAGGAAGGACGTAGATGAAAAACTTAATTGTTGCCGCGTCAGCGGTAATTCTGATTTTGACTATTATGCAGCTTCAATTTCAGTGCAACGAGCTTCTTCGTAGAAAACAGAATCTGAAATACGCGGCAGACGAAGCAGCAGCATCTGCAGCTCTCTGCTGTGATGATGAAAGCTTCGGTATCGGCGTACTCAAATTTGACCGGAGAACTGCACAGAAGCGGGCGGAAGAGACTATTCGGCTCAATCTCACCGGGCGGTATGAGGAAAATCTTCGGTGGGAGATTCGCTTTTTTGACGAAGAGCAGGACCGACCCCATGTTGTAGTAACCATATATCAGAGAGAGCTGAAGGCAGTTTCCACTTACGAGTACGTCGGCTGCTGACAGCAAAGAAAGATATTGAAAGACACAGGCGGCGCGGGTAATCGTTTGCGCCGTCTGCTTTTGCCTACAGGGAGGAAACAGAGATGAATTATGAAAAATTTAAAGAAGAGTTTGCGCAGCGGTTCAGGGATTATCTGCCTAAGCCATACAATACGTGGACGTTAAAACTCTGCACAGTACCAAAAGTTAACGGATTTGTGGAGGCGATCAATCTGCTGCCGGAAAATGAAGCGGCGGCAGTGCCAAATCTGTATGTCAGTGATCTGTATGAAGCGTACCAATTTTACGGAGACATGGATGAAATGCTGAAAAGGGCGGCAGAGGCGTTTGTCATAGGGATGAAATACACCCGCCAGGCAGCTCAGCAGTTGGATTTGGAAGATCCTCGAGGTCATATCGTCTACATGCTGATCAATACGGAGATGAACGGAGAGCTGCTGAAGGACGTTCCTCATCGCAGTTTCCTGGATTTGACGATTATCTACAGACTGATTGTGGATTGTCCGGGAGAAGGGTTTAACAGCGCGATTATCGACCACAGGATGGCAGAACAATATCAGCTTGATGAAGAGGAACTCTTCCGGATCGCTGCAGAGAATACGCCCCGTCTTATGCCTCCGATCGTAGAGAGCATAAGCGAAAGCTTTTATCTGTTGACCAACCGCCAGCGTACTCTGGGGGCTTCGGCTTTATTGTACCAGGATATCCTGGAGTGCGCAGCGGAAAAGATGGGCGCCGATCTTTTTCTGCTGCCATCGTCTATCCACGAGGTGTTTCTGATTCCCGACGCGGGACAAAACCGGGCGATGATGAGGAGAACCGTGGTTGAAGCCAATCAGAGTGTGGTAAAGAAAAGTGAAGTCCTTTCTGACAACGTCTATCATTACTGCAGAGCCACAGGGGCACTGACGGTAGCATCAGATTCCGAAAACCGGATTTCATAGAAAAAGAAACTCCGGAAGGTGAATCCATCCGGAGTTTTTGCTTTTACCATGATTCTTATGGGAGAAAATCAGTCGTGACACTTGTGACTTCCACAGTCGTGATCGCCGCCGTGGTTCCCGCAGGTGTGACCGCCGCCGTGGTGGCTGCACTGAACGTTGGCGTTGTATTCCAGCGTTCCGTTAAGCAGGGCTTCTGCGGCAGCATTGGCGCTGCCGGATACGCCGCCGTACAGTTTGATGCCGGCTTCGGCCAGAGCGTTCTGCGCTCCTCCGCCGATACCTCCGCAGATCAGCGTATCCACATCAAGATTCTTCAGAAAACCGGCCAGAGCGCCGTGACCGCTGCCGGCTGCGTTTTCTACTCTTGAAGAGAGAATTTTTCCATCCTGAACGTCGTAAATCTTAAAATTTTCGCAGTGGCCGAAGTGCTGAAAGATCTGGCCGTTTTCATAGGTAACCGCAATTTTCATTTTTTCTTTTTCCTCCTCTATTCTTGCTGTTTTTTTGTTTTCCTGACTGTAGTCGTAATCTCCGCCTTCTATCAGCAGCAGCTTTTCGTTGACGAGAGCGTCTGCAATTTTAAATCGGGCCTTTTCGTAGATGTTGGTTACCGTTGGACGGGATATGTTCATCTTTGCCGCGCACTCTTCCTGGGTCAGGCCCATATAGTCGATGAGACGCAGAGTCTCGTATTCGTCTATGGTCATCGTTGTGCGGCGGCAGCACCGCGTCTCGGTATATCCCAGCGGAATAAAACCCTCGCAGCTGGGCAGAGAAGAGATAATTCTGTTTTTTCTTGGTCTTGCCATTACTGCACCTGTAAATAAATTATTAACATATGTTAGAAACAGTATAACTCTATTTTTAACATATGTCAATAATTTGGGAAAAATTTATATACTGTGGAATTTCGAAGAAAAATATTGTCTTCGCATAAAAAGACCATCGATTTGGACGGAAACATTTCTCGCAAGTAGGAGAAGTTTTCGTCCAAGTCAATGGCCGAAGAGCTGCAGAACTGTTTAGTTCCTCTATTTTTTCGGTACTTTTCGTCCGGCGCAGCGAATTTCAGGTTTTTTTAATGGGTCAATCCGACCGCACTGGAGATTGTCGTCGATGAATACGTTAATCAGTTGGATCAGCGTGTTTACTTGTTCTTCCGTCAGGTGTTCCGTACTGAAGTAAATGCCTTTTCGTTCGTCGATGAGCAGACTGTCTATGGTCACGTTAAAAACGCGGGCGATTTTGATCAGCACATCGTAAGAAGGCGTCCGGCTGTCATTCTCGTAGGCCGTGATCGTAGATTTTGTGACACCGAGCCGATCAGCCAGTTCCTTTTGGGTAAATTTTGCATTGGTTCTTAATTCTTTTATTCGTTTTCCCATTAAAATCATACGACACCTTCCTTGTTAAGGCTATTTTACCGTATTTCTATTTTACAGTTGGACTACCAAAATATACACTGATAGTAGACTTTTTGGTTTACTTATGGTAGAATGAATCCGTGTCTCAGCCGGTTCCTGAAATAACGGGGTTGAGGGTAGATTTTTTTTACAAAAATGATATAATGTAAAACGGTTTTGACGGAATGCAGACAGAGCACACCGTACAGAACAGCAATTTAAGGAAAGAATGATTTTAAGGAAAGGGGTAGCGTTTTATGCTGAAAATCGACCATTTAACCAAGATTTACGGCGCGAAAAAGGCCGTCGACAATCTTACGCTTCATATTCAAAAAGGAGAGATTTACGGGTTTATCGGCCATAACGGCGCGGGAAAAACTACGACGATAAAGTCCTGCTGTGGTATTTTAAATTTTGACGAAGGGGAAATTTATATAGACGGTACGCCGATAAGAGGCAATGAACTGGCGTGCAAACAAAAACTGGCATATATACCCGATAATCCGGATCTTTATGAATTTCTGTCGGGAATTAAGTATCTCAACTTTATTGCAGACGTATATCAGGTTTCAGCAGAGGACAGAGAAAATCGTATAAGGAAATATGCAGATATGTTTGAGATTACTGCCGATCTGGCTCAGCCGATCAGCGCCTATTCTCACGGAATGAAGCAGAAAATCGCGATCATTTCCGCACTGATTCACGAGCCGAAACTGATCATTATGGATGAGCCTTTTGTGGGACTGGATCCCAAGGCGGCCCACCTGCTTAAACAGACAATGAGGCAGTTCTGCAACGACGGCGGAGCTATCTTTTTCTCAACCCATGTTCTGGAAGTAGCCGAAAAGCTCTGTGACAAAGTAGCCATCATTAAGGGCGGAAAGCTGATTACTTCCGGCACTATGGAAGAAGTGAAAGGCGATACCTCGCTGGAGGACGTCTTCCTGGAACTGGAGGCGTAATATGCTGAAGAACTTAGTGATCATACGGATAAAGTCCATGTTTGCCGGCATGTTTAACCGGGATAAGAAAAAAACAAGCAAGGGCAAAATTGTGCTGTTTACCATTCTCGGCATATATCTGCTGCTATGCTTTGGCGTCCTGTTCGGCGGTATATTTTTAAGTATCTGCGATACTTTTGTGGCATTGGATCTGTCCTGGCTGTACTTTGGATTTATGGGCATTCTTGTCTTTGCCCTCTGCTTTGTGGGCAGCGTGTTCATCACCCAAAATCAGCTGTATGAGGCAAAGGACAACGACTTGCTGCTGTCTATGCCGATTCCGGTGAAGTACATACTGGCGTCCAGGCTGATCTCTATTGTCATTCTAAACTATCTCTATGAGTTGATGATCATCCTGCCTGGAGCTGTCGTTTACTGTGCTAAACAGCCGGTTAATCCTCTCGGCGCTGTGTTTTTTTTACTTGCGTTCCTGATTTTGCCGTTGCTGGTGCTGACCTTCTCAGCGCTTTTCGGCTGGATTATCGCTCTGATCAACACCAGGATGCGCAACAAGAGTCTGGTGACGATGGTGCTGACGCTGATCCTGTTTTTAGCCTATATGTACGTGTGCCTGCAAATGCAGACTTATTTGCAGAAACTGGTCGAAAACGGAAGCGCTATTGGAGAAGCTGTACAGAAAGCGCTGCCGCCGTTTTACTATATGGGAAGGGCCATTGCAGATGGAGATATTCTGTCTTTTGCACTGTTCTTGGCCTTTTGTATTGTTCCGTTTGCCGTCGTCTATCTGATCCTCTCACGGAGCTTTGTGCGAATCGCTACGACCAACAGAGGGCAGAAGAAAATCGAATATCGGGAAAAAAGACTGAAGTCGAGCGGTATTCGCGCAGCGCTGATACGAAAGGAAATGAGCCATTTCCTCGGAAATCCCATGTATATCTTTAATGCGGCTATAGGCCTTGTATTTACACTGATTGGCGCGATCTATCTATTTATTAAGAAAGATGATGTCCTATCGTTTATTTCGGTTATACCGAACGGAACTGATCTGATTGGGCCTCTGCTGTGCGCAGGCTTTGGCATTATGGCGTCGCTGACCATTATTTCCGCTCCGATGATCTCCATCGAAGCAAAGACGCTTTGGATTTCCAGATCTTTACCTTTGAGAGAAAGAGACATCCTTCTGTCCAAAGCGGATGTCCACACGCTGTCAAGCCTTCCGTTTATTATTGCGTCAGTGGTAATGATGGAGATCGCATTCCCAATGTCTATTTTGGACAGGATACTGCTTTTCCTGTTCCCATTGGCGGTGACGATGTTTAACGCATATATGGGCATCGCGATAAATTTGAAGTATCCTAAATTTGACTGGGTCAATGAGACTGATGCGGTCAAACAGGGTCTGGCTCCGTTTTTGGCTATGTTTGTCTCTATGGCGACAGTAGCTCTGCCGGTTATTGTCTACGTATTGCTGCTGAAATTCGCCTCCACTCCGCCGATGGAGATTTACCTGTGCATCGTTTTTGCCCTGTTTGCCGCAGGTGCGGCAGTTTTATACCGTTATTTGATAACGCGGGGGGCAGAAGTTTTTCGGAATCTGCAGAACTGATCCGAGATGAGAATAGGTTCTCTTTGAAACAGGTACAGAAAAAAAGATATTCTTCCATAAATATAGCGGCACAGCTTTCTGTGCCGCTGTTTTGCGGTAAAATTTATTTTCTTTAGCCGGATTGGACTGGCTATTCTTATACTACTATATCATTTAAGAATCGATTTCGCCTGAATGGTTGTCATCTGAATTTCCACTTCTTCACAGGACAGTGCACAGGGCCGTAAGGTCAGCGTATTACTGCTGATTATTTCACTCTTAAAACAGAGATAAATGCCGTATCCGGCTGTACTGAATTTCAGAGAACTGTTTATAGAAATATGTTACTCTGATCAGGAAAGTCTGAACAGATATTTGGACCTATAGTCTGCTGTTACACAGTATTTTTTGTAAATTTGTAAAAACTTTTAAAATGGGTAGGGAAATTATGAAATTGTACAAAGACCAGCAATCTGAGCCTGTGCTATGATGAAGAAAAGGTTAACACAAGGGTTTTGCTGATTCCTCTGTTCGAATACTGCCCCTCTATCAGATGGAAATCGCAGTGTGCTTATCCAATGGACAGGGAACGTGGGGAAAGGCTCGTTTGCAATGGCAGAGAAAGGAAAGAAAGGTATGTTCAGATTGAAGATATTGAGTAAAGAGGTTACAGAAAAAGTTTTGAAAATGCCGGAGGTAATTGACACCGTTAAAGAGGTGTACCGGCTTAAAGCAGAAGGAAAAACGGAAATATTCCCTCTGATTTTTCACGAGTTTTTACCGGGAAAGGCAGATATGGACATCAAATCGGGATGGATTCGGGAGAGTGGGATTTTTGGACTGAAAGTGGTATCTTATTTTGAAGACAACATACAGAAAGGACTTCCTGCGCTGCTTGGTTCAGTGTTGGTGATGGATGCTTCTACAGGTGCGCCGAAAGGTCTGCTTGACGGAAGCCATATTACAGGAATGCGGACTGGCGCAGCGGGAGCGATAGGAGCCCAACTGCTGGCGAGAAAAGATGCGGAGCATACATTAATTGTAGGTGCGGGACATGTTGCGGTATTTCAGATAGCGGCTGTTCTTGATTGTTTTCCCCAAATGAAAGAGATCATGATTTATGACGGGTTGAGTCCGGAAAATGCGAAACAGCTTGCCCAGACCATGCCGTCGATTTTGAGAGAAAAATTCGATATGAACAGAGAAGAGGTTTCCTTTTCGGCAGTAACGGATCTGCATCATGCTGTCGCAGCGAGCGACATTGTTATTACCGTTACTCCATCCCGAGAACCTTTGATTCAAAAGGAATGGGTAAAACCGGGAACCCATTTCAGCTGTATCGGCGCGGATATGGCCGGAAAAGAGGAGATAGATCCGGAAATTTTTTCCGGAGCCAGAATTTTTACTGATGATACGCCCCAGTGTATTGAAGTAGGTGAGATCGAAATTCCGATAAAGAAGGAAATATTGAAGAGAGAAGATATTGCGGGAGAAATAGGGGACATTCTGACCGGCAAAGTACCGGGTCGCCAAAATGACCGGCAAATCACTGTTTTTGACGCTACAGGAACTGCACTGCTTGATCTTCTGACAGCAGAGCTGGCTCTGAAAAAGGCTGAAGAAGCAGGACTTGGGGAAGTTGCAGAACTGTAAATAGAATTGAGAGATAAAAAAGAGGTGGAATATGAAAATCAAAACATTTAAAGTCGAACGCTGGATGAATGAATTTGAGAACGACGCAATTTACAATTTGGGAGAAACCTGTATCGATTCTCTCACAATCAGAGAACTGCTCCAATTGGCCGGCAGAGATGCCGACGAGTACATGAAGCAGCTGTTAGATACCCGACTGACCTACAGTCATATTTTCGGATCTCCGGAATTCTTACGCGGAGTCGCGGAGCTGTATCGTGATTTGAATCCGGATCAGGTCATTCCTACTCATGGCGCCATTGGAGCAAATAATCAGGTGATTACTGCAGTCATAGGTCCGGAAGACAATATGATATCCGTTATGCCTACTTATCAGCAGCACTATTCTATACCGGAGTCGATTGGTGCGGAAGTACGGCCGTTGAAATTAAAGCCGGAAGATAATTTCCTTCCCAATTTGGATGAGCTTCGAAGGCTGGTAGATTAGAATACAAAAATGATTACGATTAATAATCCTAATAATCCAACCGGTTCATGGATTAAAACTGATGTAATGGAGCAGATCGCTGAGATTGCCAGAAGCGTAGACGCCTATGTGCTGTGTGATGAGGTCTATCGGGGAATTTCCGAAGACGGAAGCTATATGCAGTCGATAGTAGATATCTATGAAAAGGGAATTTCTGTGGGCAGTATGTCTAAGATTTTTTCTCTGGCGGGTCTTCGCATGGGCTGGATTGCGACAAAAAGCGAGGAAGTTCTGCATCAGTGCCATGAACGCAGAGATTACGATACCATCAGCTGTGGTGTAATCGACGATAAACTCGCGTCTCTTGCTTTGTCGCACAAAGAAGAGATCTTTGCCCGAAACAGAGAGATTCTTAGGAAAAATCGGGAGATCTTGGATCAATGGGTACAGGAAACGCCAGGAGTACATTATTTGAAACCTGTTGCCGGTACTACAGCTCTGGTGTATTATGATAAAGAAATTCCTTCTTACCAGCTCTGTGTAAAACTGATCCGAGAGAAAGGCGTTCTGTTTACACCGGGAGAATGTTTTGAAATGGAAGGATGTGTGAGAATCGGCTATGCCTTTGATTCAAAGACGCTGAAAGAAGGACTGGACAGATTTGCTGAACTGCTTAGAGAATTGTAAAAAATCTTTTCCTGTTTTTTGCCTCCGGAAATTCCGGAGGCTTTTGCTGTATGGGGGAGTGAAGAAAGCATATATATGTTAGATTTTCGCGACTAATCTGAACTGCTTCTTTTCGGTTTACATTTCCTTCTTTTTATACTATACTGATTAAACTGCACCATTTCGTTATCATCGTTATCCTCCTGTTTTGAAAAAAGCGTTGGAGAATGTCTTTACAAAACAGAGGGGTAAATTCGGAGGAATATAGTATGGATTTTTTTAAGAAGAACGGCAAAGGCTTAGCGATTTGTCTGCTCATCGCCGTGCCTTCCTGGTTTTTAGGGAAAGCGTTTCCCATTGTAGGAGGAGCGGTCATCGCTATTCTGGCGGGAATGATCGTTACTCTTTTTTTCAAAGAAAAGGGAGGATTTGAGTCAGGAATAAAATTCACTTCCAAGAAGATCCTTCAGTGGGCAGTCATCCTGCTGGGCTTCGGACTGAATCTGAACGTCATCTTAGAGACAGGAAAACAGTCTCTGCCAATTATCGTCTGCACGATTGCAACTTCTCTGATCATCGCTTATCTGCTTCACAGACTGATGCGCATACCGTCGAATATCTCCACTCTGGTGGGCGTGGGATCGTCCATCTGCGGAGGATCGGCCATAGCTGCCACCGCGCCGGTCATCGACGCCGATGACGAGGAAGTTGCGCAGGCCATTTCAATTATATTTTTCTTCAATGTGGTTGCGGCTGTGGTTTTTCCGGCTTTTGGACACGCTGTCGGCTTTGACACATCATCGGGAGAGGCGTTTGGTATCTTTGCGGGAACGGCCGTAAACGACACTTCCTCGGTGACTGCCTGTGCGTCCACGTGGGACAGCATGTGGCATCTGGGTTCATCGACGCTGGATAAAGCCGTTACCGTAAAGCTGACCCGTACACTGGCCATCATTCCAATCACGCTCGTACTGGCTCTGTGGAGAACGAAAAGAGAGGAGAAAGCCGAAGGAAAAAAAGTACGCATGAAGGAAATCTTTCCGTTCTTTATCCTGTATTTTATCGCGGCTTCTGTGATTACCACCGTTGTTTCGTCAATGGGTGTGGATCCGGACGTATTTACCCCGGTTAAAGAGCTGTCGAAGTTTTTTATTGTAATGGCGATGGCGGCCATCGGACTGAATACGGATATCGTGAAGCTGATCCGAACCGGCGGAAGGCCGTTGATCATGGGCTTCTGCTGCTGGGTAGGCATTACCGGCGTAAGCCTTTTGATGCAGCACTTCATGGGTTTGTGGTAGAGACATTTCTCATCTTTATAGATGTACAAAAGACGCTGCGTGTTTGCAGCGTCTTTTCGATTTGTTGCTGTTTGACCGGGAAAAAGTTCTATAGCAGTTCGGCTTCCCGGTGATCGATATCGAGGATTTTTATTTGGGCTTTTCCTCCCAGTTTCTCTTCCGTTTCCCGCTTCAGACATTCCAGCACATCGAGAAAATCCTCCCAGCGCTGAAGGTCGATCAGTTCGCAGCAGAGCATGGCGTTTTTTGTTTCTTCTGTCAGCATGGTTCGTTTGGCTTCTCGCCAGGTCCAGCATCGGCACACGGCTCCTCTGTCATCCTTGTAGACCAGTTCGCCCGGAAAAGGCGGCTGATTTTCGTCGCTTCCGATTACGTAAAAAGGCTCGTCGCCGTCGGCTCTTGTAAGAAGCAGGTTGCCTTCCATGCGGTCGATGTCTTCTCCGCCGCACGGCATGGCGTGACTGAGGGATACGCTGTTGTAGATGTCTACGATGGGATTGATGGTTCCGAGGTGATTTTCTTTGGAAATGCGCTTCAGCAAGGCTTCGATGGAGCAGCGGGCTCCCTTTTTTGTCTTGAATTTGGTATAGGCGTCTCGCCAAACTTTGATTACCCGGTTGTCCGAAAAATTGGATTCGGTCAGGTAGGTGAGCGCCTTTTCTTCGCTTTCACGGATCATCGTTTCATACTGGGTCTCGTCGCCGCGATAGACGTTGGTGATTCCGCTGCATACGACGATGCCGATTTTACAGTCCGGGAAGAGTTCCCAGAAATCTTCTCTGCATATGATTTTTTTCATCTGCCGCCTCCTTTTTTTCTGCCCATAATTATATAGAACCGGTGAAAGGGTGTCAAGCAGAGGCTTTCTCGTTTATCCGCTCAGGCTCGTCGGACTGAAACAGGACGGATGCCTGCCGGATCGAAAAAATATCTGTGTTCTGTTGAAGGAACCGGCTTACTGCGGTATACTGAAGGGAGAAACGTTGGAGAGGAGGAAAAGCCACCGTATGTTAAAGACGGGTATAGAAGGAAAACAGGAGATAACCGTGACTGCGGAGAATACGGCGAAAGCCATGGGCAGCGGAACTTTGGACGTATTTGCCACACCGGCGATGATCGCTCTGATGGAAGAGACTTCCTGGCGGAGCATAGCGCCTTTTCTGGAAGAAGGCGAGGGCACAGTGGGCACTGAACTTGCGGTTAAGCACGTATCCGCTACGCCTGTAGGAATGAAGGTCCGCTGTGAAAGCAGGCTACAGGAGGTCGATGGACGCAGGTTGGTCTTTCAGGTCAGCGCTTACGATGAGGCCGGCCTGATCGGCGAGGGAAGTCACGAGCGCTTTATCGTAAAAAATGAGAAATTCCAGGCTAAAGCCGACGGAAAGAAGGAAAAATAAAGTAAATAAAAATACCTGGGTTCACAGCTGATCCAGGTATTTTTGTTTGCTTTATCGGATTGTTTTCCCTCGCCTGCGAGGAGTTTATACGTTGAACAGGAAGTTCATCACATCGCCGTCCTTGACTACATATTCCTTTCCTTCGGAGCGTACCAATCCTTTTTCCTTGGCAACGGCCAGATTTCCGCCGCATTCAATGAGCTTATCGTAAGCGATAGTCTCTGCCCGGATAAAACCGCGTTCAAAGTCTGTGTGAATTTTTCCCGCAGCCTGAGGCGCTTTTGTTCCTTCTTTGATGGTCCATGCCCGGCATTCGTCTTCACCGGCAGTGAGAAAAGAGATCAGATTCAACAGGTGATAAGAAGCTTTGATCAGCTTGTCCAAACCGGATTCGCTGATTCCCAGTTCTGTGAGAAACAGCGATTTTTCTTCATCCTCCAGTTCGGATATTTCCTGTTCAATCTCCGCGCAGATGACCACCACTTCGGCTTCTTCAGTGGCCGCAAACTGACGGACGGACTGTACGTATTCATTGGTCCCCTCATCTGCGGCATCCTCTTCGGATACGTTGGCCACGTAGATGATCGGTTTATAGGAGAGGAGATCCAGGCTTTTGACGAATTCGGATTCTTCCTCGGAAAGTTCCATAGCACGGGCCGACTTGCCTTCGGCCAGAAAATCGTTGATTCGATTGAGCAGATCCAGTTCCTTCTGCAGAGATTTGTCGCCCTTCAGGTTCTTTGCCGTCTTTGTGATGCGGCGATCCAGTACCTCCATATCGGAGAGTATCAGTTCGGTATTAATGGTTTCGATATCGGAGAGCGGATCAATCTTTCCGTCTACATGAACGATATTGTCGTTTTCAAAGCAGCGGACCACGTGAACGATAGCCGCCACTTCGCGAATGTGACCGAGGAACTTGTTGCCCAGTCCTTCTCCTTTGGAGGCGCCTTTGACCAATCCGGCAATATCGCAGAATTCTATGGTCGTATAGATGGTTCTCTTGGAGTTGTAAATTTCGTGAAGTTTTTTTACCCGTTCGTCCGGTACCGTGACAACGCCCACATTTGGTTCGATCGTGCAGAACGGGTAATTAGCCGCTTCAGCGCCGGCTTTGGTTATTGCGTTGAATAATGTGCTCTTCCCCACGTTGGGAAGACCTACGATTCCTAATTTCATTTTTATCTTTACCTATCCAGAAAGCCTTGATTTTACGGGCTTTCTGCCTTTCTCATTATTTTGTTTACGCCCTTTTTACGCCCTTTTTCTAACTGGTGGCGCAGCTGCTTCAAAAAGCTGAACAGCTTTTACCAGTAACTTGTCCGTAATATGTCTATGAAGTCCCATGTCAAACCAATCAATTCAGCCGTCCTTAATCCCGTTTCCAACAATAGGGCGTATTGTCTATAATTATGGGAATGCTTTGCTGCTTCAAGGAACGTCTCTTGCTCAACAACCGTTAAATATTTAATATCATCTACCGTTCGAACAGGTTTTGTGTATCGGACACCGTTCACAGAGTGTTGGCGATAAGATCATTCATAACTGCTGACTTGAACAGAGTTCCCCATTGTTATGTAAGTCTGTCGGATAGTTAAGCCTGCATAGGTTGTTTCCCTTCGATTAAGAACCTCCTTACCGTGCATGGGCTTTATATTGCCTATGCGCATGGTTCCAACTACGGGCTGGATATTCCATTTATAATGCTTCTTGTAATTCCTTTTCGTGTTCGGAGCAAAATCACAAACGATATTCCCAATCCAATAATCGAACCACTTGTCTACTGCCATATCTGGTGCAGTGACTATTATACAGTGACGTTCTTTGTATCTCGCATCAGCAAGCCAGTTTTTCGCTTCCGGCAACGTCTCAAAATACTTTTTCTTACACTTGACAGTCTTATCATAATATCTTGCGGAATATAACCCGTCCTTTCTCTGGTAAATTTCCTTACCACATTCTTTGTCTTTTAGGGTTTCCCTATAATGTACGGACTCATTTCTCATTCAAAAAAAGAGTCCGACGCAACTATAAATTATAGCACAAAGACTTCGCTTTTTCAATTGTAACCGAAAGAACTTCTTCGATTGCTTGTGTAGGTTTACAATACATGTGTTACAAGTGAATAAATAAAAAGCGAGGATAGACTCACTTTGTGTTATATTTGAATCACCACAAAA
>CAJFTU010000055.1 GCA_904420065.1 uncultured Emergencia sp.
AAGACCGCTGGCATCGGCTGTCTCTCCGTGTTTCAGGGTGAACTCCGCTACACCGTCGACAAATTCCATATCGCCGTAGGTTCCGTTAACCGTCTTGTCACTTAAAGTCACGGTAAAGTGGAACGCCTTATCTTTGTCTCCGGCGTCTCCGCCCACGATCTTGCTCACCGTCAGGTTTCCGTATCGGGCTGACGGCGTGTATTTTGAGTTGGTAAACGAAGCGTTCGCCATATCTCCGGCCGGAATCGCGCCTGTCGCTCCCACAGAAGATGTGATGTATCCATCCTGATTGGCTTCTGTCTCTATCACCGTATAGGTGACTCCTGCAGGAAGACCGCTGCTGCTGGCCTTCTCTCCGTGTTTCAATGTGAACTCCGCTACGCCGTCGACAAATTCCAGATCACCGTAGGTTCCGTTGATAGTCTTGTCGCTTAAGGTTACGGTAAAGTGGAACGCTTTGTCCTTATCCCCTGCATCTCCGCCTACGGTCTTGGATACGGTCAGACCGCCGTTCATCCTGTTGTAAATGGTATATCCGTTGTATTCTGCCTCGTAGTCTCCAGGCACACTTTCCTCTTCTATCGTATATTCGATGAGCGCGCCGTCTTCGTCATACTTCGTCAGATCTTCAAAGACGTATTCCCAGATATTATCCGTATTTCCGCTAAGCAGTTCCAGAGCTTTTTGGAGAATTCCGCCGTCCTCACTTAAAGTCACCCGATCGCATTCCACTCCGTTGGCGTAGAGTATGATCACGATCTCTGACGGCCTCTTGCCTGCCGCGTTATCATTGTCCTCCCAGATCTTCTTCACCGGAATATCTATGCTTTCACTAAGTGTATTAACAAAGTTATTTCCGTTCTGGGTTCCGGCATAGCCATCCGGAACGGTTTCTTCCACTCTATAGGTGTACAGCCGTCCCTGTGAATCTGTTTCCGGAAGGCCGGTATATTCATAGCTCCAGACGTCGCCGTTTTTGGTCCACGTCGGTTCCACATCGACGATCTCTTCTTCTCCGCCGCCTACACTGCGGTACAGTGTCAATTCCAGATCGGATGGTCTGGTGTTATAGATATTTCCGTTGTCTTTCCAGGTCTTTAAGCCGTTTACCTCAGTAGTATCGATATTGGCGATCACGGCCGTGCCGTTTTCATCCTCTGTGATATCGATAATAAAACCGCAGTCTTCTGCCGGTACTCCTCCTATGGTCAGCTCTTTCACAGAATAGATATATTCCCGGCCTTCCTCGTCAAACTTCTCCAGACCGGTAAAGACGTTCTGCCAGTTGTCCGCTGCAGTCAGCGTAAGGGTAACCTGATCTCCGTCCTCACCGATTACCTGCTGCGGCTCGATATTTGCGTCGACGGTGCGGTACAGACCAACAACCACATCTCCCTGTTCACTGGCAGGAACGCCGCCCCAGATTTTCTTCACGGCATAGGTTGTGGAAACCGTGTTGGTTATGGTGAAATTGCCGTTTCCATCATCGGTGATTTCCTGCATGTAGCCGCTCATCGCCTCTTCGATGACTCTATACTCCGCGTCGCCGGACTGGCCCGGTATGCGCTGCGGCAGGTCCTTCCAGACTGCCTTCCAGCTTTCTTCTTCATAGTACGGAAGCGTCTGTCCTGTATCGGCTGTACCGTCCAGGGTGACGCTGGCCAATGTTCTCCAGGAGTTTCCGTCTTTGTACTGCAGGTGGAGGATAACCTCGGTCCCTTCCGGGACCTGATAGTTATCCGGCTTCCACGATTTTTGAGCGGTAATTTCCCTAGTCTCCAGGCGGTTTGTCACCTCGGTAGAATTCTGATCATATTCATATGTCGCCGTATAAGTATCGTTATAGATATCGTTATTCCATATAATATCCTTCGTCTCTACTTTGCCGCCTGACAGCTGATATCCCGGCTGCAGCTCTTTAGCCCGATAGGTATATGTGTTCCCTTGGGTATCGGATTCCGGAAGTCCCGCCACGGTCGTCTCCACCCGGTCATCCTGATCGGTTCCATAGAGGGTCACCACCAGATCCTGACCAACACCTGAAGCATTGTACACGGTAACGTTTTCCCAGCTTGCTCCACTGTCATTCGATCTTTGAATGACAAAGCTGGTCTCCCAGGTGTAACCGTCCCGTCCCGTATCCGGCCGGGTGTTGTAAACGTTGTGATTGTCTCCTTCCCAGACCTTAGCGATCTCCAGGGAAGTGGTCTTCAGTCGGTTATACATTTCCCTGGTTTCATCGCGGTTGAATTGGGTTTCTTCTTTATCTTTTCCGTCTGCCCAGTAGGCCGGCGAAAAGAGGGTTTCATCCGTGAATTCATAGGTATATGTACCGTCACCTTTATCAACCACCGATATACCAATTTCGACCGATCCGTAGGAAATCTTTGTCTCTACGACGCGGTAACTCAGCTTGACTTTCTCGCCTCCTGTATCTTTAACTTTGATCACCTCCGGCAGATTTCGGAAGTAATTGGTCACACCCCATTCAGAGGTGTCGCCCAGAAGGCCGGAAAGGGTATTCGTAAAGCTATAACTGCCGAACAGTTTATTATACGTTTCTTCAGTTAAATTGTCCTTGAAATACTGCTCTGCATCCGTCCATTGCCCGTCTTCTCCTTTAACCTGAAGCTTAAAGTCGACATTAAGTCTGCCCAGATTGAGATAGTCTCCGGTGATGATGTTGCCTTCTCTGTCCACCCAGGTCTTGCTGTACGGTACAGAGGTAGTGATGGAGTTGGTCAGCGGATTCATGGTGATCGTAGTACCCTGATCCCCGGTATCTGTGTTCTTCTGTTCCACTCTGCCGCTGGAAGGGGAAGAGTGGTAATCGCTGTCATCAGACAATTTCTCCGTGATCACATACTTCCACGGCATACCGTTTGGCGCATAGCGTTCCAGCTCGCCGCTTTCAGCCGTTCCTTTAATGGTATAGGTCCATTTATCGCTGTCTGAATCCTCGACCCAAGTCACCTCATACTTTTCCTCTGATACAGTCTCCTCTTCAACCGGATTACTCTGTCCCGTCTGGCTTTCCGCGTAGCGGGACACGGTCAGCTCTATATCATCAGGTCTGAGATCAAACTCGTTACCGTAGTCGTCCCAGAGTTTGTCGCCGCTCAGCGTTACCGTCTCCTGACCGGTCTGCGGCGCATTGATAAAGGTCGCCGCAACTTTAACGTTGTCGGCCGTTTCTCCGCGGCCCTCATCCTTGTTGCAGGTCAGGTTCAGATTCGTTACGGTATCCCTCCGGTTTTCCTCTGTCTTGTACTCTTTGCCCTTGTCGTTATAAATCAGTACGTCTTTGGGCACTGCCCAGGTGTCGTAACCGCCCAGCTCAGTTTTAACCTCCTTCACTGTATAGGTGTATTCTGAACCGTTAGGCGCATAGATATCCAGATCGTCAAAGGTAAAGGTTTTGCTCACGCCCATGCTGCCCGGTTCATCGCTGCTGTTATACAGCTCTCTGATCTCTTCGGAAGTCCAGGTGATCCGGTCTGCCACTTCAGGCTCCGATTTCTGTCCGTTTGAGGTCGTATAGGTTCTGGTCAGTTCAAAGGTTACAGCCGGATAGGCCTCCGGCCTTCCACTCTCATCCAGCGGCAGCTCCAGAATCTTCTTTACGGACAGAGCCCCTTTTACACTGTCGTAAATGTTGTTGACCAGATAGGTGTTGGTGACAGAATCGGTGAACACCAGCTTACTGTCTACTTCCTCTTCCGTATCTACGTTAATCTCTTCCAATGTATAGGTGTACAGTCTGCCCTGTTGGTCATATTTCGGCAGTTTCTGCGCATTCTGATTGTCGTCTGCCGGAACAACCTCAACCTCTCCATTCTTTACGGTCATCACGTTTTCACCTGTATATTCAATCCGGAACAGGTAGGATCCGTTGAGATGAACGTCAGCCCAGTCGGAAACCGTCAGCGTAGCCACCTGCGTTCCCTTTTCAGCCGTATCATTTGCCAGACTCTGATACAGACCAAAGGTAACTGTCGGCAGATCTGCATCCGGATAGCCGGATGGCAGAGAAGTCCATAATTTCTGCCCCTGTACAGTCACATTACTGCTGATAGAGTTGACAAAGGTTCCTCCCTCTTTCAATGCGTAGTGCTCTTCGGCGTCGCTTTCGGACAGTTGACTCACTTCCTGTACGAAGTCTTCTGCACCTTCATTTATCTTAAATTCTGTACCAATACTTTCTGTTTCACCGGCCGTTCCGTTTTCTTTCGGCACCGCGTATCCGGTATCCTGATAGTCGAAATCACCGGAATTGACATCCATATGCTCCGTAGCATAATAGATAATCTCATAGCCGTATTCGTCATACTTCGGCAAATTCTCAAGCTCTGCATGCCAATGATACTGACGGCTGTACAATCCGTCTGGATCGTCCGCGGCAGAAGAGAAAGTCCACTTGTAATTGGCTTCATACAGGGTGGTCTCTGTACTGTCTGGATCTTCCGAAGTATGTCTCGTCTGATAGATGTTTAGATAGATGTCCGGCCGCTGTCCCTGATTGTAGATGTAGTCGTCGTTCCACTGCTTGTGCCAGAGAACGGACTTGGTTCCCGTAAGTTTATTTTCCACTTCAATCCGGTGTGTATCCGCATCATGAAGGTCTCCTACATTATAGGAAGTCGTCTCGTACGAAGTGCTGTATTCCTTATACAGCTCATAAACATCCGGATAATTTCCTTTTAACTCGGCAGTGCTGATAATCTCTCCGTTTTTATCGACCCAAACCTCTTCCACCTTATATCGGACAGAATTTCCTGTCCGGTCATATTTAGGCAGGTTGAAAAAACTGTAGGTGGAGGTATCTTTAGCAAGATCCACCGCCTGCATGGCATCCACATTCTCCGCGGTTTCTTCGCTGCCATTCATAATCTGTACCCGGTTATCTATATTGCCAATATTGACAGAATCGCCCTTTGCGTCATTGTTCCAGCCGTCGTAGGAGATATTGTAATAGTCCTGCTGCTGGGTGGAATCGTCGAAGTCCAACCGCATAACCAGGGAAATCCCCGCAGTTGCTGCGGCTTTCACCAGTTCTTCCCGGTTTTCTCCGTCTCCGTCAGTCCACGTTTTCTCTACGGTCAGATCGATATTTCCCAGACGCCGGTTGCTGACCCGATAGAATTTTACATCTGTTTCCTCTATCGTTCCGCTGCTATACGTGGCCGCATACTTGTGATAGTCGGTTTCAAACTGAACCTCGGTATAATCATCACTGTTTTCCCCGTCGTACTCCTTCGGTTTCGACGGACTGTCCCCTCCGTCTTCAAAAGGCACAGTTGTATCCCCGACCTGTGTCTCCAGAATATACACCTCTTCGGGTTCGTACTCACCGATAGATACCCAGTCGTACCAAATGTCATTTTCCCCTAAAGTTACTTCTGTGATTTTCTCATTGGTATCTCTCTCATAAACAGTAACGGTCACCGGCTGACGGTGAATAACATCGCTGTGATCCACCCACTCCTTACGGACGACAATCCAATTTCCTGTACCCGGTCCATTGGTAACCTCCGTCGTGTAGTTTCCGTCCTCATCTTTACTTGTCTCCATGCTCGGATTTCCGCCCACTTCGACCAGTGAATATTCGTACTGCCGGCCTTCCTCGTCGAATTCTTCCAACGGTGTGATGGTCGCCTTCCATGATTCGGTTTCCTGAAAATAGATGCCCAGTTCCTCATTGACCAATATTTGATCCTCATCGGTCTCGCCATCCATGGTAACCTCCGCGACTTTCACCATATCCGTCCCGTTGACCGTGCGGAAAAGGTAGAATTTGACTTCGCTTCTTGTCTTCTCCTGAGAGATGTCATTTCCGTCTTCGTCCACCCATTTTTTCACTATATCGTAATCGACAGTATTGGCGATGGAATTGGTAATCAGTGTACTGCCATCCTCCTGCTCCGTCGATTCTGATTTATACTGAACCTCCCTGTCATTCTGATTCAGCGTGAAGGTTCCTCCGCCGTTCCCATCAGCTGTCAGCAGATTCTCATCGGAATTTCCCTGATAAACACCGCTTTCTATCCAGCGATACTCCACTTCTCTGCCCAAATGATCATATCTGCTCACTGTAAGCTGATAGGAATCCGAAAGCTGTTCAGAGTAGAAATCTTCCATAGTAACGGTTTCTCCTGTATCCTTCCACTCTGCATCCGTCCCGGCAGGCCTGGACTGAAGAGACAGCACCACTTTTACGTTCTCAAAATCCGCCTGAAAAGCAGCCGCTTTCCACACTTTGGTTACTTCCGTATTGACATCGCCGTCAATGCGGTTCGATAAGGTTCCGCCATTGTACAGGCAGTTGTCCAAATCGGCGCGCAGACTCTGCTCCGTTGTATCGGTCAGTTTTCCGTCCACATCCAGGCGGTCGTGAACAGTCCCATCTTCATCTACTGCACCAAATACCTGTTCATAATCGGCCGCATCGCTTCCGTCTTCTGCAGTAGAGTCCAGATATTCTTTTACTACATAGATATATTCGTATCCTTCGGCATCATATTTTTCCAGACTGTTAAAGAGGATTTTCATCTCATCCTCTTTCGTATCCAGATCTAAAGTGATAAAATTGCCATTTTCGTCGTACACCGGTGAAGCCGTACTGTAATTCTGTCCGGAACGGTAACGCCAAAGCTGCAGCTCGCCGGTAGGCCGTTTCGCAACGGTCTCGTCGCTTCCGTCATCGAGCCATACTTTCTTGGAGTCGTAATCCTTCTCTCCGCTCAGCGTCAGATAGAGGGTTCCTCCATTGTGAATTTTATCGGTAACCGAGCCAAAGTTAGGGGCGGAAGTATTATCATAAGAGATCTTGAAATAATCTCCGTCCTGCAGATTTTCCGTTTCGATTTTCCCGTCACCGTCTTCAACCTCTTCTACCGTATAGGAGATCAGACTGCCGTCCAAATTGTATTTCCATGTGTCATGAATCGTCATGGTCCCCGATGTCGGATTATCCGGATCGGAAGAAGAGTCGGCGGTGACATCGATGGATTCTTTAATGCTGTTCAGATTGTATATCTGCTCCTCCTGGCCCGTGACGGAAACATGAAGATCAAAGTTATCATAGATTGCCTGGCTGATTCCCGGTGCCGAGCCCAATGTTCCCCAGCGAAGCTGCACATCAAAAGTAAAATCCGTCAGCAGGACGTAATACCAGCCGGTACGGGACACAGACGGATAGGTATCAATATTGGCATCCGTTACCTCTACCAGTTCGTATCCGTCTACCTGCTGCGGTTCGAACCTCCATGATATAGTATGTGTCTTTTGATCTCCGTACTCGTCGGTCTCTGTAATCTCTACTGGCAGGGTATTTTCTCCTGCCGAATAAGTATAGCTTCCACTTCCATTGTCAATAATTTCCACTTCAGGCATGGTATCCAATCCCAGCTGTGTCATATTTTCCTCAGTCAGTTCTATATAATCACTGCCATCCAGAGAAAAATACAATTTTACCGGATAACTGCTTTCAGACGGACGAAGACTGGCTTCATTGTTATTGTCGATCCAGAAGATCGTCTGTTCAAACGCCTCGCGATACTGGTTGATATCGATGCCTTCAGCCGGTTGGCTTTCTGCAGCGGTGACCTGTATAGATCTCGGTTTTGCCTCAACTTCAACATTTTCTCCGCCATCCGCTGGCGTCGAAGTAACCTTCATATCCAAAGTAATCTTTGTATCCGCGCCAATTACCATGTCTTCAGACGCAGACAAACTGCCGCCGTAGAAGAATATCGTTCCGTCGTCGATATCTGACAGTTCCTGTTCATAATCATCTTCGGCTGCTCTCTCCCGACAGACAGTGATGATCATCTGCTGTCCTTGAACAGATACATTCTCAATCACAGCGCCTTCTGGCAGTCCGGTAAACTCTGCCACCTGATCAGTTCCGCTCACAATTCGATTATCCGATGCGGTCAGTTCTGCCGGCAGAGAAATCCCATCCGGCAGGGTCAGCGTAAACTGTATGTCCTGAGAATCCGTATAGAGAACTCCCGTCTCGTCCGATGCGCCCGATGTCACATCGAAGGTATAGGAAAAGTTCGGCACGCCGCTGTCGCCTATGGTCAGAGTGTCATCACCGCCAAGGGAAGCCTGCCAGGAACAGTCTGCAATAAAGCTCAGCCGGCCGCCTGCTTTGCTGATATTCGCATCGTTTATTGGGTTTCCCGCTGTATCGAGAGCGGTCACCTGAATGTCCTCCTCCGTTACGTCAAAGATAAACGGGGCAGTCGTCTTTGACGGCGCGCTGACGGATAAAGAATATGTAAGAGCTGATGTCTCTTTCGTAAGCTTAAAGGAAAGACTGTACCCGCTGCCATCCTCCGTCAGACTGATGGTTGCACCGTCATTTGTGGTTATTTTTTCTTTATCTTTAAACTCGGTCAGCAGTTCTGCTTCAGCCTCAGTAAGAGAAATTTTTACTTCTGCTGATTGGATATCTCTTCCTTCTTCAATTGAGCTCAAAACTGCTTTTAATTCTATCGTACCAGTTTCTCCTGTCTTAATGGAGTCAGAACCTGGTTGCCACAAAACAGTTACATCGGCGCTGCTGTCTTCAGCCTTCGCGGTTCCGCCGATTCCGTAAAAAGCCGATACTGGCATCATCGTCACCACCAGAAGAACGATGAGCAGAAAAACCAAACAGCGGCTTCTTCTGTTAAAATTCCTCTTCATAAAACCCCCTCACAATTGCCTTTCCCTTTTGGAAATAAGGGAAAAAACAAGAAATTAAAATAATCATTTCATACATAGCAAAGCCGAGATTTTACCGACTTTACAAAAGTTAAAAATATGTTAAGAATACGTTAACGCCTATTATACCTTTGTTCACAATAAAATGCAACATTATCAGCTATGCCAATATATATTCCCATTGCCAAAAAAAACGAATTTCTGTTATAAATTTATGTAATCCGCAGATTCTATACAGGAGGAGGTCAAAATATGACGGTAAAAGAACTGATGTCTACCAACGTGTGTTTCATCAGCAGTGATGCTCCTGTCACATCTGCTGCGGCACTGATGAAAAAAAATAATATCGGTCTTGTTCCGGTATGCGACAGCAAAGGCTGTTTACTGGGCCTGATCACCGACAGGGATATCGTGCTCCGCGCGCTGACAGACGATAAGAAAAAGCTGGAAGAACTCATCGTTTCCGACGTTATGACAAAAGATATCGTAACCATATCCCCGGAAATGGACATCCACGACGCGGCATGCATCTTCTCTCAAAAAAGAGTTCATCGTCTGCCTGTTCTGGAAAATTCCCGCCTGGTTGGCGTACTTTCCATATCCGATCTGGCAAAAAAGAGAGTTTTCCTCGCCGAAGTGGGCGATATTATGGGCGCAATAGCAAAGATCAAAGGATACGCCTCGATAAAAAACAAAAAATGAAAACAGCCGCGCATCGGACGCGGCTCTCATCTTCTTCTAAAAAAAATAAATGGCTGATCCAGCCATTTATTCTCCCCTGTTCATCATGATTATCGTACCGATCAGACCGATAATCAAGAAAACGAATGCAATAAAAGACACTGTTACTGTTCTGGTTATCATCTCTAATACTTCCCTTCTGCAACAAATGCTGTATTTGCCCCGCCAACCGAAGCTGCCGGGACGAACCCCTTTCTGTAATTATAATATTACCGGAAACTGATTTGGTCAATACCTCCCATCCAAATTTAAGAATTCTTAAGAATTGTTCTAAAAGAAAAATTTTCACAAAGCTGCCACATAATTTAATTGAATATTCATTGATTTGTCAAATTATTTGATTTAATATATTCCATAGAAAGGAATGATGCAATATGACACAAAGAAGTAAAAACAAAAGTAATTTTAAAAAAGGCTCCGTAGAAATGCTGCTCCTTCATCTGCTGAAGACAGAAGGCGACTGCTACGGTTATCAGCTTTCGCAGCTGATCAACCAGCGATCCAACGGCGTCCTCGTAATTCCTGAAGGATCCATGTATCCAACGCTGTACAAGCTGATCGACAACAACTACATTACCGATTATAAAAAAGTTGTCGGCAAGCGTATGACCCGCGTATACTATCATCTTGAAGAATCCGGAAAAGAACGACTCAATGAACTGGTCGAGGACTACAAAGAGGTAGCCGACGCAATCCAGAAGATCATGTCTTTTGAGGGCGGAAGCGAAGCAGAGGACAGCGCTAATTAGACGCTGAACCCAAGGCTCGGGAGCGCAGACTGATTTTAGACAGAAGTAAACAGGCAATATCAAAAAAGAGAGCGATATCCGCTCTCTTTTTTACTGTTTTACTGCGCAAAACGTGCGCTGTTTTTAATCTTTTGCGTCGTCTCTGACCATGGCAAAATCGATCTGGCGTTCCGCCGCGCTGGCTCTGAGAACCACAACTCTGACTCTGTCGCCGAGAGCGTAGATCTTTCGGGTCTGCCGACCGACCACCCGGTATTTTCCCTCTTCATAGACATAATAGTCATCTTTGAGACTGTCCAGTCTGACCATGCCTTCTACCGTATCAGGCAGCTGTACGTAAATACCGAAGCCGGTGACGCCGCTGATGACTCCGTCGTAAATTTGTCCAACTCGCTCTTCCATGTACTGGGCTTTTTTCATCTTTTCGACATCCCGCTCCATTTCCTGAGCCTTCCGCTCAGTTACGGATGCCGTTTCCGCCGCGATTTCCGCCTGCTTTTTCAGTCTCTTCAGCGACTTCTCGTCAGCCGTTCCGTTGATTGCCGACTTAATTATCCGATGGATGAAAAGATCGGGATAACGGCGAATCGGTGAAGTGAAGTGGCAGTAATATTTGAATGCCAGTCCAAAGTGACCTTCGCACTGAGTGCTGTAAAATGCTTTCTTCATCGAACGCAGCATCACCGAGCTGACAATATTCTCATAGGATTTTCCTTTCAGGTCCTCAAGGATACCGTTGAGCAGCTTCGGATGGATGTTATCCGGATTACCGCTGAGATTTATGCCGAAACCGGACAGAAACGCCTTCAGTTCCACAATTCTGTCCGTATCCGGTTTTTCGTGAACCCTGTAGATAAAGGGATATTCCATCCAGAAGAAATGCTCCGCAACGGTTTGGTTGGCAATCAACATAAACTCTTCAATCATCCGGTTGGCGACACGCCTCTCCTCTATTCCGATCTCCACCGGAATTTCATTTTCGTCGAGAACGATATCCGCCTCGTCAAAGTCGAAATCCAGACTGCCCTTTTCTTTTCTCCGCTTTCGGAGAATTTCAGATAGCTGAGCCATCAGCGTCAGATCCTCGTAGATATCCTCATAAACAGCTATCAGGTTCTGATCCTGGTTTTCCAAAATATCTGAAACGTCGTCGTAGACCAGTCTGTGCCTGGAACGGATAATACTTTCAAATATTTCGTGAGAAACCACGTTTCCACCGCTGTCGATTTCCATGGAGCAGGTAAGCGTCAGCCTGTCCTCGCCGGGATTCAAACTGCACACCCCGTTGGACAAAATTTTCGGCAGCATAGGCACTACTCTCGAAAGCAGATACACACTGTTTCCCCGCTTCAGGGCTTCCTCGTCGAGACGGCTTCCTGCCGGTACATAATGACTGACATCCGCAATGTGTACCCCCAGCTGAAAGTTGCCGTTTTTCAGCTTCTTCAGAGAAACCCCGTCATCCAGATCCTTGGCGGAAGGGCCGTCGATAGTGAAGATCTTGTCTCCACGCAGATCCCTTCGCTGTAGAAGCGCTTCCCGTGAAACCGGAGCTTTTGCCCGCGCTTTTGCTTCAGCATTTACCCGGCTCGGAAAAGTCTCTTTCAGACCACCCGCTCTGATCAATGCCTTAATTTCGCCGCCCGGTTCACCCTTTCGGGAAATAACCTCGGTAATCCTCCCCTCCGCGCTGACATTCTTTTCAGGATACTTGGTAATTTTTACGACAACCTTGTCTCCGCTGCGGGCATTTTTAAAATCACTTCTTCGCACAAAGACTTCGTCAGGATTCTTTCGATCCTCCGGTATAACAAAACCGAACTTCTTATTCCTCTGAAACGTACCGACGACCTCTTCGCTGCTCCTTTCAAGTATCTTGTCGATAATCCCTTCTTTATTTTTTTCCCATAAATATTCCGGAAGAAGATCGACCTGCACCAGGTCTCCGTTCATTGCGCCGTTCATATTGCTCCGGGCCACAAAGATATCTTCTCCTTCTTCCTGGCGGACAAATCCGAATCCCGCCCGATTCTTGTCCAGCGTTCCTGTTCTCTTTTCGCTGGTCGCTTTCTTTCTATTCTTTTTTCCCATATGTACATTGTAGCCGATATCCGCTGCGGATTCAAACAAAAATACTGCCGAACGGGCGCTGTCCCGCAGGCAGTATCTCCGCACGCTGTCCGCTTCGCATTTGAGCCGGCAGCTTTCTTAAAGGTTCAGGCGTTACTACTGCATGTTCGTTCCGGTACCGTTGTTGTCCACAGCGTTTCCGTTGCTGTTTTCGGTACCGTCATTCACGTCGTTTTCCATGTCATCGACGCCGTCTTTGATATCATTGCCCAAATCTTCGGCGTCCTTTTCCAGATCCTTTGCTCCATCCTCTACGTCGTCTTCCACATCGTCAATGCCGTCTTCTACATCCTGCTCAACACTGTTCTGCTGATCGTCGGGAATCGCATCATTGTTGTCGTCTTTGCTGCCGCAGGCCGTAAAGACCAGGACGGAGATCAGTAATAAAGCCATAAGAAAAAGTCTGGTTTTTTTCATATCGAAATAAACTCCTTTCTTTTTTCTTACTTTATTATCCGATAAACGGCTTGGAATTATGAAAAGAAGAAAAAGGAAATTTTTGATCAGCTGAGTAACGTCTTGTCGCTGCAGAAACGGTATCTTTTCGGATCTACGATCAGAGCCCGGCTGTCCATCTGCTGCAGCAGTTCCTTCGCATCATGCTCGGTTTTAAAATCCATTTCCTCCCGATACAGCGGAATAACCTGGTAAAAATTTACTTCGCTTCCGTCCGGAAGTCTGCACACGCTTTCAAAATCGCCAAAACCGGCCGGATTGATCAGCATGGAACCGCAGAGCTCGGTACTCTCGTCAAAACAGCTGCCATGATCGATAGTATGGCCCCAGCCGAGCCAGGTTTCCTCGTGTACGGGCAGTCTGGCCAAAATTTTTAAAAGACGGACGGGCCAATACCAGCGTTCGTCTTCACTGTCCAACTTCCAGTCCGCCGGAAGGCAGATCAGAAGCTCCGCTCTCTCCAGCTTGTATTCTGTAAGATCCTCCGGTACGTCCATTCGGTGTGCTCCCATTCCCATGGTGACCAGAGTATAAAAATTTCGTTCCTCACCGGGAGGAATCAGGCAGATATCCACATGAATATCCGGCGAAATGATCTCGTGAAATACGCTGTCAAACTCGCCGAAAGTCTGAGCGATATAATCCTCAATAATGTCCAGTTCTTCTTCCTCGTAGACCTCAGGCGCATAGTTCTCCTGAAATTCTCCCCGTTCGCCAAGGAGCATCTCCCGGGAGGCCCGAATAAAATACGCTGCGTCTTCGTTTCCCGGATCCAATTCCATAGCTCTTTCAAAAGCCGTCTCCGCTTTTTCGTAGCTTCCGCTGTAGAAGTACGCGTAGCCGAGACGATAATGCCAAAGGGGATCTTCGCTGCCCATATCGCTTACCATCTGCAGCAGCTGTATGGCCTGTTCAAAATCTCCATCCTCTCCCCGGTTGTTGTAGGCTCTTGCCAAGTGGCATATCGTATCGTAATCGTGTTCTTCAATGCCCTCGATCGTATCGATAATCTGTTGAAAATTGTTTTCCTCGTGCCATCTGTTCAGCTGTTTCAGCAGTTTCTGATCCATTTTTTTCCTCCGGATTGTGTTCTTGTCCGGCGTCTTTCGCCTCTGCGGCTCGCCGTGACTTTTTCATTATACTAAATTTAGCGCCGATATACAATCACCTGTCCGGCGCATCCTGTCCCGGAGCTTCTCCTCATATAAAAAATTCCCGTCCATCGCTGTGTATGGTCGGGGATTTTCCTCCGCTTTCGCGATCTGCGTCAAGACAGACATCTGTTCAATACTGCACGTTGGTAATTATGCGAAAACGATTGTTCTCCGTTTTCTCCACTTCAAAAATACACGGATTCTCCTCTGCCCACTTGGGATCAGCCTTCGCCTTTTCTTCCCAGATGGAATAGGCCTTTATAAATCCTTCGTGGATCTGATGTTCAGCAAAAATCCGCGCCCGCACCGCTTCGTCAAAACTGCTGAAAGTTCCAAGGTGAAGCCTTTTCCCCTTAAATCCAATGGAAACCCGATATTTGCCGTTTTTCAGCAGACCTACGCCGCGGAAACCACTGGTGTTGTCACTTCTTGACTTCCTATGCTCGAGGATTTCCAGACAGGTCCCATCCACTAAGTGAAGCTGTTTATACAGGTTCTGCTGCCGTTCTCTTCGGAGACAACCACAGCTTCTGTAATTACCGTGAACCAACCCGTCGGCAGTTATATCTGTTTCCTTTCCGCAGTCGCAGCGGCAATGCCAGAAGACGGAAAGCTTTTTATCCCGTTTTTCTGTAGGATAGAGTGCTGTCAGCCTTCCAAACCGGCGTCCGGTTAAATCCGAAACATTGTGCCCTTTCATCTCAACCACCTCCAAAACCTGGGATTCACCACATAATTTGTGTTATGTGGT
>CAJFTU010000056.1 GCA_904420065.1 uncultured Emergencia sp.
GAACCTCAAAAATCGGCTCTGCCCCAAGTAACTAATGACATATCTTATATCAGTTTTTTCAGTTTACACAAAACTTGAAACGCTCTCGTTAAAACTCCCTTTTTATTTAGAATGGGTCAGAATAGGCTGTTCGCTTATATTCAATTCCGTCATCGTATTTATCCGTGCTTACACATTTCACTCGATATACAACCCCTTTTTTCACTGTCCATTCATCGTAAGTTAATACACCAGTTCTATTACTACCTCGATAATAGTGTGCGCTGCCGCCTACATCGGTAGCGGTTACCCAGCCGCTGTTGGTCTTTTTTTGCAATACAATGGCAACAACATAATCGTCAGCGGTACCTGTAAATTGAACATGAACGGATGCAGAAGCTTTAGTATTACTGTCTCTATTTGTACCAAAAATTATTGCAACAGTACTATACGTACTCACGCCTCCATTTTCACCCGTACCGTCATCGGCAAAGCTGAATGCAGCCGTTGCACTGATGGACAGGACCAAAACCAAAAATAAACTCAGGATTTTCTTCTTCATACTTTCTTCCTTTCCGTAAAGCGAAAAAACCACGGATTGTGCCGGCAACGATAATGTCCGGGCTTTCCGCCTGATAAAAATAAAATTTATAGAGGACAACAGAATACACTGTCCTCTCTTTTTCGGCAATGAAGGTGTTCGCTGCGCGGACAAAATGTCGTAATATCAAACAAAATCCGTCTGCCGGCCGAAGTTTTCCTTCAGACCCTGCGGCAGAGCGGACAATGGATAGTACAACGGAAGAAAACGTGATATAATGTTGGAAAAAGCTGCAGTCGCAGGCAGCAAATACCGGCAGAGCCCGGCGCGGAGGATAGAAAAACATGAAAATAGAGAAGTATGGATTAGAAGAACTGATTACCGAGGAACTGAAAGGAAAAACAGGCGAAGCCCTTGACCGCCTTTGGGAGGAACCGTGGGTCAAAGCCGCCATGGACAAATCGGACCGCAGAAGAGAGGCCTTTATTCAGGAGACAGCGCAGAGATTCAGAGCAAACAGCGACATCATCGTCATCGTTGCCGACGGAGCGCTGGCCGGATTGATCGACGCGGCGGTTTCCGCACTGCCGGCGGAGGACGGGCCGAAAGTCAGAGTCTTCGGCAGCACGCTGTCGCCGCTGGAGTACGGCGAAATTCTGACAGAGCTTCAGGAGGCGGATTTTTCTCTGATCGCCGTATCTGAAGGAGAAGAATCCGTACCGCTCAGAGGGGCTTACACCTGTTTGAAACAGCTTCTTCTTTCAAAGTATGGACCGGAGGGAGCCGGCGGGAGGATTATCGCCGTTGCCGGAAAGGAAAGCCGGCTGTTGGCCATGGAGGCCGCGGATAACGATTATCCGGCGATTCCTCAGCCGGACGGCGTATCTGCCGCATATGCCGCCAATACGGAAGGGGTTCTTCTTCCTTTGGAAGCAGGAGGAGCGGATATCGGCCGCTATCTGGACGGATTTTACGATATGTTGGCTTCGCCTTTCTGGGATCTGGACGGAGCCGACTACGGAATTGCCCGGGCAGCGTACAGTCTGCGCGGGAGGAGTGTCGAAGAAATTCAGATCTGGCAGAAGCAGCTCCGTTCCTTTGGATCCTGGCAGGAGCTTGCGGCAGAACAGAGGCAGGTAAAGACGGTCAGAATGCCTGTCGAGAAGATTCTTTCGTCAGAAGAGAACTTCAGAACGACTATCCTGATCGAAGAGGATGAAGAAGACATCATGATGCCGTATTTTGAGGGTTGCAATCAAGACGGATCGCTGAACATGCTGCTGAAGGAAACGGCGGAAAGAGAATTTGCAGAGGAAGACCGGGACCCGAAGATCAAGCTGTCCGTAGAGCAGATGGACGCCTATGCTCTGGGTCAGCTGCTGGCCTTTGCACAGCTTTCCAACGGGATCACCGAGTATCTGCTGAAAGCGTAGAGAAATTTCCCTTTGCTCCAAAGGAATTTAATACGGCATAGAGAAGACAGAGACTGTTTCGGCCGACTGAGCTGAAGCAGTCTCTCTTATGGGGAAAATCGGAGGACGAGGACAGGGCGGCTTACAAAGAAGATAGAAAAAAGGAATTGTCTTATAAATCGCATATTTGGGTATTTACTTTATTTTTTTATGTGTTATAATGAGTGTATCGGAAAAAGTTAATTTTTTAACAAAATCAGTTTTAAAATTAACGCCAATATAGTAGGAGGTTATCAAGATGAAGAAAATTGGTGTATTAGGAACAGGCACAATGGGTGCCGGAATTATTCAGATTCTTGCCCAGAACGGCTACGAAGTAGTGATGAGAGCAAGAAGAGAGACTTCCGTAGAGAAGGGCCTCGCCACGGTCGAAAAGAATCTGGACAGGATGATCAAGAAAGAAAAGATCACCGAAGACGATAAAAAAGAAATCATGGGCAGAATCCAGGGTTCTACTGATATCAACATCATCAAGGACGCAGATCTGATTATCGAAGCGGCTACAGAAGACATGGAGGCAAAGAAAGCCCTGTTTGCGGAACTGGATCAGCTGGTAAAACCGGAAGCGATCATCGCAACCAATACCTCCTCACTGTCCATCACCGAAATTGCCGCAGCGACAGGCAGACCGGACAAAGTAATCGGTATGCACTTCTTCAATCCTGTTCCGGCAATGAAGCTGGTAGAGATCATTCAGGGTCTTACTACATCCGACGAGACTAAGGCCGCTATCGTTGAGCTGGCTGAAAAGCTGGGAAAAACTCCGGTAGAAGTTGCAGAAGCTCCGGGATTCGTTGTAAACAGAATTCTGGTTCCTATGATCAACGAAGCCGTAGGTATCCTTGCTGACGGCGTGGCTGACGCAAAGGGCATCGATACGGCCATGAAGCTGGGCGCAAACCATCCGATGGGGCCTCTTGAACTGGGCGATCTGATCGGTTTGGATGTATGCCTTGCCATCATGAACACACTCTATACCGAATACGGCGATCCGAAGTACAGACCGCACGTACTCCTGAAGAAGATGGTAAGAGCAGGCAAGCTGGGAAGAAAAACCGGCATCGGCTTCTACGATTATACAAAATAAGCAAAACAGGGGCTTACATATCAGAGGCGTCATAGACGCCGGGCGGCCTGACCGCCTTTTGAAACAGACAGAACCTTCACTGCCGGCAGATTACCGGCAGTTTTTTTCTGCCTGCCCCTTGACCTTTGCGGCGAACAGATGTATCGTATGTTCATACGGCAGAGTACGGCCAAGCGAACAAAACGAAGGAGGTAGGAAAATGCTGAATAAAAAAGTCGGAGACTTGCTGAATATACAGGTGAACAAGGAATTCTATTCTGCTTACCTTTACCTGGATTTTGCTAATTTTTACAAGAACAGAGGTCTGGACGGCTACGCCAACTGGTATCAGATTCAGGCCAAAGAGGAGATGGATCACGCTCTTCTGATGATACAGTATCTCCAGAACAACGATTACGAAGTCGTCCTCGAAGCTATCGAGAAACCGGACAAGAAACTGGAAAATTTCGACGATCCTCTGAAGGAAGGCCTTGAACACGAGCGCTACGTAACCAGCCTGATTCACGAAATCTATGGGGCGGCCCAGGAGAACAAGGACTATCGGACGGTGAAATTCCTCGACTGGTTTGTGGACGAACAGGGTGAAGAGGAAAAGAACGCTTCGGACATGATCACCAAGTATCAGCTCTTCGGACACGATCCAAAGGGGCTTTACGCTCTGGACAGCGAATACAAGGCACGTGTATACAGCGCTCCTTCACTGGTTTTAGACTGATTTTAGATTGAAAATACCGGCCTGCAGCGTCCGCTCGTCTGTGCGCGGACGCGCTTTTATATGGGGCGGTATTTCTCGTATTCGACAAAAAAACACCCTTCCTTTTTTAAAACCGATGTATTATAATAAATCTGGATTTACTATCTGAAACTGTTATTTCTCAGGGGGCAGGCTTGTCCCCTTCTTGAGGTTTTCCGATAAAGACGCGACAAAAATTATAGATGGGAGAAAGGAACGGGCATTTTCCATGCCTGAAGACGAGGTATGCCAAGAAAGAAAAAAGAAGAAGTCATTGAAACAGAAAAAGACGTAGAGGAATCAGACGCCGGGAGTTCCGCTGAGTCCGACGAGGAGGACGGAGACCAAAAGCCGGAGAAAGAGAAAAAAGAGTGTTTTAAAGAACAGGAGAGGCCGGAGGTTGAGGGAATCCTCGAGATTGCCGACGGCGGATTCGGCTTTCTGCGGTTCAATAATTTTCTGACCAGTGAGAAAGATGTTTACGTTTCTCCGACCCAGATCCGGCGATTCAATCTGAAGACCGGAGACAAGATCAGAGGAATTTCGCGCCTTCCCAATGAAGGGGAGCGTTTCGGCGCTCTGTTGTACGTGCTTACCGTCAACGGAGACGAGCCGGGCGTATCCATGAGACGGCCCGACTTTGAAGATCTGACGCCGATCTTTCCGAGAGAAAAGCTGACCCTTGAGGACAGTCCGGTGGATCTGTCCATGCGTCTGATTGATCTGATCGCGCCCATCGGCAAAGGCCAGAGAGGACTTATCGTTGCGCCGCCGAAGGCGGGCAAAACGGTTCTTCTCAAAAAAATTGCCAACAGCATAGAAAAGAAGCATCCCGAAGTGGAGATGATCGTTCTTCTGGTCGATGAGCGTCCGGAGGAAGTGACCGATATGAAGCGCTCTTTAAACGGTGGCGAAGTGATTTACTCTACTTTTGACGAGCTTCCGCAGCATCACGTCAAAGTAGCCGAAATGGTGCTGGCCAGAGCTCAGCGCCTGGTGGAGCATGGCAAAGACGTCGTCATCCTTTTGGACAGCATCACCCGTCTGGCGAGAGCCTATAACCTGGTGGTTCCGTCTTCCGGAAGAACACTGTCCGGCGGTCTGGATCCGGGCGCGCTCCATAAACCGAAGAAGTTTTTCGGCGCAGCGAGAAATATCGAAGAAGGCGGAAGTATAACCATATTGGCTACGGCCCTGATCGAAACGGGAAGCCGCATGGATGATGTTATATTTGAGGAGTTTAAGGGTACAGGTAATATGGAACTCCATTTGGACAGAAAGCTGTCCGAGAAGAGAATCTTCCCGGCGATCGATCTGAACAAGTCGGGAACCAGAAGGGAAGACCTTCTGATGAGTCAGGAAGAGCTGGAAGCGATCTGGGCGATGAGGCGGGCTATGGCCAACAGTTCAACTCAGGACGTGACCGAGACCATTATCGACAATCTGGCTCATACGAAGAACAACAGGGATTTTATACAGGTGATTAAAAAAGTATTTTTGCAATAAGAACAGTAAGAGTAGGGGTTGAGTATGGATTTAAGCAAAATATTTTTGAAAAATGCGTGTCCTACATCGATAGGCGGCCAGGCGGTTATGGAAGGAATTATGATGCGCGGGCCGGAGAGAATGGCGGTGGCCTGCCGGCTTCCTGACGGAACAATACACATGAAGACCCAGCCAAACAAGAAGATGGGAAAGTGGGCAAAAGTGCCTCTGCTGCGGGGCGTCGTGGCCTTCGTTTCTTCCCTCGTTGAGGGTACCAAAACGCTGATGTATTCCGCTGATGTCCTCGAAGCAAACTGGCCGGAGGAGGATCAGGAAGAACCGGGAAAATTTGAAACCTGGCTCAATACCAAATTCGGGGAAAAGGGCGCCTGGAATCTGATGATTTATTTCTCCGTGGTTTTAGCCCTTCTCATGACCATCGGCATCTTTATCCTGCTGCCGACAGTGGCGGCAAACTGGCTGGATGCGTATATTCAGAGCGATATCCTGCTTAATCTCCTTGAGGGAATATTTCGTATCGCCATCTTTATCATCTATATTGCGCTGATCAGCCGAATGTCCGATATCAAGACTGTATTTCAGTACCACGGAGCGGAGCACAAGACCATCCACTGCTTCGAAAACAACCTTGAGCTGACGCCGGCCAACGCGCAGCAGTTCTATACACTCCATCCGAGGTGCGGAACCAGCTTTCTGATGTTCGTCATGGTCATCAGTCTGATCCTGTTTTCTCTCCTTGGCTGGCCGAATCTGTTCTGGCGGATCGTTTCCCGTCTGCTGCTGATTCCCGTAGTCGCGGGCCTTTCCTACGAACTGCTCAAGTGGGCGGGCAGAAGCGACAACTGGTTGGTAAAAATTCTGAGTATGCCGGGATTGTATCTGCAGAAGCTGACCACCAATGAGCCTGACGATAAACAGCTGGAGGTGGCCATCGCTGCGATGAAGGCGGTGATGGTTCCTGTAGAAACCCCTTATTTTGAGGGAATCTGCGACCTGGACGGAAATCTGGTCGAAGCGAAGACCTTCGAGAGAAAGAGCAAGGCGGAGACCCGCAGGATGGCGGAGGAATCATGAGTCTTTCAGTAAAAGAAATTTTAAATATCGGCAGACGGCAGCTGGAGGAGAGCGATATCGCCGACGCCGCTGTCGACTGCAAACTGCTCTATTGTTATCTGATGAATATCAGTTCCGCTCAGCTGATTCTTGAGTATCAGAAAGTGCTTCCCGACAGCCTGTGCGATGAATACTTCAGCCTTCTGGATCGCCGCAGCTTGGGCGTGCCTCTGCAGTACATCACCGGAAGTCAGGAATTCATGGGACTGGATTTCATCGTCAACGAGCACGTACTGATACCCCGTCAGGATACGGAAACCATGGTTGAAGATGCGATTTCCGTGATCAGGGAGAATCAGCTTCGCGGTCAGGAGATGCCCATAAAGAAGAAAAGAGAATACGAGGTTTTGGATCTCTGCTGTGGAAGCGGAGCTATAGGGCTGTCCATCGCCAGTCTCTGTCCCAATACGAAGGTGGTCTGTTCGGATATCAGCCGAGACGCCCTCGACGTAGCCCGACGCAATGCGGAGAAACTTGGCGTGAGTAAAAAGGTCAGTTTCGAATGCGGCAATTTGCTGATGCCGTTTAAGGGTCGGTTTCGGAATCGAAAGTTCGATATGATCATCTCCAATCCGCCTTACATAAAGACCGGCGTAATTCCGACGCTGCAGCGGGAGGTTCGCGATTACGAGCCGATGGGCGCGCTGGATGGCGGCGCGGACGGGCTGGACTTCTACCGAAACATCGCCGGCGACGCGCCGGACTGCCTGAAAAAAGACGGCGTGCTCTTTCTTGAGATCGGTTACGATCAGCGGGAGGCGGTTGAGGAACTGATGGAAAAGACGGGGCGGTTGGATCACATCCGCGGGTTTAAGGATCTGGCGGGACTGGACCGGATCGTGACCGCGGTTCTGGCCGGAAAGAAAAAAGGATAGAAAACGGATATCTGCCGCAGAGCCCGTTCTCTTCTTCTAAAAAATACAGAAAAGTTTCGGCAAAAAAACACTTGTTTCCTTCAAACAAGTGTGATATAGTATAAAGGCTGCAATAGCTGCAGTAAATTTATGCACGGGCAATGACCTGAGCAGGAAAGAGGGTAGAAAGCATGAAGGAAGGAATCCATCCTGATTATAAGGAATGTAAAGTAACTTGCGCATGTGGTAATACTTTTGTTACAAGATCAACAAAAGAAGAATTGAGACTTGACGTTTGCTCAGCATGTCATCCGTTCTTCACCGGTCAGCAGAAGTTCGTCAACCGTGGCGGACGTGTTGAGAAGTTCAAGAACAAATATCACATTGACTAATAATCGGAGAAAAAACGAATTTCGATATGCTCCTCTTTACAGTAAACGGTCGGCAGCGGTTGTTTATTGTAAAGAGGAGCATGTTTTAGTTTAAAAAAAGTGTTAATTTCGGAAGAATCATCGGAGGGTCAGTATGGAGTACAAGAATTTCGGCAGACAGATCGTTATCCGGTTGGATGAAGGCGATGAAATTGTCGCGGAGGTGATGGAGGTGTGCCGGAGAGAACAGGTTTCTGCGGCGCTGGTTCAGGGGATCGGCTTTACCGACGAGATGAAAATACGCATTTACGACAGAGACAGCGGTACGTTTTTGTTTCACACCGTAAAAGGGCCGATGGAAATCACTTCGCTGACCGGAAATATCGCCCGGGCCGACAACGGACTCTATGCCCATCTGCACATCATGGCGGCGGACAGGGAGATGAATGTCAAAGGAGGACATCTGATTTCCTGCAGGATCGCTGCGGCAGGCGAGATCGTTCTGAATCTCTGCGACGGAGTCTTTTTTCGGGGCGCATCGGACGATCAGCGGCTGGGACCGATCAGTTTTGAGGAAAAAGAAGACGGATAAGGCAAAGTATACAAATTTTTTTCACTTTTTTTACCCGTTATGGTACAATATACAATTAGATAGATTTGCAGATAATTAAATTTTGAGGAGATATATATGTTTGATAAACTGGATTTTATCGTCGAAAAGTACAGGGAGATGTCGCTGAAGGTGTCCGATCCCGAGGTGATAAACGATCAGCCCGTCTGGCAGAAATACATCAAAGAGATGGGTGAGATGGAGCCGATCGTAAAAAAATACGAGGAGTATAAAAAGGCAAAGACGGATCTGCAGGAAGCAAAGGATATCGTCGAGTTGGAATCCGACGAAGAGCTGCGGGATCTGGCCAAAATGGAAGTCAACGAGCTGGAGACAAAGTTGGAGGAACTGGAGTCCGAGCTGAAGATTCTGCTTCTGCCAAAAGACCCCAACGACGAGAAAAACGTTATCCTTGAAGTCCGGGCGGGAACCGGCGGTGAGGAAGCGGCTCTGTTCGCTCAGGATCTCCTGCGGATGTACATGCGGTATGCAGAACGTCACCGTTGGAAGACCGAGCTGATGGACGTCAACGATACGGGAATCGGTGGAATAAAAGAAGCGGTTGTTCTGATCAAGGGTAAGGGCGCATATTCCCGTCTCAAGTACGAGAGCGGCGTTCACCGGGTACAGCGGGTGCCGGAGACCGAGTCTGCCGGCAGAGTACACACCTCGGCGGCGACCGTGGCCGTTCTCCCGGAGGTGGACGACGTAGAAGTGGATCTGAATCCCAACGACGTCAGAGTTGACGTATACCGGGCTTCCGGTAACGGCGGCCAGTGCGTAAACACTACCGACTCGGCGGTAAGACTGACTCACCTGCCGACCGGCTTGGTGGTCACCTGTCAGGATGAAAAATCCCAGATAAAGAACAAGGAGAAAGCCTTCAAGGTTCTTCGTTCCAGACTCTATGACCTGAAAGTACAGGAACAGAACAAGGAGATTTCCGAAGCGCGTAAGAGCCAGGTCGGCTCCGGTGACAGAAGTGAGCGAATCCGTACCTACAATTTCCCTCAGGGAAGAGTTTCGGAGCACCGCATCGGTCTGACCCTTTACAAACTGAATTCGATTCTGGACGGAGAACTGGATGAGATCATAGACGGCCTGATCACCAACGATCAGGCGGAGAAAATGAAGAACTTCTAAGGTCGGACTTTGCCCCGTTTCGGCACAGAACATCTGCGGGGATCTTTTTCGGAGAAGTTTGCCGGAAGCGAAATTGAAAAGGACGATGACTATGGAAACCAAGATATTGGGTACGACAACTGAAGAGATTGACCAGGCGGCGCAAATTCTGTCTGCCGGCGGACTTGTTGCCTTTCCCACGGAAACGGTATACGGCTTAGGCGCCGACGCGCTGAACGAGAAGGCGGTGGCAAAGGTGTACGCCGCCAAGGGAAGACCGTCGGATAATCCGATGATCGTCCACATATCGTCAAAGGACGATTTATCGATGTTGACCGTTGAAATCACAGAGGATATGGAAAAGCTGTCGGACAGATTCTGGCCCGGTCCGATGACGATGATTGTAAAAAGGCGGTCGATCGTACCCGATGTGACTACCGGCGGACTGGATACCGTAGGCGTGCGGATGCCCTCTGCGCCGGAAGCCCTTGAGCTGATTCGCAGAGCGGGATGTCCTGTGGCGGCGCCCAGCGCAAATCTTTCGGGAAAACCCAGCCCGACCTGCAGCCGCCACGTGATCGACGATCTGAACGGGAGAATCGATGCCATTCTCTGCGGCGGTCAGTGCCAGGTAGGTATAGAATCGACGGTAATCGATATGACCGGTCCGCAGCCGATGATTCTGCGGCCGGGGATCATAACCCGGGAGGACTTTGAGCGGGTTTTGGAAAAGCCGGTGCTTTTGGATCCTACGCTGAACCGGAGACCTGAAGAGGGAGCCGAAGAGAAACTGACGCCCAAGGCGCCGGGAATGAAGTACAAGCATTACGCCCCCAAGGCGGAAATGATCGTCTTTGAAGGAGAAAGCCGGGCCGTAGAACAGGCCATCGAGGATGAAAAGAGAAAAAGAGAGACAGAGGGACAGAAGGTTTGCGTCATTCTATTTGTGGATAACGAGCAGGAAAACGCGGCTCACGACCTCTTCGCCCGGCTGCGGCAAGCCGATCAGAACGGCGCCGATGTGATTTTGTCGGCGGCGCTGACCGAACGGGGAATCGGTTTTTCGGTCATGAATCGGATGCTGAAGTCGGCAGGATATAATATAAAAAAGGTATAGCGCTCTGCTGTCCGGGCCTGTGGAAACGGCGGCCCGGCGCATAGAAAAAGGAGATAGGAAAAATGATCATTGCAGTAGCCAGCGACCATGGCGGATTCGCGCTGAAGAATATCATCAAAGAACATCTGACAGAAAGGGGATATAAAGTAGTGGACCTGGGAACCGATTCCCAAGAGTCCGTGGATTATCCCGTCTACGGAAAGGCATGCGCGGAGGAAGTGGCCGGCGGCAGAGCGGACCTGGGAATGGTCTTCTGCGGGACGGGCATAGGCATTTCCATCGCGGCCAATAAGGTGAAAGGTATACGGTGCGGTCTCTGTACGTCTGTGGAGATGGCTGAATTGACCAAAAAACACAACAACGCGAATATGCTCGCTCTCGGTGGCAGAACCACGGATCCGGAACTGGCCATAAAGATCACCGACGCCTGGCTGGATACCGAGTTTGAAGGCGGACGGCACAAGCGGCGCACCGATATGCTGGATGAGATGTAGCAGAAACGGAGGACCTCATGGGAAAAGTATACGTATTCGATCATCCGCTGATCCAGCACAAAGTAGCACTGATGCGCAAAGCGGATACCAGCGTGAAGGATTTTCGGGAGTTGGCAAGAGAAATCGCCATGCTGATGGCGTATGAAGCGACTCGAGATCTGCCTCTTGAAGAGGTGGAAATTGAAACGCCGATCTGCTCTACAAAGGTCAATATGCTGAAGGGAGAAGATCTGGCCATCATACCCGTTCTGCGAGCGGGACTGGGTTTTGTGGACGGAATGCTCAGCCTGGTTCCCAATGCGAAAGTCGGACATATAGGCCTTTACCGGGATCCCGAAACCCACGAGCCGGTGGAGTACTACTGCAAGCTGCCTAAGGATATAGAGAAGCGGCAGATCTTTGTGGTCGATCCCATGCTGGCGACGGGAGGAAGCGCGTCGGCGGCCATCGATTTCATCAAGGAGCGAGGCGGAAGAAATATCACGTTTATGTGCCTGATCGCCGCGCCGGAGGGAATAGACGTGCTGCAGAAACGCCATCCGGATGTGGATATCTATATCGCGGCGAAGGACCAGCGCCTCAACGAGCACGCCTATATCGTGCCGGGACTGGGCGACGCCGGGGATCGGCTGTACGGAACCAAGTAATTTGCGGGGTTGAGCCGCGTTACCTATACGACAGAGGGAAATTTTCAAAGAAAGAGGAAGAACAGATGAAAAATTTTATACCGGACAATGTGAGTCAGCACGATAACGTTTTCGACGTGCTGAAAGAGAGAGGCTTTATTGAGCAGGTTACCGATGAAGATGCGGTGAGAGAGATGCTCGGCAAGGAAAAGATCAAGTTTTATATCGGATTTGACCCTACGGCAGACTGCCTGCACGTTGGTCACTTCATGCAGGTCATCATCATGATGTACATGCAGAAGTACGGACATACGCCGGTAGTTCTTCTTGGCGGCGGAACCGGCATGGTCGGCGATCCTTCGGGACGTCAGGATATGCGTAAAATGATGGATGTCGAGACTATCGACGGCAACTGCGCGGCGTTTAAAAAACTGTTCGATCGTTTTCTGGACTTCGACGACGAGTGGAAATACGAAGGAAACAACGGCGTTTACAGTCCGGGTCATCAGAACAGAGAGCCGATTCCGGGAAAGGCCATCAGCGTAAACAACGGGGCATGGCTGAGACCGTTAAACTATGTAGAGTTCGTTCGCGAAGTAGGAACCTGCTTCAACGTAAACAACATGCTCCGGGCGGAATGCTTCAAGCAGAGGATGGAGCAGGGCGGCCTGTCTTTCTTTGAATTCAACTATATGCTGATGCAGGGTTATGACTTTACGGTAATGGCCCGTGATTTCGGCGTAAAGATGCAGTTTGGCGGAAACGATCAGTGGTCCAATATCATCGCGGGAAAAGATCTGGCCAGAAAATGGTGTAATATCAACGTGGAGGGCATGACCTTCGCCCTTTTGACCAACAGTGAAGGCCAGAAGATGGGTAAAACCCAGAAGGGAGCTCTCTGGCTTTCTCCGGAGCGCACTTCCCCGTACGAGTTTTTCCAGTACTGGAGAAATGTTGGCGACGCCGATGTGGAAAAGTGCCTGCGTATGCTGACCTTCCTGCCGATGGACGAAGTGAAGAGGCTTTCGTCCCTCGAGGGAGCAGAAATCAACAAGGCAAAGGAAATTCTGGCTTACGAGGTTACGAAACTGGTACACGGCGAAGAAGAAGCGAAAAAAGCGCTCGAAGGCGCAAGAGCGGCCTTTGGCGGCGGCGGAGATTCCGCTAACATTCCGACTACGGAAATGGTCGCTTCCGATTTTGCCGGCGAGGGAAAAGGTCTGGTTTCGCTGATTAAAGAGCTGGGCCTGGTATCCAGCAACGGCGAAGGTTTCCGCACTATCGAACAGGGAGGTCTTTCACTCAACGGCGAAAAGGTGACCAATCCGAAGCTGTACGTAACAGAAGAACTGTTTAAAGAAGGGGAACTGCTGATTCAGAAGGGAAAAAAGAAGTTCCACAAGGTAGTTATCAAATAGGGAGTCTTGAGCGGCTTTGTGAAAACGGCGGCGGTCTGCGCTTGGCAGGCAGCCGCTGTTTTCATGAAGCTTTTTCGTCTTACGAATTTTCCGGGACTGCCGTCAGCATGACGGGTGTATCTGCCATATTGTGAAGTAAATTTTTGATTTCAGACAGCCGGAGACAGAAGTTATGCGTAAAAATGCCATACTGGTGTATTTTTTTCTTTATTTCAGACAGTTTTTTTCGTCTGCATAACGGGAAAATACAGATGTACGAAAAAATATAGCGAATATGTTTTGCTTATATTGATAAAATGTAGAAAGTATTTGGCGATAACAGTGATTTCTCCGTCTGAAACTCTAAAAAAATTAAAGAATATGGCACATTTGTTCTTTTCTCCATTTTCTACTGTCTGAAATCAAAAAAAGGGGGGTTAGTATGGCAGATCTTAAATTTTTGGATGCAACTTCAGGAGATGAAGCGCCGGGTTGGAAAGACCGCAGGCATCTCTGGCAGTCTGCTAAAGGCAAAAGATCCATGACTCCCGTCCGCCGCCGCGCGCCGGCAAAATCCTTGTTTAATCTTGTAGAAATTTGTGGTAGAATAGAGCCATCAATAAAAGGAGAAGATGAAATGTTGGGATTAACAAATCAGGAGGCAGAATCGAGACGTCGTCAGGGATTATCCAACGAGCAGGTCGACTCCTCCACCAGAACAGTAAAGCAGATCATCAAGGACAACGTATTCACTTACTTCAATTTGATTTTTACGGTACTTGCCGTTTTACTCATTGCAGTCGGTTCGTTCAAGGACCTGTCTTTCATGCTCATCGTATTTGCCAATACGGGTATCGGAATTGCGCAGGAAGTGCGCTCCAAGCAGACGCTGGATAAGCTGAAGCTGCTGAAGATGCCCAAGGCCCATGTCATGCGGGATGGAAGGGAGACAACCGTCCCCGTAGAGGATCTCGTTCTTGACGATGTGATCATACTTACGGCGGGGAGCCAGATTCCGGCCGACGCCACCGTAGTAGAAGGGAGCATTCAGGCAAACGAAGCACTGATTACGGGAGAATCGGATGAGATTACGAAGACAAAGGGATCGCAGCTTCTGTCGGGAAGCTTCGTGGTTTCCGGACGCTGCGCCGCAGTTTTGACTGCAGTAGGGCGGGAGTCCTACATATCCAAACTGACCATAGAAGCGACTAAGGATAAGCAAAACGAGCAGTCTGAGATGATCAAATCTCTGGACAAACTGGTAAAAGTGGTGGGAATCATCATCATTCCCGTCGGAATCGTACTCTTCGTTCAGCAGTGCTTCATTCTTGAAGGCGGCTTTAGAGAAAGCGTAACCTCAATGGTAGCTGCGGTTTTGGGCATGATTCCCGAAGGACTGTATATGACCGCCAGCATCGCCATGGTGGTCAGCGCTATGCGGCTCGCCAAGCACGACGTACTGGTGCAGAACATGCGGTGTATAGAGACGCTGGCCCGCGTCAATGTACTTTGTGTGGACAAGACCGGGACCATAACCGAAAACGAAATGAAAGTCTCGGAGATGTATCAGGTATACGACCGTATCGATCGGGAGGATCTGACCCGTTTGATCGGAGACCTGGCCAAGGCGCAGAGTCCGGACAATATCACCATGGCCGCACTGCAGGCTTATTTTACCGAAACCGCAGGAAGGGAGGCCAATACGGTCTGCCCGTTTTCTTCGAAATATAAATACTGCGGAGCCACCTATGAGGATGGAAATTTTGTCCTCGGCGCTCCTGAGTTTGTTCTGCGAGATGAATTTTACCGCTATGAAGAGCATATAACGGAAATCAGTGAGCAGGGTTACAGGGTTTTGGCTTTTGCCCGCACAGAAGACGTTCCGGAAGGGCAGCCTCTGCAGGGTAGAGTACAGCTTCTTGCGCTGATCTACCTGACCAATCCTATTCGAAAATCGGCGAAAGAGACTTTCGAGTACTTCGCGGAAAATGGCGTAGAGATCAAAGTTATCTCCGGCGATAATCCGGTTACGGTATCCAATGTCGCTATGGAGGCGGGTATCGCTGGAGCGGAAAAATACGTGGACGCACGGCAGCTGGTCAGCGAGAGAGCCATCTTCGAAGCCGTGGAGCGTTACACCGTCTTCGGCCGTGTAACGCCGGAGCAGAAGAGACTGTTTGTAAAAGCATTGAAGAAGCAGGGAAAGACCGTAGGAATGACCGGCGACGGCGTCAACGATATTCTGGCTTTGCGGGATGCCGACTGTTCGGTGGCTATGGCCTCGGGAAGTGAAGCGGCATCTAACGCCGCCCAACTGGTGCTGATGGATTCGGATTTTTCTAAGATGCCTTCGGTTGTCAGCGAAGGACGCAGAGTAGTCAACAATATCGAAAAGTCGGCCAGTTTGTTTTTGTCGAAAAATATTTTCTCCTTGCTGCTGGCTCTGTTTTCCATGATCAGCGTGCTGTCTTATCCGCTGAAACCGTCTCAGATCACATTGATCAGCCTGTTCACTATAGGAGCGCCTTCTTTCGTTCTCTCTCTTGAACCGAATAAGAACCGAATAAAAGGTTCCTTCTTTGGCAATGTGTTTAAGATGGCCGCGCCGGCGGGCATCACCACTTTTATCAGCGTCAGTTCGCTGGTCATTTTCGGACAGGTGTTCGAGATCGACAGCAACTGCATTTCCACGTCGTGTACCGTTCTGGTAGGACTGGTCGGATTCATGATTCTGGCCAAGGTTGCCCAACCCCCGAACAAGCTGCACGTCACTCTGATCGCGGTAATGCTTCTGGGTATGGCTTACTGCCTGTTCTTTGTGAAGGATTTCTTCGGCATTGAGCCGATTTCCACACAGGCCGCCATGCTGCTTGTAGTGTTCCTCATTGCTACAGAGGCGCTGTTCCGCTATATTTACAAGTTTACCAACCTCTGCGGCAAATTGCTGAGGAAGGTTCCCAGAAGGAAAAAAAGTAAAAAAGTCCGCGGCTGATTTGAATGAAAATCGGCTGCCGTTTTTGCCGCGGCAGCGGCAGGCGGATAAAAAGAGCGGGCCTCGCGTATTCTCTCCTGCGGAAAGGAGATGCGAGGCCCGCTCTTTTGCGGTTTTGCAAAACGCTTTTTACGGGAATTAAAATTGTATTAAAATACAAAAAATAAAGAATAATAGGTGAAAAAATTATTTGAAAAATACAAAATTAGTGGTACAATATCTCTGTCATAGTGTCATAGAATAAAGCCAGATTGTGAAACAGAGAGGAAGAACCATGAAGAAAATCGTTTTGACTTATGCCGGAATTCTGTTCGGCCTTGCTTTGGCCGCTTTCGGTGTTGTGGCTTTTGTACTGCCCCACGGTATCATGATCGGAAGCGCTACGGGAATCGGCAGAATTGTACAGTATTTTTGCGGCGTTCCGGTATCCTATACCGTAGCGGCCGTAAACTGCCTTCTTTTCGCTCTCGGAGCTTTTGCGTTGGGAAAGAAATTTGCCCTTTCTATCATTGTCGGAACCTTCGCATACCCACTGTTCATGAATATCTTCGAGCGAATGGATGCGCTGGCCGACCTGACCGACGATAAACTGCTTGCCGCACTTTTTGGCGGCGTTCTGGTCGGATTGGGGCTGGGGATTGTGATAAAGTGCGGAGCATCTACCGGCGGAACCGATGTCATCGCTATCGTTTTGAACCGCAAGATGGGTATTCCCGTAGGACCGCCCATGTATCTGGTCGATTTTTCCATATTGATCTCTCAGGTCTTTTTTGCCGAGGGAGCTGAAGAAGTGCTGCTGGGAATCATGCTGACTTTTCTGTATTCTCTTGTGGCCGACAAAGTGGTAGTCGCCGGCGGCGGGGCGGTACAGCTGATGATTATCAGCGCAAAATATCAGGAGATCCGTCAGAAGCTGCAGGACATGGTAGTGGGTACAACCGTATTCTACGGTGAAACCGGCTATCTGGCCAATCCGCAGCATACTCTGCTGTGTATAATTTCCGGAAGAGAGCTGAACAAGATTCAGAACGAGATACTTGCCATCGATCCGGAGGCCTTTATGGTGATAAACAGCGTTAAAGAAGTGAAGGGCAGAGGTTTCTCCTTTGAGATTGGCAAAGCAAAACAGATCCGAGCGGAAAAGGCGGCATGCGCCCAGGAGAAATAACAATAAAACAATAAAACGATGGCAAACGCGCAGGAAACGGATTTTCCGTACCTGCGCGTTTGCCATTTTCTTGGGGATTTAATCAGCGCCTGTTTCAACTTTATAGAGGTTGGCCCCTTCAGTGTACCGGGGCAATGAAGAATAAAATCAAAAAAGCGTATTTAACAAATGGCGACGCTGTGGTAGAATATTCTCACTGCGCACTGCGTTAAAAATCCGAATTATTTAAAGAAAGGAGAACGAACGATGAAGAAAGTAATTGTGAACTACGCAGCGATTCTATCAGGACTTGCTATAGCTGCTTTCGGCGTTGTCGCTTTTGTTTTGCCACAGGGAATTATGATCGGCGGAACGACAGGAATAGGAAGAATTTTGTACTATTTTTACGGCATTCCGGTGTCGTATACTGTCGGAGCGGTCAATATTATCCTGTTTTCGATCGGTGCATTTATTCTGGGGAAAAAATTTGCTCTTTCGGTTGTCGTCAGCACATTCGCATATCCTGCCTTTATCAATCTCTTTGAGCATATGGATTTTCTTGCGGAGATTTCTGATGACGGCCTCCTTTCTGCGATCTTCGGCGGTGTAATTGTCGGCTGCGGATTAGGCATTGTGATCAAGTTCGGAGCTTCTACCGGCGGAAGCGATATCATTGCGATCATACTCAATAGAAAATTCAATATTCCTGTTGGTCCGCCGATCTATATTATAGATTTTTCCATTTTAATTCTGCAGATATTTTTTGCCCGGGGAACAGAAGAGATCCTCTGGGGAATACTGCTGACCTTCCTGTATTCACTGGTTGCGGACAAGGTAGTCGTGGCCGGCGGAGGAGCGGTTCAGCTTGTAATCATCAGTAAAAAGTATGAACAGATTCGAAGACGACTGCAGGATATAGTCATCGGAACGACGGTTCTCTACGGTGAAAGCGGCTATCTGGCAGAACCGCAGCATACGCTGCTCTGCGTTATTTCGGGAAGAGAACTGAACCGGGTGCAGAATGAAATACTCACTATAGATGCCGAAGCCTTCATCATCATAAATCAGGTGAAAGAGGTGAAAGGACGGGGCTTTTCCTTTGAAGTAGGTAAGGCGCAGCAGCTCCGAGCAGAAAAAGCGAGAAAAAAAGCGGACTTTTGATATTAAGTCCGCTTTTTTAACTGAGGCCGCAGGAAAATCGGAAAAAAGAGTTTTACTCTTCAGGTATCCGCCCCTTTTCTTTGAGCCGTCTTGCGATGTAAACTGCCGGCGTATCCAGCAGGCTGGTGACGATAAAGATGATGTAGCTGGACGCACAGATACTGAGCAGTGTAGGCAGGTCATAGGTCCCCCAGAAGGCGCCGAAGGTGAACAGAACAGTGTTCATCAGCTGTGAGAGCAGCGTGGCCGCGTTGTTCCTGATCCAGAGTCCCTTTCTGGAATCGCCGAAAATTTTGGTCGTGCGTTTCCATATCGCGTGGTAGGCGAATACGTCAAAGGCCTGTACGATCGCGTACACGCACAGACTGGTGATCATCAGCCTCGGCGTGTTGGAAAATACTTCTCTGATAGCCGGGGATGCCCAGTCTCCCGGGCTGGGTTGATACAGGAACCAGGACTGGCTGATGAGAAGAAACAGGATATTGACGGCAATGCCGATTTTCACCGCCTTATTGGCGGACTGACGGCCCGATGTTTCGCTGAGAATGTCGGTCACGAGAAAGGTAGAAGCGAAGAGGACGTTTCCGAGGGTCTGTTCCAGACCGAACGCTTCGACCAGTATCAGCGCTTCGATATTGGCGCTGATCGCGGCGACGGCGGTCCACATATAGAGACCGGTTTTTCCAAAGAGGCGGAAGAAAATCACTACGCCGGAGTAGAGGAGGATCAGGGTGCAGCTAAGTACAATTTCGTTAGTCAAGGCGCACACCTCCCACTCCGAAGTCGGTGTTGTTCATCAGAATGTCCACCCGGGGATTTTGTTCGTATCTGGGGAGAATTTCCTCAGCGAAAACCGCGATTACAGCCGGGTCGGGTTTGATCGGCGCAGAGTTTTCTTCCATGATATTTACGCATACCCGTTCAAAGAATTCAAGACCGGTGCGTATGTCTTCTTCCATCGAACTGCGGTTTTGGCCGGGAAGGCCGAAAAGCAGGCAGCATTCGTCGAAAAAGCGGGCGATTTCCGGCGCCTGCGCATCTCCCATTCCTTTGACCAGATAGGATTCCCTAAACAACGCATCGAAGGTTTCTACGCCTATTTTGAGCTTTACGGTGATTCCGAGAGCGGCAAATCTGCGGCGCAGCTCGTCTATGGCTTCCCGGTCCTGCCAGTGGCATTCAAAGTGAACATGATCGATTCCGCAGCGCAGACAGGTCTTCCGTACGGCATCTATCGTACGGCTGTCCAGATCGGTAAAGCTGCCGGAATTGATGACCTCCAGCCTGCCGAATTTTCCGGTCACCTTGTCCAGCTGCAGCTTATTGAGCTGAAAATTGGCTTCCTCATCGGTGCTGAAATCCAGGTGGTAGTCGCAAAACCGGCACCTGCGCCAACGGCATCCGCTGCCGCGGAGCAGGACGATTTCGCGAGGATTTTTTTCCGGAATGACGGAATAACGTATCATATCTTGTTTTTCCATAGAGTCTCCTTATCCCCGCGGCCATGCTGAATGATTCGGTAAAAGAAAACGCCCAGTACTCTATACTGCGCGCCAAAACAGATATTCCTTCTCTCCTGCCGCATAAAGGAACAGGAAAGCGGAATATCGGGTCCGTAGTTTTGTTTTCAGACAGGATGGTCGCGAACTGTCTTATGATTTTGTCTTCGTTACTATAGCATACGGGAGACGGCTTGTCAAAGCAAAAGTCTCCGTCTCCCGTGAAATTCTCAGTTAATTGCCTTTTTTATCTCTCCGCCGAGCATGACCAATCGGATGTGGTCTGCACAGGTCAGGCAGTTGATGTCTTCAAGCGGATTACCGTCTGCGATGACGATATCCGCCAGCTTACCCTGTTCGAGCGAACCGGTTTCATGACTGCGCATCAGAAGGTGGGCGGCATTAATCGTGCCGGCCTTGATTGCCTCCATATTAGTCATGCCGGCTCTCGTCATTGCTTCAAACTCTCGGCCGTTTTCCAGATAAGGCGTGTTGGGGCTGTTGGAAAAGTCGGTTCCGAGAGCGATGCGGATTCCGGCCTTCCTCGCCATTTCGATAGTCTTTATATTGGCTTCGGCACAGAACCTGGCTTTTTTTGCCTGGTAGTCGGGAAGTCCCGGCATATCGGCCACACCTAAGGAAACGGTCAGCGTGGTGACCAGGGTCGCATCCTTTTCTTTCATCAGATCTATTTCGCGCTGTGTCAGATATACGCCGTGTTCGATGCAGGCAACACCGGCCTGAAGAGCCGCATAAGCGCCTTCATATCCGCTGCAATGGGCGCAGACGTAGCTGTGATGCCGTTTCGTCTCATCGACGATGGCTTTCATCTCTTCCGGCGAGAACTGGACGTCATCCATGCGGTCGACGGGAGAGGACACACCGCCTGTCGCGCAGATTTTGATGAACCCTGCTCCGGCCCGGAATTGCTCTCTCACTGCTTGTATGCAGTCGTCGGGACCGTCGGTCAGACGGCAGAGGTGATCGCTCTGATTAAACGCTTCCTTGGTCATATAAGGGGAAAGATCGATGTGGCCGGAGGTGATTCCCAAAATTTTTCCACCGGGCAGAATTCTCGGTCCCCGTAGGATCCCACGGTCTATGGCTCTGGAAAGATAGAGGCCGTTTTCCGACATGTCCCGGATTCCGGTGAAACCGGCGTCAAGAAGGAGACCGCACTGATATGCACTGCCCAGAAGTTGATCGCCGAAAAATTTACCTCCGGCAAAGGAACCGGCGTTTTCTTCTCCGCAGAGATGGGCGTGGCAGTCGATGAATCCGGGCATAATCGTGCCTCTGCCGGCATTGTAGACGATAGCGTCTTCTGATTTTAAAGAAAATCCGTCGGCGTGGCCGGCATAGGCGATACGGTCTCCTTCTACGGCGACCAGGCCGTTTTCTACAGGTTCATTCGATACGGCGTCGATAAGACGCCCTTTGAGTATATAGCTGATCATAACGAAGCCTTCCTTTCCCTGTTCTAAAGTGCAGTGTTCAATCTCATTATAGCTAAAAATAAACAAAATGTCAATTTAACATTGACAATAATGGAAATATTGTGTATATTTAAGAAAACGCCAATGAAGACGTGAATAAAGAAGAGAGGGATACATATGGAATCACTGAAAAATTTAAGGATTCGGATGGCACCGTGGATTGACGAAGACTACCGTTTTCAGTACGGAGACGTTTCGATTACTTTGGAAGATGCCGGACTTGCGGAAGGAGACCGGGTGGCGGATCTCTGGAAGATGGTAGCCGGCGTTCCCGGCTGTCAGTTTGATGACAGAGGATTGACGGCAGAGGATAAGAACGGGACGCTTCCGCTGACGAGCGGCACGGAAAAGGATCCTACCGGATTTGAAAAGACCGTATGGCGCGCAAAGAGAAAGACCGAAGGAGATTTGACGATCTCTTATCGTTTCCTGCCGAGAGACGTGAGCGGAATCGACCGTTGTCACCCACTGTTTGACTGCATACAGGAGGAAAACGGCGCCTTGATCTGTGGGGTGACGGCTCTCGCCGCAGTGGAGCCGGGCCGGTATCACATTTTCTTTTCATGGGATAAATCGCACATGCCTGCGGACGCAGATGCTGCCGCCATCAGAGGAAGCGGAGATTTTGACTTCGTCGGAACGCCGGAAGACTACACTTTTTCGCTGTACATTGCGGGAAAATATCGGTGCGCGCAGGACGAAACCGGCAGATACAGGGTTTACTATCTGGATCCCCTCCTTCCTGATGAGACGGAAGAAAAAATCAGAGAACAGATTCCGCCTCTGCTGAAGGCCATGTGCCGCTTTTTCCGGGATGAGGATATGCGTTACAGCATCTTCTTTCGGAAAGAGCCTTTTACCATATCCAACAGCGGAACGGCTTTTGACGGAGGATTTGCCTTCGGCTACAGCGATTCCATGCCGCTGATCATGGAAGAAGCCCTGAACACCCTTGCCCACGAGATCGTCCACAACTGGTGCCGCTTGGAGACGGTTTCCGGAGAGGAAAATTGGTATTCCGAGGGAACAGCGGAGTTCTACAGCGTGGAAATCCCTCTGCGGGCCGGCCTTGTCGATGCAAAGCAGGCGGCCGGCTGGATTACCGAAAAATGCGTCAACTATTACAACAATCCCCATCAGAATCTGTCCGGACTGGAAGCCTTTCAGCGGGCGTGGGAATCCAATGAGATTCAACGGGTGCCTTACGGCCGGGGATTTGTGTATCTGGCCCATGTGGATGATCTGCTGAAGCAGACGGGCCGAGGGCTGTCTCTGGACGACCTGGTTCTGGAAATCGAGCGGCGCAGGAGAGCAGGAGAAGCCTATGGTGCAGCTGTATGGGAAGAACTGATCGAAAGAGAGCTGGGAGAAGAAGCTGTAGAAGAGTTTCGGCAGGTCATGGCCGGACAGAAATTGATCGAGCCGTCCGACCAATGGTTTGACGGAAGATTTACATTTTCCCATGGTACGTTCAGCGATGTGAAGAGAGGGACGGCGGAGAACGCACTGATCTGGAGAGAGAAAGGTGAGTTTTAAACAAAATGTCTATTTTTCCGCAGCAGCGTTGGCAGTTTCTGACCTTCTCTCTGCGGAGACGCAGATTCTTGGAAGTTGTGAGAAAAATTAAAATTGATAAAATGTTAAATAAAAATTGACATTTTGTTCATCGAAGCGTATAATTAAACAAAAAGTAGAAAGGAACGGAAAGAAATGTCAACTAACAATGACCGCAAATTGCCTATGCGGGTAAAATTGGGATATCCTCTGATGAATGTGGCGCCTACGCTGCAGATGTTGATTCAGATGTATTTCCTGCTGATGTTCTACACCAATTACCTGGGAATCAGTGGAACAGCAGCCGCTATTATCGTCATGATCGCCCGTATCTGGGACTTTATTAACGATCCGATCATGGGAATTATCCTTGAAAAGAGCAGGCGGCCGAAAAAATGTATTTTCTTCATAAGGTGTGCTATCGTGCCGGTGGCGATTTTTATCGTATTGTGCTACACAGCGCCTCATCTGTCCTACAACCTGAAAGTCGTATGGGCGGCGGTCACCTTTATCTGCCTGGGCATGTCCCAGACGGTATTCAGCATTTCCAAAGATTCCCTGCGGCCAAAACTGACCTCCAACAACGTGGAACGGGCGAAGCTGAATACCTACGACAGTATTTTCAATACCATCGTCAATGCGGCCGTACCGGCAATCACCATGCCTCTTGTAGGCTGGCTGTCCGGATTTGGTGAAGCATCGGCATTTACCAAGATTGCTGCAATCTATGCGGTCGTCTACATGATCGTGGGCTTTGTGGGAGTTTATCTCTGCGCGCCGTTTGACGTTGAGGAAGAAGAGGAGCTGCGGGAGCGGAAGCTCGCTGAAGGCAAGCGAGATGATCAAAGCGCTGCTGACCAACAAGCCGGCTCTGTGTGTTATTCTGGTACAGGTGGTCAAGATGCTGTTTTCCTCCATCGGCGGCAGCGTGATGATCTACTTCTGCACATACAATCTGGGCGATCCTAACGTTATGTCCATTTCCTCGACCATATCTACGTTTACCGGACTGATCCCGGTACTGCTCCTGGTGCCGCTGTACAAGAAGTTCGGCAACGCGGGAACAGCCATGCTGGGCAGCGTTATCGCAGGCGGCGGTTTTCTGGTCATGTTTGTCACCGGCTGCCCTACGGGCACGACCTATATCGTTTGGAACGTAATCGGCGGTATAGGCATCACGATGGCATCGGCAGCGCTTCCGCAGGTAACGATGGACTGTATCGATTACAACGAGTGGAAGACCGGGCACAAGAATACCAGCGTAATCATGAGCGCTTACGGAATCGGAACCAAGATCGGTTTGGCCTTCGGCACGTCCATCGCCGGACTGGTCATCGGCGCGGTAGAGTTTGATCCGAATGCAGCGGTACAGCCTGAGCCTGTATTAAACGCATTTTTCCATCTGTCCGTCACCATACAGATGTTCGACTATGTGGCGATATTCCTTCTGATGCTGTTTGTATACCGCATCGAAAAGAAACTGCCGGAAATGAGAAAAGAAGTTGAAGCGAGAAAGAACGAACTGCAGGCAGGAGCCTGATAAGGAGAGAAGCGGCGATGCCGCTTCTTTTTTACGCCGTTTTAAAGCTGTCGATAAAGCAAAAAACAGTTGCATTTTCAGGGAAATCGCTGTATAATATCCCTGCATTGCGTTTACGCAATCGAAAGTTGCAGGGTAGGACCCTTGTCCGGCAGCTCTGCAAGCTAAAGTTATATTTTAGTTATGCCGAAGACGATTGAGGCGTCAGCGTCAATTCCAGTAGGCAGAACCGAAAGCGATCGCAGGTTCAAGGTACTGCGATCTCAGTAGGTAGAAAGGAAAAGTCATGAAATCGTACATTGCAAAACCTGCAGAAGTCGAACGCAAATGGTACGTCGTCGATGCAGAAGGCAAGACTCTCGGCAGACTGGCTTCGGAAGTTGCTTCCGTACTGAGAGGAAAGAACAAGCCGACTTATACCCCGCACGTAGACTGCGGCGACTACGTTATCGTCATCAATGCGGAGAAGGTAGAAGTAACCGGCAAAAAGAGAAAAGAAAAGATCTACAAGAGACATACCGGCTATCCTGGCGGACTCAGAGAGGAGACCTTTGAGAAGCTGCAGGCAAGAAAGCCGGAAGAAATCATCAAACATGCGGTAAAAGGCATGCTTCCTGACGGAAAGCTGGGAAGACAGATGTTCAAGAAGTTAAAAGTTTATGCGGGACCTGAGCACGCGCACGCTGCCCAGAAGCCGGAAACTTTGGAAATTTAGGGAAAGGGAGGAATAACACATGGCAAAATTACAATACCAAGGAACCGGTAGAAGAAAATCTTCCGTTGCCAGAGTCAGATTAATCCCTGGAACTGGAAAAATTACCGTAAACAAGAAGGATCTGAACGACTATTTCGGTATGGAGATCCTGAGAAGAGAAGTCAGAGTACCGTTTGAGGTAGCCGGCTGCGAAGGCAAATTCGATGTGATCGCTACAGTAAGAGGCGGCGGTTTCACCGGACAGGCCGGCGCGCTGAGACATGGCGTAGCCAGAGCTCTGTGCCAGGCAGACCGCGACGCTTACAGAGCGCCGCTGAAGACGGCAGGATTCCTGACCAGAGACCCGAGAATGAAGGAAAGAAAGAAGTACGGTCTGAAAAAGGCCAGAAGAGCTTCCCAGTTCTCCAAGCGTTAATCGAAGCCAATATCGGCAAAAGCTTCATATGTCTGCAAAACCTCCCGAAACCAAATGGGTTTACGGGAGGTTTTTTGGTTGCGTACGCGGAGAAAAGCAGTCTGACTTTATTTGACGGCCTTTTCCACCGCATGGAGAAACTGAAGGACTGTAGGCGAAGGGTCAGGAGAGTGAAGCAGGCCGAAAGGAATGGTGTAATCCCAGTCGACCGGGAGAATTTTCAGAAGAGGGTGAACGTAGCGCCAGTTTTCAACAGCCATCAGAACACAGTTGTTGTTTTCGCACTGATTAAAGGCGCCTACGTCGTAGAAATCGAAATCGATAATATGGATCTGAGGGTGGTTTTTCCAGAGATTGTCCCGCAGCATATCCACGTAGCGGCTCCAGTCCCGGCGCATCAGCATCAGATTTTCACCGTACAGATCCTGTACGGACAGCGTTTCCTTTTGGGCGAGCCGGTGGTGAACGGATACGGCGCAGCAGATTGGTTCACGGGAGATTTCCAGTCCCTCGCATTGACGCAGCTTCAGCATGGTCTCATCGAAAACTCCGGCCACCACGTCGATGTTCTGACCCAGGTTGGCCAGGATCTCCCGGGCATTTTCCGGCGTATTGTCGAAGGGAACGAGCTGAAACTTGGTGTTGGGACAGTATTTTTGCAGCTTGGGCCACAGATCGACCAGAACCTGAGCGGGAGTCATAGGGGAGGTACCGATGCGGATCACGTCGGCGCTGTCCTGCATGGCGTTTTTTGCCCGCGTCACCGAGTCCTTGCAGTACTGGATAATATATTTGGCGTCCTGGTACAGGGACTTGCCTGCTTCGGTCAGAATCAGTCCGCGGTGGGTGCGGACGAAGAGCTGCAGATTCAGATTGTCTTCGAGCAGATTGATCTGCTTGATTACGGCAGGCGGAGAAATATACAGCTTTTCTGCCGCTTTGTTGAAACTTCCCGCATCCGCGACACAGAGAAAGGTTTCCAGTTGGGGGTTGTACATGAGAATATCCCTCCTTTCGGTTTATCGAAAATGTCGTATTGTTGTCTGAATGATCAGTTTTTATTTTACTTATCTTTCTTTCCGTTGTCAAACCGGTCCGCGTCTCATTTCTCTTTTGATTCCCGTGTATGTTTGAAAAGCATTGCCGGTCATGTATATAAAGTATTTGCCGTCTGTTTTTCGACAGATTATAATAAACGAAGAAAAGAAAAGGAGCGATGAAAGATGATTTATAAAGATTTTCAGGGGATAAAGCTTTCCGCGCTGGGTATGGGCGCGATGCGTCTTCCGGTGATCGACCAGGATGACGCAAAAGTGGATCAGGAGACCACAGAAAAAATGGTGGACTACGCCATGGCGCATGGCGTTAACTATTACGACACGGCTTGGGGATATCACGGCGGTCACTCCGAAATCGCTATGGGAAAAGCGCTGAGCCGGTATCCGAGAGAGAACTTCTATTTGGCCGATAAATTCCCCGGCTACGATCTGTCCAACATGGATAAAGTGGAGGAAATCTTCGAGGAACAGCTGAAAAAGTGCGGCGTAGAGTATTTCGACTTCTATCTCTTTCACAATGTCTGTGAAATGAATATCGATGAATATCTGAACGAGAGTCACGGCATATTCGATTATTTGATGAAGCAGAAGGAAAACGGCAGAATTCGCCACCTGGGCTTTTCTGCTCACGGAAGTTACGAGGTGATGGAACGTTTTCTGAAGAAATACGGGGAGCACATGGAGTTCTGTCAGATTCAGCTCAACTATATGGACTGGTCCTTCCAGGACGCCAAAGCAAAGATGGAACTGCTGAAAGAATATCATCTTCCAGTATGGGTCATGGAACCTCTTCGCGGCGGTCAGCTGGCATCTCTGTCCGAAGACGCCGAAAAGAAGCTGAAAGCGCTTCGTCCGCAGGAGACGACGCCGGCATGGGCTTTCCGCTTCCTGCAGTCTCTGCCTGAGGTGGTGGTTACCCTTTCCGGCATGTCCAACGAGAAGCAGATGGAGGAAAACATCGAGACCTATCAGGAAGAAAAGCCGCTGAACGAAGAAGAGATGGCTGCTCTTCAGGCCATAGCGGATGAGATTATCGGGAAACACGCTCTTCCGTGTACAGCGTGCCACTACTGTGTAAGTCACTGTCCACAGGGACTGGATATTCCGCAGCTGCTTTCGCTGTACAACGAGCATATCGTTACGGGCGGCGGATTTATTGCGCCGATGGCGATGATGGCTATTCCTGAAGACAAGCGACCTTCGGCGTGCGTCGGCTGCAGAAGCTGCGAAGCGGTATGTCCGCAGCAGATTAAAATTTCCGAAGCTCTGGCGGATTTTACAGACAAGCTGAACGGCTGATCAGAATGGAATAATAGACACGTTAAAGAAAAGAGGAGCGCAGCTCGAGCATCGATAAGAGATGATCGGGCTGCGTTCTTTTTGCATAGGAAGCCATATACAGTGCATCTCTGCCGGGCTCCCGTCTCTTTCTCTTCCGATCTGCCATACTGTATGGAAAAAAGGCCGTTTCAGACGGCAAGAATGTGATCTTCTGCTGAAAAGTGCCATACTGGGCAGAATTTTTTTCATTTCAGACGGATATTTTCCGGTCTGTCGCGTTGGATTTATGGGGAAATCGTCTACAGGTATGACTTGAGATGTACTAAAGGTAACCTAACGGGAATCGCGCTTGGATCGTCAGACAAAAAAGCGTCTGAAATAAAGATTTCCTTGTACAGTATGGCAGATTTTTTGTTTTACCTCTATTTCGGCCGTCTGAAATCAAAGAAAAAACAAAGAGTATGGCGGATTTCGTTTTTTGAAGCGCTTTCTCTGTCGTCGGGCCTTTTGGAAAAGGAAACGCAGATACCCGCCGGCTATTGAAAATCGCTTTGCAGCGGCCGCTCGTTCGAGAGGTGTGGTTGACATGAGTAATAAATGTAACTATAATAGTTACATTAGTATACGGAAAGGAGTCAGTCTGTTGGGGAAGGTTATCATGGCGTGCGGATCGCTGAAGCGACACATCGACGCAGCGCAGAAAAAGGAAGGGACCGCTTATCCGGTTATCGAGATGGACAGCAGGCTTCATGCAGAGCCAAAAGATATGCGCGAAGCCCTCTTTGCAAAGATGGAGCAGCTGCCGGAAGATGCCGATACAGTTTTGCTGGCCATGGGGTTGTGCGGAGGTTCGGTTTCCGAGCGTCCTCTTCCGGTAAGGCTGGTCATGCCCAGGGTCGACGATTGCATCACCCTGCTGATGCACACCGACAATATGTGGCATCCCAATCTGAAGGAGTGCGGCCATCTCTACTTGACAGATACCGTTGACGGCGTGTTCTCTGTGGAGAATATCCGCAGCAATCTGGTCGAGCGGTATGGAGAGGAAAAGGGACTGAGGATCTTCGGCGTCTGGTTCGACTCTTACCGCAGCGTGGATATCATCGATACCGGTGTTTACGACTGCCGCAGTCCGGATTATACCGCAGCAGCGCAAAGGAGCGCGGAGCTGATCGATTGCCCTGTCTGTTATGTGGAGGGCAGCAATATACTGCTGGAAAAGCTAGTGTCAGGCCGCTGGGACGGTCAGTTTCTCGTCGCAGAAAAAGGCCGTGTGCTGAGAGAGGAGGATTTTATCCTGTGAGTATCAATACCCGATTTCCCGTGGCAGTTCATGCGCTGGCCCTTATCGCTCTGAATCGAAACGGAGAACGTCCGTCCACATCCGAACTGATCGCCAAAAGCGCAGGGACCAATCCCGTGGTCATCCGCAGGATATTGTCCCAGCTGAAGCAGGCGGGACTATTGGAAAGCGGACCGGGAAAACCGGAAACCAAGTTAAAGAAAGCAGCGGAGGAGATTTCACTGGGTGAAATTTATCGGGCGGTGCAGGACAGAGAGGATCTCTTTTCGGTCCATCCCAATCCCTCGCAGCAGTGCTGGATCGGTCACAACATCCACAGCACTCTGGAGGGGCCTTTGAGACGGGCGCAAAGCGCGATGGAGGCTGAACTGGATGCCGTCAGCCTGCAGGATGTTGCGGAGGATCTGCTTTACAGAGCCGGGGTGGATCGAGACGCAAAAAAGACAGACAACCCGGCCGCTGCGGGAGAGATCAAAAGTAAAATATCAGGAGGAAGAAAAATGAAAAAAGTGACAGCTGTGTATTTCAGCCCTACGGGCGGAACAGAACGCTATGTGAAAGCCATCGCGGAAAAACTGGCAGAAGAAGTGGAGATCATCGATTTGACAAAACCGGAAACACGCAGTCGGAGCTACAGATTCGGCCCCGATGACCTGGTGATATTCGGCGCTCCGGTATACGCGGGCAGATTACCGATAATCGAGGGCGGTATCTTTGACCGCATAGAAGGCGAAAACACACCGGCCGTATTCACGGTCAGCTATGGCAACAGAGAGTTTGACGACGCTTTGCTGGAAGAAATGGACATCTGCCAGAAACACGGATTTAGAGGAATTGCGGCTTCCGGCTGGATCGCGCCCCATACCTTTTTTGACAGCGTCGCGGCGGATCGTCCCGACGAGAAGGATCTGCAAGCGGTTGAGACGTTTGCCGATAAGGTGAAGGGAATTTTGGAAAGAGAAGAACAGGGCAGCCTGACTGTACCGGGGAACCGCCCTTACAAAGAGGCCAAGCGAATAGTTTATGCGCCCGAGGCAGAGGAAGCTTGTGTAAAATGCGGATTCTGTGCGACGGTCTGTCCTGTCGGAGCCATAGACGGACAGCATCCGGAAAAGTCCGATCCGAAGAAGTGCATTTCCTGTTTGGCCTGTGTAAAAAAGTGTCCCCGTGAGGCGAGGATCGCCAGAGATCCGGGGCTGACTGCAATTCGGCAGAAGCTGGAACCGGTTTTGGCCTCGGCGCGTAAAGAACCGCAGGTGTTTTTTGCCGAATAAAGGAGCGGGCATGGTAAAATACAAAAATAAACCATATTTTTTTGTGAATACTCTCGAAAAAAGAGAGAAATAGTAGTAAAATTACTTTTCGGTAAAAACAGAACAGCTGCCGGCGCGGTCATCCAGCGCCGGCAGTTCTTTGCGAAAATTTACGCCTTTCGACGGAAGGCGGCGGTGTTTTGGAGAAAGATATGGAAGAAGAGAAAAAATCTTTTGAAATCGACATGGTCAGAGGGCCGGTATTGAAAAAAATGCTGTTGTTTTCTCTGCCCCTGATGTGTTCCAGTATTCTGCAGCTTTTGTTTAACGCGGCGGATATCATCGTCGTAGGCCGCTTCGCCGGAGACAACTCTCTTGCGGCGGTAGGTTCCAACTCGGCTTTGATCACCCTGATGACCAATCTGTTCATCGGATTTTCTGTAGGCGCCAATGTAACGGTAGCTCGTTTCTACGGAGCGAGAAAGCAAAAGGATTTGAAGGAAACGGTGCATACCGCCATGATGCTCAGCGTGGTAGGCGGTGTTCTCCTTACGGTGATCGGGCAAATCGGAGCACGACAGATTTTAATCTGGATGGAAGCGCCGACAGAGGTTCTGGATCTGGCAACATTGTATCTGCGGGTATATTTTCTGGGCATGACAGGAATGATGATCTATAATTTCGGCAGCGCTCTCCTGCGGGCTGTGGGAGATACGAGGCGTCCTCTCTATTTTCTTGCCTTTTCCGGAGCGGTAAACATCGGTCTGAATCTGTTCTTCGTCATTTCCCTGAAGATGGATGTGGCCGGCGTAGGAGCGGCTACGGCGATTTCCCAGTGGCTTTCCGCAGGCTTGATCGTCAGATGCCTGCTGCGGGAAAAAACAGGTATACATCTGGTGCTGCGGGATTTGCGAATCTACAAGGATAAATTGATCGCTATTGTGAGAATCGGTCTTCCTGCAGGGGTTCAGGGGATGATTTTCTCGCTGACCAACGTTTTGGTTCAGGCTTCGGTCAATTCCTTCGGCGCCGTAATTGTGGCGGGAAATTCGGCGGCGGCAAATATCGAGAGCTTCATTTATTTTGCGATGAACGCCTTTTATCAGGCGACCATATCTTTTACCAGTCAGAATGTGGGAGCCAGGCGCATTAAGCGGGTTGACAAGATTCTCACCAGAGGGGAACTCTGCGTGCTGGCCGTGGGAGTTACTCTGGGCCTTCTGGCTGTCGTGTTCGGCCCGCAGCTTTTGGGCATCTATACTACCAGTGAGGAAGTCATCGATGCGGGAATGCACAGACTTCGCATTATCGCATTGACTTACGCCCTCTGTGGCGCTATGGACGTAATGGTGGGCTCTCTGCGGGGAATGGGCTGTTCACTGACGCCTATGCTGGTTTCGCTGATTGGCGTATGCGGTCTTCGGATCATCTGGATTACGACAATCTTTCAGATTCCTCGTTTCCACACCATTAACATGCTCTTTTATACCTACCCGATTACTTGGATTATCACGTTATCGGCTCATATTGTCACCTTCCTGATCGTCAGAAAGAGACTAAGAGAGCGAGCTGTGGCAAGGCTGCTCGATTAAATTGCATACAATAAACAATTTTGCTTGTGTGGACTGAGGGGATGTGATATACTGGACGAGAATTTTGCCTTTTCGGCCTTTTGCGTACGCGCCTTAGGCGCAGAGGAAACAGACGTTTTATTTGAGGGCCTGGGTGCAGACCACAGAATACAAGAGGAGAGAACGAGGTAATGAAACAGTTTATCGCAGAGTTTACGTCCGTATCGGGCGTGTTTAATGATTGGATTTACAGCAATGTGCTGTTTTGGGTACTGATCGCTGCCGGAGTATTTTTTTCCGTTAGAACCGGCTTTGCACAGATCAGGATGTTTCCGGAGGGAATCCGGGTATTGACGGAGAAAAGCCACAAGGGCGGCATTTCGTCTTTTCAGGCGCTGATGATCGCCACGGCCTCCCGAGTGGGAACGGGCAATATCGCAGGCGTGGCCACGGCCATTGTTTCCGGCGGCCCGGGAGCGGTCTTCTGGATGTGGATCATGGCGGTGATCGGCGCTGCTTCCGCTTTTGTGGAGTCTACGCTGGCGCAGATCTACAAGCAGCGCGACGGAGATATCTATAAAGGCGGACCGGCTTACTACATCGAGAGGGCCATGAAGGCCAGGTGGCTGGGCGTTGTCTTTGCCGTATTGCTGATTCTGACTTTTGCCTTTGGTTTTAACGGACTGCAGGCTTATAATATCGCTTCTGCCCTGGAGCATTATGCAGGAGATAATTACCAGACGGCGGCGCTGATTACCGGGGTTGTTCTGGCGGTGATCTCTGCGGCGCTGTTCTTCGGCGGTGCGCAGAAGATCAGTCTGGTATCGTCGATCTTGGTGCCGATCATGGCGGGAATTTACATCCTGATCGGTTTGATCATCACTTTTGCGCATATCGGCAATCTTCCGGAAATCTTCGCCGAAATCTTCCGCGACGCTTTTGATTTTCAGGCCATATCCGGAGGTTTCGCCGGCTCCTGTGTCGTTTGGGGAATCAAGCGGGGCCTGTTCAGCAACGAGGCGGGTATGGGTTCGGCGCCTAACGCGGCGGCAGCTGCCGACGTCAGCCATCCGGTAAAGCAGGGTATGGTTCAGGTTATTTCCGTGTTTATCGATACGATCATCATCTGTTCCACCACGGTGTTCATCATCCTTTGCACCGATCAGTTCACCTATGGGGGAGACCTCAACGGAATTCCGCTGGTGCAGAAGTCGGTACAGTCCATGTTCGGCGAGATCGGTGTGGGCATCATTACCGTTTCGGTGGCGCTGTTCGCTTTCACGTCCCTGATCGGGAACTACTTCTACGCCGAGTTTAACGTGAAGTTTATCAGCGGAAACAAGATTTTTATGACGGTGTTCCGCATCCTTGCGGTGATTATGGTGTTTATCGGCGCGAATTCCAATCTTCAGTTGGCCTGGAACATGGCGGATATCCTTATGGCGGGAATGGCTCTGGTCAATATCATTTCCCTGTTCTGCCTCAGCGGTATTGCGGTTCGGGCGTTGGACGACTATGTCCGCCAGAAGAAGCAGGGGAAAAATCCGGTCTTCCGGGCGGCGGATATCGGATTGGACAATACGGACGTTTGGAAGTAGAGGGAATTTCATAGGAATCATGGCGGGAGAAAAATTGCCTGCCGAGAAGGAAGCGCCGCAGGCTCGTCAACGGAGCCTGCGGCGCTTCCGCTGTTTTTAGATCAACCCGCTTGGAGCGGAACCGCTTTCGGATTTCATCTTTAGCGAAGTGGCCGAGTGGCGGAACAAAAAAGTAAGCGATGGCAGCAATGAGCCTATACCACTCGTTTTTCGCCTCCGAACCGGCTCCGGGCCCATGGAGAAATTCGTCTTGAAAGATATTTTCCCTCGTATATAATAAATAATGGAGAAAATCGCGTTTAATCATCGGGAGGTATGTGTTTTGAATAGAAAATACGGTTATATCTGCATTTTAATCACTACTCTTTTGTTCAGTTCCATGGAAGTAGCCAGCAAATTCATCGCGGACGATTTTCATCCGATCCAGATCACCTTTACCCGCTTCTTTATTGCCGGACTGATTCTGCTTCCCATGGCGGCCGGGGCCCTGCGAAGGAGAGGATTGAAACTGGAAAAGGGAGACTGCCTGAAGATGGCGGCTCTGGGCTTCTTAGGCGTTTTTTTCAGTATGACTTTTTATCAGCTGTCCATTCTATACATCGACGCTTCTGCCGTAGCGGTGTTGTTTAGCTGCAATCCGCTGTTCGTCACCGTCTTTGCGGTTACGCTCATTGGGGAAAAGGCGGGAACGAAAAAAATCGCCGCTATTATCGTCGAATTGATCGGTATCGTGTGCATCGTGCAGCCGTGGAATATTCAGCTGAGTCTGTTGGGGATCGCCTTCGTGCTTATCTCGGCGGCCTCCTTTGCTCTGTACGGCGTGCTGGGAAAGAAACAGTGCGCAAAAATGGGAGGAATTGTGGTCACCTGCGGCAGCTTTCTTTTCGGCAGCGTGGAAATGATGGCGGTTTCCGCCCTGACTAAAATTCCGGCTGCAGCTGCCTTCATGAGCGGTCACGGTTTTTCATCTTTTGCCGATATTCCGTTTTTTTCCGGCTATACGGCGGAAAATTTTCTCGACATGGCCTACCTCTGCCTGATCTGTACCAGCGTAGGCTATGCCTGCTATTTCCTCGCAATGGAGCAGGTCAGCGCTCAGACCGTCTCTCTGGTATTCTTTTTCAAGCCGGTTTTGGCGCCGATTATGGCGTCCCTGATTTTGGGAGAAAGTATTCCTGTGGCTATGATCGCGGGCATCGCGCTGATTTTGGGCAGTTCCCTGCTTTCCATGGCCGAAGAGAGGCAGGAAAGCAAAGCTGCAGTATTGATAGAGTCAGAGCCTGACGGAAATATGGCTAACATCGGGATAAAGAAGGCGGAAAAATTTGTGGAAACTGTGGAACAAGAGGCTGAAGAACTGGCCGAAGAGCTTCGTGAGAGCGAAGTGGTTCTGGCGGTGTCTGAAACAGAAAGAACCTGAAATTCTGAAACAGCGACAGGAAGCAAATAGGAGGTATAAGAAAATGTCGGAGAAACAACAAAAGAGCGCCCTTCTTGTCATCGATATGCAGAAGGCCTTTGTCGAGCCGGGTGCCGCCCACTGCATCAAAGGCGCCAAAGCTACAGTGCCTTACTGTGCTGAGGAAATCGAGAAAGCCCGCCGGGCGGGAATTCCCGTTTTTTGGATAAAGCGGCAGTATCGTCAGGATGGAAGTGACGTGGAATTTACCCGGCGCCAGTCGTGGCTGGACGGAGGGCGGACCATGGCTCCCGGCTCAAAGGGAATCAACAGTGAGGAGCTGGCCGAGGGTCTGGTTCAACAACCGGAGGATTACGAGATCATTAAACCACGGTGGAGCGCTTTCTTTCAGACCAAACTGGATCTGGTGCTCCGCAGGCTGGGTGTGGATACGGTGATTCTGATCGGAACCACGACGCCCAACTGTATACGGACAACCTGTTACGACGCTATCGCTTTGGATTATCGCACCGTAATCATCGAAAGGTGCTGTTCCTCCCAGAACGAGGAGATACAGAGAGTGAATATGGAGGATATGGAGCGGATAGGCGCAGTCATCGTCCGGCAGCATACAGAGGGATGAGCATCCGAAGCTGGGAGGAAAGGCTGAAAGGCAGCTTTTTTGTGCCGGCAGCAAGGAGGAAGAAATTATGCTGAAAGATAAATTGGACAATTTGAGAAAAAACGGAGCATTGATTCACAACATCACCAATTACGTGACGGTCAACGACGTGGCCAACGCTCTGCTGGCCTGTGGAGGCAGCCCGATCATGGCCGATGACGAGGAAGAGGCGCCGGAGATTACGGCGATCTGCGGAGGACTGAATATCAATATCGGCACGCTGAATAAGCGAACCATTCCTGCCATGTATGCTGCCGGCCGGAAGGCCAATGAGCTGGGACACAGGGTTCTCTTGGATCCGGTAGGATCGGGCGCCAGCCGTCTGCGGACCGAAACGGCCAGAGGCCTGATCCGGGAGATTCGCTTTGATGTAATACGGGGAAATATTTCGGAGATAAAGGCTCTCGCCGTGGGAACGGAAACGACAAAAGGAGTCGACGCCGATGTGGCTGACGCCGTTACCGAAGACAATCTGAGCGAAGCGGTGGAGTTTGTGAAAAGCTTTGCCAGAAGAGAGGGCTGCGTTGCCGCGGTCACAGGAGCTATAGATTTGGTTTCCGACGGGCAAAGGTGCTTTGTCATACGTAACGGAAGGCCGGAAATGGGCAGAATTACCGGAACCGGCTGTCAGCTTTCGGCTGTGATGACGGCCTTTATTACGGCCAACAGGCGCGAGGAAGTCCTCGAATCGGCCGCCGCTGCGGTCTGCGCCATGGGACTGGCGGGAGAAATCGGGTTTTTCCGCCTGTCTCCGGGAGAGGGAAATGCGACTTACCGGAATCGGATCATCGACGCTCTCTATCACATGGATGGGGATCAGTTGGAGAAAGGAGCCAGATATGAAATTCGATAAAAGGGATCTTTTGCTTTACGCGGTGACGGACCGGCGCTGGACCGGCGAAGAGACGCTGTACACTCAGGTGGAGAAAGCCCTTACGGGCGGAGCGACTTTTGTGCAGCTGCGGGAGAAGAACCTGTCCGAGACCGAGGTTCTCGAGGAAGCCCGAGAAATTCAGGCGCTCTGCAGAAAATACGGCGTGCCTTTCGTCATTGACGACGACGTGGAACTTGCGGTAAAAATAGGCGCCGACGGCGTGCATGTGGGGCAGAGCGATCTGGGAGCGGCCGAGGCGCGCAAAAGGATCGGCCCGGATAAGATATTAGGCGTTTCTGCGCAGACGATAGAACAGGCCCGTCAGGCAGAAGCGCAGGGGGCGGATTATCTGGGCGTCGGAGCAGTCTTTTCTACCGGATCTAAGGACGACGCGGTGGAAGTGGATCACCAGGAGGCTGAGGCGATCTGCCGCGGGGTTTCCATACCGGCGGTGGCTATCGGCGGCATTACTGCGGAAAACGCCGGAAAACTTGCGGGGAGAGGCTTTGCCGGTATCGCGGTTATCAGTTCCCTGTTCGGCGCCGAAGATATTGAAGAAGCGGCGCGGCGTCTCAGAAAGGCTTCTGAGGAAATGGTGAAAAAATGATCAGAGGAGCGATTTTTGATGTTGACGGCACCCTATTAGATACTATGCCTGTGTGGACCGACGCCGGAGCCCGCTATCTGGCGTCCCTCGGAATAGAAGCAGAAGAGGGACTTGGCGCGAAGCTTTTTTCCATGACGGTGGATATGGGCGCGGTGTATCTGAAGGAAAATTATCCCCTTTCCCAGTCCCTTTCCGAAATAAAAAAGGGGATCAACGGAGCGGTGGAGAACTATTATTTTACGGAAGCCGATTTTAAACCGGGGGCGCGGGAACTGCTGGATCAGATGAAGGAAGCGGGCATACGGATGTCCGTGGCTACCTCCACAGATAAATACTGCATTCTCGCGGCTTTTGAGCGTTTGGACTGCGCGTCCTATTTCGATGTCATTTTGACCTGCGGGGAAGTGGGCGCCAGCAAGTCTAACCCGAAGATATTCTATGAAGCGATAAAAGCGATGAACACGCCGGTGGAGGAGACCTGGCTCTTTGAAGACGGCCTGTATTCCATCAAGACGGCCAAAGCGGAAGGCTTTAAGATTGTAGGTGTATACGATTCAGTCAGCGAGGCGGATCAGGAGGAAATCAGGATCTGGTCGGACATCTATGTCCGGGATCTCAGCCGATTGTCGGTTCAGTCCGGCTTTCTCACCGGAGGCGCCGACTGGTGAGACCGGTTTGGGAAAACGTATTGATCCGGATCGAGGGGAAGTTTGTTAAAGAATTACATTTTCAGATTTGACGAGGAGAAGAGCATGAAGAGAAGAACTGCGTTAACTATTGCCGGAAGCGATTCCAGCGGCGGAGCGGGAATCCAGGCGGATATCAAGACCATGATCGTAAACGGTGTATATGCCATGAGCGCTGTGACGGCGCTGACGGCACAGAATACTATGGGTGTAACCGCCGTCGAAGAGTCGACGCCGGAATTTCTCGCAGCACAGATCGACGCCGTTTTTACCGATATTCGTCCTGACGCCGTGAAAATCGGCATGGTCTCCTCCGGTGCGCTGATCAGGGTAATTGCGGCAAAGCTGGCGGAATACAAAGCGGAAAATATCGTCGTAGATCCGGTGATGGTGGCGACCAGCGGAGCGAAACTGATTTCTGAAGAGGGCATAGAGGCCCTGTCCACTTTCCTTCTGCCTGCGGCTGCGGTGATCACGCCCAACATTCCGGAGGCGCAAATACTGGCTTCTATGGAAATAACCACTCCTGACGATATGGAAAAGGCTGCCGGCAGAATTTATGACAAGTACGGCTGCAGCGTGCTCTGCAAGGGGGGACATCAGCTTAATGACGCCAACGACCTCCTCTACGACGGAAAATCTATGCGCTGGTTCAGAGGAAAGAGAATCGATAATCCAAACACCCATGGAACCGGCTGCACGCTTTCCAGCGCCATCGCTGCCAATCTGGCCAAAGGGGCGGATCTGCCTCAGGCTGTGGAGCGGGCCAAAGAATACGTGTCCGGCGCGCTGGCGGCAATGCTGGATTTGGGCAGAGGAAGCGGTCCCATGGATCACGGTTTTCCTCTCGATTCGGTGAATACGGAGGCGTCTGATCGATGAAGAAGCTGCTGAATTTCGATTATGCCTGCATACAGGGAACCTATTGGATGCTCTACGGAATTTTGAGCAGTTTCGCTTCGGTATTCCTTCTTTCCCGAGGATATTCCAATTCGGAAATCGGCGTTATCCTGGCTGCGGCCAACGTAGCGGCAGTGGTTCTGCAGCCCCTCGCAGCGGATCTGGCCGACCGTTCGGGCCGAGTGTCTCTGATCGGAATTACTCAATGGATGACCGTTATGATGATGGTGATGACCATCGGTCTCTTCACCTTTCAAAAAAAGTCGCTGGCTCTGTCGGCGATCTTTGTCCTTTTGATCGCATGGCACACCATACTGCAGCCTCTGGTTAACTCTCTGAACTTCAGGCTGCAGGAGTGCGGCGTTCATATCAACTTCGGGATGGCCCGAAGTCTGGGATCTCTGGCCTACTCTATCCTTATGGCGGTTCTGGGTACAGTTGTGGAAAATCACGGAACCGGAGTTTTGCCTGTAACCGGGGAAATCGTCATGGTCATGCTTCTGATCAGTCTCTTCGTGACAAAGCGCCAGTATGACAAAGCTCACCGGGAAAATCTAAAGGAAGTTCAATCCCGCGGCGAACCGGAAGAAGACGGAGAGATCAACCTGATCAGCTTCGTCCGGCGAAACAAGGTCTTTTTTATTGTCAATATCGGCGTTGTCGGTCTGTACTTCAGCAATTCCGTGCTGAACAACTATATGATGCAGATCGTCAGCGATGTGGGCGGAAACAGTGAGGACATGGGAAGAATACTGTCCCTGATGGCATTTTTGGAAATTCCGACCATGTTCTGTTTCGACGCCCTGCGCAGGAGGTTCTCCTGTCAGCTGATGCTGAAGGCGGCGGCGGCAGGATTTACCGTGAAGATCGCTCTGTGCTGGGCGGCTCAGTCGGTAGCCATGATCTTCGCAGCGCACCTTTTTCAGCTCGTGTCCTTCGCGCTGTTCCTGCCGGCGATGGTCCACTTTATCGACGAGATCATGAGCCGGGGAGAAGCGGTTAAAGGGCAGGCCCTGTTTACCACCATGATCACCGTCACTACGGTGTTTTCCAGCCTGGTGGGCGGAGTGATCCTGGATATGAGCGGGGCAAAGATGCTGACGCTGACAGCCACATTGGTTACGGCTGTCGGGGCGGTAATCATTTTTCTCTCCGTTGACCGGGTGAAAACTTCCCGATCTTGAAAATGCAGAAACGAAACGGGTTTTCAATCCGGTCCGTACGGCGGGAAGCAGCTGGTTTACAGAGTTAAACGGCTATAGTGTTTCCGTCTGTCTTCCTTTACAAATCTAAGAAATTGACTATTTGATATTTATTTTAAATAGATTAAAATAAAATGAGGAAAGTTTTTCATAAGGGAGGAGACATAATGAGCATAAAAGATCAATTGACAGCAATGGGAATGAAGCAGGTTATCTCTTACGTAGATAAGGATCCGGACAAGAATATTATGAAGATCTGCGATTGGCTGCTGAAACACGATATCGGCGGAGATTCACTGACTCCTCAGGTAAGAGTGATCAAACACTATATGGAAGACCAAAACAGCAACTGGTATAAACTGGCAAAGAGCCTGTGGACTGACTGCGATGAGGGAATCCGGAGAAAGCTCTTTGAAAACTTTATCATAAATGCCGGCATGCTTGGTCCGAAGAAACAGCTGAAGGTAAAGCAGGAGCACAAGTGCAACGTTCCGTGGGCTATCCTTTTGGATCCGACCAGCGCCTGCAATCTCCACTGTACGGGCTGTTGGGCCGCCGATTATGGAAACCGGCTCAACCTGACCTTCGACGAACTGGACAGTATCATCACCCAGGGCAAGGAGATGGGGACGTATATGTATATCTATACGGGCGGAGAACCTCTCGTGCGCAAAGATGATATCATTAAACTCTGTGAGAAGCACAGCGACTGCGCGTTTCTTTCTTTTACCAACGCTACACTCATCGACGAGGCTTTTGCCGACGAGATGCTGAGAGTAAAGAATTTCGTTCCCGCCATCAGCGTAGAGGGGTTTGAAGAGGCTACCGACGACCGGAGAGGTAAGGGAACGTTCAACGCAGTAATCAAAGCGATGAAGATCCTGAAGGAAAAGAAGCTTCCGTTCGGCGTTTCCTGCTGCTACACCAGTAAGAACGCAGAAGTTATCGGCAGCGAGGAATTCGTGGATTATCTGATAGAACTGGGCGCTAAATTTGCCTGGATCTTCACCTATATGCCGGTCGGCAAAAATGCGGTAACCGATCTGCTGGCGACGGCAGAGCAGAGAAAGTTCATGTATGACCAGGTTCGCGAGTTCAGAAGGACAAAACCGATTTTCCTGATGGACTTCTGGAACGACGGCGAATACGTAGGCGGCTGTATCGCAGGAGGAAGATCCTATCTGCATATCAACGCCAACGGAGATGTAGAGCCTTGCGCTTTTATTCACTATTCCGATTCCAATATCAGAGAAAAGACGCTGTTAGAGGCGTATACGTCGCCGATGTTCATGGAATATCACAACAATCAGCCGTTTAACGACAATATGCTGCGGCCGTGTCCGCTTCTGGACAACGCCGGAAAGCTGGCGGAAATGGTCCACCGCAGCGGCGCGCACAGTACGGATGTAGAGTCTCCGGAGGATGTCGACGAGCTCTGTGCAAAGTGCAGAAACACGGCGGAAAAATGGGCTCCGGTAGCCGATCAGATCTGGAAGGAGCATCCGCATCACGTCTATGCCGGACCGAGAACAAAGGAAAACGATCAGGCGTAAAGGCTGCAAAACACGGGAAGCCGCAGGGGTTTTCCGCTGTATGACATATAACGAAACAGACAGGGAACTTCCCGTTTCACGAATGGATCGTAGAACGCGGGGGTTCCTTTTTTTCGTCATGCCGCGGGAAGATTTAACATAGACTTGATAGAAAAGAAAATCCGTATGTGGAATAATGAAAAAAACAAAGATCGTAAGAGAAGAAGGGATGACTGATGAGAAAGACCTATGTTTTGGATACAAACGTGTTGATTCAGGCGCCGGATGCCGTTTTTCAGTTTGAAGACAACGATCTGATCATTCCGCTGACCGTACTGGAGGAGTTGGACGGAATGAAAAAGGCGGATGGAGAAAAGGGAGTGAATGCCCGGGCCGCCGTCCGTGTGCTGGAGCAGTTGAGACAGAAAGGGGATCTGGTGGAAGGCGTGTCTCTCCGTTCTGGAGGAACGCTGCGGGTAGAGCCAAATTGCGTTGGCATTCAACTGCCGGAGGAACTGCCCGAGGATAAAAAAGACAATCGAATCCTCCGTGTATGCAAAGCGTTGAGCCAGGAAAAGAAAAGCGTGATTCTGGTTACAAAGGATATCGTCCTCCGGGTAAAGGCTTCGATAATCGGCGTGCAGGCTGAGGATTTTGAAAGCGAGCAGGTGGCGGAAGGCGTTCAGCAGTATACGGGAAGGATCATCTGCTACGCGCCGGAGGAGGAGTTCAAGGGATTTTCCAAAAAAGGCATGCCGAAAGAAGTCCTCTACCAGGTCGATCAGGCGGGAAACGTCTCCGCACCCTGGCTCTATGAAAATCAGTTTGTCACCATAAAAGCGGATCAGTCGAGAAAGAAAACCCAGCTTGGTAGAATCTGCGGCGATAAAGTCGTGCCGCTGGAATACAGAAAAGCAAAGCCTTACGGGGTAGAACCGAGGAATGCGGGACAGTACTTTCTGCAGGAAGCGCTGATGGCTCCCAGTGAGAAGATCCCACTGGTCATCGTCAAAGGCATGGCCGGTACCGCCAAGACGTTCTATTCCCTGGCTGTGGGCCTGGAAAAAACCCTCAACAGCGACACCATGGAGTACCGTCGGATTCTGATCAGCAGGCCCAATTCCCAGTTCGATGATGAGATCGGGTTTCTGCCCGGAGACGAACAGGATAAGATCGCGCCGCTGATGCGTCCGGTGATCGACAATCTGGAACAGCTGATCGATTCGGATGAAAAAGAGAGATATAAAAACGAGACAGAACTCAGGAGCAAGGTGGAAGAGGTGTTTGACCGCGGGCTGATCCAGGCTGAGGCATTGAACTTCATTCGCGGACGATCCATCGTCAAGACATACCTGATTATCGACGAAGCGCAGAATACAACGCCGAATCAGATAAAGGGAATCATTACCAGAGCGGGAAAGGGAACGAAGATCGTTCTTCTTGGTGATCCGTTCCAGATCGACAGGCCTTTTCTCGATGAGCGGACCAACGGCCTCAGCTATGCATCGGAACACATGAAAGGCAGCAGGTTCTGTTGTCAGATTACCATGCTGCCTGAGGAATGCGAGCGTTCGGAGCTGGCTACCGACGCCATCGAAAGGCTGTAGCTGTTTTCGGCAGAAGGGAAGGGAATTAATACCCTAACTCCTCTTCAATCAGCACCACTTCCATGTCGCAGGACATCATTTTGCGGTAGTGGATTACCATTGCGCCGCAGATTCTCTCTTCGCTTCGGCAATCGAAGCAGCGGCTGCCGTCCTCTGCGCAGGGCGTGGCTGCAGACAGCCTTCTGGCGTTGAGGGGAGCGGCGGTGTTGCGGGCCCGATTCACGGCGGAGGACAGATCCGGGCAGACCTTGTTGGAGCCTGCGACAAAATAGACTTTTTTGTGACCGAACAGGCTGGAGGCCAGACGGTTGCCGTTTCCGTCGATGTTGACCATTTCTCCGCTTTCACTGAGGGCGTTCACCGATGTGAGATAGACCTCTGTGTGAGCAGCGTCTTTTCTCACCTGGGCATCGCTGCACCCGTCAGGACGCCAGTGCCAGAATACCTGATTGTGAGCCGAGAGGCTATCATATATTCCCATCTCCTCGAGGGTCTTTGAACCGCCCATACCGACAGTAGTATTGTCGATCTGCCTGTTCAAATAGAGACAGGCCTCCTCGGCTGTGTGAAACAGAGAAACAAGATAGCCGTTATCTCTCAGCGCTTTTGCCGTTTTGTTCAGATCCATATTTTTTCGCCTCCCTGACAACATAGGTTATATCGATTATATCGCAGATAAAGAACAGCAGCAGAAAAATGTGCCCGGCCGCCTTCAGCCGGGACATATGTCCATCCTTTACCAGGCGCAGCACAAGAGCTATACCGTACAGCGAGGAAGAGGACAGAACCAGGTAATACCAGGCCAGCGGCAGAAGAAACATCGGCAGAGCCGGAATAAAGGCTACATAGCTGATCGATGCAATAAACGCTGCGAAGAGCATGGCGATATATAGGGTGAAGTAGAGGATGAGATAAGGTCTCGCGGTGATTTTGGCTTCTTCGGCCCGCTCCCACAGGACGTCGATCTTCTGACAGCGATAGATCTCTGCCATTTCCGGAAGGCTGAAGATGATCGACGCTAAATAGAGCGCCGAAGTAATAAAGGCCAGAAAGCACAGAATCAGTACGGCAACATCTGTTACTGGCGTGCTCTGGTGAGAAACCAGCACGGTGATCATAATCAGCAGATGAATGAAAAGATTCAAATAGAGACAGCACTTCTGCAGTTTTTTTCGCATTTATCGGGACTCCTTTCTCTGTCGCGGAGGAAAAACTTCAGCAGGCATCATCGGGGCGACGGGCGCCTGACGTATCGACGAGAAAGCGGCGATGATACTTCAGTTTAGCATACCGCAGGACTTTCTGCAGATAGACGGTGTTGTATGCGCCGCCGACGGCGCCGACGATGGGTATCCCCTGAAGAAATTTCAAGTACAGCAGTTCGCCGGACATGGTTGCGGAAGTTTGGTCGATCTGGACGGACTGACTGTATTCCATTGGAAGAGAGGGTTCTTCGATGAACTCGTTAATCTTCCTGTCTCCTTCTATGAGGCAGCGTCCGTGGGACAGAGAGGTTTCGATGACCTTCAGGATGAAGTATTTTTCTTCGGGCGTATCGTAGGTATATCCCCAATTGAGAGCAATTTCGTAGACGCTTTTCAGCAGAACGCCTACAAAGATGGGGATGTCGGGCAGTCCTATACCCAGAGCGCCCAGGCCTATGCCTTCGACTCCGGACAGCAGCAGATTTTTTGCGCTGACAGTATTGGACTGCCGTCGAAAAGCGCCCAGCGTTTTTTTGTTCTCGCGAAGCTCTGCGCTGTAGGCGTTGATCTTAAACTGGTGTTCAAGATCTTCCTTTTTATATGTCTTTTCGATGATGCCCGTGCCTTTCTCGAAGATCAGGTTAAAGGCTTTGGAAAAAGCGGCGTCGAGAGTGCTTTGGAGCTGCTGAGGTACTTTGTCTGCGAGCAGACGGCCAAGATAAGTCTCGTTTTGCCGGCTGCCTTTGGAGACGAAATTTCTTTCCTCTGCGAGCAGGCGTTCCCATTCTCTTTCCCGGGGACTTTTTCGCATACTTTGGGTATCCTTTCTCTCCCAGAGACGGCAGACCGGATAAATCGCCGGTGTGCGCGCCTTTCCCTGAGAGGGTAAATTATGTAACTTTATTTTACCATTAAAACGATGAAAAGAGTATTAATTTTTCTTAAATTTCCTCTCTGGACAGACGGTAGAGGAAATCTTAAAAATTCTTAAATCGACCGGATTCTATATATTTTTTTGCAGAAAAGTTATAAAATGGTACGTGCAGAAGGGAAAAGAAAGGAATTTTTATGGATAACAACAAGATATTGATAGTCGATGACGATCCGAATATCCGGGAAGTTGTGTCGGTTCTGCTGGGCAGCGAAGGGTACGCTGTCGACCAGGCGGAAGGCGGCGACGAGGCTCTGGAGAAGGTATATGCGGATAGGTCCATCGACCTGGTTATTTTAGATATCATGATGCCCGGCCTTTCGGGTGTGGAAGTATGCACCAGAATCAGGGAGAAGTCTCCGGTACCGGTGCTGTTCCTGACGGCGAAATCACAGGATCAGGACAAGGTGGAAGCTTATACGGAGGGTGGAGACGATTACCTGGTCAAGCCTTTTTCTCAGACCGAGCTGTTGATGAAGGTGAAGTCGCTGATCAGAAGATACAAAGAGTATCAGGGGAAAACGCCGGTAAAATCGGTACCGACCATCGGAGGCAACATTTCCATTGATAACAAAACCAGAGCGGCGATGAAGGGAGACAAAAAAATTCCGCTCACCGACAAGGAGTACGATATCCTGCAGTTTTTTATGGAGCACAAGGGAGAAATCGTCGAGAACAAGGATCTCTACGAGGGCGTCTGGGGAGAAAAATACCTGCCGTCCGCCGGAAATACCATTATGGTTCACGTTCTGAACCTGAGAAAAAAGTTGGAAGAGGATGCCAACAATCCGAAAATCATCAAGACCGTCTGGGGAAAGGGGTATAAGGTTGAGTAAGCGGAGAAAACAGAAGTTCATCTCACTCAACTTCAAGATGACTATCGTGGTGCTGATCGGTATCGCTTTGGCTCTCGGAATGTACCTGTTCTGTTCCTGGTTTACCGGATATGTGACACAGATCAGATACCTCAGCGACGAGGCGGTCAGTCAGAACGTGGGCGAGGCCTACGACAGTCTGGAGCGGTTTATACGCAGAGGAAACGTTAAGGCTACCGATTCCAAAGCGCTTACCAGGTGGATCAAGGATCAGGATTACACCTATTTTTTCGTCTACGATAACTACAAGACAATTTTCGAGGCCGGTTGGTGGGTCAATGCGGATTCAGCTGCGCCTGACTCAGCGCTGAAAAATGAAGAGTCTACCCTGTACGAAAACGTATACACCGATGAACGTCATCGGATCGACGAGGAGACTTTCACCACCGATGTTAACAACCGGATTATCGAGTTTGCTGACGGAAAATATTACGTGTTCATCGATGTGTACAAGGAACAGCACTGGCAGGATATCATGGAACTGGTAACGTTGATCCTGTGTTTCCTGACGCTTCTCATCACCATATTGCTTTATAACGGCAGTACGCTGAAACGAGTGGGACGACTGGCGGCAGAGGTCAGACAGGTCAGCGACGGCAAGCTGGACAATACCATCCATGCCATACACAACGATGAGATCGGCATGCTGGCCGCCAGCGTTGACGATATGAGAAATTCGATCATCCAGAAACATCAGAATGAAAAAGAGGCGTGGGATGCCAATACGCAGCTGATCACCGCCATGTCTCACGATATACGGACGCCGCTGACATCTATGATCGGTTATCTGGATATTATAGAAGGCAAGAAGTACGACAGTGAGGAGCAGATGGAGAAATACATCCACTCCTGCCGCGAAAAAGCTTTTCAGCTGAAGGATTTGTCCGATCAGCTTTTCCGGTATTTTCTGGTATTCGGCAATCACGAAAGTGAAAAGGAACTGGAAAGTCTCGACGCCAGCATACTGTTTCAGCAGCTCTTGGCGGAGCACAGTGCGGAAATCATCAGTTACGGATATAAAGTGGATCTTTTGTTTACCATACCGACTGTAAACGTGCGGACCGATATCTCCAATCTGAAGAGGCTTTTTGACAATATCTTTTCCAACATCATGAAATACGCCACGAAGAAGAAACCTGTGAGCATCAGAGCAGAGTTTGACGGCGAGGGAATAGAGATCGAGATCAGAAACGGAATCTGGGAGCAGTCCAGAAAGGTGGAAAGCACGCACATCGGCATGAAAACCTGTCAGCGGATCTGCGAGGATCTGAAAGGAGAGTTTTCTTATGAAGAAGTGGGCGACGATTTTGTAGTAGACATATGGTTCCCGGCAGTGCCTGCAGAGGAAGAACCGGAGAGCGAGACTGCAGACGACGGGAATCCGATCTCAGAAGAGCATCAGAACTGAGAATGAAAAAACTGACAGGGGAATCCCGGAGGGATTTTCCCTGTCAGTCCAGTTTTATATAGGAACGATCAAAATTAATGACGACAAAGTAGCGGCTGTTCAGCCGCTTTACCGCGTCCTCAAAGAGCTTCCTGACTTCGTCATCGGAGGCCTTGCATTCCGGTGAAACAGCGACGTCGAAAATGACGTTGGTATGAGTGGGGCCTTTTACAATACGCAGATCGTGTATGTTGGAGACGCCTTCTATACCGGCTGCGGTCTTTTCTGCCAGATCAGTCATCTGACGCACCAGGGGATCGTTGATTCGTATGGGGTCCAGATGGCAGGTGATCTGGATACACAGCTTTTCGGCCAGTTCCCGTTCGATATTATCGACCATGTCGTGGCTTTCCATCAGGTCGCCGTCGGCGTCGACTTCCACGTGAAGTGAAGCGAATATCTTTCCGGGACCGTAGTTGTGAACCACCAGATCGTGAATGCCCAGGACGCCTTCATAGGACAGCGTCATATCTCTGATCGCATCGACCAGCTGCGGATCAGGCGCCTCACCAAGAAGGGGACTGGCCGTTTCCTTGATCAGGCTGATACCGGACCAGAGGATGAAGAGGGCGACAAGGCAGCCGACATAGCCGTCGATCTGAAGCGAGAAAAATCTGTCGACGAGAATGCCCGCCAATACGGCCGACGTGGCGATGACGTCGTTGCGGCTGTCGGCGCCGGTTGCGGCCAAAGTCAGAGAGTCGATCTTCTTTCCTATGTGAATGTTGAACAGGGCCTGCCAGATTTTTACCGCGATGGACAGGATCAGAACTGCCGCCATCGTCCAGCTGAACTCTACCGGAGAAGGATGGATGATCTTGTCTACGGAGGATTTGATCAGTTCGACGCCGACGAGAACGATCAGCATAGAGACGATCATTCCCGATATGTATTCGATCCGCGCGTGTCCGTAAGGATGCTCTTTATCTTCCGGCAGGGAGGCCAGCTTGAAACCGGCAAGGGTGACTACGGAGGAAGAGGCGTCTGTCAGGTTGTTGATGCTGTCGGCGATGATCGAGATGCTGCCGCCGAGAATCCCGACCAGAATTTTGGCGATGCAGAGCAGTGTATTGGAAACGATGCCGACAATACCGGCGAATTTTCCGTAACGTTGGCGAACGTCTGCGTCTTTGGTATTCTGATAGTCCTTGATGAAAATTTTACACAGAAAATCGTTCATTTCTACCTCCGGCCCAGTTATTCTGCCGATTGGGATTCGGCGTTTTTCATGGCCTCTTCCAAGGCTCTGACCAGCTGATCCGGGCACGAGGTGGATTTAAAACCGCACTTTATTCCCGAAAGTTTATCTCTGATCTCTTCGTAGGTCAGACCGGAAACCAAGGCGCTGATTCCCTGAAGATTTCCGTTGCAGCCTCCGTGGAAAACGGCATTTTTCAGCGTATTTCCTTCCATTTCCACGTCGATGCAGACCGAACAGGTGCCTTTTGTCTTGTATCGGTAAACCATAGTGTCATGTCTCCTTTCTATAATCTATATTAAGGCAATACATGTAAGTATAACACAAAAAAACAGACAGATGAACAAAAAAATAATTGAATTGAGAATGGAGACAGGTGTATAATTATTTAGCTCAATTTTTAGAAATAAACTGAATTTTATGATAAATACAAAGGAGGGTTTCAGATGGAAGAAAGGGATATTCCAAGAATTACCGGGACTCTGAGAGCGAAGAGCCTGCAGATTCCGGAGGTGATTTGGCAGACTAAAGGAATAGTTATCATGGGGCGGAGAATTAAATCGGTAGTGTTTACAACGGATATTGCGATAATCAGAAACTGCAACGCGGATGCGGTTTTGGCAGTATACCCGTTTACGCCTCAGCAGATTATATCGGATACCATCATCAATGCCTCATCGGTACCGGTGCTTGTAGGCGTGGGAGGTGGAACGACGAAGGGGTTCAGGTCTGCGATTATCGCAAAAGATGCAGAGGCACAGGGGGCTTTCGGCGTTGTAGTCAATTCGCCGATGAGCAACGACAATATCGCATTGATCAAGAAGGTCATCGACATTCCGATCATCGCTACGGTGGTCAACGGCAGTACCGATATTGACAAACGGATAAATGCCGGAGTCTCGATTCTCAATGTATCCGCCGCGTCAAAAACGCCTCAGCTTGTTCGGGAAATTCGGGCAGAGTATCCGAAGGTTCCGATTATCGCCACTGGGGGACCCAGCGACGAGACGATTCTTGAAACGATCCGCGCGGGAGCCAATACCATCAGTTACACTCCGCCGTCGACAGCGGAAGTTTTCAAAGATATGATGGAAAATTACCGGGCTGCGGCCGAGGCCGGGGAACATTCGGGCCCGCAGGAGGGCGACGCAGCGCTGATCAATATGCTGGAACTGATTTAGAAGTATCGGAGTTAGAGGCTGAAGTTCGGGTTCGGGTATCAGCCTTTAACTTTTGTTTAGCCATAGAGAAAAAACTTTTTGCCTATTCTTTGAAAGAAGTGAAAAAAGTGCTTGCAATATAAGTCGGGTTATTATATAATCATATTTGCAGTCCAGAAGAGAGATTGCTTAAGAGAATAAGACGAGCACCATTAGCTCAGCTGGTAGAGCACCTGACTCTTAATCAGGGTGTCCAGGGTTCGAGCCCCTGATGGTGTACCAATGAAGAGATATCGCAAGTGAGCGATATCTCTTTTTTACTTTTATTCCATAGGGGGGCTCGAACCCGA
>CAJFTU010000057.1 GCA_904420065.1 uncultured Emergencia sp.
AAAAGACGAGATCGTCGGCGCGGTGAAGAAGTTCTTCTCTGACGATCAGATCGAGTACATCAAGGCGCCGGGAACCCTGGAGGGCGGTGACGTCATGATGGTAGGCGATCACTTCTATGTAGGCAGATCCGCAAGAACCAACGAAGAAGGCATTCGTCAGCTGACGGAGATCCTGGAGAGACACGGACTGACCTGTTCCGAGGTAAAGCTGGAGAAAGTGCTGCACCTGAAGACAGGAGTAAACTATCTGGAAGACAACAACATGCTGGTATCGGGCGAATTTATCGACAAACCGGAGTTCGCGCAGTACAACAAGGTGGTCATTCCGGAGGAAGAGGCGTATGCGGCCAACTGCATCTGGGTCAACGATACGGTGATCGTGCCGGAAGGCTATCCGGCAGTACTGAAGGCCGTACAGGATCTGGGCTACAAGACGCTGGTCGTAGACACTTCCGAATACCGCAAGCTGGACGGAGGTCTCAGCTGCCTGTCCCTGAGATTTTAGCCGCTGCGAGGCGAACTCAGGCACAGTATCCTTAAAGAAAGAGAGGAGAGAAGATGCCGACTCTTAACGATTGATGCTGTTCTGGATCATCGTTGTCGTTGCCGTGTGCACCTATATCGTGCCGGCAGGACAGTATCAGTACATAGAAACCGAAGCCGGAACAATGGTCGATCCGGAAAGCTTCCAGTATGTGGATCAGAGCCCGGTAAATCCGTTCAGGCTGTTTGTCGCGATCCAGGCAGGATTCATCGACGGCGCGCAGGTTATTTTCCTGATCCTGTTCGGTTACTTCTGGGTATATTCTGTACTGCAGACCGGCGCCTTTACGGCAATGATCAACAAGCTGCTCAGCAGCAAGGCAAAAGACAGCAAGCTCTTTGTTCCGATCTGCATGATCGTTTTCGCACTGGCAGGCTCGACCTACGGTGAAATGGAAACGGTTTACGGACTTATTCCGATTTTTGTTGCATTAGCCATCGCTTTAGGGTATGATGCTTTAGTAGGTATGTGTATGTCCGGTATGGCGGTAGCCGTCGGATTTGCATCTGCGACAACCAACCCGTTTACCATCGGTATTGCCCAGTCCTATGCGGAGCTGCCGATGTTCTCGGGTCTTCTGTATCGCTGGATCATCTTCTTTGTCTTTGTCAGCGTATCCATCATCTTTGTTATGCGTTATGCCAACAAGATCAAAAAGGATCCGACCAAGAGCCTGCTTTACGGCATGGACTTCTCTGCCTTCAAGGTAGATACAGAGTCTCATACAGAATTTACGACAAAACACAAGATCCTGATGCTGGGCATGGTAGTCACCGTTGCGACCATCGTCTACGGTTCACTGCAGCTTGGCTGGTATATCAATGAAATGGCTGGCGTATTCATCATTTCCGGTATTATTTCTTCCATTATCGGCGGAAAAGGTCCGGAAGGCATCGCCAGCGACCTGATCGCTTCCATCTCCGAAATGACCGTAGCGGTAGTTGTTGTCGGACTGTCCAGATGTATCCTGGTGATCATGTCTGAGGGCATGATTATCGACAGCGTTATCCACGGTATGAGCACCCTGCTGGATGGACTGCCAACCTGGGCAACTTCAGAGATGATGCTGGTCGTTCAGAACCTGTTGAACTTCTTTATCCCGTCCGGAAGCGGCCAGGCGGCGGCAATTATGCCGATTATGACACCGCTGGCAGACCTGACCGGCGTGAACCGTCAGATCGCGGTTCTGGCTTATCAGTTCGGCGACGGATATTCCAACCTGATCTGGCCGACTGCGGCATGTGCGATCATGTGTGGTATTGCGAAGATCCCTATGGGCAAATGGTATAGATTTTTCCTGCCGCTGTTCGGCATCATGTTTATCCTGGAGTCCTTCTTCGTAATCTTTGCAACAGTAATCAATTACTCCTAATTTAGAGGAAGAACTATATTTCTTTTTAAAGAGAAAGGCGATTTGAGATGATTGACGAAAAACAACTGAGAGACGCATTATTAGACAAGACGAATGCGTATCTGGATGAAATTTACGCGCTGAACGACGGCATGGCCAGAGAACCGGAGACGGGATCAGAAGAGTTTAAAAGCTCTGCGGCTATCGTGGAAACGCTGCGCAGACACGGGATCGAGACCGAATATCCTTTTGCCGGATTTCCGACAGCGTTCAAGGGCGTGATCAATCCGGAGAAGAAACAGCGCATGGCACTCCTTGCAGAATACGATGCGCTGAGAGGACTGGGACACGCCTGCGGTCACTGTGCAAGCGGCAGCGCCAGCGTTCTGGCTGCATTGGCTTTTAACGATCTGAAAGAGCAGCTGGATTTCGGTGTGGATATTATCGGTACACCGGATGAGGAAATTGCCGGAATCAAATGTTTAATGGCGGATCAGGGCGTTTTCGACAATTATGATTTTGCGATCATGGTTCACATGGGCGGCTTCAGCACGGTGGAGGTAAAATACATCGCTCTTGACGGTCTGGGCTTCAAATGGAAAGGCCAGCCGGCTCATGCGGCAGCTGCGCCGGAAAAAGGACGCAACGCGCTGAACGCGGCAAGACTGTTCATGGACGCCACGGATATGATGCGTCAGCATATTATTGAGGAAGCAAGAATGCACGGCTTCATCAAAAATGGCGGCGCAGCCTCGAATATTGTGCCGGAGGAAGCGGAGATCGAGTTCCTGACCAGAGCGCCGAGACGAAAAGATCTCAACTACATCACAGACTGGGTCAAGGACTGCGCGAGAGCGGCAGCGCTGGCCACAAAGACGGAAGTGGAGATGTTCCCGGTAGGCGCACCGTTCCATGAGCTTTATATCAGCGAACTGGGAAAGAAGACCATGGAGGACTGCTATAGAGATCTGGGAATCGAATTCGCCGAAGGCGAATCAGGAATGACCGGATCCTCGGATATCGGTAATGTGGACTATCGCTGCCCGGCATTTCATCCGGTAATGGGTATAGGCAAACCGGAATATCAGTGCCATACGCAGGAATTTGCCGATGAGATGACAAAGCCGAATACCCACGAGGGCATCAGGAACGCAGCGGCGATGATGATCGCCATGGGAGCAAAACTGTACGGCAATCCGGAGCTCTTAGCGAAGATCAAAGCGGAGCACAAGGAGTACAGAGGCTATTAATTAAAAAATGGAAAAGAACATCGTCTTTTTCACCGGAGGCGGCCGCAGGGGCGCTTTCGGAAAAGATCGTATATGTGATTATCAGGGAATGTATGTTATATGCATTCCCTGTTTAATTCATAAGACAAAATATTATATATTTTATTTAAGGAGGAGAATGAAAATGAATTACGGATGCCAGAGTATGGTAAAGAAAATCGACACGATCATGATCAAGAGACCGGAGAACGCTTTTGTCAGCCAGGAGAACCTGAACGAGAACTGGGAAAAGTTTAAGTACTTCGGATGCCCGGATTACGAGAAGGTACTGAAAGAGTACGATCAGTTTGAGCAGATCCTGAAGGACAATGTAGAAAACATCTGGTACCTGCCTTATGATGAGAGAACCGGACTGGATTCCATCTACACCCACGACTCTCTGAAGGTAACCAAGAAGGGCGCCATCTACTTCCCTATGGGCAAGGAACTGAGAAGCAAGGAACGTCTGGCTACAGAAGAATTTCTGAAGAGCAAGGGTATCCCGACTTTAGGATACATTGAGGCGCCGGGAAAAATGGAAGGCGGCGACGTTCTCTGGATCGACGAAAAAACGGTAGCGATCGGAAGAGGCTACAGAACCAACGACGAAGGTATTCGCCAGTTTAAGGAGCTGACCAAGGACATCATTGACGAATACATCGTTATCCCGATGCCGCACGGCGACGGCGAAGAAGCCTGCCTGCACCTGATGAGCATCATCAGCTTTGTGGACACCGATAAGGCAGTGGTATATTCCAAGTATATGCCGGTATTCTTCAGAGAATATCTCATTGACAGAGGTATCCAGCTGATCGAATGCGGCGACGAAGAATATGATTATCTGGGAACCAACCTGCTGGCTCTGGAGCCGGGAAAATGCATCCTGATCAAAGGCTGCCCGGAAATTCAGAAGAAGATCGAGGATGCCGGCGTTACGGTGTACACCTACGAAGGAAAAGAAATGTCCTACAGAGGAACCGGAGGCCCGACCTGCCTGACCTGCCCGATCTATAGAAAGTAAAAGAGGTGGACGGCGATGAGAAATCACGACATCGACTTTGCCGCTCTGGGCGGCAGAATCAAAGACATCCTGTATCAATATGTCGGAATCCAGACCTTCACCAATACTGCCGGTGAGAGACTGGTTGAAGATTTCTTCACCGATCACTTCGGCCAGATCGAATATTTCAAAGAGCATCCGGAGTTCTGGGGGCTTTATCCGCTGGAAAACGACGCTCTGGGCAGGAATGTATGCTGGGCTATGGTGAGGGGAAACAGCAACAAAACCGTCGTTTTGGTTCATCACTACGATATTGTGGATATTGAAGACTTTAAGATGCTCAAGCCTTTTGCCTTTTCTCCGGATGTGCTGGCCAAAGAGCTGGCAAAACACCGGGAAATGCTTCCGCCGGACGCCCAGAAGGACCTGGACGAAGATACTTTTGTCTTCTGCCGGGGCGGCTGTGATATGAAGGCCGGCGGTTCAATTCAGTACGCACTGCTGGAGGCGTACAGCCAGTTGGAAGACTTTGAGGGCAATGTCATCGTCATAGGCGTTCCTGACGAAGAAAATCTTTCGGCCGGTATGCGGGCGGCGGATCGGCTGCTGGCTCAGCTGAAGGAAGAGTACGGACTTGAATATCTGATGATGATCAATTCCGAGCCTCACCAGCGGAAGGATTTTTCCAAGGGTGTATTCTCAGAAGGCACAGTAGGAAAGATGATGCCGTTTGTCTATGTAAGAGGATTCCTTTCCCACGCAGGCAAGGTGTTTGAAGGTCTCAACCCGGTTTCCGTTCTGTCGGAGATCGTTACGCGGACGGAGATCAACATGGCTTTCGCCGACGCGGTAGGGGGAGAAGCGGCTCCGCCGCCAACCTGGCTCTACATGAAGGACAGCAAGGATCGCTATGACGTTTCCATGCCGCTGACGGCACAGGGCTGCTTCAGCGTACTGACCCAGAAGCAGACTCCGGCGGAACTGCTGGAAAGGGTGAGAGCCACCTGTGAAGAAGGCTTTGAGGCGGTAATCGGACGGATGAATGAGAACTACGCCGATTTCTGTGTAAAGACCGGACAGCCGGTCAAACCTCTTCCGTGGAAGGTCAAAGTGGTCAACTATGGAGAACTCTATGCAGAGGCGGAAAGCTACGGCGGCGAGGAGTTCCGAAAGGCATACGAAGAGGAGATGCAGTCGGTTCTTCGCGATATGCAGGAGGGAAAGGTCCACATGATTGAAGGCAATTTCCGTCTGATCGAAAGAATCTACGATTACATCGAGGATATCTCTCCGCGGGTCGTATACGGATTGCTGCCGCCTTACTATCCTAACGTTTCCAACATCTACTTTGACGGAATCGCTCCTTCGGCCAGAGATATGAGCGAAAGGCTGAACGTTTACACCGAAGAGATGTACGGCCAGCAGTATACAAAGGAGTACTTCTACACCGGTATATGCGACCTCAGCTATATCAATATCGACGATCCGAAGAAGCAGAGGGATTCGGTGGCCGGTTCCATGCCGCTGTTTGGAGAGTACTACGACATTCCGTTTGAAGCGATCAAGGAGATCTCCATGGCCGGGATCAACATCGGTCCGTGGGGAAAGGACTTCCATAAGCTGACCGAGAGGGTCTATAAAGAAGATCTGTACGAACGTACACCGCATATTTTGGATCACGCAATCACGCTGCTGTTTGCATAAGCATTCTGATTGCAGGGCCGCTCCATACAAAATGGGGCGGCTCTTTTGCATCCCGGCTCCCTCTCGAAAATCGTCCTCCCGATGCTCTAAAAGAATATGATTCCGGCAAAAAGATGCCTGTCCGTTTTCTGCAGCGGCAGAGAAGAACTTTTCCATGGCGCGGACAGAACAGGTATGATAAAATGTACAAAACAAATCGGGAAGACGGGAGGAGCCGATGAAGAACGCTTTAAAACACAGAATGCAGAATGTTAACGTATTGGTTATAGTGGATGCAGAGGGACGAGTAATGTACTATGAGGACTATAACGATACAATTATCAGCAAGTCGATAGACAGTATCGTAGGCCGGTCCCTTCTTGAACTGTATCCTTATTTTGAAGAGCAAGAACCCACCGTATTTAAAGCGATGAAAGCGCGCCGGGCAATTCTCAATGAATATCAGCTCCTTACCATAGACGGACGGGTAAAAAAAGCATTAAATTCGGCTTTTCCCCTGATCAGTAACGGAAAGGTTATCGGAGGACTGGTTGTTTCCATCGAACTCGACGATAAGATAGAGGATCGCAGAAAAAAGAAGAATCTGCTGTCCAGATACAGTTTTGACGATATTATTACAGAGGACGAGGCGTTTAATCAGGCTCTCAGCAGGCTGAAGAAGATTGCCGGAAATGATTCCAGCATCCTGATCACCGGGGAGACCGGCACCGGTAAAGAACTGATCGCCCACGCGGTGCACGATGCCAGCCGCCGGAGAGAAAAGCCTCTGTTCATCCAAAACTGCGCTTCGATTCCCGCTACGCTTATGGAGAGTATCCTGTTCGGTACGGTAAAAGGCAGCTTTACGGGCGCGATGGATAAGGAGGGTATCTTTGAAGCGGCCGACGGAGGAACGATTTTTCTCGACGAGATCAATTCCATGCCTCTCGAACTGCAGGGAAAAATTCTGCGGGCTATTGAAAATAAAACGATCAACAGGGTCGGTGAAAATCAGCCGAGGGATATCGATGTGCGGGTGATTGCCGCGGCCAACGAAAGTCTGGAGGACAAAGTCAGAGCGGGGCAGTTTCGAGAGGATCTTTATTATCGGTTGAATACCATAGAGTTTCGCATTCCTCCGCTGCGGGAGAGAAAAGGGGATATCCTGGTGCTGGCGGAGTACTATCTGGAGTATTACAATGCAGTGATGGACAAACAGGTTACCGGCTTTGATCAGGAGGTGAAGGATATCTTTGCGGCGAACAGATGGAGAGGAAATGTGCGGGAACTGAAAAACGTGGTGGAGTATATCGTAAATGTAAAAGACAGCGGCATCGCGGCTGCCTGTGATCTTCCCGAGTACATGAACCGTCAGGAAGAGAGAAAAGAAGGTACCGGCAGAGATGCAGAAGCGCTTTCTGATCCGATTTCCCGCGTCACAGGGGACACTCTTCCGGAAAAGCTTGCAGAGATAGAGAGGTCCCTGATCGAAGAAGCGTTCAGGAGCTGTCGGTACAATGTTTCTCGGACGGCACAGAAACTGGGTATACCAAAACAAACTCTCTATTACAAGCTGAAAAAGTATGAAATTTGAGAAAAAAATATGAAGATCCATAAAATCTTATAGAAATATATACAGTCGAAAATCTGAGAACAGGAGACGGGCATGCCTGCTCAGAGCCGGGAAAATCCTGACAGGCGTTCTGAACCAAGGCTTTTTTCTGTATTTTCCAAAGAAAACAACTATTCTAAAATCGTAAAAATACATCTCCGGAGATCGAAATTTTACTTTCAGTCTCCGTCTTTTATTTTGGCATGGGAATTGCTTTTTATTATCACAAAAGTACTTTAAGAATGTTTCGTCAGGATCATGATCTGCAATTAAGGAGAGGAAAAAAATAATATGGAAAAGAAAGGAATGACAGGAAAGGATTATTTCGCGCTGGCTTTCGGCAGCATGATCGGTATCGGCTGGGTTGTTTCCGCGCCTCTGTGGATCAGCAACGCCGGATCCGCCGGAGCGGTAATCGGGATGATTCTGACTGCACTAATTGTTATACCTATTGGATTTGTTTATTCGGAATTGTGTACCAGTGTCAACGTGATCGGCGGTGAATTCGCCTATACTTATCGATTTTTGGGGAGACTGCCCGGATTTTGCACCGGCTGGGTACTGATCCTGGGTTATGTAACCATGCTGCCCTGGGTGGTGCTCTCGGTTTCGTCCATGCTGGCCTATCTGTTCCCGCAGGTTCGGGAGATACCGCTGTATACGGTTTTGGACAACACTCTTTATCTGCCGGAGGTGATCATAGGCCTGATTATGATCTGGGGCCTGACCTATCTGAACATACGCGGCGTAGAATCTTCGAAGAAGTTTCAGAACGTGGCTACGGCGCTGCTGCTCTTGACCTTCGCCATCTTTTTCATCGGATGTTTCGCAGCCGGAAATACGGAGAACCTGAAACCGGCCTTTTCCGAGGGAGGAAAGATCAACGGAATCATGTTGGCCATTGCGTCTATGATCTTCTTCATGAACGGATTTGATACCATTCCAAAGACGGCGGACGAGTCGGACAAGAATATCAACGCCAGAAGTCTGGCCAAGGCGCTGGTGGGTACGATTCTGCTGGGAAGCTTCATCTATCTCATGGTTATCGTCTGTGCAGGTTTGGTCATGTCGCCGGCGGATCAGGTCAACCTGGGCGATCTGCCTCTGGTAGCCGCATATGAAAATGCCACCGGTTCCAAACTGCTGGTTGTGATCATGATCATTGGCACCATGATGGGTGTTTTGACTACGTTTAACGGCTTTCTCCTGGCTGGCGCAAAGCTGATCAGCGCTTTTGCCGGAGCGGGATTCCTCGGAAAGAGCCTGGGAGAGACCGACGATAAAACCGGAATGCCGAAGAAGACGCTCCTGCTCCTTGCCGTCATTTCTACGGCGGGAATGTTCCTGGGAAGAGGACTGCTGGCGCCGCTGATTACCCTCGGAGGTCTGGCCTTCCTGATCGCATGGCTGTTCGTTTCTCTGTCGGATATGCGCTATCGTAAAGTGGAGCCTGACGCTCTGCGGCCGTTCAGCGTACCGGGAGGAAAGGCGGTTATCGGTTTGGCGATTTTCATTTGCGTCGCGCTGATCGTGCTGATGCTGATACCGGGTACGCTGATTTCCATCGGTACGGTGGAATATGTGCTTTTGATCGGCTGGGCGGCAGTAGGCGCAGTGCTTTACGCGATTTATAGAAAACAGGATATCTATATTAAAGAAAAGTAAGGTATTTTCTTTGATATTCCGGAAATATCGAAAAACGATATTTTCTACATAAAAATAAAGAAGAGGTGACTTAAAATGGCAGCAAAACACTTTGGTATTTTAGGATTTCCGTGGGACGGCGGAGCTTCTCTGGGACGCCCGGGAGCAAGATACGCCCCGAAAGAAGTAAGAGAGGCCTTCGGTTGGTTCAAAGGACGGATCCAGGACGAACAGGTTTATCATGTAGAGTCCAGAAAGAACTACAATGTCAACGCGGATCAGATTCTGGACTACGGCGATATCGACATTGTGGCCTACGATGAACAGCAGACCATCCAGAACGCTTATCAGTCAACAAAGGAGATCATTGAAAAAGATGGATTCCCGTTTATCATCGGTGGAGACCATTCCATTTCCTATCCGATCATCAAGGCGCTCCACGATACCTGCACCGGTCAGGTGGGTATCATCCACTTTGACGCTCACCTGGATCTGGTGGATGAAAACCATCTGCAGGGTAAATATTCCCAGAGCAGTGAGATTCGCCGGGCTCTGGAACTGGAGAGAGTTCAGCCGGAAAACATCGTCCAGATCGGTGTAAGAGGATTCAACTATCCGTGGTACAGAGACTATCTCAAGGATATCGGCATTAAGCAGTATACGGCTTATGACGTTCACAAAGGAGACCCGGAAAAGATTGCAGACGAGACTCTGGAGAGGCTTTCGGGCTGTGACAAGATCTATCTGACCTTCGATATCGACGTGATGGACCCTGCATTTGTTCCGGGTACCGGCGCTGACGAACCGTTCGGGCTTCTGCCGTTCCAGTGCATGGTTATGCTCAATAAGATGTACGACAAGGTTGACGCGTTCGATATCGCAGAAGTCAATCCGACCTTCGATACCCACGGTATCACTACGGCGGTGGCTTCCAGAATCATGTTTGAGTGTTTCATCAATAAATTCGGCAAATAAAAACGGAAGGGAGAAGCGTCATGTACGACTTCAAAATAAAGGATGCGGCCTACGATGTTGAAGCGATAAGAAAAGAATTCTACCGGGGTAAAGGTCTCAACGCGGTCAAAAGACTGGAGAAAAACGGATTTTCGGCTTACTACGCGGAGGATTGCAGCGAAGCAGGAAAGATTTTGCTGAGCCTGATTCCCGACAATTCCACCATTGGCGTAGGGGATTCCCATACTGTGTACGCCCTGGATCTGGATGACGAGCTGAGGAGGAAGGGCTGCACAGCAATTCCCAATATTGCCGCTCTCAACCTGCACAGCTACCGGAGCGAGTCCTACGGTTACATCAAAGCGCCGACCAGAGAAGAAGCGAGAGCGATTTTGGCCGAGTATCTGACCAGCAATGTATTTCTGCTCGGAGCCAACGCCATTACCATGAAGGGTGAAATCGTCAACGTGGACGGCGTGGGAAACCGGATAGCCGGAAGTCTCTACGGCGCCGACCGGATTATCGTCGTGGCCGGCGTAAATAAACTGGTTCCAGACGAAAATGCGGCCAGGGAGCGAATCCGCTTTATCGCTGCGCCGATGGACAACCTGAAGTACGGCGATACCTGTGCGTGCGTGCAGACCGGGATATGCCCGAGCTGCGGAAGTCCGAAGCGAATCTGCAACATCACATCGATCATCCACAAAAAGCCTATCGAATCGGATTTTCACGTGATCATCGTCGGCGAAGAGCTGGGCTTTTAATAAAAGAATACGCTAAAAACCGAGGCCTGCCTGGCCTCGGTTTGTGTTTTTACGTGACTTATTCTTTTGACCTGACGGCCTGTTCAAGGGCAGCGTCGGTTTTGCAGCTTCCGAGCAGGCCGTACTGCTCGAAATTCTGATTTTGGCGGTCCGGTTAACGTGAGCCGCAGGACGCAGAACCTTCGGTCTACATCTCCTTTTTATATACGATGGAAAAACCGTCGCACGGATATTCGGTGATGGCTTTTCCTCCCTCAAGATAGGTGTGGCCGATGGAAACGTCGTGTTCACCGGAAGTTTTTCCTTCGTGAATCTTATGCAGAGCGTCTGCGGTTTCCTGCAGCTTGGACCAAGGAGCGATAAAATCGTTGTGGGAACAGTACAGGCGTACATCCTGAGGAATTTCCCGAACCAGCTTTTCCATCGTGGCCGTGTAGTCCTCTACGTTGCCGCGGCCGAATTCAGGGCAGTCGAAGTGAGCGTAGAGAGCGCCCAGGTAGAAGGTGTCTCCGGTAAAGAGGATTTTGTTCGCTTCGTCGTAGAGCATAATGGAATCGGCTGAGTGGCCGGGAGTGTGGATTACCTTCAGACTCCGTCCGCCCAGGTCGATCATCTGTCCGTCCGTCAGAGTTTCATAGGTATAAGGTGGGATGTGGAAGGCGTTCGGATCCAGGGTCTTTGGATAACCGAACTGGAACATCTCTTCGTCAATCTGAGCGCCCAATGCTTCTTTCGGCAGCCCTTTTTCGGCCACCGCTTTTGCATATGGATCGTCGTAAATGTGCATCGGCTGAAACAGGTAGTTGTAGCCGATATGATCGAAGTGGAAGTGGCTGTTGACCGCGAAGATCTCGCCGCTGTAGAGCTCGTCGATCAGCGGCTTCAGCGGACAGAAGCCTTCGCCGGTGTCGAGGAGAAGCGCACGCTTTTCACCGATGATCAGATAGATGTTCACCTCCTGAAAGTGCTGTGGTTCGCATATGGCGTATACGTTTCCCGGCAGTCGGTAGACTTCGTACCAATCGCAGCCGTTTTTCACATCGACTTTCTCGTACTTTTTGTAGTATTCTCTTGGATAATTTTCTAACCAGGCCATGTTTATCTCTCCTTTTTACATATCGTCTAAGTGTTGATACAGTATAAAAGCAAACATCGTGCCAACGGGAAAGGGCGGATTTTTCCCGTTTTTACTCAAAGGGAGTAAAAAATATATTTACACTGGGGTTTACCGGGCTTCGGACTCTGCTTTTACAGTGTGAGCTTTGCTGATGCGGTAGTTGAGGGACTGTTTGCTCATGCCCAGCGCCTTGGCGGCCTCCTGCTTGGAAGGGAAGAGGGGAAGCAGTTCCTCAAGCAGCGCTTTTTCACAGGCGTCCAAATTCTGCTGAAAGGTCAGACTGTAATCATAGGACCAGCCTTGCTGCTGATCGCTGTTTTGACTGCCGCCGGCGATATAGGCGGGAATGTCGGACAGAGTGATCCGGTCGGATTCCGCCAGATTGAAGGCGCCTTCAATGACATTGCGCAGCTCTCTGAGATTGCCGGGCCAGTCGTAGCGGTTGAAGCAAAGCCGGGCTTCGCCGGAAAGACCGGAAATGTTACGGCTGCTCTGCTGATTGTAGTAATCGATGTAATAGTCGGTCACACAGTCGATATCGCCCTTTCGCTCCTTCAGGGGAGGAAGGTAGATGGAATTGACGTTAAGCCGGTAAAAGAGATCGCTTCGCAGCCGCTTTGCCCGGATTGCGGTAAAAGGATCTTCGTTTATCGCCGCGACGATGCGGACGTCGATGGGGATCAGTTCGTGACCGCCGATCCGGCGCACTTGCCTGTCTTCGATGGCCTTCAGGATTTTTCCCTGGAGGCCGTAGTCCATGGAGTTGATCTCGTCGAGGAAAAGGGTGCCGCCCTGAGCCAGTTCAAAGAGACCCTTGCTGGAAACCGCACCGGTATAGCTGCCTTTTTCCGTTCCGAAAAAAGTGCTTTCCACCAGGCTGGCCGGTATGGCAGAGCAGTTCTGCGAGATGAACGGGTGCATCTGACGGGGACTTCCGTAGTGAATGGCCTGGGCGGCGATCTCTTTTCCCGTGCCGGTTTCGCCCTGAATCAGAACAGAGGAGTCTTTTACCGACAGTTTGACGATATTTTTTTTCACTTGGAGCATGTGAGGATCCGCAGTGATCATGTGGTCCAGGGTATAGTGGAACTGGTTTCGGCGTCTGACGCTGCCGCCTTCGGTCACTTCGATCCGTTCCTTCGTATACCCGTCGGCGATGAATTTCAGGGCAACCGCCGCACCGATCAGATTTTTTCCCTGGTACAGAGGATAGATACTGCTGTAACCCTTGACCAGGTCGCCCTTGTAGGTGATGCAGTTTTCTTCGAAGAAAGTCACCGGCTCTCCGGTGGTCAGTACCTTGTAGATTTCGCTATTTTCCGGCGATGAAGAGGGGAAGACCTCGAAAAAGTGTCTGCCGATGATCTCGTCGGCGCTGAAGCTGTAAACTCCGGGTATGAAGATCCGGCAGTATCGGATGCGGCCAACCCGGTCGATGATGGAGATTTCGTCGAAAAAGTTGTTCAGCTGAAAGATGCTCTGTGCCATTTCTCTGTACTTGTCCATGATTTTGTCCGCCTCCCGTGTCAAAAAATATTTTACTGGTCAAAATTAATTTTACTACTTAGCGCGTTTGATGGCAAGAAAAGATTGAATTTTCGTTTTTTGCCCGTCGGCTTTATTGCTGCGGATCTCATCATTTGCTCAAGGACCTTTGTTGTGATAAACTGTAAAGAACAGAGAGAAGGAGCTTTGAAGCAAAGCGCTCTGCGGCGCGGGAAGGAAGAGGAACGATGAAATATAGGCTGAAAGATTACATGGTCAGCGATATCGCCAAATTTTACGGACTCAGCGGCGACACTATACGCCACTATGAGCGAAAGGGAATACTGCCTTCTCACAAAAATGAGAAAGATTACCGATTGTTCAGCAGAGCGGATTTTATGTTAATGGACTATATTCTGAGGCTGCGAAAGATGGAAGTGCCCCTTGATGAAATCCTCATGCTGTTTAACGACTGCTCTTTTGATGAAACGGAGAAATATTTTCAAAAACATCAGCAGACTATCCGGGAGAAGATAGATGAGCTGAAAGAAACCGAAAGACTGATCGGCGATCATCGACGGGCTCTTGGACGGCTCGGAAGCGGATTAGGCAAAATTCAGATGAAGGAAAATGTAGTGCTGTTGACAAAAGAGATTGAAGGCACAGCTCAGGAAGCAATGGATGGGTTCTGCGGTCTGAAGCTGGGTCTGATGCCCGTACTGACCATAAGATACGGAAAAGATATGATAACACAGGAATTTGTACGGGAGATCATCGACAGCGAGAAGCGGGCCGATGGCGAAATTTGTCTGACGGCGCTGACCGATCAGGAAGGAGGACAACAGCTGCAATTTTCGCCTGAATTTGAGCTGCTTTCTTTCAGAAAAACGCTTTATCTCGCTGATCGGGTTGATCTGGATTCGGATTATAGGGGGTTGGAACGACTGTTTGAGTACGCAGAAAACATCGGAGCAGCGGCCGCCGGAGACTTATTTGTCCGCATGATTTCTATTGAAGCCACACCTCGACCGGGAGTGGATTACTATGAATATTGGCTTCCGGTAAAGTAGGAGGCGAGGCCTGCGGCAATGGAGGAGACGGGAGAGCCTTCGGATGGACCCGGGGCAGAGATGGGGCTGGACTTTGGGAGAAAGGCGCGGCGGAAAAACGTATTGACTTTTAGCAAACCCTGTGATAGCATTGTAGCGAATATGACAGGTACCGCCACCGGGTGGAGAAAATGTGTGAGAGCATTTGTAGGCATATCGTTAGGTCTGAGAAGATATGTTTATGGATGCTCTTTTTTGCAGGCCATCGTCCAAGATGGATTCTGATTGCAAAGCACGCTGCGTCAAATAGACTGCCCGGAACTTGCAGCGGCGGAAAATTTGAATCCTGAGAGGAGACAGACAGTATGAAACCAATTATCGGAATAACATGCAACTATGACACGATGGATACCGTGGGCACTTGCTCCGGCATGGGAAGCAGCGGTCAGGACTGGAATTTTTTGGCCGGAGAGTACGTCTATGCCGTTGAAAAGTCGGGAGGAATTCCCGTCATCCTGCCGAGACTTCAGGACATGTCGGCGCTGGAACCTTTTCTGAGTCAGATAGACGGCCTTCTCGTTACAGGTGGTCACGACGTAGACCCTCACAGTTATGGAGAAAAGATTTCGGGAAAATGCGGGCGAGTCGTTCCGAAGCGGGATGAAATGGATCTGGCTGTGGTTCGGTACGCCTATAAACATAAAAAGGCAATTCTTGCGATCTGCCGCGGAGCGCAGATCCTGGCGGCGGCTGTGGGAGGAAAGCTTTATCAGGATCTGGAAACCGAGAAAGGTGTAATGCACGATTTTATGGATACCTGCCCGGGCGATTACGTGGCCCACAACAGTGTTATAGAGGAAGACAGTCTTCTGTTCCGTATTCTGCAGGAAAAGGTGGTCGGGGTGAACAGTCTGCATCACCAGGCGATCAGGAGCATCGGAGAAAATACGAAAGTCGCCGCCCTTTCGGAAGACGGCATTATCGAGGCCATTGAAGTATTCGGCGGAAATCCGTTTACCATAGGCGTCCAGTGGCATCCGGAGATGATGATGGGCGCAAAGGCAGGATCCGGGATTTTCGACGCCTTTGTGAAGGCCTGTGAAAAATCGCAGAATGTTTAAGCAGCGTTGACCGCGAGGGAAGTTTTCTTCCGCAAAAATTAAATAAAGTTTTGAATTTTAAAGATATCCCCCTCTGACCAGAAGGAATCGAAAACAAAAATTGGTTAGGGGGGATTTTTTGTCGAAATGGGTATTGACCTTTGAACTGTTCAAAGGTTTATACTTATGGCGATCAAAAGCTTTTGAAAAATTTTGAAAAAGAGGGACGCAAAATGAATTTTACAAAAATTGCCAACAGCGGAACCATGTACCTGCTCGTCATCGCTGCGCTTCTGCTTGTTGTGCTCGCTATTCTTTATAATTTGAAAAAATGCTACGATCATGCGCTGGCAAGGGGTGTAACAAAAGAACGTTTGAAAAAAGTTATCCTTTCATCGGCCAGCTTTGCGATCGTTCCTTCTCTGGGCGTTGTCGTCGGGCTGGTGGCTCTGGTAGCCGTCATCGGCATTCCTTACGCATGGCTTCGACTCTCTGTGCTCGGATCAGTAATGTACGAACTGATGGCGTCCAACATGGCCCTTTGTGCTATGGGTCTCGACGCGGGTTCTGCCGACGGCGACGCCTTTGGACTGATGATGTGGGTAATGTGCGCAGGAATCACACTGCCGCTGGTGCTGAACATCTTTATGATTAAACCGGTGCACATGGGCGCCATGAAGCTGGGAGAAAAGGACAGGAGATGGGGACAGCTGTCCAATTCCACATTCCTTGTAGCTCTGCTGATCGCCCTGGTCATTCCTATTTTTGGAAGCGGCGTCGTTGAACTGCTGACTTTCGCGACCAGCGCCATACTTGGATTAATCATCATGAAGCTGGCAAAGAGACCAGGCTTGGGATGGCTTGGTGATTTCGCCCTGGCCTTCAGTCTGATCGGCGCCATGGCGGCGTCTGTCGGATTTGACGCATTGTTGAAATAAACAGGAGGGAAGAGATATGAATAACGATCCAAATCTTTATTATAAAAAAGTTCATCGCATGGGTATGCTGATGACTGTTGCGGCCATGATCGTCTTCTTTGGCGTGCCGTTTATCGCATGTACCATTTTTGATATTATGCCGACGATGAAGGAAGTCTTCATGGTAGCGGGCGGTATCTGCCTGATTTTTATACCGATGAGCTTTGCGGAAATTATCGCGGAAACTCCGGTAATGGGTTCGTCCAGTTATATCGCCTCGATTACAGGAAACATTACCAATATTAAGCTGCCGGCATGTCTTAACGCGATTAAAATTGCCGACGTGGAGTCCGGAACTTCGGAAGCTGATGCCATCAGTGGCATAGCTGTCTGCGTAAGCTCTCTGGTTACCATGGGGATGATCGCCATCGGCGTGCTTCTTCTGACACCACTGGAGCCGCTGCTGACATCTCCTGTAGTAGAGACTGCCGCAAACTATGTGCTTCCTGCTCTGTTCGGATGCATTATCCTGACATCTTTCGGTGAGCATGTAGGCGGAGGAGTAGTTATCCATGGAAGACTGAAGACGATGATTCTGCCTGTGATCATCGCTGCGGCGCTGTACTTCTTCATCATACCGGATATCTATGAAGATTATCAGGGCTTTATCGCCATCGGACTCCTGATCATCATCTACACTACGAGCAAAATCATGTATAAAAAAGGCTCGGTAGTTGTGGAAATGCCGGAGGACAAAGCCGAAGCGAAAGGGGACGCAGAATAACGATGAAGGACGTGGAAAAAATAAATGTGGCAGTTGAAGAAACGGCCTCAGAACTGAAGCAGATGGCCCTTTACATTCACGAAAATCCGGAATTGGGTCTGGAAGAACGCAAAGCCTGTCAGGTACAGACACAGCTGTTGGAGAAATACGGGTTTTCCGTAGAGACTGGATTGTTTGGGTTTGAAACCAGTTACAGAGCTGTGTATAAGGGAAAAAAGCCGGGGCCGAAGATTGCCATGCTGGCCGAATACGATGCGCTTCCTGAGTTGGGACACGGCTGCGGACACAATCTGATCGCCATGGTCGGCGTCGGTTCCGGACTTGCCATGAGACAGATAGCGGACCAGTATGGCGGTGAGATCTATGTTTTCGGAACACCAGCCGAAGAAACCTGGGGAAGCAAAGTGGGAATGGCAAAGGCAGGCGCGTTTGACGATATGGATGTGGTGATGATGGCTCATCCGATGGACAGAGAGACCAACTGCATGAACACCATGGCCCTGAAATCCTTGAAGTTCAAATTTTTCGGCAGAACGGCCCATGCCGCTGCCGCGCCGCATGAAGGGGTGAACGCTCTCGATGCGGTGATCAACTTCTTCAATATGGTTAACGCTCTTCGTCAGCAGACCAAAGAGGATGCCCGGATTCACGGGATTATCACCGACGGCGGAAAGGCGCCGAATGTAATTCCCGATTACACAGAGGCTTTCGTGCTGACCAGAGCCAATAAAATGGCCTATCTGCAGGAATTGACCGATAAGGTGATTGCCTGTGCTGAAGGAGCCGCACTGGGTACGGGTTGTCGTATGGAATGGGAAAAAGCCGATGAGGACTTTATGGACACAGACAGCAATCTGACTTTAGCAGAGCTTTATGCGGAGCAGATGGAGAAGCTGGGAGTAGCCATTGAACATACGGGAAGCGAAATTCTGCCGGGATCGTCGGATATCGGCGATATCAGCTACGTATGCCCGGCTATTCAGAGTACTTTTGATATCTGTGAAGGAGAGCAAGTAGGTGCCCACACGCGGGAATTTGCGGCCTGCGCGGGAAGTGATCAGGCGATGGAAAAAGCGCTTCTCTGCATCAGAGGATTTGCGATGACTGCAGCAGAGCTGTTGAGGAATCCCGAAAATTTAACCGCTATAAAAGAAGAGTTCAATAGAAAACATCATAAGTAAGCCTGTAACATATTGCAGGGGAAGCGCCGCCGGAGCATCGATGGGAGATGCCCCGGCGGCGCTTCCCTTTTTTTGAAAACATGGACTGCCTTTTTCCCTATCCCATCTTTCCTTCGTCCGCGAAATGCCATATTATGTGAAAAAAAGGCGATTTCAGACGGCGTGAAAGTGAGTTTTTATTAAAAAATGCCATACAGAGCGGCCTTTTTTTCATTTCAGACGAGTAATTTCCGGATAGTCGGGTTCAATAGATGAAAAAGAGGCCTGTTGGTATAACTTCAGATACACAGAAGGTGAACTGCCGGTGATCGGTACTCGATCGCCGGGTAAGGGAGCGTCTGAAACGAGGATTTCTTTGCACAGTATGGCACTTTTTTCATTTCGGTCCTGTCTTTGCCGTCTGAAGTCAGGGAAAAAATAAAGAATATGGCAGATTTCCTTTTTTTCTGTCTATAGCCTCATTGAACAGCAGGTTGAACGGCAGCCGGATCGAATCAGAGTTCGCTGCACAGGCGCAGAAATTTCTTCAGCGCCGGATGATCTTCATCATATCGATAAAAGACGCCGAAAGGAAGCCGCGGCAGGTCGGATACCGGAATGTAGCGCAGCTCCGGATCGCGAACCCGGGGTACATCCGGATACAGGGTGTATCCGAGGCGGGCTTTGATCAGAGTAAAGGCGCTTTCTACGCCTTCCGTGAAATAGCGCTGTTCCGGCGGCAGACCGGACAGGACGCTGCTCTGTGCTGCAAAGACCGAACCGGGAATCTGCCGGGGAGAGCAGGCGACGAAACTGCCTGTCAGCATATCCGTCGTAACGGAATCGTATTGTGACATAGGATGTTCGGGGTAACAGATACAGGCCATAGGTGCGGAGCAGAGTTCTCTGAAAAAGAGGGCCGATTTCTTCTGATGCTCTTTTATTCCGAGGGCGGCGATCAGCTTCTGGTTCTCCACCAGGCCTAACAGGGAAGGAGTAGGAGCCAGATGAGGAGAAGGACGCAGAAGCGGAAATTCTTTCGCCAGCTTTTGGAACAGGGCGGGCAGCAGGTTTAGTTCCAGGTGGTTATGACAGCCGATGTCAAAGTGGATGAGATTTTCGTGTTTGCCCAGTCGTTCTTTGGCCGAATGCACGGTCTTCAGGATCAGCTCAGCGTCAGGCAGAAACTGGATTCCCTCCGGCGTAATTGTTACGCTTTTGCTGGTTCGCTTGAACAGCTTGACTCCAAGCTCCTCTTCCAGGGTCTGAATCTGATGGCTGACTGCCGGTTGGCTGATCTTCAGCGCTTCGGAGGCATGAGAAAAATTGAGATGCTCGAAAACCGATAGGAAGCATTCTATTTGTACAGTATTCATAATCTTCTCCAATCATAATCTATAAAAATTATTTATAGATTATAACATCTTTAAATTTCACATTCAATAAATTCCGCGTTAGAATTGCATATGAACGAAGATTCGCTTGCAAACTGTTTGAAAACAAACAAATTTCAGAAATTATAGGATTTGCGGGAGGTGATTGTGCAATGGAAGAGAATCTCAGCTCAGAGGATCTGCTCTTTATGATGAAAAGAATCAGTACCAGGCTGACCGCTCAGATAGAAACCAGACTGGGACAAAAGACGATGACCGGCGTCCAGGTTTACTTTCTGGTCTACATCCTGAGGCATCACCCAAAAGGCACCTATCTGACAGAATTGTACAGGGAAATCGGAATATCCAAGTCCACGCTGTCGGCGCTGATCAAGAAAATGGAGGAGAAGGAGTATCTTTACATCCATACGGATTCAGAGGATATTCGAAAGAAAAAAGTGCTCCCTACAGCTAAACTGATCGGAGAAGGAGATCAGCTGCTTCGGGAAGTCGATCAGATGGAGTCGGAGCTGTTCAGCGGGCTGAACCCGCAGGAAAAAAAGCAGCTCTGGGATCTGGAAAAGAAGCTCATCGCTCAGTTCGCTAAAATGGAATAAAAAACAGACAGGAGGATACTTTATCATGAGAAAAGTTTTACAGCAGCTCAGGCAATACAAACGAGATACCTTTCTCTGTATCGGACTGACTGCTCTTGAAGTCATTATGGAAATACTGATGCCCTTTATTACGGCGATTATTATCGACAGAGGGCTCGAAGCCGGGAATCTCCCGGTCGTTTACCGCTACGGCGCGCTCATGGTAGTCATGGCGTTTCTGAGCCTGACCTTCGGAGGGCTGGCGGGAAAGAACGCAGCCGGCGCCGCTTCCGGCCTTTCCGCAAATCTGCGGGAAGCGATCTACGCCAATATCCAGACCTTTTCGTTTTCCAACATCGACAAGTTCAGTGTGCCGAGTCTGGTCACCCGCATGACGACGGATATAACCAACGTGCAGAACGCCTTCATGATGATCATCCGTGTAGCCGTACGGGCGCCGCTGAATTTGGTGTTCAGCTTCGCCATGTGTCTGATCATCAATCCTAAACTCAGCGGAATGTTTTTGATCGCAGTGGCGTTTTTAATCGTGGTGATCGGTACGATCATGGTTGTTACACTGAAGATTTTCCGGCAGGTGTTCCGCAGGTACGACGATCTGAACGCCAGCGTACAGGAAAACGTGACGGCTATCCGTGTGGTCAAGGCCTTTGTCCGCGAGGATTATGAGAACGTCAAGTTCTCCAAGGCTTCGAAGATGCTCTATGATCTGTCGGTTAAAGCGGAAGGTCTTCTTGCGTTTAACAATCCGGCCATGATGGTGGCTGTCTACTTCTGTATTATCTCTGTTTCCTGGTTCGGCGCCCATTATATCGTCGGCGGCACGTTGACCACCGGAGATTTGACCAGCCTGTTCAGCTACATCATGTCTCTTCTGATGAGTCTGATGATGCTGTCCATGGTGATCGTCATGATCAGCATGTCCATGGCCAGCATACGCCGTATCAGCGAGGTTCTGGAAGAGCAGCCTGACCTGACGGATCCGGAGAATCCGGTGACTTTTGTTGCTGATGGCAGCATCGATTTCAATCACGTCAATTTTTCTTATAAGCGGGGAAGCGGAAAGAACGCGCTTTCCGATATCGACCTTCACATCAGAAGCGGGGAGACCATCGGCGTTATCGGCGGCACCGGCTCGGGAAAAAGCAGCCTGGTCAATCTGATCTGCCGTCTGTACGACGTAGACGAAGGATCGGTCTGCGTGGGCGGCGTGGATGTTCGCCAGTACGATACGGAAGTGCTGAGAAATCAGGTATCCGTAGTGCTGCAGAAGAATACTCTGTTCTCCGGAACGATTCTGGAAAATCTCCGCTGGGGAAATCCGGATGCCACCGAAGAGGAATGTATAGAAGCGTGCCGGGCAGCGTGTGCTGACGAGTTTATCGATAAACTGCCGGAGGGCTATCACACCCGGATCGAGAGGGGAGGAGCCAACGTTTCCGGCGGACAGAAGCAGAGGCTGTGCATCGCCCGCGCCCTTTTAAAGAAGCCAAAGGTGCTGATCCTCGACGATTCCACCAGCGCCGTGGATACGGCTACGGACGCCAGCATTCGATCCGCCTTTGCGAAAGAAATACCCGGAACCACCAAGATCATCATAGCCCAGAGAGTATCCAGCGTGGAATCGGCAGATCGAATCTTAGTGCTTAACGACGGAAAAATCGACGACTTCGACACCCATAAAAATCTGTTGAAGAACAATGCGATCTATCAGGATATCTACAGCTCACAGCTTGAAGGCGGCGGAGATTTCGACCAGCCGGCGTAAATCAGAAGGGAGGAACAGCCTATGAATGAAAAGAACAACGAGAAAAAGACAGGATCGAGAAAAAATACGGCTGTGAAACTGATCAGCCGCGTGATCCGATATATGCTTCACGATTATAAATATCCGTTTCTGCTTGTGGTCGTCTGCATTCTGATCACGGCTGCCGCCACGGTTATCGGCGCCACTTTTCCGCAGACGCTGGTAGACGACTATATCGTCCCTATGCTGCAGACCGGCGCTGACGATTTTGACCGGCTTGCTTCGGACTTGATCCGGCTGGCGTGCATCATGGGAGTAGGCGTAATCTCTGCTTTTGCTTACAATCGGATTATGGTAAATGTCAGCCAGGGAACCATGCGCAATCTGAGGGACGATCTGTTTAAAAAGATGGAATCGCTTCCGATTCGCTATTTCGATACCCATGCTCACGGAGATATCATGTCCGTTTACACCAACGACGTGGATACTCTGAGACAGATGCTGAGCCAGAGCATTCCCCAGATCATCAACTCAGTGATTACGATGGTGGCCACGCTGATCACCATGATCGTTCTCAATCCGGCGCTGACAGTGATCTCCATACTGACGGCTGTGGTTATGCTCATCGTGACGTCCAACTTTTCCAAGCTGTCCGGAAAGTACTATGTCCGGCAGCAAATGGACTTGGGCGCGGTAGACGGCTTCATCGAAGAGATGCTGGACGGCCAGAAGGTGGTGAAAGTTTTCTGTCATGAACAGGCGGCCATGGACGATTTTCATCAGGTCAATGAAAAGCTGAGGGACAGTACGGATAAAGCGAATCGCTACGCCAACCTGCTGATGCCGATTAACGCCAATATCGGCTGGATCAGCTATGCGTTGGTAGCCATCGTCGGAGCTATTCTGGGCATCAACGAGCTGGCCGGGGTCACCATCGGTACGGTTGTTACCTTTGTAGGTCTGAACAAGAGTTTTACCAATCCGATCACCCAGGTCAGCCAGCAGATCAACTTTGTCGTCAATGCCGCGGCCGGCGCTCAGCGAGTATTTGAACTGATGGATCAGGAGGCTGAAGCCGACGAGGGCAGCGTGGAACTGGTTTATGCAAAAGAAGATGAAAACGGAAATCTGACGGAGTCGTCTGAACGCACGGCGCTCTGGGCGTGGAAGCAGATCGACAGGGAAAAGGGGACAGCCGTCTATACCAGACAGGAAGGCGGAGTCGTCTTTGACGATGTGGATTTCGGCTATACCGATGACAAGATCGTTCTGCACAATATCAGCCTCTGGGCAAAACCGGGACAGAAGATCGCGTTTGTCGGCGCTACCGGAGCGGGAAAAACCACGATCACCAACCTGATCAACAGGTTTTACGACATCGCTGACGGAAAGATCCGCTACGACGGTATCAACATCAACAAGATCAAGAAAGCGGACCTGCGGCGTTCCCTGGGCATGGTTCTGCAGGATACCCATCTGTTTACGGGGACGGTTATGGACAATATCCGTTACGGCAAACTGGACGCCACAGATGAGGAATGTATAAGAGCGGCGGAGCTGGCCAATGCCGACGGTTTTATCCGGCGTCTGCCTGACGGTTACGATACCATGCTCACCGGCGACGGAGCCAATCTGAGCCAGGGGCAGCGGCAGCTGCTGGCCATCGCCCGGGCAGCCGTTGCCGATCCGCCGGCTCTGATCCTCGACGAGGCGACATCTTCCATCGATACCCGTACGGAAAAGTTGGTGCAGGCCGGCATGGACGCTCTGATGCAGGGAAGGACCACCTTTGTCATCGCTCATCGTCTTTCCACGGTCAAAAACGCCAACTGCATCATGGTCATGGAGCAGGGGCGGATCATCGAACGGGGAACCCACGACGAACTGATCGAAGCAAAGGGAAAATATTATCAATTATATACGGGAAATTTTGCTTCCTAGGGATAGCGGCAATTGCAGCTGCAGGCAAGCGGCGGGGATGGGGCAGCTCTGCCTCGCTTTCACCCTGCTTTTTTCTCTCGATGATCAAGGATCAAGTGCGCAGCAAAAAAACCGTCCTTTCGGCAATGCGGCCGAAAGGGCGGTTTTTTCTGTTCCTTGGACAGGCGTATCGTATATTCATCCTTATATTACGGAATATTTTTTTGTCGTATTGATGTACTGCATCAGGATGCCCAGGTTGGCGTAATAGTAGGAGAATTTTTCCTTCTTGTTTACCTGGATCAAACCGGATTCGGCCAGCTTTTTCATGTGCTGTGAGATCGTCGCCTGAGCGTAGTCGAAGTTTGCGACCAGATCCTTGTTGCAGACGGTCTGCATGGACTTGTTGCACTGCATGATGTAGCGGAAGAGTTTGAGGCGGACCGGATGAGCCAATGCGTCGGATACTCTTGCGATCATTTCGATGTCTTTTTCTTCGATGTCGTCGTTGTTTTTTCTTATTCTCATTTGTCCTCTCCTTCGATCAAATAGATTGCTAAATACCAATATACAATATTTCGGAGATTTTTTCAATGTACAGATGAAAATAAACGGCGGCGGGCAGAACCGGAATTCAGTCACCAGAATTTTACCGTTTTCGCAGGTGCAAAAAAATTTGCATTCAATTAAAAACTGCGGTATACTGTTGGTAAAACGCAGGGCAAAGATCCCTGTGCGGCTGAAGTCAGAGACAGGAGGTGCGGTTTTGCAGGCGGAAGGATACAGAAAAATTATTGAAGAGCTGATCAAACTGATCGATGCCGGCGTATATGTGGTCGATGAAGACGGGGTAGGCCTGTTCTACAACGACGCCATGGCGGCAATCGAACAGATTAATGTAGAAGACGTACTGGGGAAAGAGTTCCACAAGGCCTTTCCGGGGGTGGGACTGAACGAGAGCACCATGTATCAGGCATTGAAAAAACACGTGTCGATCAAGAATAAGCAGCAGACCTACAAAAATCTCTACGGCAAGGAGGTCACCACGGTCAACAGCACGGTGCCCGTCATGGAAAACGGAAAAGCTATCGCGGCAGTAGAAGTGGCTAAGGATATCACCAATATACGCACCATGAGTGACACCATACTCCAGCTGCAGGAGAAGAAGAGAAAGCCGGCAGAGGTCAAGCCCACCATCAAGCGATACACCTTTGACGATCTGGTGGGCAGAAATCCTCAGTTTGTAACCGCTGTGGAGCGGGCCCAGCGTGCTGCCGACAACAACGCTTCCGTCTTTATCTATGGAGAGACCGGCACCGGCAAGGAACTGTTTTCGCAGAGCATCCACTACGGCGGAAGGCGGAAAAACAAGCCTTTCCTGGCCCAAAACTGCGCGGCGCTTCCGTCGACGCTGCTTGAAGGAATTCTGTTTGGAACCGCTAAAGGCGGCTTTACGGGTGCGGTAGACCGGGCGGGACTGTTTGAACAGGCCAACGGCGGTACCCTGCTCCTTGACGAAGTCAGCGCCATGCCTTACGATCTGCAGAGTAAGCTGTTGCGGGTGCTGCAGGAGGATTATATTCGCAGAGTAGGCGGAACGAAGGATATACCGGTGGACGTGCGGATTATCGCTACGGTCAACGAGCATCCGGAGAAGCTGATAGCAGAGGGAAAGCTGAGAAAGGATCTCTATTACAGGATGAATGTGGTCAACATCAGCATACCGCCGCTGAGAAACCGTTTGGACGATATCCCTCTGCTGACAGAGAAATTCCTGGAAAAGCACAACGAACGGTTTGAGAAGGAAGTCTGGATGGTGGCGGACGACGCGCTGAACAGGCTCTGCGAATACGATTACCCGGGCAATGTGCGGGAGCTGGAAAACATCATCATGCAGTCTATATCCATGGCCGACCGGGAACACGTGCTGACGGAAAAATTGCTGCAGATGCCCATGCAGATCCGGGCCATCGGCGCCGACGCAGAAAAATGGGACAGAAAGGGGCCTCTTGACGAGTATCTGGCCAATCTGGAGAAGGAGATTATCCGGGAGGTTATGATTACCGAAGGAGGAAATATTACCCGAACCGCCCAGGTGCTGAAGATGAAGAGGCAGACTCTGCAGCACAAGCTGAAAAAGTATGAAATAAAAGATTGAAATGCAAATAATTTTGCACGTATAATGCAAAATTATTTGCATAAAGGGGCTGGAAATAGAAATGCAGACAAAGAAAAACAGCGGATTTGCTCGCGGGCGAAGCGGGAAAACCGCTGTTTTCTCATGTTTTTGTTTTGGATTGGGTATGCTGTATACATAAAGCCTGTTGGCACAGATGTTGCTTTATATTTAGGTATCGTGTAAAACATTACACAGGCAAAGGTTATCTTAACAGTTCATGTATGTAAAGGAGATTAAAAGAATGAAAAATGTAAAAGTAATCCTCTGGGGATTAGGCGCCATGGGCGGCGGAATCGGAAAAATGCTGGTAAAGAAACAGGGCGTAGACATTGTCGGCGCTATCGATATCGGCGATAAGATCGGCAAGAGCATGTACGATGTGGTTCCGGGAATCGAAAGAGGAGACAGAGAAGACGTTATCGTAGGAACTCCTGAAGACGTGATCAAACCGGGTTCGGCAGATATCGTTGTCGTTTGCACAAACTCCTTCACTAAGGACGTTTATGACAAGCTGGTTTTCGTAATGGAAAGAGGTATCAACGTTATCACTTCCGCAGAAGAGATGGCTTATCCGCAGGCTCAGGAGCCGGAACTGGCCAAGCAGCTGGATGATATCGCTAAGAAAAACGGCGTAACCGTACTGGGAACAGGCATCAACCCTGGTCTGATCATGGACCTGCTCGTAATTCTGTGGACAGGCGCATGCGAGACCGTAGATCACATCGTATCCAGAAGAGTAAACAGCCTGTCTCCGTTTGGACCTGCTGTAATGGAAGAACAGGGAATCGGTATGGAAGTTGCCGAGTTCGAAAAGAGAAAAGCAGAGGGAACTATGGCCGGACACGTAGGATTTGCTGAATCCGTAGGCATGATCTGCGATGCTCTGGGTTGGAAGCTGGATAAGTTTGAACAGGATATGGAACCGATCGTAACCGATGTTGACAGAAAATCCCCTTACGGATTTGCTGCTGCAGGTCAGGTTGCCGGTGTTGCCATGAAGGGCTGGGGAACTGTTGACGGTGAAGTTAAGATCGAAATGGATCACCCGCAGCAGATCGAACCTGAACAGGTTGGCGTACACACTGGAGACTATGTAGAGATCAAGGGCGTACCTCCGGTCAACATGTCCAACACGCCGGAAATCGAAGGCGGAATCGGAACTATGGCTATGATCATGAACTGCATTCCGCACGTTATCAACGCAAGACCTGGTCTGAAGACAATGATCGACATTCCGGTTCCAAGAGCGATCATGGGCGACATGAGAAACATGATCGAAGAAGACTGCAAGCTGGTTAAATAGTAAATCGTAAAAACCGCTTTAAGGCAGAGATGTTTATCTGTCCGTTCTGCTGCAGAGGCGTCGCCGGACTCTCAGCGCGCGTCCCGCGGCAGGCGGAATCTATAGAAGCGTTTGTGCAGGTAACTGCAAGCGAAATAAGTTAAGTATGTAGGAGATGATATAACATGGCTAAGAAAGGCGATTGGGTTCGCATCCATTCCGTCGTACTCAAAGCAGATGAGAGAACGGCCAAAATTCCGGAAGATACGCAGAAATGCGATCTGGAAATGTGGACGAAGGGAACACTGCAGGAAGATGCGGAGATCGGCGATATCGTTACTGTAGAAACTGCTGTAGGACGTTTAGAGAAGGGCACGCTGATTGAAGTCGGTCCGTACTATACGCACAGCTACGGAAAATTTGTCCCTGAGATCATCGAGATCGACAAACAGCTGAGAGAAATCATGTTTGGAGGTGACAAATAATGGCATTGGCAAAAGATTACGATTCCGTAATGGGAAGATCCAACGAGATCATGAAGGAGGCTCTCGGACTGGACTACGCAGAATTTGAATCCGGCTCCGTAGCTTTCGATTACGAAGCGCTGATGAAGTCCACAGGCTATACTCTGGAAGAATGCGCTAAGATTCAGTCTCAGGTTGCGGTAGGAAACACGCCGCTTTTAGAGCTGAGAAACCTGACTGCTCTGGCAAGAAAATACGCAAAACCGGGATACGGCGCAAGAATCTTTGCAAAAGATGAAGCAGCCAACGCTTCCGGAAGCTTTAAGGCCAGAAGAGCCGCCTGCGCTGTTGCTCACGCAAAGAAGCTGGGCTACAAAGGCGTTATTGCAGCTACTTCCGGAAACTACGGCGCTGCTGTAGCTTCTCAGGCTGCGATGCAGGGGCTCAAGTGCATCGTCGTCCAGGAGTGCTATGACTCCCACGGCGTAGGCCAGCCGGAAATTATTGAAAAAGCGAGAAAGTGCGAAGCCTATGGCGCTGAAGTTATCCAGCTGACCGTAGGACCTGAGCTGTTCTACACCTTCCTGTCTGTTCTGGAAGATACGGGATATTTCAACGCATCGCTCTATTCGCCGTTTGGTATCGCAGGTATCGAAACCCTGGGTTACGAAATTGCAATGCAGTGCCGCGAAAGAGTAGGCAAAGATCCGGATATGGTTGTCTGCACCAACGCAGGAGGCGGCATGATGACGGGAACCGCAAGAGGACTGCTGAAGGCCGGATGCGTGGACACGCAGATGGTATCCGCTTCCATCGACCTGACAGGTCTGCATATGGCTTCGGATACGCAGTTCAACAGAAAATCCTGCACTACTGGACACACTGGTTTCGGTGTTCCTTACGCTACCGATCCTGACCACTCTGACGTTCCGCGCAGCGCCGCAAGACCTCTGCGCTACATGGACCGTTACGTGACGGTAAAACAGGGTGAAGTTATGTACATGACAGAGGCGCTGGCAAACCTGGAAGGTATCGAAAGAGGACCGGCAGGAAATACGGCACTGGCAGCAGCATTCTCCCTGGCTCAGGAGATGCCTGAAGACGCGGTGATTGTCATCAGCGAAACTGAGTACACGGGAGCAGGCAAGCACATTCAGCCGCAGCTCTCCTTCGCGAGAGAAAACGGCATCGAAATCCGCTTCGGCGATCCGGCGAAAGAAGATAAACCGGGCGAAAACATCATATTGCCGAAGGATCCTGGATATATTAAGCATCAGGAAGCGGATATCAATCACTTCAGACAGTCTCTGATCAAGAAGGCCGTGAAGAAGGCCGGCGTTGATGCGGATAAGCTGACTGATGCCGATATCGAATTCCTGGTTGCAGAGACGAAAACCGACGTAGACTTCGTAAAGAAGACTTTAGGCTTATAATCAAGTTGAACAATGGAGGAAAAGAATGAAAAGAGCAGACGATTTCGAACAGAGGAGACAGCACATCGCTAATCTTTCTGACGAAGAACTTTACGACAGATTCTGGGAACTGACCGCTCAGGTAGTAGACCCACTTCTTGAACTGGGAAGAAAGAATACGACTCCTTCTGTAGAAAGAGCCGTTCTTCTGAGAATGGGCGTTTCTTCCCTCGATACGCAGAAAATCGTAGAAGGCTGCATGGACAGAGGTCTCATGGGACACGGAACAGGCCACGTAGTCTACAAGATTTCCAAAGAAAAAGGTATTTCCATCAGAGAGGCCAGTGAAAAGCTGGCGCAGGGCGAATACTGGGACGACGCGGTAGCTCTGTTCAAGAAGGAGGGTAAGTAAAGATGGCAGATATGATCTTAAAGCATAACGAAAAACTGGACGTCAGAAACATCTTGAAGGACCTCGACAAATACGAACCGAGAAGAAGAGGCTGGACCTGGAGAAAGCCTGCGCCGGGACTCAAGATGGGACCTTTTGAATATCACGATTGTTCTGAACCACTGAAGAACAGCGTTGGACTTCCACCGGCAAAATACTTCGGGAACATCGACCCGCAGCCGCTTCCGGTAATCACTACGGAAATCGCTTCCGGAAGATTCGAGGACGATATCCGCAGAATGAGAATGGCAGCATGGCACGGCGCAGACCACATCATGGTTATCCGTCACATGGGACAGTCCCATATCGACGGTCTGATGGAGGGTACGCCACAGGGTATCGGCGGTATCCCTGTAACTCGTAAACAGGTCAGAGCGCAGAGAAAAGCTCTGGACATCATCGAGGACGAAGTAGGCCGTCCGATCAACTATCATTCCTACGTATCCGGCGTGGCAGGACCTGACGTAGCCGTAATGTTCGCGGAAGAAGGCATCAACGGTGCGCACCAGGACCCGCAGTACAACGTACTTTACAGAGACATCAACTGCGTAAGATCCTTTGTAGACGCCTGCGAATCCAAGAAGATTCTGGCTTGGGCGGACATTCTGCAGATCGATGGAGCTCACAATGCTAACGCTACAGCGAGAGAAGCATGGAAGGTAATGCCGGAACTGATCGTTCAGCATGCCATCAACTCCCTGTTCTCTGAAAAGGTAGGCATCAAGCCGGAAAATATCGCGCTGTCAACTGTACCTCCGACAGCTACCCCGGCTCCTTGCATGTATATGGACCTGCCTTACGCTGTAGCGCTGAGAGACTTCTGCGGAAGATATAAGATGAGAGCGCAGCAGAACACCAAATATATCTGTTCCTCGGTAAGAGAAGCTACCGTTACACACGTAATGAACATGGTCATCTCCAAGCTGACCAGCGCAGATATTCAGTCCACGATCACTCCGGACGAAGGAAGAAACGTTCCTTGGCACATCTACAACATCGAAGCCTGCGACAACGCAAAACAGGCGCTGATCGCTATGGACGGCCTGATGGAAATGGTTGAGCTGAAGAAAGACGGTCCGCTGAGAGAGATGGCAAGAGAGATCAAAGAGAGAGCTGTCCTGTTCATGGAAGAAATCATCGAAGTCGGCGGATATTTCCAGGCTGTTCAGGAAGGTTTCTTCGTTGACTCCGCTAAATATCCGGAGAGAAACGGAGACGGTATCGCCAGAAAGATCGAAGGCGGCGTAGGTTACGGATACATCTTCGAGAGAGAAGAAGACTACATGGCTCCGGTAACCGCTCACTTCGGCTACAACAACGTAGAGCAGTACGGCGGAGATCCTGAGAATCCGTCCGCACTGATCGGCGGCTGTACTTTTGAAGACAGAAGCAAGATCGTATATATCGACGAGCTGGATGAGGAAGACTGCGTAGATCGCAGACTGGAAAAGGTAGAGAAATACCTGGATGGAAAAGCCATCAAACCGGAAATGGAATGGTGCGGAGACGGCGTAATCATGATGACCATGATGATTCCGGCCAACACCAGAACAGCAGAAGCTACTGCTCTTGAAATCGGTAAGAAGATGGGTCTGCAGAATCCTGAGGTTATCAGCAAAGAGGTAATGCAGGAAGCTGAAGGTACCAGAATCGAGATGAAGGGCAAGATCGACTTCGATATCGATCCGGAAACTCTGGTTGTTCCACCTGAACCGCATCATCTTGACGATGCAACTCTGTATAAAGAGTTCGAAGAGCATCCGATGGTTGTCGTTTGCGGTACTGTAGGAGAAGACGAGCACTCTGTAGGACTCCGTGAGATCATCAACATCAAGCACGGCGGAATCGAGAAATGGGGCGTTAAGGTTAATTACCTGGGAACTTCTGTTCCGGTAGAAAAGCTGGTTGACGCTGCTGTAGAACTGAATGCCAATGCAATTCTGGCTTCTACGATTATCTCTCACGACAACATTCACTACAAGAACATGAAGAGAATCAACGAACTGGCTATCGAAAAAGGTATCAGGGATAAAGTGATCATCGCAGCAGGCGGTACTCAGGTTATTCCTGAAGACGCGGTTAAGACCGGAATCGACGCCGGATTCGGAAGAGATTCTCACGGTATCGACGTAGCAACCTTCCTGGCTGAAGAAGCCATGAGAAGAAGAGGCGAACTGCCAAAGGAAGATAAAGAAGAGAAATAAATTTTCCGTGCGGCTCTTTGCGTCGGGCGAACAGTAAGCAAAGGCGGGCCAGCGGCCCGCCTTTTATTTTAACTTGATTAGAGAGACGAAACGAAAAAACTGTAAAATACAGATACAGATAGTCGGCAGGATTGCCGTCGGCCACGTCGGCTGATTTTCGAAAGACCGGCAGATCAGTCGGCATCGGATAGAATATGCGGAGAGTTTTGCAGCAAAACTCAGGAAATATGAATATGTTGACGAAAATGAGCAATTGTATTTTTATCGACAATATATAAAACGTTACAAGCGGGAAGCGGACTTGTATGCGGCCGCAGGAAATCGTTTTCTGAGGACCTTATCGCAGTATAAAGCGGTGAGCAGGAAGATATCGGCCTTGCGGATTATGATCATGGAAAGTGAAATCGGAAATAAACTGCTGTAGACCGGGACGTTTAAAATCCGGCGGGATACAGGCGGTAGAATAGATAAACATACAGAAAGAGGAGGAACCATGAAGGTAGATGTTTTAGTAGCCGAAATCGGCTCGACGACTACGGTAGTAAACGCGTTTAAGGATCTGGATACGGATAATCCGGTGTTTTGGGCGCAGGGACAGGCACCGACGTCGGTTTTGGATGGAGATGTGCGCATCGGCCTGCAGGGGGCTATCGACGACCTGTGCAAAAAGATGAATATCGATAATCTGGAATACGGAGAGATGCTGGCCACTTCGTCAGCCGCCGGAGGACTGAAGATGACGGTCCACGGTCTGGTCTACGATATGACGGCTAAGGCGGCAAAGGAGGCAGCTCTCGGCGCAGGAGGCATCATCCACTACATTACCGCCGGAAAGCTGCGCAGAACCGATTTGGCAAAGATCAAGGAAATCAATCCCAACTTGATCCTGATCGCCGGCGGCGTGGACTACGGCGAACGGGACACGGCCATCGAAAATGCGGAAAAAATCCGCAGCCTGGGACTGAAGACGCCGATCATCTATGCGGGAAATATCGAGAATCAGGAAGAGATGAAGCTGATTTTCGACGAGGAAAGCGGACAGCAGCTTTACAACGTAGAAAACGTATATCCGAAGATCGACGACCTCAACGTAGAACCTTGTCGAAAGGTTATACAGGATGCTTTTGAGCAGCACATCACCCATGCGCCGGGAATGGAACATGTTCGCGATATGGTCAACGGCCCGATCATCCCGACGCCGGGCGCAGTCATGGAGTGCACCAAGCTGCTGTACGACTGCCTCGGGGATCTGATCGTACTGGACGTAGGCGGCGCTACCACGGATCTTCACTCTGTAGCGACAGAGTCGGACAAGATTGCCAGAATCATGATTTCTCCGGAACCTAAGGCGAAGAGAACCGTAGAAGGGGATCTGGGCGTCTATGTCAACCGGATGAAGGTTATCGAGTCCATCGGAGAAGAACAGATGCGCAAGGATTGCGAAAAGATGGGCATCGATCTGGACGAAACTCTGGCCAGCTATGTGGCGATACCGAAGACAGAAGCGGAGTTCAAGCTGGTAGAACGACTGACGAAGGAAGCGGTGCTCAAAGCGGTGGAGCGGCATGCGGGGATCATCCGCTATATCTACGGACCGTCAGGCCGAAGCACTGTAGCCGAAGGCAAGGATCTGACGCAGGTGAAATATATCGTGGGAACGGGAGGCGCGCTGACCCGGCTGCCTCATCGGGTAGAGATCATGGAGGAGATCGCCAAGCACAACGAAACCGGCATGATGCTTTTCCCGACAGAGCACGCCCAGATTCTGGTGGACAACGACTACATCATGGCTTCCCTGGGCGTATTGTCAAAGAGATACAGAGAAGCAGCCATAAAACTTCTTGAAAAGAGTCTGGATTTCAAGTTCCCGGAAAGAAAGGCAGAGAATAATGCGGCCAAGTATATGGCGGAAATCGATTATGCCGATGCCGAAGCAAAGAAGCGGGACGAGGAGTATAAAAAACACATTGAAGAAATGGAAAACATGGGCTACGATATGAGCGCCTATAAAGAAGAGGAAACCATAGGCGGAGCCACAGACGCCGAGGTAGAAGCCGCCCGCAGAGAGGCTTTGGACGAAAAAGAGGAAATGCGTCAGGGAGGCGGAGTCAAAGGAAAATGGGCAGCCAAGACGGAAAGCGGCGGCCAGTATATGGGGGACTGTACCCACGACTGCAAGCACTGCACGCGAAGAAACTGTCCAAATAGAGTAGAATAGGTCTTCAGAGCGGTTGGCGCCTTCGGATGAGAAAGCGGCGAAAAACGATTGCTGATTTGTCCCCTTTGAAAATAGGGTGAAACCGCTGCTTAAGGGCGGCAAGGAGAAAAGGAGAAAAATATGTACCCAAAACTGATTATCGATTTAAAAAAACTGGAAAACAATTTGAACGCTGTAGCGGAAATTACCAAAGACCGCGGTCACTGCTCGCTGATGATCGTGACCAAGGGACTTTGCGCAGATAAAGAGATGGTAAAGATGGTGGCAGAAAATCCCAACGTGGACTTTATCGCCGATTCCCGGGTAAAGAATATCGCCTCTTTTGCGGATACGGCCAGAGCTGCGGGAAAAAAGACCGTGCTTCTTAGAATTCCGATGCACTGCGAAGCTGCCGAAGTGGTCAAGTACGTGGATCTGTCCTTTAACTCGGAGCTTTCCACCATTGGTCTGCTCAACGAAGAGGCAGAAAAGGCCGGAATCGTCCACGACATCGTGCTGATGATCGATCTGGGCGATCTTCGCGAGGGCATATTCTTCGAGAGAGAAGACTTGATCCGCCAGGCGGTTTCGGAGATACTGAAGATGAAAAACATCCGTCTCTACGGCATCGGCGTCAATCTGACCTGCTACGGCGCGATTATTCCGAAGTATGACAATCTGTCCAAGCTGGTGGAAATCGGACGCAAGATTGAAGAAGAATTCGGCATTGAGCTGCAGATGATTTCGGGAGGCAATTCCAGCTCCATCTATCTGATCGACAAAGGAGAAATGCCGGAAGGAATAAATAATCTTCGTTTAGGCGAGGCCTTCCTTTTAGGAAACGACACGGCTTACGAGACCAAGCTGCCGGGAACTACCGGAGACGGGCTGATCTTGCAGGCACAGATCATCGAGCTGAAGGAGAAACCGTCTCTGCCAATCGGTGAAGTCGGCGTGGACGCCTTCGGTCAGAAGCCGTACTATGAGGATCGCGGAATGATGAAGAGGGCGATCATCGGCATAGGAAAGCAGGATACGGATCTGGACAGCATGACGCCGAGAGATTCCCAGATTGAGATCATGGGCGGCAGTTCTGACCACATCATCTTAGACGTCACCCATTGCGACAGAGAGTACAAGGTGGGCGACATCGTCGAATTTGAACTGGGCTATGGCGGTATGCTGAAGACGGCCACCAGCCCGTATGTGGAAAAAGAATACAGGAAATAAGAAATCAGAGAGGACTGCGCGTCGGTCCTCTTTTTCTTTGTTTGCAAATCTATGGGGAATAATCGAAATTGTACTACTTTGACGGGAAGAGCAAAAAGCGCTGGTGGAAAAAAGACCGCTGTGATATTCTTATAGTAGGAAAACATAAACTGTAAGGGGGAGGTGATGACAGTGCTGACGAATTCCGATTTACTGGCGATTTCCCGGCTGCTGGATCAAAAGGTAGGTCGGCGATTGGATCGGCTGGAAGAGAAGGTGGAGCAGCTGGACAAGAGGTTGACGTCGGTGGAAGAGAAGGTGGATCGGCTGGACAAGAGGCTGACGTCGGTGGAAGAGAAGGTGGATCGGCTGGACAAGAG
>CAJFTU010000058.1 GCA_904420065.1 uncultured Emergencia sp.
GATGTATTAAGTCGCGAAACTCATATACATCATACGGGGAGATTTTATTTTTTCAAAGTTCAAATTTCATTCTCTATAGGAATGCTATTCTATGATATCTGTTTTTTAGTAGTTTTTAAGGTTAAGGCAGACGATTGTAGTCGTCGTCGCTGACGGCTTCTAACCACTGATTCGAAGTGTTTTCGCCCGGAATCTCTATGGCCAAATGAGAGAAATAGCTGTCCTTGGCTGCTCCGTGCCAGTGTTTTACCCCTGCCGGAATTTCTACGGTGTCGCCGGCATGAAGCTCGCGAGCCTCTTTTCCCCATTCCTGATACCAACCCCGGCCTTCGGTGCAGAGCAGGAGCTGACCGCCGTCTTTGTCGGCCTGATGAATGTGCCAGTTATTGCGGCAGCCGGGTTCAAAAGTCACGTTAGCTGCGGATACGCCGCCAACCTTACCCAACGGTTTCAGATAGCTGTTTCCGACGAAGTACTGTGCGAAAGCTTCGTTTGGTTCGCCAAGTCCGAAGATTCCGCCGTGTCCTTTTGCAGAATCCTCTTCCTTCCAGACCTCTTTGGCCAGGCGGAAAGCGGCCCATGCCTTTGGCCAGCCGGCGTAGAATGCGGCGTGGGTGAGGATTTCCGCAATTTCCTCTCTGCTGATGCCGTTTTCCTTTGCCGTCATCAGATGATACTGGAATGAAGAGTCCACCAGTCCCTGAGACATCAGCGCGACAACGGTGATCAGAGAACGGTCACGAAGTGAAAGTTTATCTTCCCGGCTCCAGACCTGACCAAAAAGGACGTCGTCGTTGAGCTCGGCAAATTTTGGAGCGAAGTCGCCCAGATCTCTGCGACCTGCTGTTTGTATTACTGCCATATTTTATTCCTCCCTTTTGTAAAATGTTTAGTATTTAGATTTTTTTCTGCTGGACACGAATTTCCTTCTGAAGTTTGTACCGAAGATAATCCAGACAGTCCAGCTGTTTTTGTTTATCGTGGATTTCGTCGAGGGTAGTGCGGCGGTGCGCGGATAGAATTTGCAGCCTTTCTTCGAGTGTGTTTTTTTCTGACAGGAGCAGCTGCATATACTGCTTTGTTTCGCTGCGGCTGAATCCTACGTCGCGGAGCGTCATGATGATGCTCAGCCGTTGAATATCCTCGTCTTCGTACCAGTTTTCTTCCGTGGTCCCGCAGCTGCACAGACCCCAGCTTTCATATTCCTTTAGGATGTCAAGTGGAATATTGTATAGCCGGTTTGCTTCATCCATCGTCATTCCTTCACCTCAAATTAAATCCCCAGAGAGGGTGTTGTTTTAACGATATCTATATTGTAATATTGAAGCCGAGTGATGTCTAATACTTGGATTTTATCTCGAGCAATGCCTGAAAGGTATCTGCATTTTTTTCTTGCCAAAGAGCAGAGGAGTATGATAAAATAATAAAGATCTGATTTGTTAGCTCAGCTGGGAGAGCACTTGGGTGACAACCAAGAGGCCGGCGGTTCGAGCCCGCCACAAATCACCAAAAGAAAAAGCAGTCGCAGGACTGCTTTTTTTGTTCGATCGTCTTTTCTTATTGCGAAAATTTGTCTCTGTTTTCAGTGTATCCGACCGAGTCGGATCTGTCAAATCGTCGCCCTCTGTAAATTTCCGAATAATATAAAAATAATTCTTTTCTTTATCTCAATACCGTGATACAATACATCTCACTGAGAAAAGGCAGGTGTGACATGGGCAGAGAAAAGTGGGCGCTGTTTATTGCCGTATGCAGCGAAATCGTTTTCGGACTGAGTTTTATTTTCATCAAGATGTGCGTCGATACCATATCGGTGTTTACGCTTCTTTCCTGGCGGAGTATTACCGCTTTTACTGCGATGACGCTCTGCGCGCTTCTGGGTATCGTGAAAATCGATCTGCGGGGAAAAGACCTTCGGCCTCTCTTTCTCCTGAGCCTGTTTCAGCCGGTACTGTATTTTATTATGGAAACCCTGGGCGTGCGGTTTACCAACGCATCGGAGAGCGGTACGCTGCTTTCGTGCGTTCCCATTATCACCATGCTTTTCAGCGCGGTTTTTCTGAAGGACAGGCCCAACAGACGCCAGGTCTTTTTTATGCTGATTTCCGTGGCCGGTGCGGTGATGATCGGAACGATGAACGGGTTTACGGCTTCAAGCAGCGCCATCGGTTATCTGTTCCTGCTTGTGGCCATGTGCAGTGAGAGCGCGTATGCCATCACTTCCCAGAAGATCAAAAACTTTAACAGCGCGGAAAAGACCTATGGGATGATCATCAGCGGAACGGTGGTGTTTACCGGCTGTGCTCTGATCGAGCACGGCGTAAAGGGAACACTGCAGGAGTATATCACGCTGCCGTTTCACGATACCGGTTTTCTGATCTGTATCTTGTATCTGGGAATCGGCTGCAGCGTTGTAGCCTTTTTCTGCGCCAATTACGCCATCTCCGTCATCGGCGCAACGAGAAGGGCCGTCTTTGCCGGACTGGCTACGGTTACCTCCATCGTGGGCGGAGTGTTCTATCTCGGCGAACCGTTTTCCTTTTTGCAAGGCGTAGCTACGGTGCTGATTCTGATCGGGGCCTACGGGGTAAACCGAGGCGGATCCGGACAGAAACCGATCGAGAAAAACATAAATCCCGCTGCTTCCGGAAAGAGTTGAAAAGCCTCGAAGCCTGTTGACGATCTCGGACGGGACTCTTGCTTTTTGCATCGGGAATCGCATAGCCGCGCGGCTGTTTCTGTCGCTTTGGGATAAAATCGTTTTAGAAACAGAAGACCAGGTCGCACCATCGGCGACCTGGTCTTTATATGGATCAGGAAGACAGCTTTGTTTCCGCGTCCTCCGGCAGTTGCTTTTGTTCCACCTCTTCCCACGTTATCACCCCTCGGACGGGCCGAAGAGAAAGCTTCAGATAGGCGCCTTCCCGGAGATGGCGAACGGTTTTGAAGGAGACCTCCTTTTCGTCTCCGTCTTCGCTGAAAGCAGGCAGAGTATATTCGTATTTCATCTCATCGTCAGAGTCAATTTCCTGAATTTTACTGTTATCAATTTGCGTATAATAGATTTGTGGCTGTCCCAGAAATAAATAAATACCGCCGGCGATGGCAGCGACGGCTGCCAATGCGGCGCAGACGGCAACGATTTTCATTGTGTTCTTCATTTTCTCTTCCTCCTTTTGACAGTGCCATTATAGCACTTGCCCCGGAGGAAATCCTGCGCTTCTCCTTACTGCGGACTTACATTTCTGAAAGGTTGGCAGGGATTAGATTTGATCAAAATACAGGAATTTTGTCGAATTTGATAAATTATCCCTTCCCTTGCATTTGAATTTAGTTATGTTAAAATAAATATGCGGGAAATTAACGATGACGGCGGCTGCTTTGGCGCGCAGGCCTGTGCAGGACGCCGCATGATGCAGAAAAGACAACAACGAAAAGGAGAGTGGATATATGGAAAGACCAAACGCTTGGAAAAGCTACGATGAGGAACAGCTGAAACAGCTTGAAGAACTCTGCAGTGATTACCGTAGATTCCTCGACGAAGGAAAGACAGAACGGGAATGCGTAAAGCTGACCGTTTCCATGGCGGAAGCCGCAGGCTATAAAAACCTAACCGACGTGATCAGAGATAAGCAGACGCTGAAAGCCGGCGATAAGGTTTACGCCACCTGCATGGATAAGACTGCCGTGCTGTTTCACATCGGGACGAAAGATCTGGAAGAGGGCATGAATATACTGGGAGCCCACATCGACTCTCCTCGTCTGGACGTCAAGCAGAACCCGCTTTATGAAGAAGCGGATTTCGCCTACCTGGATACCCACTATTACGGCGGAGTAAAGAAATACCAGTGGGTTGCTCTTCCGCTGGCCATCCACGGCGTCGTGGCGAAGAAGAACGGCGAAACTGTCGACATCCTCATCGGCGAGGCGGAGACTGATCCGGTGATCAGCATTACGGACCTGCTGCCTCATCTTGCGGGAAAGCAGATGGAGAAGCGGGCTTCGACCGTAATCGAGGGAGAGAAGATGGACGTCCTCATCGGAAGCAGACCGGTGGAAGGCGAGGAAAAGAACGCTGTCAAAGCTTCTGTTCTCAAGCTTCTGAATGAGAAGTACGGTATCGAGGAAGAGGATTTTCTGTCTGCAGAGTTGGAAATCGTTCCGGCGGGAAAGGCCAGAGATACGGGACTTGACCGCAGCATGATTATGTCCTACGGTCAGGACGATCGGGTTTGCGCGTTTACTTCGTTAAAGGCTATTCTGGATATGGAACAGGTGGAGAGAACTGCCTGCTGCATTTTGGTGGATAAAGAAGAAATCGGCAGCGTAGGGGCTACCGGCATGGAATCCAAATTCTTCGAAAATATGGTAGCGGAACTTCTGGACAGAACGGGAGAATACAGCGAGCTGAAACTGAGAAGATGCCTGGCCAATTCCCGTATGTTGTCTTCTGACGTCAATGCAGCTTATGACCCTCTCTATGCAGACGCCTATGAAGCGAAAAACGCTTCTTATCTGGGACGGGGCATGGTATTCAGTAAATTTACCGGAGCCCGTGGAAAATCCGGATCCAACGACGCTAACGCGGAATACATCGCACACATCCGCAATATCTTTGACGACGAAAAGATTCACTATCAGTTTGCCGAACTGGGCAAAGTCGACGTGGGCGGGGGCGGCACTATCGCTTATATTCTCGCTCTGTACGGCATGGAAGTCATCGACTGCGGCGTGGCTGTGCTCAACATGCACGCGCCATGGGAGATCACCAGCAAAGCAGATGTATATGAAACGAAAAAGGGATACGAAGTATTCTTGAAAAGAGCGTAAAAAACGTAAATAAACAGCGCCTCTTCTGCAGAAACTAAGCAAAATCAGGTTTTGCAGAAAGAGGCGTTTTTATGTGGCTTTTACTGGCGGTTATTTCAACCCTGTTTATCGGCGTATCGACCATATTGTCGAAAATCGGCGTTAAGGATGCGGACCCCTACGTAACCGGAGCGGTGACCAACACGGTTCTGCTGTCTGCCTTTGCGCTGACGGCGCTGTTCTCCGGCGCATTCGGCCAGGTTTCCGACATGGGATTTTGGACGTGGATCTCTGTCGGTTCGTCCGGTCTTGTGCTGTCCGTGTCGTGGGTCTTCTATTTTCTCGGGCTTAAGGGCGGCAGTATCAGCGTATTTCTGGCTATTCAGAGTCTGACCATCGTCGTATCCATGATTCTCTGCGCTGTCTTTATCGGAGAAAAGATCACCTTGCTGATGATTCTCGGCACAGTGATGATTATCAGCGGGACTCTGCTGATGATGGACAGGCAGGAACTGTCCGCTTTGAAAGATAAACACATCCTGCGCAGCGATCAGCGCTGGATTCTGTTTGCCGCATTGTCGGCGGTTTTTGCTTCGATTTCCTATGTAATCGTCAAAGCGGATCGGGCTCCTATAGATACCAACGTGACTTCCACGTTCCGCTATATCATCGTTGTCGCCGCGCTGTGGGCGATTTTACTGAAGAAAAGAAAGACGGGAGAGTTCGGGAAGATTGCGGGCAAGTGCTGGCTCTTTATTCTGCTCGGCGCGGCTGCATCCGGGGCGGGGCACGTGCTGGTGTACAAAGCCCTGTTTTTAGGGAAAGCTGCGGTGATTATGACCATTTACCGCATGGGTATGGTCATTTCCATCATCTTGTCGAGGATCTTTCTTCATGAAAAGCTGCGGAAGAAGGGCTGGTTCGGGTTTGCGCTGTTGATCGGCGGCGTAGTGCTGTTTGCCGCCGGACGCTGAGGAAACGTGGAGGATCCTTTGGTCAGGGAGGAAGATTTTCTCCCCTTTTTTTCTGCGGCTCTTTTCCGGACAATGGATTTGTGTTATCCTTAATACAGAATTTTATAAAATAGGGAGGAAAGCAATGTACAGACAGAAGATCGAAACCTATTTCAAAGAACACAGAGAGGAATTTCTTGCGGATCTTTCCCGTCTGGTGGCGGTGAACAGCGAGAGAGGCGAGAAAGAAGAAGGATATCCGTACGGCAGGGGACCGGCCGCGGCGCTGAAAGAGGCTCTGGAGATTGCGGAACGCTTTGGACTGCATACGGAAAACTGGGAGAACTATCTGGGTATCGTCGAGCTGAAGGCGGATCAGGAGCGGACTTTGGACATCATGGCCCACCTCGACGTAGTGCCTGGCGGAGAAGGCTGGACCGTGACGGAGCCTTTTGTCATGAAGGAAGAAGACGGCAAGGTGTACGGCAGAGGCACGTCGGACGACAAGGGGCCGGCTCTTGCTGCGATCTACGCGCTGCGGGCCATCAAGGAACTGGGAGTGCCGGTGGAGAAAAACGTCAGGATCATGCTGGGATGCGATGAAGAGTGCGGATCATCAGAGCTGGATTATTATTTTGCCAAGACGAAGCCGGCAGAGATGACCTTTACCCCTGATGCCGATTTCCCGGTGATCAACGTGGAAAAGGGGCATTTCAGCGGCGTATTCACTGCGGACTTTGAAGCGGAAGAGACTCTTCCTGCTCTGCGTTCCTTTAAGGGCGGAGTGAAGAGCAATGTGGTGCCGTCTAAAGCCGAGGCCCAGGTAGAAGGCCTGGAAGAAAACATTCTGTCTGATGCGATAGAAAAAGTCGGGAAAGAGACCGGCGTGGCGTTTTCCTGTGAGGAGCGGGAAGGCTGCTTCCACATCTTTGCCGACGGCGTCTCTGCCCACGCATCTACTCCGGAGGAAGGAAAGAACGGAATTGTCGCTCTTCTTTTACTCCTCAGCGAATTGCCTCTGAAGGGAGATGCAGCGGAAAAGATGAGAAGCCTCTACCAGCTGTTCCCTTACGGCGACGTCAACGGAAAAGCTGCCGGTATTTATCTCAGCGATGAGGAATCCGGTCAGATTACCGTAAGCCTGGATATCCTCAATTTCGACGGAAAGCATCTTGAAGCGGAATTCGATTCCCGAACGCCGATCTGCGCCAACGACGAAAATCTTGCGCCGGTGAGAGAAGCCGCTGAAGCAGCGGGTCTGCATTTTTCCGGCAGTTTGAGCAAGCCTCATCACGTGCCGGCCGATTCTGACTTTGTAAAAACTCTGCTGACCTGCTATGAGGAATATACGGGATTGGAAGGCAAGTGCCTCTACACGGGAGGCGGAACCTATGTCCACGGCATAGAAAACGCCGTAGCTTTCGGCTGCTGTATGCCGGGAGAAGAGACCAGGATGCACGGACCGGACGAGCGGATTTCCGTGGAGACGCTTTTGACCAGCGGAATGATCTTTACTGAGGCCGTAGCCCGTCTTTGCCGGTAAGCGCTGCGGCTGGAAATACGCGGTCAGGAAAATATCTGGAGGCAGAAAATGAAACTGTATGAGAGATTTTTAAACTATGTCATGTACGACACCATGTCCCTCGTGGGACAGAACACCGTTCCCAGCACACCGGGTCAGAGAGTTCTCGCCGAGGCCCTGACAGAGGAAATCAGGAGCTTCGGCATTGAAGACGTACGGCTCGACGAGAAGGGGTACATATACGGAAGCGTTCCGGCCAACATCGATGAGGAGGTACCGGTTATCGGATTTATCGCCCATATGGATACTTCCGATGCCCATCCGTCTCCGAAACAGCGGCCGAGAATCATCGAAAACTATGACGGGAGTGTAATTCAGCTTGCTCCCGGCGTGGAACTGGATCCCGACACGGACGCTAATCTGAAGAACGCCGTAGGCTGCAGCATCATCGTCACCGACGGAACAACGCTGCTGGGCGCCGATGACAAAGCGGGTGCGGCGGAAATCGTGACGGCTTTGGAATACATGGCAGCCCATCCGGAGTTTAAGCACGGAAAAGTGGCCTTTTCTTTCACTCCCGATGAGGAGATCGGTACCAGCCAGGACAACTTCGACGTCGCAGCCTTTGGCGCCGATTTCGCGTATACCGTCGACGGCGCTGATTTTGGCGACATCGAATACGAAAACTTCAACGGCGCTTCGGCGGTGATCCGTATCAAAGGCGTAGAGACTCATCCGGGAGAAGCCAAGGACAAGATGAAAAACGCCGCGCTGATCGCTATGGAGTTTGACGCCATGCTTCCTCCTTGGGAACGGCCGGAGCATACCAGCGATTATGAAGGATTCTATCACCTCCTTGACATCAAAGGAGACTGCAGCGACTGTGAAATGAGTTATCTGATCCGCGAGCACGACAGAGAGAAATACGAGGAAAGAAAAGAAACCGTAAAGCGGGCGGCGGCCATGATCAACGCCCGGTATGGCAACGGAACAGCGGAGGTGGAAATTCGCGACGGCTACCGCAACATGGCGGAAATGGTGCGTCCTCACATGCACCTGATCGACTTTGCTAAGGAAGCTATCGCAGAATGCGGAGTCGAGCCAAGGGTTCCGGCCATTCGGGGAGGCACCGACGGAGCGGAGCTGTCCTTTAAAGGCGTGCCGTGTCCAAACCTGGGAACCGGATCCTTCAATCATCATTCTCTGATGGAAACGGCCAATATCGATCACATGGAAAAGTGCTGCGAAGCGATTCTGCGAATCATCGGTAAGTACGCCGGATTTAAGGCAGAAGGGCAGAACTGAGACCCGTTTTGGCAGGAGAAGAGATCGATGTCAAAATAAACAGAGGAATCGTTCAGCGGAGCAATAGCTCCCGATGACGCGGCAGTCACGACAGGGAAGATTTCCCTGTGTCGGCCCGCGTTGATAGAAAATAGAAAAGAAAAATCGTCGGCCGGTTTGCCAACGGTTCTGCGAAGAATAGTCCGTTTTCTTCTGCAGGATGCAGCAAACCGGCCGATTTTGATTTTATATGGCGATACTTTAGGCGGTTTCCGGTTTCAGCAGAGGTTGCGGCAAAACGCAAAAACGCTAAAACGCTGGAAAAAGGCCGAATCAGTCCTCGACGGAATTAATCATTGGACGGCAGTTTTTCTGCCGCAGTCGGTCATTACTGTGCCCGGCCGTTCAGTTCCTCCACAGCGTAAGTCAGCATTTGAATTGCGGCCGGAATGGAGTCTTCGTCCAAATCGAATTCCGGATTGTGGAGCGGCTGGGTCGTGTCGCAGCCGATGCCCGCGTAAGTGGCAATACCGCCGTTTTCCTGAACCTTGTTCATCATTACCGACGCATCGTCGGTACCGCCGACATTTCCTTCGAAGTAAATTTTTTCAAACCAAGGGACCTTTTTCGCCGCTCTTTCAATAACTTCCATCATGGCGTCGTCGCTCTGCCCTGCGGGAATTTCACCAAGATCGTCGCAGGTATAGGTGATATCGTAGGCTTTTGCCGCGCCATCCAGAATATCGAAGACCCTCTTTCTGGCGTACTTGGTTATGGTCTGGGTCTGTCCCCGGTATTCGACGCTCATGAAGGCGTTGGGCGCTATGGTGTTCACCGCTACACCGGCATTGAGGATTCCTACGTTAACCCGGCACAGGCCTTCTTCGTGAGGCGCGATGGAGTGAATGTTCAGCGCCGCGGAGCAGGCGGCAAGAAGGGCATTTTTTCCCTCCTGTGAAGCGCCGCACGGATGAGCGGCTTTGCCGTGGAAGGTGATGTCCAGTTGGTCGTCGCTGAGGAAATCCTTGCAGCCGCAGGCGATGGTGTTGGATGGAAGAGGCCATCCTTCGGCAGTCAGCGCCATGTGGACGGAAATGAAGTTTTTAACGTCATCGAGGTGTCCCTTGTCGACGATAGACTGAGCGCCGTTGTAGCGCTCCTCGGCAGGCTGGAAGATGATCCTGATTTTCCCGCAGAGCCGATCCTGTTGATCCAACAGCGCCCGGGCAAGACCCAGTCCGATGGCCGTGTGAGCGTCATGGCCGCAGGCATGGACCCGATCCCTGTTGCAGGAAATATATCCTTCATCGTAAGGGCGAAAACCGTCTTTTTCCGGCTCCTGATAAGGGAGACAATCGATATCGAATCGAAAAGCGGTGACCGGACCTTCTCTTCCCGTGTCCAGTTCTGCGATTACACCGGGATAGCCGCCGGTTCTTTCTGCATATTCCGGCTTCGCTCCCTGATTTACCGCCCTTTCCATTTCCTTTTGCTTCTCTTCAGCGGACAGCATCTCGAAGGAAATCGTATCCGTATTGACGACCTGATCGCCCATCAGGCAGGAATAGCCCATGCCTTCCAGTATTTCTGCAACTCTGGCGCTGGTGCGAATCTCTCTCCAGCCCAGTTCGGGAAAATGATGAAATTCTCTTCTGTACTTGATAAATTCGTTCATGGTTACCTACCTTTCTCTGTTTCTCTTTCTTTTTCTTTTTCCTGTTTTTGGTTTCTGCATTCATCGAGGGCTTCCCCCAGGAGCCGGATGCCTTTTCGAATCTGTGTCTCTGTAACGTTGGAAAAACTCAGACGAATGTGTCCCTTCCGCTTGTGACTTTCCTCGTAAAACATCCAGCCGGGCATCAGAAGCACGCCTCTTTTCCGGGCCGCGCTGTACAGCCTGCGCTCGTTGATGTCATCGGTTAGAGTGCACCAGAGCAGAAGACCGCCTCCCGGCTTCAGATAGGAGATGCCCTTATCGGCTATTTTATCCAGCTCTTCGCACATCGCGTTTCTTCTGCGGCGATATTCCTTCTGGATCAGACGAACGTGAGCTTCGTATTGGCCCGAATCGATGTACTCGTTGAGAAAATACTGCCCTATGCCGCCGATGGTCGTCTCGTCTATGCTGACCGCATAACCAAGCATTTCGATGAGATCCGGAGGCCCTACGGCATAGCCGATCTTTATCATGTAGGGAAAGATCAGCGTAAAGGAGTAGAGATAGATTACCTGTCTGTTGGTATCCAGCGTGTACAGACTGGGCAGCCGGGGGCCGTCATAGGTGAAATCCATCTGATAGTCCTCTTCGATGATCGGTATGTTGTAGGCGGTGGCCAACCTGAGCAGAGTTTCCCGTTTCTTCAGCGACATGGTGATTCCGGTGGGATTGTGGTAGTTGGGAAGGGTATAGATGAATTTGGGTTTCTTTTCCCGCAGAACCTCCTCAAGCACATCCATCCGCATACCGTCCTCTTCCATGGGTACCGTTATTACGCGAATGCCCCGGTTATAGAAAATATTGTAGTTATCCGGTACCATGGGGCCTTCGGCGGCGATACAGTCTCCCTCGCGAAGATAGAGAAAAATCAAATAGCTGATGATCTGATTGCTTTCCGAGAGAAGCTGGATATTTTTTGACGACACATGAATATTTTGTTTAGAAAGAAGGCTGCAGATATTTTCCTTTAGATGTTCAGTCTCCTGATCAAAACTTTTGAAGTAATTGTTGCTATTGTCATTAAAAATTTTTTCTGCAACGTGCGCCATTCCCATGACCGGATCCAAGCGGCGATCCATAATCAAGGTATCAAAGGCGATGCAGTCAGCCGCTTCAGATTGATAATAGATATTGTTAAATTTTTTCTCGGCATGGCGGAACTCATAGCGAAAAGCCTTTTCGAGAGGGAAAAAGCGCTGGTCGAATTCTTTGGCGCAGTGAATTTCCTTGACGAAATAGCCCTTTGGCTTTGCCCGGGATACCACGACCAACTCCGATGCGATCAACGCGTTGTAGGCCTTGATCACGGTGTTGCGGTGGACGCTCAGTTCCTCTGCCAGACGCCGTTCTGCCGGGAGCTTAAAGCCGGCGGTTAGTTCTTCAGAGCGAATCTTCTTTTCGATCTCCCGGGATATCTGCCGATAAATGGGTACACAGCTGCTTCGGTCAATGGTCAGTTCCATCTTATCACTTCCTTAAACTCAGGCGGCCGGTGGACCGCATATAACAAATAACAGGCTCTTCGCACGGAAAATAGTGAAAAAAGCCTGTCTTTTCTGTACGTATACTATTTTATGCTTCTATGCCGTCCTCTTCAACGGCTTTTTTTGCCCGGAGCTTCTTCGTATATCTGTCCCACACGGTCAGCATGACGATACCGATGATCATGATCACCACGATAGCAATAAATATGTATCGGTAGCCGTCGTCGCCGAAGGTGTCCAGCAGCTTGCCTGAAGCAAACGGAACAATAACTTCAGGCAGATATCCCAGAGTGCAGACCAGGCCGATGGCCGTACCTGCCACTCTGATCGGAATGCCGCCTTCTTCCATCATGGAAAATACCATGCTGAAGCCGCCGTACATACCTGCGTAGATCAGAATACATAAGACGATGAACAGGGTAAAACTCATGTTGCCCATGACCACCATCAGGAATGTGCCGATGGCCATCATGGAAAAGGTCACGTACATTACCTTCGATCTTCCCAGTTTGTCGGCCAGGATGCCTCCGCCAAAGGAAGCGACGGGCCGTACATACTGGGCGGCGAGGGTGACGATAGCGCCTGCGGTTGCCGCCATGCCGAAACGGGAAGTGGCGTAAGGAGTGAAGTAGTAGAATGCGATGTTCATCACATAGGTGCAGCAGAGGATTGCGGAAAGAATCCAAACTGCCGGCATCTTGACTACCTCGATGACCTGGGCCACGGTGATCTTTTCCTGTTTTTCTTCGATTTTAACGGTTGTATCCGGCTTGCTGTCTTTCATCAGGAAGAAGAGCAGTATGCCTAAGACGATAGCGACAATGGAGTAATAGATGATTACGCCGTTAAGTCCGGCAAGATCACCGGAAACCTTGCTGAAATAGCCGAATATGGCCACGATACAGACGCCGTCGATGGCGTATACGATGCCTCTGCCGCCATCCATAAAACCGTAGGCTTTGCTCTGTTCGTTTTCGTTGGCAATTTCTCTCAGGCTTTTCAGCAGCGAAGGCCAGAAGGCGAACAGAGAAGTAAAGCCCCACAGGGCGTAGATTGCCAGCAGCATGATGTAGCTCGGGTTCATCAGATGAAGCAGCCCGCCCAGACCGGTGAGAATCAGGGAGGTGGACATCAGTTTTCTGGTGGATACCATGTCGGCAACCACACCGCCGAACAGATAGGAAATCATTCCGAAGATACCGAACATGGAACCGAAGGTTCCCATCTGTGTGTTGGTCAGATCGTATGCTTCGAGATAAGCGTCGTAGAAATAGGATCTGAAGTATGGAAGTCCGTAAATCATGGCGCCCGCAATGGTGATGATCACCAGGTGGAACATATGCTTCCTCAGTTTAGAAGTAGATTCTGTACTCATTGGTTCTTTCCTCCAACTTTCAATTATAACAATTTTCTTAATAATAAGGGAAATTGCGCCGCAGATAAAGTACCAAAAAAAATTAAAAAAGGGATAGAAGTGGTCCAAAATCGGGGGATTGAAAGATAGAGGGAAGAAAGGGGGAAAGAGGAGCGGGGCCCAAACGGGCGTCTGCAATAAGACGGAATGAGTTTTGCACTTTTTCAGGCTGCCTCCCGGGAAAGGGATGTATCCTTTTTCCCAGACAGGCAGCCCTGCTTTTTGTGTATTTTCTATCGAAACATCACTGCTATATCGGACGGGTTTCTTCTTTCAGCCACAGACGAATTTCTTCTTCCAGATATGGAGAGAGTTTTTCGTAAACGGCAGCGTGATAATCGTTAAGCCACTGTTTCTCTGCTTCTGTCAGCTTTTCCACAAGGATAGCCTCAGGTTCCCACGGGCAGACGGTCAGCGGCTCAAATCCGTAAGTCCCGCCTTCCTTATCCACGCAGAGAAGCTCGTTTTCCAGGCGGATTCCGTATTTGCCTTCAAGGTAGACTCCGGGTTCATCACTGGTAATTATTCCCGGAGAGAAGGTGTGTTCTGTGCCCTTGGGACTGATTAACTGCGGCCCTTCATGAACGCAGAGGATATGTCCTACTCCATGGCCTGTACCGTGATTGTAGTCCAGCCCTATTTCTTTCAGTGGCCTGCGGGTGAGCGCATCAAGCTGAGCGCCGGTGGTCCCGACCGGGAAGACTGCCGAGGCTAAAGCGATGTGGCAGCGAAGGACTGCAGTGTAATTTTCTTTCATTTCATCGGTCAACGGTCCGAGGGCTATAGTTCGGGTAATGTCAGTGGTACCGTCCCGATACTGACCGCCCGAGTCGACCAGAAGAAACCCTTCCGGTCTCAGTTCCTGGTTGGTTTCCTCTGTAGCGAAATAGTGGATCACCGCTCCGTTTTTATTATAGCCGGATATAGTGTCGAAACTGATATCGAAACATCCCTCCTGGCGGCGAAGCTGCTCCAGATGCTCGGAGACGGAAATCTCGGTCATCGGCGTTTTTCCGATGCCGGTCTTGAGATAGTAGATGAACTGAGCCATAGCCACGCCGTCTTTGATGTGAGCGTTTCGCGTACTCTCTATTTCGGCGTCATTTTTGAATGACTTCATCAGGGCGACGGGATCTTCACCGTCAATGATTTTCACCGTTTCCGGAATGGATTTGACCAGGGAATAGCTGGCCACGTTTCGATCGAGCAAAACGGATTTTCCGTCTAAATGTTTCAGATCCTCAAAGATCTGAAGATAAGGCCGCGCGTTTGCTTCTGTGTATTTGGGATCCAAAACGTATAGCCGATCATCATCCTGACTGACGAGCGCGAAGGCGAAAAATACGGGTGTGTGTTCTACATCGTCTCCCCGAAGGTTGTAGAGATAGGCAATTTCCTCCAGCTTGGTAATCAGGTGGTATTCGGCTCCTTTTTCCCGCATGCAGCTGCGCAGTCGGCGCATCTTTGATTCCGTTGTTTCACCGGTGACTGACAGAGGCAGTGCATAGATGGAAGACGGATGGATCTGAGGACGATCGGGCCAGATTTCATCGACCAAATCCAGATCGAAACGCAATGAAAATTTCTCTTCCAGCTCGTGGGCAAAAGTCCAGTCGACAACCCTGCCGTCGAATCCCAGGCAGTTTCCTGCTTTAAGATTTTTTTTCAGATATTCGCTGACTGTCGGAACGCCGGGCTGACCCATTTTCATCAAATCTATGCCGCTTCCGGCAAGCTGATTCCTGGCCTGCAGAAAATAACGGCCGTCGGTCCAGAGGCAGGCTTCTCTGTCAGTGACTACTATTGTACCTGCAGAGCCAGTGAAACCGGAGACGTATTTGCGGCATTTGAAGTAATCGTTGACATATTCCGAACCGTGAAAGTCGGTGGTCGGAATCAGGTAGGCGTCGATACCGTACTGGCGCATTTTTTCTCGAAGATCAATCAATTGTTTTCTCAAAATTGTTTACCTCCTACTACTACAATATATTTATGGTTAATACCCCTTACAGCCAGTAAGGAATTATCCATCTTGTTGCTTAAGCTGTTAGAATGAGTATGGC